>CAJUJY010000006.1 GCA_910586555.1 uncultured Lachnospiraceae bacterium
CAGTTGTCAATGTGCTTTGTTGCTGTTTCCAACAGCGTGTTTTATATTACCACTTCTGTTTTTATTTGTCAACAACTTTTTTAAAATTTTTTATCTTTTTTATATAAGGCTTTTAATATAACCTGTATATAATCCGCATATGTTTTGCGGCAACAAATAATATATTACCAGTACTTTACATATATGTCAAGTACTTTTTTAAAATTTTTTCTTGTATTAAAAAATCTTGTAATAAGATTAAGTCTTTACAAAGTTCTAATCTTTATAAAGACTTAACCTTTATACAAGTATATTCCAGTTAAGAAATCTTGCATCCTTTTATGGAATATACCTGTATCTTATAAATTTAAAGATAATCAGTCAAAAACCCCTAATTCGTCCAATATATCAAGACCCTCTAATTCATCTTCTTCATCTGTACCAGAATAAACCCGTTCACCATCTGCTGCTGCCACTTCGTTGTCCTGTTCATCTTCTATATCATCAGGAAGTATATCTTTATCCTTGTCTTTATCTTTATCCTTGCCTTTGCTATTTTCTTCTGTTTCTTCTTCAAGGCTTGCAACCTGTGCCTTGTGGTGTTCTTCAATATACTTTTCTGCCGCTTCGTCACAGTCAAGCTTAACAGAACGGTAACGTTTCATACCTGTACCTGCTGGTATAAGCTTTCCAAGGATAACATTTTCCTTAAGGCCGACAAGCGGATCTATTTTGCCTTTAATTGCAGCATCAGTAAGGACTTTAGTGGTTTCCTGGAATGATGCAGCAGATAAAAATGAATTAGTTGCAAGTGAAGCTTTTGTAATACCAAGCATTACCTGCTTGCCTTCTGGTGGTTCTTTTCCTTCTGCTGTAAGCCTTTCTACTTCATCTTCAAAATCAAGTGCATCTATCATTACACCTGGCAGGAATGATGAGTCACCATTATTTTCAATACGTATCTTTTTAAGCATCTGGCGTACTATTACTTCAATATGCTTATCATTAATTTCCACACCCTGTAAACGGTATACACGCTGTACTTCACGTATCATATAGTCCTGTACTGCACGCACACCCTTTATTGCAAGTATATCATGTGGGTTCACACTACCCTCAGTAAGCTCATCACCTGCTTCTATAATCTGGGCATCTTTAACTTTAATACGTGAACCATAAGGTATAAGATATGCCTTTTGTTCCCCGCTTTCAGTATTTGTAACTATTACTTCACGTTTTTTCTTAGTATCACGTATGGCAACAATACCGCCAAATTCTGCAATTATAGCAAGCCCCTTTGGTTTACGTGCTTCAAAAAGTTCCTCTACACGCGGAAGACCTTGTGTAATATCATCACCAGCAACACCACCACTGTGGAAAGTACGCATAGTAAGCTGTGTACCAGGCTCACCTATAGACTGTGCTGCAATAATACCAACAGCTTCACCAACCTGCACAGGATCACCTGATGCAAGGTTAGCCCCATAACATTTTGCACATACGCCAATATGTGATTTACATGTTAATATTGTACGTATTTTAATCCTTGCAGTATCAATATTATCTGCAATCTCTTTTTTAGCAACAATGCGCGCTGCACGTGCTGGTGTAATCATATGGTTTGCCTTAACAATAAGTTCTCCTGCATCATCATATATATTTTCACATGAAAAACGTCCTGTAATACGTTCTTCAAGGGATTCTATCATTTCCTTGCCATCTACTACACCCGATATTTCCATGCCAGGTATAAAATCCCTGCCAGCACAGCAGTCGACTTCACGTATAATAAGTTCCTGTGACACATCAACAAGACGTCTTGTAAGGTACCCTGAATCGGCTGTACGCAGTGCTGTATCAGACATGCCCTTTCTGGCACCATGCGCAGAAATAAAGTATTCCAGTACATCAAGCCCTTCACGGAAATTTGACTTAATTGGAAGTTCTATTGTACGTCCTGATGTATCTGCCATAAGCCCACGCATACCTGCAAGCTGTTTAATCTGTTTATCAGAACCACGTGCGCCAGAATCTGACATCATAAATATATTATTATATTTATCAAGCCCTTTTAACAATGCAGTTGTTATACTCTCATCAGCAGCTTTCCATGTATTAATAACAGCCTTGTAACGCTCTTCCTCCGTAAGAAGCCCACGGCGGAACTTACGTGATATATTTTCAACAGTTTTTTCTGCGTCTGCAAGAATTGTTTTTTTAGCTTCTGGCACTGTCATATCTGCAATAGATACAGTCATTGCAGCACGTGTGGAATATTTATAGCCAAGCGCTTTAATGCTGTCCATAGTTTCGGCTGTGCCAGTAGCACCATATACATTTATACATTTTTCAAGTATTGGTTTAAGCTGCTTTTTACCAACATGGAAATCAACTTCAAGCTTTAAGAAATTATCAGGGTCAGTACGGTCTACAAATCCTAAATCCTGTGGAAGTATTTCATTAAAAAGAAACCTTCCAAGAGTAGACTCTATAATTCTCTCTTCCTCTACGCCATTAGCATTTATGCCCTTTCTTCTCACTTTAATCCTGGCATGGAGTGTTATAGCACCATTTTCATATGCAATAATAGCTTCATTTACATTTTTAAATGACTTGCCTTCACCTTTAGCCCCTGGACGCTCCTGTGTAAGATAATAAATGCCTAGCACCATATCCTGTGAAGGCACTGCAACTACACCACCATCCGAAGGTTTTAAAAGGTTATTTGGTGAAAGCAAAAGGAAACGGCATTCTGCCTGTGCCTCAACTGACAATGGCAGGTGGACTGCCATCTGGTCACCATCAAAATCCGCATTGAACGCTGTACACACAAGAGGATGCAGTTTAATTGCCTTGCCCTCTACAAGTGTAGGTTCAAACGCTTGTATGCCAAGCCTGTGAAGTGTAGGTGCACGGTTAAGCATAACAGGATGTTCACGTATTACTTCCTCTAATACATCCCATACTTCAGGCTGGAGTTTTTCAACCATTTTCTTAGCCTGTTTAATATTATGCGCTGTCCCATCAGAAACAAGTTCCTTCATAACAAATGGTTTAAAAAGTTCTATAGCCATTTCTTTAGGAAGCCCGCACTGGTATATCTTTAATTCAGGGCCTACAACTATAACCGAACGTCCTGAATAGTCTACACGCTTGCCTAAAAGGTTCTGGCGGAAACGCCCCTGTTTGCCTTTAAGCATATCTGACAGGGATTTAAGCGGCCTGTTGCCAGGGCCTGTTACCGGCCTTCCGCGCCTTCCATTGTCAATAAGGGCATCTACTGCTTCCTGTAACATTCTTTTTTCATTGCGGACAATAATATCAGGTGCACCAAGTTCAAGCAGCCTTTTTAACCTGTTATTCCTGTTTATTATACGGCGGTATAAATCATTCATGTCAGATGTTGCAAAGCGCCCACCGTCAAGCTGTACCATAGGCCTTAAATCTGGTGGTATAACAGGTATAACTGTTAAAATCATCCATTCAGGCTTGTTTTTTGACTCACGGAAAGCCTCTATAACTTCAAGACGTTTTATTATCCTTGCCCTTTTCTGCCCTGAAGAATTTTTAAGTTCTGATTTAAGTTCTGTGGACTCTTCTTCAAGGTCTATGCTCATTAAAAGTTCCATTATTGATTCAGCACCCATTCCAGCACGGAATGAATTGCCAAACTTGCTCCTTGCCTCCTGGTACTCTGCTTCAGTAAGCACCTGTTTCTGCTGGAGCCCTGTTCCATCTTGTGTTTCAAGTACAATATATGATGCAAAATACAGTACTTTTTCAAGGTTTCTTGGTGACACATCAAGTATAAGCCCCATACGGCTTGGAATACCTTTAAAATACCATATATGTGATACAGGGGCAGCAAGTTCTATATGCCCCATGCGTTCACGCCTTACACTCGACTTTGTAACTTCTACGCCACAGCGGTCACAAACTACACCTTTATAACGTATTTTTTTATATTTACCACAATGGCACTCCCAGTCCTTGCTTGGGCCAAAGATTTTTTCACAGAAAAGACCATCTTTTTCAGGTTTTAATGTCCTGTAGTTGATAGTTTCAGGCTTTTTAACCTCACCACGTGACCATTCCCTTATTTTCTCAGGGGAGGCAAGCCCAATTTTTATAGAATCATAAGTTATATGCTTATCTTCCTTTACATTAGTTTCTGTCATACTAATCCTCCATTCTTGCCAAAGCCCGCAAATTTTTATATAATTACAAATCTGTGGTATATGCTTTGTCCGTTATGCAGAAAATTCCTGTAAAAACTTCTGCACTAATCCCAATGCTGCACTTTACGCGGCATAAACAGACATAAAAAACAATAATTCCATATGTCCGTTTAACTAGTCAAAATCTGGAACTGGAATTAAATCATCTTCTTCAAATGCATCAAATGAAGCATCTTCAAGTTCTTCTGCACTTCCTTCTGTAAAACCAGCAGATTCAAATGATTCACCATCTCCAAAGGCAAAATTGTCATCACCCTCAATTAATGGCTTGATTTCTGCGTCCCCGTCTTCTTCCAGTTCTTCACCAAGCTTAACCTCGCTGCCCTCTTCATCAAGGACAGTAACATCAAGTGCAAGTGCCTGTAATTCTTTTAATAATACCTTAAATGACTCAGGTATTCCTGGTTCAGAAATATTATCACCTTTAATAATAGCCTCATATGTCTTTACACGCCCGATTACATCATCTGACTTAACTGTAAGGATTTCCTGGAGGGTATAAGCAGCACCATAAGCTTCAAGTGCCCACACTTCCATTTCACCAAAACGCTGCCCGCCAAACTGTGCCTTGCCGCCAAGAGGCTGCTGTGTTACAAGTGAATAAGGCCCTGTGGAACGTGCATGTATCTTATCATCAACAAGATGGTGGAGTTTAAGGTAATGCATAAACCCTACAGTAACAGCCCCGTCAAAATACTCACCAGTACGCCCGTCGCGGAGTTCTACTTTACCATCACGGTTAATAGGCACTCCTGCCCATTCCTTACGGTATTCTTTATTCTCTATAAGGTATTTCATAACATCAGGCCCAAGGATGCCCATATATTTATCTTTAAAAGGAACTATATCCTTTAATTTCTTTATTTCTTCTTCATCTTGTTCTTCCTCTGCCTTTGCAAGTGCAGCCCCAAGTTCTTCTTTGTCTAATGGTGTATTTACATAATCATTAGCAATTTCAAGGGTATCCATAATATCATTCTCATTAGCACCATCAAACACAGGGGTAGCTACATTAAAGCCAAGCACTTTAGCAGCAAGGCTTAAATGTATTTCAAGTACCTGGCCTATATTCATACGTGAAGGCACACCAAGAGGGTTAAGCACAATATCAAGAGGACGGCCATTTGGAAGGAAAGGCATATCTTCAACAGGAAGCACCCTTGAAACTACACCCTTATTACCATGGCGTCCTGCCATCTTGTCACCAACCTGGATTTTACGTTTCTGTGCTATATAGATACGCACTGTTTCATTAACACCAGGAGGAAGTTCATCACCATTTTCCCTTGTAAATACCTTAGCATCAACAATTATGCCAAATTCACCATGTGGTACTTTTAATGAAGTATCCCTTACTTCACGTGCCTTTTCACCAAAAATAGCACGTAAAAGCCTTTCCTCTGCTGTAAGCTCTGTTTCCCCTTTTGGGGTGACTTTGCCAACAAGGATATCACCTGCACGCACTTCTGCACCTATGCGGATAATTCCCCTTTCATCAAGGTCTTTAAGAGCATCATCACCAACACCAGGTACATCACGCGTTATTTCCTCTGCACCAAGCTTTGTATCCCTTGCTTCAGCCTCATATTCAGTGATATGGACTGATGTGTATACATCTTCCTGTACAAGCCTTTCACTAAGAAGCACGGCATCTTCATAGTTATAGCCTTCCCATGTCATAAACCCTATAAGCGGGTTCTTGCCAAGTGCAATCTCGCCACCGCATGTAGAAGGGCCGTCTGCAATAACCTGTCCTGCCTTTACTTCATCACCTTTGCTTACTATTGGCTTCTGGTTCATGCTTGTTCCCTGGTTACTGCGCTGGAACTTGTCAAGCTTATACCTGTGGCGCCCGCCTGATGGCATTTTTATTACAATCTCATTAGAAGCAGAACGGTCAACAATACCATCTTCCTGTGCAATTACACAGTTCCCTGAGTCAACAGCAGCCTTCATCTCCATGCCTGTACCAACTGCTGGTGCTTCTGTCACAAGAAGCGGGACTGCCTGGCGCTGCATATTAGAACCCATAAGCGCACGGTTAGCATCATCATTTTCAAGAAATGGTATCATAGCTGTAGCAACTGAAAATACCATTTTAGGCGATACATCCATTAAATCTATTTTAGACTTCTGGAACTCAGAAGTTTCTTCACGGAAACGGCCTGATACATTATTCCTTACAAAATGCCCGTCTGCATCAAGTTCTTCGTTTGCCTGCGCAACTACATATTTATCTTCTTCGTCTGCTGAAAGATATACTACTTCATTAGTTACCACAGGATTTGACGGATCAGTCTTATCAAGCTTGCGGTATGGTGCTTCTATAAATCCATATTCATTAATACGTGCATAAGATGCAAGTGAGTTAATAAGGCCGATATTAGGCCCTTCAGGTGTTTCTACAGGACACATGCGCCCATAATGCGTATAGTGTACATCCCTTACCTCAAAGCCTGCCCTGTCCCTTGAAAGGCCGCCAGGCCCTAATGCGGAAAGACGTCTTTTATGTGTAAGTTCACTAAGCGGGTTATTCTGGTCCATAAACTGTGACAACTGCGAACTTCCAAAAAACTCCTTTACAGCAGCCGTTACAGGTTTAATATTTATAAGTGACTGTGCTGTAATTGTAGTAATATCCTGTGTGGACATTCTTTCACGCACAACCCTTTCCATCCTTGAAAGCCCTATACGGTACTGGTTCTGTAAAAGTTCCCCTACAGCACGTATACGGCGGTTACCCAGGTGGTCTATATCATCATCATTGCCAATGCCGTACTCTATATGCATATTATAATTAATTGAAGCAAATATATCCTCTTTTGTAATATGCTTTGGCACAAGTTCTGGAATATTAAACTGTATAAGTTCTTTTATTTCTTCTATATCATCATTTTCATCAAGTATCTGCTTTAAAAGAGGGTAATAAACTGCTTCTGTAATGCCAAGCTCTGACGGTTCTGTATCTGGAAGGTATGTCTTTAAATCTACCATAAGGTTGGAAAGGACTTTTGTTACCCTCTCTTCTGATTCCGCCATTACATAAGGCACTGCACAGTTTTGCATCTCTGTTGCAAGTTCTTCTGTAATTAGAGTGCCCTGTTCATAAATTTCACCAGTCACCGGGTTTACAGTATCTTCTGCAAGCCTGCATCCTGTAATGCGGTTCTTAAAATGCAGTTTTTTATTAAATTTATATCTTCCCACTTTTGCCAGGTCATACCTTTTAGGGTCAAAAAACATGCCATTAAGAAGGTTTTCTGCACTGTCAACTGACAAAGGTTCTCCTGGACGCAATTTCTTATATAATTCCAGAAGGCCATCCTGGTAATTATCTGTTGTATCTTTTTCTATACTTGCTAAAATCTTTGGTTCATCACCAAATACTTCTTTAATCTGTTCATTGGTGCCAAGGCCAAGAGATCTTAAAAATACAGTAATAGGCACTTTTCTGTTTCTATCTACACGGACATAAAACACATCGTTGGAGTCAGTTTCATATTCAAGCCATGCACCACGGTTAGGTATTACTGTAGCAGAATAAAGTTCCTTGCCTATCTTATCATGGCTTATTGCAAAATAAATGCCTGGTGAACGTACAAGCTGGCTGACAATAACACGTTCAGCCCCGTTAATTACAAATGTGCCCGTTGCAGTCATCAAAGGCAGATCCCCCATAAATATTTCATGCTCTTTGATTTCTTCTGTTTCCTTATTATGCAGCCTGACTTTAACTTTCAAAGGCGCAGCATATGTTGCATCTCTTTCCTTGCACTGGTCAATATCATACTTAATCTCGTCCCTGCAAAGTTCAAAATCTACAAATTCAAGACTAAGATGGCCACCGAAGTCAGAAATAGGGGAAATATCCCGGAAGACTTCCTTTAACCCTTCATCCAGGAACCACTGGTATGAATTAGTCTGCACCTCAATGAGGTCTGGCATATCAAGCACTTCATTCTGGTGGGCATAACTCATTCTTAAACCATTACCTACTTTTACCGGATGTATCCTGTTCTTCTCCATACGATGTTCCACTCCTTAATTTTTAGAGGATTTTGTGGCATTTATACTATTTTTGCAACATATATTTATATATTTTGCAAAAAGGCTTTTCAATTAAAGTAAATTATGTTATAATAATCTGGATTTAATTTATTGTATAGTCAGCCACAATAGTGCATTTTTCATATTATCATCAAAATATTTTTCTGTCAAGCTTTTAACAAATCTTTTCACGTCCGTTTTATAAACTTTTATACCTGGCAGACGGACATATGCAGTCCCTGTAATCCCTGGTGTTTTTAAAAAGTAAGAAAGGAATTTTTAAATATGGGAACTTTAAATATTGAAGAAATTTTAGAAAAACTAACCCTTGAAGAAAAAGCTTCACTTTGTTCTGGTGCAGATTTCTGGCACACAAAAGCAGTAGAAAGGCTTGGCCTTCCTGCTGCTATGGTTTCAGACGGCCCACATGGGCTCCGCAAACAAGATGAAAATGCAGACCACCTTGGCGCACAGGAAAGCATAAAAGCAGTATGTTTTCCTACTGCCTCTGCAATGGCATGTTCATTTGACAGGGAACTTGTTTATAATGCAGGTGCTGCCCTGGGTCTTGAATGCCAGGCAGAAAATGTCAACGTACTTTTAGGCCCTGGAATCAATATGAAACGTTCACCTTTATGCGGACGTAACTTTGAATACTATTCAGAAGACCCATATCTTGCAGGTGAACTTGGGGCAGCATTTGTAAATGGTGTACAAAGCCAGGGTGCAGGTACAAGCCTTAAACATTTTGCTGCCAATAACCAGGAGTGGCGCAGGATGAGCATAAGCTCCGAAATGGACGAAAGAACTTTAAGGGAAATTTACCTGGCAGCATTTGAAAGTGTTGTTAAAAAAGCACAGCCGTGGACCATTATGTGCAGTTATAACAGGATTAATGGTACTTACTCATGTGAAAATAACTGGCTTCTTAATAAAACCCTGCGTGATGAATGGGGGTTTAAAGGCCTTGTAATGACTGACTGGGGTGCTATGAACAACCGTGTAGAAGCACTTAAAGCAGGATTAGACCTTGAAATGCCTTCAAGCCACGGTGAAACAGATAAACTAATTGTTAATGCCATAAAAGACGGCACCCTCCCAGAAGAAGTACTTGACAAGGCAGCAAAAAGAGTACTTGAATTAGTAGATAAATCCATAACTAATAAAAAACAGGTTATATATGATAAAGAAGAACACCATAACCTTGCAAAGAAAACTGCCGTAAATTCTGCTGTACTTCTTAAAAATAACGGGCTTCTTCCACTGTCTGGCAATGAAAAAATTGCATTTATAGGCAAATTTGCAGATATCCCAAGAATACAGGGAGGCGGTTCAAGCCATATTAACTGCTTTAAAACAGAAAGTGCACTAGAAGCTTTGGAAAAAGCTATAAATGCCCATAAAACCTGTGAAGAAACATATTCCAAAGAAGAAGGGCAGTCCTTCGTATTAAAAGAACCAGCAAATGCTTTGAAGTGCGGATATACTTATTCACAAGGATATAATACAGATAAAGATGAAACAGACAGCAAACTTTTAGATGAAGCAGTTAAAAATGCTGCAAGTGCTGATATTGCAGTAATATTTGCAGGTCTTCCTGACTCATTTGAAAGTGAAGGATTTGACCGTACACACCTTAACATGCCAGAGTGCCAGAACCATCTTATTGAAGAAATATATAAGGTACAAAAAAACATTGTTATAGTGCTCCATAATGGTTCACCAGTCCTTATGCCATGGCTTAGTAAAGCAGGTGCAGTCCTTGAAATGTACCTTGCAGGACAGGCAAGTGGTGCTGCTGCGGTTGATTTGCTGTTTGGAAGGGCTAACCCTTCTGGCAAACTTGCAGAAACATTCCCGCTGCGCCTTGAGGACAACCCTTCATACCTGGACTTCCCAGGGGACAGGGATAAAGTACATTACAGTGAAGGTATATTTATTGGTTACAGGTACTATGATAAGAAAAAGATGGAAGTACTGTTCCCATTTGGCTATGGTTTAAGTTATACTACATTCAGGTATAGCAATATGCGCATAGAAACTGGCGGGGACACTGTAAATGCCTGTTCTGGCACTATGCTTAAATTAAATGGTACAGGACAGATAAAAGTATATATTGATATTACAAATACTGGAAAACTTGCAGGTGCTGAAATTGTACAATTATATGTAAAGAACTTTGACGGACTTTATATAAGGCCTGAAAAAGAATTAAAGAACTTCTGCAAAGTATTTTTAGAGCCAGGTGAAACAAAAACTGCCTGTATGGAACTTGGTTTCCGTTCATTTGCATATTTTAATGAAACATTAAAGGACTGGTTTATTGAAAGCGGGACTTATAAAATAGCTATAGGAGCATCTTCACGTGATATAAAATATATTAAAGAAATCCAAATTACAGCATCTGGAAAAATCCCGTTTTATGCTGGTGATACAACAACATGCAAAGACGTAGAACTTTTTGCTACAGATTCAAAACCTCTTGATGAAATCCTGCTTAAAGCCAGGACAGATAAAGATAATAAAAATATTACAGATGAAGAAGCATTAAAGGGAATGAAGGCAGCATTTGAAGAAACGCCATTACATTCAATACTTTCATTTAGCAGCAAAGAACTGGAATATAATGATATACAAAAGGCTCTTAAAAAATTAAACAGTAATACAGATGGGAACTAATTACTTAGCTGCCACATTAATGTCACATTTATATTTCGCGTTTTCTATTGACATTTCATGAAATTAATCTTAAAATTAACTTGCAACGTCAAAATAAGTTAATTCATCCAAGAATCCCTGGAGCTGCCATCTCCGGGGATTTTCTGGTCATAACTGCTGCATACAGGCAAAGCCACAAAATATATTTGCCATCTTTCCCAAACTATGTTATATTCAGCATAAAAGGAGGCAGACTGCATATGAAAGAAACAGGAATAGTAAGAAAACTTGATGAACTTGGCAGGATAACCCTGCCTATAGAACTGCGCCGCACCCTTAATATTTCAGAAAGGGATTCCGTTGAAATATCAATACAAGATGATAAAATTATACTTGAAAAGTATGAACCTGTAGATATATTTACAGGTGAAAAAGATAATCTGATAGAATACCATGGCAAAAAAGTTTCTAAAAAGTCTATTATAGAAATGGCAGGACTTGCCGGCATTGGAATTAAGGAGGGTTCTAATGAATAATATTGAAGAAAGTATCAAAACCTTAAAAGACTGGGTTTCTGGAAGCAGTAATATTGTATTTTTTGGTGGTGCAGGCGTTTCAACAGAAAGCGGCATACCTGATTTCCGAAGTACTGACGGGTTATACCACCAGAAATATGACTATCCGCCAGAAACTATACTAAGCCATTCTTTCTTCCGCACAAAACCAGAAGAATTTTATAAGTTTTACCGTGATAAAATGATTTGTACAGATGCAGAACCTAATATTACACATATTAAACTGGCAGAACTTGAACAGAAAGGAAAACTAAAAGCTGTAATTACCCAGAATATAGACGGGCTGCACCAGAAAGCAGGAAGTAAAACTGTATACGAACTGCATGGTTCTGTTTTAAGGAATTACTGCATGAAATGCAATAAGTTTTATGACATTAATGCAATTACATCTTCTAAAGGAATACCTTTATGCGGATGTGGTGGTACTATTAAGCCTGATGTTGTACTTTATGAAGAGGGGCTTGACAATAATATTATAAAAGCATCAATAAATGCTATAAATGCAGCAGATATATTAATAGTAGGGGGAACTTCACTTGCAGTTTACCCTGCTGCCGGGCTTTTACAATATTATAATGGAAACAGGCTTGTACTTATAAACAAATCTGCAACACCTCTTGACAACCAGGCAGATCTTTTAATCCAGTGCCCGCTTGGAGAAGTATTTTCACAGCTCTGACATACTAAAAAAGGAGGATTATATAATTATGAGATATAAGTATAAAACACAAGGAACATGTTCATCACAGATAGAATTTGATATTAATGGTGACATTATAACAAATGTATCTTTTACTGGAGGGTGTAATGGCAACTTACAGGCTGTACGTTCACTTGTTGACGGGCTTACTGTTGAACAGATTGAAAGTAAAGTAAGGGGAATAATGTGCGGAAGAAAGGGCACATCATGCCCTGACCAGCTTGCAAAGGCAGTACGCGAAGCATATGAACATACACAGGCATAATAAACTTCCATAAAACCAGGCTTCTGGAAATACAATGCCTTCCTGGAGCCTGGCTGCATATAAAAATTTATAAAACATATAAAACTTACCTTGTAATGGTAAAATGTTCGTCAAGCCTGTTTTCATTATCAAAAAGATAATTATACTGTACAATTTCATACTCTTCCATAAGTTTTGCATATAAATTATCCTTTTCTGTATTTTCATGCAGCTTCCCTTCACTGTCATAGCTTCCTGCTGCACTTATTGCAGGAAGTTTTTTATACAGGCCAAGAAGATACCTGTTAAAATCACTCATCTCTAAACCAGCAGCATCTAAGAATATAGAAGAAAGGTAATTTATTGATGCATTTTCTATAAATATTCCAGGAATATCGTAATTAGCCCATATAAGAAATGGCACTTTATGCTTAAGCATGGTATCTTCCCTTGTAAACTGCAAAGGTTCTTTACCCATTACATCTTTATAAAATAAATCCGGCAGATGCGGCTGGTGGTCACCGAACAAAAGTATAATAACAGGCTCACTAACATTTTTAAAATATGTTATTAGTTGTTCTAATGCTTTATCAGACATTTTCATAAGTGAAAGATACTGCTCTGCCTGCAGAGTTGAAGCAAATGATGTAATATGTACATTATCTTTAAATTTATAGCTTGTATTACTATACGGGTTATGGTTCTGCATTGTTACATTAAATACACAAAGCCTTGAACCCTCTTTTTTTTGTTCATATAGTTCTTCTATTTTATGGTAATCTGACCAGTCACTTATATAATCCCTTACAAAAACTGGCTCTTCAAAATCATCTGCTGATAAAAACCTGTCAAAACCAAGCAGCGGGTATACCCTGTTCCTGTTATACCCAGAAGGATTATATGGATGGATTGCAACAGCCTCATCATATCCTTCCTGTGATTTTATATTACTTATAATAGATGGCAGATAACCGTCCATATACTGCAAGTATGGGTTGCCTGGCAGAAAAACCTTGCTGCACCCTGTAAGGAACTCAAATTCTGAATTTGAAGTATAACCTCCATATACTGATGACTGTACATATCCTTTAATAGTATTCTCATTAAGGCTGTCATAAAATCCCATTACATCTGTATCTGTGTTAAAACTGCCAAGCACACGCAAATCAGAAAATGATTCATTCATAATCATTATAATATTAGGTTTAACACCATTCTTTATATTGCTGCCATTTTCTACTGCCTCTTCTTTTTCATCTTTAGCATAAGCAGACAGTATTTTGTCTGCCCTTTCCACCGAATACCCCTCTGGCCTGCTAACCTCTGCCCTGCCAGCATTTGCAGTAAAATAAAGCAGGTAACCATAATCACTTATGCCAATATTATGGTCCCATGTAATAGAACTTACTCCTTTAAAAAATGTTGCATCAAAATTTATCCAGGCAATAAACAGCACAGAAACTAATATTCCTGAAAATGACGCAATTAAAGTTTCTTTCTTAAAATAACTGCCCTTTTGCATATGTGGCATATAAAAACTTGTTAAAACCCCTGCTGCCCCTGTAAAACAGGCAGCAACAAACCCAGGGGTTATGCTGTAAGAATACCTTCCAGCTACTGTTGCTGCTGTTTTTATAGCATAAAAATCCATATAAACAATTCCATATCCACGGAATGATATTATAAAAAAATTAACTATGCCTGCTGCAAGCATAAAAACAGAGGAAATTAAAAATGCAGCCCTCATACTGTGTAAAATACTTACAAGCATAAGATTTACAAGCATTATAAGAACTACATTTTTAATAATTATATCTGTAGGAAAATCTGTTATGGCTTTATTAAAAAACAGCTCTAAATACAGAAACTCCCAGAAACTTGCTGCTATAAATATTATAGCAGCAATAATATTTTTTAGGACAATATTTTTACATGATATTTCATTAATTTGAAAATGGGTTTGAGAAAAACCTTTCAAAACCATTCCCTCCCTGGCTGCCTGGATTACTATTATCCTGGCCTTCTTCACTGCCACGTGTATAAGTACCGTCATCAGGCAGGCCATCAAGCGAATCCTGTCCCTGTAATTTTACAGTAACCTTTTTTTCCTCATATACACCGTTACTGCTTCTCTGGAAAATTACTTCTATTTCAGTGCCCTTACGGTAACTGTTTACTTTTTCCTGGAGGCTTTCTTTTGTTGTTACTTCCATATTATTAATAGATGTAATTATATCACCTGTCTTTAAACCAGCTTTATCTGCTGCCCCGCCGTCTGAAACTGCTTCAACATAAGCGCCATTTGGAATATTATAATAGCTGGCTTCATCTGTCACTGTCCTTACTGATACTCCAAGATAGCCTTTTTCATTATCTGAAAGTTTTTCTTTATTCATAAGTTCATCAATAACTGGTATTGCTGCTGAAATAGGTATTGCATAACCCACACCCTCAACTGATGAATCAGCAATCTTAGCAGAATTAATTCCTATTACCTGCCCTTTAAGATTAAGAAGTGCCCCTCCGCTGTTGCCTGGGTTTATTGCGGCATCAGTCTGGATTACCTTAATCTTATTAACTACACCTGTATTATTTGAAGAATCTTCTGTAATTTCCCTGTTTTTAGCACTTATATAACCAACTGTCACTGACTGCCCATAGCCAAGTGAATTTCCTATTGCGATTGCCATTTCCCCAACCTTAAGGCTGTCAGAACTGCCTAAATCCGCTATTTTAATCTTATCCATTGTACCAGGTTTAATAGATTTTACGTTAACTGCTATAACTGCAAGGTCATTGCTCTCTGCTGTCCCCTTTACATATGCCTCATAAACTTCATCATCTATAAACTGTACAGAAATAGTTTTCGCATTACTTATAACATGGTTATTTGTTGCTATAAGAAGTTCTTTGTCATTCTGGCCTACTATAAACCCTGACCCACAACTGGTCTGCCCACGCTGTTCATAATACTGCCCAAATAAATCATAATAATTTGTACCCTTTGATGTACTTGTAATAGCCACAATCGCAGGCATTGTCTGCTCAACAATACCTGATACATCAGTAACAGCACCCTTAATAGATACTACATTGCCACTGCCGGCTTTGCTTGTAGATGCCTTATTGGAATCTGAATTTGTAGTAGTACCAAGTTTCTTTGTATTTTGTGCAGTTATCCCAAGTACATTATCTGAAACATAATGTACTGCCTCAAAACATACCCCTGCAACAACTCCAAACATTACTGCGCATGCTGCTGTTATAAGCAGTTTTTTACCAGTACCCATGCTTTTTTTATTCTTTTTGCTGCCATTATCCTGGCCGCCGTTATAATTGTTATAATAACCGTTACTGCCACTATAACCGTTATTATAATTATCCATAGAATTATAATGGCTGTCCTGGCCGCTGCTGTTGCCATATAAAGAAGCCTGCCTGTTTCCTGTTTCCTGTGGATATGCGCTGTCATTACCTGCACTGTCCTGGTTTTTTATGTCCCCGCTATACTGTTGTGTACTGTCCCCAGAATTATTCTGTGGATAATAGTCACCAGAATGGGTCACACTATTATTGCCATCTTTATAAGAATAACTGTAAGCAGAAGAACTATAAGGGTTCTCACCCTCAACAGGATTGCCATATTCACCTGTATAAGAACTTTTATTATTATTTTCATCCATAGTTTATCCCTCATATCTTTCTATAATATAGAGCTACATACATTTACTATTATCCTACTTTTATGCCAATACGTCAATAAAGTTTTGGTTAAAAACCAAAACTCTGGTTTATTAATTTTGATAAAGTAATTTTACCAGCCTTTTGTGTTAAAGTTGTGAAAAAGAAATTAATTTAACATTATTTATTGCGAAATGGAAGTTTTATGGCTATAATAAATAGACAGCAAAATGGCGTGCCTGTAAAACTCTTTTAAAAAGAAGGTGGAATCTTGATACGTGAAAACCAAAAACTGCTTAATATCATGCACATTATAATTGATGCAGTTATTATAGCATTTTCATTCCTGCTTGCTTACCAGCTAAGGTTTGATGATACATGGAGCCCTCTTATAAAGTATAAAATTATAAGGCCTCCATTTGGATATTATAAATCACTTGAAGAATACCGCAACATGCTTATTATGCTTATTCCATGTTATATTATTATATACTATATATGTGGAATGTATGACCCAAAGCGTACTTCTGGCAGGCGTTCAGAATTGTTCAGCCTTATTAAAGCAAGTATACTTGGTATGCTTTATACAGTTGCAATATTATATTTCCTTTTAAGGGAAAATAACTATGCACGTCTTTTCCTTGGTATATTTGTTGTTCTAAACATAAGCATTGACTATATGTTCAGGCTTTTTGTAATTAAAGTGCTGCGTAAAATGAGAAGGGCAGGCAAAAACCTTAAACATATCCTTATTGTAGGCTACAGCCGTACTGCTAAAGGATATATTGACAGGTTAAGGTCACACCCTGACTGGGGATACTCCATACATGGCATGCTTGATGATAACACACCGCAAGGGGAAACATACCGCCATGTACAGATTATTGGCAAAACGGACAGGCTGCCAGAACTCCTCTCTTCCAATGAATATGATGAAATTGCAATAACCCTTGGCATTGATGAGTACAGCAAACTAGAAAAAATTGTTGCAATATGTGAAAAATCAGGTGTGCATACTAAGTTTATTCCTGATTACAACAATATTATACCAACAAAGCCTTATACTGAAGACCTTGACGGAATCCCAGTTATACATGTAAGGCATGTACCATTAAGTTCCTCTTTTAATAAGGTACTTAAAAGATGTGTTGATTTATTTGGTTCAGTTGTTGCAATAATAGTATTCTTTATACCAATGCTTATAAGTGCAGCTATTATTAAACTTACATCACCTGGCCCGCTTATTTTCAAACAGAAAAGGATAGGGCTCCATAACAGGGAATTTTCAATTTATAAATTCCGTTCCATGAAAGTACAGGAAGAAAGCAAAGAGAAAAAAGCATGGACTACAGAAAATGACCCACGTGTTACTAAATTTGGCAGATTTATGCGCAAAACAAATATTGATGAGCTGCCACAGCTTTTTAATGTGTTAAAAGGGGATATGAGCCTTGTAGGGCCAAGGCCTGAACGCCCGTATTTTGTAGATAAGTTTAAAGAAGAAATCCCAAGGTATATGGTAAAACACCAAGTGCGCCCCGGAATGACAGGATGGGCACAGGTTAATGGCTACAGGGGTGATACCTCCATAACAAAACGCATTGAATGTGATTTATATTATGTTGAAAACTGGTCAATGTTTTTGGATTTTAAAATACTTTTCCTTACATTTTTCGGCAATAATGTAAATAAAAATGCATACTGACACTTATAATTATAAGGAGGATTTATATTGAAAATACGGGGCAGGCTTATTGTTGCCTTTCTTATAATGACAGTTTTCCCATTATTTGCAGGTGCAATAAGTTTTCATAGAACAGTACAAATACAGGCAGATAACATTATAGCATACTATAGCGCTGACCCTGATGATTATAAAGGTTATGGATTTATATTAAACCCTGTACAGGTATTGTACAAAATTACTTCAAAAGATTTTAATGCAATTACTAATATTGCAGAAGATAATCCTGACAAGCTCCTTGATTCTTCCGTAATAAACTCTATTACAAATATACTTGCTGGCAGGGACACTTTTATAGTTATAAGATATGAAGACAGTGACTTTTATATTGGTGATAAAGAATGTTATGGCAAAATGCTGACACTTCCATATTTTACAGAATACAGTAAAGATAACAGCTATATATCACTTGATACTAAAAATTCCCTTTTAATACGTGGCAAAGATTTCTACTTTACGGATAATGCCAAAGGACAGTTTTACCTTATAACGGACCTTTCAAAGCTTATGCCTTACTGGAAAAACTCCTTGCGTGACCTTATGGTGTGCTTTCTTGCAATTATTGTTATAACAGGGGCAATCCTTATAATCTGGCTTTACCACAGCATTGTAAAACCACTTAATATACTGCATATTGCTACAATGCAGATAGGTGCGGGAAACCTTGACAGCCCTGTACGTGTCACCTCCTCTGATGAAATAGGTGAACTTTGCCGTGATTTTGAAGAAATGCGCATACGTTTAAAATCCATACTTGAAGAAAGAATACAATATGAACAAAACACACGTGATATGATGGGCAGCATATCACATGATTTAAAAACTCCGCTTACAGCAATTAAAGGCTATGCAGAAGGGCTTATTGACGGTGTAGCAGCAACACCTGGCAAGCAGGAAAAATACCTTAAAACAATTATTGCCAAAGCAGTTGATATGACATATCTTGTAGATGAATTATCACTTTTTGCCAAAATAGAACAAAATGCCCTTCCATATAATTTTACAGTATTAAATATTGGCAGCTATTTTGAAGACTGTATTGATGAAATTGCATTTGACCTTGAGTCCCACAATATTAAAGTGGCTTATGAAAACAGTACAGATAAAGATACATTTATTACGGCTGACCCTGAACAGCTTAAACGTGTTATTAACAATATAACTGGCAATTCAGTTAAATACATGGATAAAAGTGAAGGCATTATAAAAATAACAATAAGCAATGTTATACCGCCCCCGGTTTTACCGCCATTATACCGCCAGATTAATGAAGATGGTACAGATTTAATCCCGCCAAAAGCACAAGAAGAATTTATCCAGGTGGAAATATCTGATAATGGCCCAGGAATTGATAAAAGGGACCTGCCTTTTATATTTGACCATTTCTACAGGGCAGATGCCTCACGTAACTCTTCCAAAGGCGGAAGCGGGCTTGGGCTTGCGATTGTACAAAAAATCATATCTGACCACAATGGAAAAATATGGGCAACAAGCACCTTAGGGAAAGGCACTTCTGTTTACTTTACCCTTAAAAAAAGGCTTAATATATAAAAATAACTATTTTTATATTGTATAACATTATATTAGTACATATAATCTTGTACTTTTGTAAACTACCCTTTTGTGAACTGTCCCAAAATACAGATATAATATACTTACATATTTATATTATGCCATATTTTGGGAAATACAATGCTTTTAATGTAACTTGCCAGGTATGATGCCATTTATTCCATATTTTAAAGATTATGGGTTTTCTGGCTGGTATATTAACTTATATAAATAATAAATATCAATTTATAATAATATAAAATAATGGAGGAAACACTATGAATAAAATACTTATTATTGAAGATGAGTCTTCTATAGCTGAACTTGAAAAAGATTATCTTGAATTAAGCGGTTTTGAGGTAACAATAGAATGTGATGGAAGTTCTGGTGCCGCACATGCAATAGATGAAGACTTCGATCTTATTATACTTGACCTTATGCTTCCTGGCATGGATGGCTTTGAGATATGCAGCCTTATAAGGGAGAAAAAAAATACCCCTGTAATTATTGTATCTGCCAAAAAAGATGATATTGATAAGATACGCGGACTTGGAATAGGCGCTGATGACTATATGACAAAACCGTTCAGCCCAAGCGAACTGGTTGCAAGGGTAAAAGCACACCTTGCACGCTATAAACGCCTTACATCTGCTGGAACTAAGGAAAATGAGATTATAGAAATACGTGGGCTTAAAATTGATAAAACAGCGCGCCGGGTATATATAAATGGTGAAGAAAAAAGCTTTACCACTAAAGAATTTGATTTATTAACATTTCTTGCACAGAACCCGAACCATGTATATTCCAAAGAAGAGTTATTTAAAGAAATATGGGAACTTGAATCAGTAGGTGATATTGCAACTGTTACAGTACATATTAAAAAAATACGCGAAAAAATCGAAGAATCAACTGCCAAACCACAATATATAGAAACAATATGGGGAGTAGGATACAGGTTTAAGGTATAAAGAAGGTATAAACTATATGCTAACTAAATTTTTCCAATTATATAAAAAATTATTTACGACATTATTAACAGCAATGGCAGCAGCCCTGTTCCTGGTATTATGTACTGCATGCAGCAGTAATAATATTATAGATAATAACGCTGCTAAAAATAATGATATTACAGATAATAATGCTGTTAAAGATAACAATATTACAGATAATAACGCTGCTAAAGATAACAATATTACAGATAATAATGCTGCTAAAGATAATGATATTACAGATAATAATGCTGTTAAAGATAACAATATTACAGATAATGATACTGCCAAAGATAATAATATGGCTAAAAAAAATGTGCCTTTAAAATCCGGGTATGAATTAAATATTAAAGATGCCGGAGCTGTAAGTTTTGGCTACAGCTCAGAAATCTGTACTACAGAAGACGGGTTTTATATGATATCACAAGATTATAAGCATGATAAAAAACATAATTCAAAGATTTTTACAAATTATTTTGTAAGCTGCCCTTTTAGTGGCGATAAAACTATAAGCAAAAAAAAAATAAAAGGGCTGGGTAAAAAAGAAACTATAGTAAGCTTTTTTAAAGATAATAAAGATAACCTGTTTATAATTACAAAGATTTACAGTTATAATAAAAAGAAAGATTCGCATAATTACAAATTTTATTTATTAAATATGGATAAATATGGCAATACTTCTAACCGTATTAAACTTAAACCAGATAAGGAACAATATATTTGTGCAGATGGCAATAATGCGGTATATAAAGATAACACCCTGTTTACATATGCTGGTTCTTATATCCATATATTTAATAAAAATGGCAAAGAATATAAAACAATCCGCGTTGGGCATGATGCTGATGGCATATTTATGGCTGGAAATGGAAAGATATATATTATTATGCGTGGGCCGGCAGAGGACGTCTATGATGCTATATACGGGGTTAATATAAAAACAGGCAGACTGGATAAACCACTGGGCTATAAATTTTGCTTAAAAACAGGCATATCCGGCAAGCAGGTTAATAACAGGAAATGTTTATTAGACTTTATACTAAATGCAAAACCTTTTAATAACAGCATATATATATATAACTTTGATTGCATGTTTGAGTATAGCTTTGAAAAAAAATGCCTGGAAATCTTGTTTAACCTGGCAGATATTGGCGTTGATCATTATAATATCCTTGATTTCCATATTACAAAAGATGGAAGTATCAATATTATAACGTATAAAGATATAAAATCTAAAAATGATTTAAGTAATATTGAAATTGTTAATATTACCAGGAAAGAATATCCAGGAGATAAAGCCAGAACAATACTTACTATGGCAGTAAGCGGCCTAGAATCAATGGTAAAAAATGAAATCATAAAATTTAACAGGACAAACAAAGATTATTGTGTAGAAATCATTGATTATAATGTGTACGGGCCTATAGATGCAGATGAACAGTTGCACCTCGATATAATGGCAGGCAAAATACCTGATATTATTGAAACTACTGACTATACAGAAGAACCGTATATTAGTAAAAATATTATTACTGATTTATATCCACTTATGGAAAATGACACAGAAGTAAAAAAAGAAGATTTTATAGATTCTATATGCAGCACAATGGAATATAACCAGAAGTTATATTATATGCCAATATCATTTAATATAAAGGGATTCCTTGGTTCTAAAAAAGATTTTGGAAATATGGAGGGCTGGTCATATAATGATATGATAGAAAAATATAATAATATGCCGGAAGGTAAAGTATTTATTCCTGCCCTTGTAAGAGAATGGTTTATAGATAATATATTATGCGCAAATATTGAAGATTTTATAAATTATGAAACAAAAGAATCAGATTTTGATTCAGAGGAATTTATAAATATGCTTAAATTTTCAAAACATTTCCTGACAGAAGATGAATATCTTGATAAATATACAGAATACAGCAATTACAGTGATATTTCAGAAGATGGCACCAGTGTATCAAAGCTGTTAAAAAATAACAGGCTTTTATTAAAAAAATTATATTGGGACAGCTTCGGGGAATTTCTTTATGATTACAAACTCTATAAAAACTGTGGAGGTTTTACTGTAATCAGCCCGCCATCAAAAGATAGAAATAATAAAATAGGAATATCGGAGGCTGCATATGGAGATTGTTATTGCATTTCGGAAAAGTGCAGTGATAAAGCAGGCGCATGGGATTTCCTTAAAAGTTTTTATAAATACGGTTTCCAGAAAAATGTAGATAAATATGATGGTTTTCCTGTAAGGAAAGATGTACTTAATGAAAAAATGGAACATTATTTAAAAACAAAAAAACAAAAAGATATATTTTATTCTGTTATTGACAGGATAGGAAAAAATAAAATGTACTATGACAGTTTTATTGACATAATATACAGCGGAACTAAAGATTTTTATAAAGGTAAAAAGACCGCAAAACAAACAGCAAAAAAATTACAAAAGAAATTTAAAACTTTATACGGGTAAAATTTCCTGCTTTTACTAATTTTCACAAAATTGTAAGGAAATCACAAATAAATCTTAAACTTTATTTTGAAATTTAGTATTATAATAATACCCATGTTATATTCCAGAGAGATATTAACATATTTCAAAAATATTTATATCAGGTGGTATCATGGGAAAAATTAATTCTGCTAATGATACCCCGGCTATTCTCAAAAGGAGGTATTACGGGCATGGATATTAAAAGGAGTGTTAAAAAGATAATAGTAACATCTGCTTTAACGGTTATGGCATTTGTACCAGCAATTTCATTTACCGCATGTAGCAAAGGAGGTGATAAAAAGACTAGCGGGGAAGAAAATCCAGAGTATGTATATGAGGCAGATTTTAAGGAACTTGGCAATATAAAAATGGATTCCCTTGGCAACTCATGTTTTAATAATGGGAAAATATATATAACTGGTAATGATATTGAGTATGGGAAAAATTACCAGCTTAAATCTTCAAAGAATTATCTTTTACAGTGTTCTGCCGGCGGCAGCAATATTAACCAGACAGAAATAAGCGGGCTTAAAGATAATGAATATACATCTAGTCTTTTTTTAGATGATAAAAACAACCTTTGCATAATTACTTCTACACAAGATTATAATAAAAAAACTGGTGAATCTAAAGTACAGTATTATATGATGAAAATTGATGAATCAGGCAAAACTTCCAGACGTATTGAAATTAAGCCAGATAAAAAAGATAATGATTATTTTTATTTAAGTGATAATATTATTTTTTTAAATGGAAAATTAATTGTATACCTGGATAAAAAAGTCCATATATTTAATAAAGATGGTTCTTTTGATAAAGCATTTGAAGTTGATAATTATATAACAAGCATGTTTAAGGCAAATAATGGTAAAATCTATATTTTGTCCCAGCAAGAGGGTGCAGGAGGTCTTGGCATATCAGAACTTGATTTAAAAACAGGCAAAACTTTAAAACCTGTAGGTCTTGGAAATGATTCTATATATAATGTTTATAAAGTAAAAGAAGCTGTAAATGGCAATATATATTTAAGCACTGATAGCTGTTTATATGAATTTGATTTTAAAAAAGGCAAAACGGAACTTGTATTTAACTGGATAAATGTTGATATAGATGGCAATAGTATATCTGACTTTATGCAAATGGAGGATGGGAGCTTTTTTGTCCTGGATACCATGATTGATTATACCAGCATGGAAAATGGTAATATGTCATCTGATATTGAAATTGCTACAATTAGTAAAAAGAAATATTCAGATACAAAACAGAAGAAAAAACTTACACTCGCATCAAATTACATTGATATATATGTAAAAAGGGAAATCCTTAAATTCAATAAAACAGATGGAAGCCACCGTATTGAAGTAGCAGATTACAGTTCATACGAAGACCCGTCTGAACAGATAAATCTTGATATAACATCAGGTAAAATACCAGATATTATAGATGTTGGCTATATGCCAAAAGAACTCTATATTAAAAAGGGGTTCCTTGCAGACTTATATCCCCTTATAGAAAAAGATAGTGAAATTAAAAAAGAAGATTTTATAGATACAGTACGCACAACCCTTGAACATAATGGCAAGTTATATTACCTTCCAGTTTCATTCAGGATAAATGCCCTCGCCGGCTCTAAAAAAATATTTGGCAATATAGAAGGCTGGTCATTTGAAGATATGGAGAAAATATATAATAATATGCCAGAGGGCAGTTCATTTATGCATAATATGACAAGTGAATGGTTTGTACAAAATATGCTGGGTTCCCAGATGGAGAATTTTGTTAATTATGATACAGGAGAGGTAAACCTTGATTCAGAAGAGTTTATAAATATGATTGAATTTTCAAAGAACTTCAAAGACAACAAACTTGACACTTCATCAGATGACAGTTATATAATGTCATCAGGAGGCCCTGGCAGTGATGTAGAAATATCATGCAATGATGCATCATATGAACTTATAAAAAAAGGCAAAGTTTTATTAAAATTAATGGAAATGTATGATTTTTCAGATATACAGATTAATGAAAAACTTTTTAAAGACCAGGGTGGATATAATGTAATAAGTTATCCTTCTCCAGATAAAAATAATAAATTATCCATATGTTCATCTGGAAACTATTTTGCAATTTCTGAAAAATGTGAAGATAAAGAAGGTGCATGGAGTTTTTTACACAGGTTTTATACATATAAATTCCAGAAAGACTACGGCGGTTCTTCACTTAACGGTTTTCCTGTAAGACAGGACGCTATGGATAAAAGAATAGAATATGCAATGGCAACTAAGCCATATACAGATGATGACGGCACAAAAGTACATCCTGTAACCAATTATTCATATAATTACGGTGGTTTTAAAATCACTTTAAAACCATATACCAAGGAACAGATGGATATATTCCGTTCTATGCTTAGCAGGATAGGGGCAGAAACAGACTTAAGTTCAAGTTATAATGAAATACCTAAAATAATTGAAGAGGAAACAAAGTCTGTTTATGCAGGAGATAAAACAGCTAAAGATGCAGCAGGGGTAATACAGAGCAGGGTATCAATCTATGTAAATGAAAACGCATAAACCAACATATAAAAAAATATAAAACAAGGCTGACGCATTAAGAAAAATTATAACAATATATACATATTGTGGATATTATTTGAATAAATACCATAATTATATATATTCTGCTTAGTGCGGCAGCTTTGTATTTACATAGATATAATTTACATAAGTAAAAGGAAGCCCTGTTTATAGCATTTAGGATTTATTCATAAGGAAAACCAATTTTTTGCATAAAGTCTGCCATTTGCCAGGCGTCACCTATGTTAAATCCATCATCTTCATAAGCCTTCTCTTCATCTTCAATTTCATATACTGCATCTGTCCATTGCCTGAGGTAATTCTTAATGCTTTCTTCATCTACATTAAAATACTTTGCAATAATACTGCTGTTTCCAGAAAGCTTTGCTGCCTCTTTTTTTGTTATATCATCAAAATAATCTGGCACTGTACAAAAAATATCTATCTCTTTCCCATTTTCATAAAAATCATATCCCCAGAAGTCACCATCATAGATATAGCAAAGCAGGATTGGACAACAAAGTTTCCTGGAAAGCCATTTTGGCATATCTTCATATCCACAACAGCCATCATTTAAAAGAACCTGTACCCCGTCATTAAATGTTTTATACTGGCATCTGCCAGGAATTAACCCCCATTCACTGGCAGCCGCTTTCTTTTCTATTATTTCCCTAGCCTTTTCTTCTTTACAGTGCTTTATTACCAGTACATTAATAAACTCCCCCATTATAAAATACCCCCTTTTATTTTTAACTTCAATTACCAGCAGCTTTTAAGCCATTCCATCCCTGGATAATGCCTGCCTGTCCTTATAAACCATTCCACACATTCTGCTGCCAGTTTTCTGTTATGCATTGTATATTTCTTTAAAATTACAGACTGCCCGTCACTGCATTTTATTGGTGATTCTTCTTCTGAATCCATATAATCTGTATTAAAAGAAGAATAACAAACTTTATTTATTTCATCTACAATCTCTAATGAAATCCAAGTACTGTCACTTTCCATTATAAAATACCTGCCACCATCTGTTTCACCATCTGGATCTAAAGAAAGATATAAACTTTTATAATCTCCATTATAGACATTCTTTATAATTTCCTGTATGCCTTTTTCTGAAATATCTGTAATCTGGTTCTTTTCATTTGTATTAAAAGCTTTACTTGCAAAACGGATACAAATATCTGTATTCCCATTCTTTTTTAACTCTTTTTTAGGAATAATTTCTTCGTATTCCATAATTAATATTTCCTTTCCATAATTTAAGCAATTAAGCTTCTTCTGGGACATACCCGCCTTCATTTAAATCAGAAGTGCAGTGTGGGCATTTTACTGCATCAATATGTATAACACTTAAGCAATAAGGACAATTTTTAGTAACAGGTGCTGCTGGTGCTTCTTCCTTTTTACCAATGGACATAAGCTTGTTAATCCCTTTCATTAAAAGGAAAATTACAAATGCCATAATAATAAAGTTGATAACTGAGGTAATAAAATCACCATAACTAATATACTGTCCTGTATTGAAAATCTGGATTGAACCACCGATTTCTGTTTTACCAATACAATTAATTATTGGATTAATAAAGTCCTCTGTCAATGCTGTAACAATATTCTGGAACGCAGCACCAATAATAACACCAACAGCAAGATCCATAACATTGCCACGCAGTGCAAATTGCTTAAACTCCTCTAAAAACTTTTTCAATATTCTTTCCTCCATATTGTATTTTAAAGCACTGTTTGTATATACAATGGTATTATACAAAATAAAACTAAAAAGCACAAGCAGGAATCTGTCTGGACAACCACTTTAAATTCTGTGTTTCTGGTACTCTTTTATATAACTAGAATAAATGCTTGTATCAAAAGGTAAATACAAGCCTCTGCTGGCAGGAATAATTTCAAATGTATCATCACTAATACACTGGATATTCTACATACGTTCCATAACTTTTCTTATTTTGCCAGGAGCTGGTTTGATAATTCCTTCACTTCTCATTTTTGGTATCTGCATTTTCTTATAAAGTTCTTGTATATCTTTTAATGTAAACTGTTTTATTCCATAATAATAAAATATTATAAGCAGTTCTTCAAGTTGCAGGCTTAACGGACCACAATCAAAATCCACTTGGTTTGATTTACAGTAATAAAAAACTTCGTCCATATTAAGCTTAAGCCAGTCCATAAATTACACCTTCTTTTTAACCTTAGTCAAGTGGATATTCACAAGCAGCAGAGCCAGTTGCAGATATTTTGCCTGGCTTTGGTATATATATTTAAAATATTTAATATTAATATAATTTACACCTTATTTATATCTGGTATTTTTACAGTAAAAATATCAAATCCTGGGCCACGGTTTAATTCGTAACCTCCGTAGCATATGTATACTGTCCCTTTTTCAAAATAAAATTTATATTTTTTTGTATCTTTTATAATTTTATAAGCCTCTTTATCACCTTTTAGGTATTTTTTGGCCGCTTTTAATATTTCTGTCTTTGCATTACCTTTTATAACATCTTTAATTTCCAGTTCTTTTCCTGTATCAAGGTTATAATTAAGTCCATAATAATTCCGTGTAGTAACGCCGCCCGCATACCACCATTCTGACATCTGGAAGCTTACAATATTATCTTTATTATATGACATACTACAATATGTTGTCCATAAATACTGGTCTGTTTCATATGAAAACCTGTTATATTTTATGGCATCTTTTGTATATTTCTTAATATTTCTAAAGTTTTCAGATTTAAAATACTGCCTGCTCTTCTTTTTTAACTGCCTGTTAATTTTAACAGCAGCAGGTGATGTACTTGTAAACTGCGGGTACTGGAAAGATACTATACACCTTACATTTCCTTTTTTATCTTTAAACTCTTTTTTATCTTCTTTAATTTTATAACCAGCCACACTGTTATTCTTTGCTTTCCTGTCTGGTATAATTATATTATTATTTCCAGCCTGGGCATGTTTTACTGGTATTATACTTAAATTACATAATAATAAACAAAGACAAAATAAACCTGCAATATACTTATACTTCAATTTCACTCCAGCCTCCTTGTACCAGCAGGATATAGATTTTACAGTATATAATAATATACAAAGATAATTTCTGGTTATTATCCGCCCTGCATAATTTATGGTTATATATCCAGCCAGTATATATTCTATTTTTATGGTAACCTGGCACTTATTATATGCTTTTTAACTATTTCTGTCAATAATTATTTAGATAAAATAGGTATTTATTTTTTCTGGTTTTATGTTATAATTATACACAGGAGGAAAATTATGGCGGCAAGAAACAGCTTTAAAAGCGGATCTTGTGAACTGGTAGTGCTGCATATACTTAAACATTATGGTGACTGCTATGCATACCAGATTTCACAATATATTACCAGGCTTTCTGATGGGGATTTATCATTTCCTGAAGGTTCATTATACCCGGCATTTTATAAGATGATTGATAAAAAATATATATCAGATTATAAAAAGAAGACCAGAAGACGTCTGGTTAAAGTTTACTACCATATTGAACCAGAAGGTGAAAAGCGCCTGGAACAGCTATTAGAAAACTATTACCAGGTCACTAAAGGTATTGGAAAAATTTTACACTTTGATTTTTCAAAACTGGAGGAAGTACAATGAATAAAAATTCCAGGAAATACACCAAGGTATTATTACACATGAAAAAACTATTATTAAATAATAAATGGAAATTACTGCTTCATATCCAGCCTTTTTCTAATTGTTTTATTTTTTACAGGATATAGTCTTTCTGATGGCAGGCTTTTTAAATCCAGCCTGCCATTTTTTCTTTTTTCATTCCACTTCTTAACCATTGGCGTTAAATCTTCTATATGGCAAATACCTGTATCTAAAAACTCTCTTAATGCATTTCCTTTAATCCCTATCTGTATTGCTGCACGGCTTAATGCATTGCCATTTACACTCCTGTCTGGATCCCACTGGCAGTATACCATAGTTTCATTAAAAGCTTTTTCCCATTGTACACCATTATAAGCCAGTGAGTCTGGCGAAGTCAGGACAGCCTTTTCTAATAAACTGTTAAACACTTCCTGGTATACATCTAAAGCCAGTATACATTCCTGGTTTTTCTTATTGCCCCAGTTAGAACGGTACATAAGCCATAAAAAAGATGGCTTTATCCAGGTCATACGGTTTACGTTAAAATTTTCCCCAAATGTTTGTAATGCAACAGCCTCTTTAGCTATAACAGGATTATATGCCTGGTAAACCCGCAGGCACCTTCTGTCATATTGTGCAAATACTTCTTTTATATACTCCATAACTCTCCATGTATTTCTTTTTCTGCCATCATATAATAAATCCAGGGTTTATAGCCAGCCTGTCCATATAAATAATCTAAACCGCTATATGTATACCCTATAAAAGCTTCTTTTAATCCAGCATCTTTTAAATATTTTGTTCCAGTTTTAATAAGATTAATGGCAATATGTTTTCCCTGGTAAGCATGTTTTACAGTTAAACAGCCAAAACTTCCTATGTCATTGTCCATATCTTCAGTTCTTACAATTAAAGTCCCGCAAGCCTCATTATTGTAAAATGCTGCCAGTACTCCTGGGTTATTACAACCGCTATACAGTGCATTATCTTTATAATATTTTGTAAAGTCCTGGTATGCATCATCTGTACATTCACATATATTATCTATATCATCTGGTGTTGCCCATCTGTATATAATGTTTTCTGTATTATCCCTGGTATTATATATGTTTTCTGTAAAGTCTTTTAGGGAAATTTTCATATCAAAAAAATCACAGCCACATGTATGTGCATATCCCCTTTTAGTAAAAAAATCTGCTGCATTGTTATTAATATATGGGCAAAGCCCTTTACTTCCTGCCTTATAATAGCTTCTGGCAAGGGGCACACCTGGCATGATATAATCAAAACCAGCACCAGCAGTAATTTTATTATAGCCATTTCCTGCAATAATATCTTCAGATTCTTTAAGAAGCCCGCTGCCAATGCCCTGGTTCCTGTACTCTAAATCAACACATAATAAAAGTATTGTTCCATGGTTAATTACTGATACCGCAATTAACCCATTATTACTGTCTTTGCGGCATATAATAATATTATCCTTATTACTTAAAATCCTTAAAATTGTTTCTTTTTCCCTTATAATAAATGGGAAGTTCCTTCGCATTATATTATAATAATTAATTATTTCTTCAGTCATTCGTTACATCTCCTAAGTAGATCCAGTTTCTAAAACTACAATTTTTTGGCCTGTTTAATATAAATAATTTATATAAGTTTTACCGTAAAGGTTTTAATTTATATGAACACTCTTCTTCTACTCCCTCATATTTATCAATAACAAGTTTTGCATAGTTTAAAGCTTCATTTGCACTTAATTTCATTTCCAGGTATACATCTTCTGCTATTTTCTGCGGTGTTTTCATATTATCACTGCTTTCACCTATTATGCGCTTGCTTCTGCCTTTAAAGTCTTTATGGCGCACCAGGCTCCTGAAAATTTGTACATCATATTCATACATTTTCATGCAGACACTTTTAAAAAAACTTCTCCATGAATCCACAGAAAATATTTCACCGCATATTTCCAATTCACAAGGTGTACGCCCTGTTACATCAGCTTCATCTGTTATATCAAATTCTGTCCTTGTATCAATACAAACTTCTTCAGAAGTAATTATATCCGGGCATTTCCATATAGAACATATTTCATTTATAATACATTCACTTCTTTTTATTATCTCTGCTTCTCCCCATGCATCAAAATCTGCCAGCCGTTTATTAATATAAATATTAGATCCTTTATATATATTCTTTTTCTCTTCAAAACTTTTATTAGAGATTTCAGAATTGTAACCAGTTAATGTTAAATTTCCTATACAGTTTATATATTTCTCGTAAATTTCTGCTGCTTTTTTTCCAAGATCTATTTTCTATTTTGCAGTAAGGGTCTGTGGCATAATATGTTCTATAGTTAATTCATCAAAATTAACTATTTCTTTTCCCTGTTTGCATTCAATTTGTTCTAAAATATATTTAATATGTATGAATTTATAGCTGTTACGTAACATTAATTTCTCTTTAAGTAAAATATCATCTGGAAAAACTGCTTTTCCTTTTTTGCCTGCCAGGACAAGTGCAACTTTATCACATAAATCCTCACCGTCATAACGTCCTATATCCTTTGCCATTGATGCAAATACTTTATTTAATGCATTTGCTGGCATTTCACATAATAATCTTCTCATAACATACGATAAAATAACATCTAGTGTCCTGCATATCATACTAGTATCTATATTATGGTACATATAGCAGTCTTCAAATATATTTAGCAGAAAAGGATATACAACAGTTGATTTTAACCTTTGAAGCTGTGATAATTTTTTATTCACTTCTTCATCAGGACTATTACAGTATTTAAACCAGCTATAATATTCACCATATGTTTTTAATTCCTCAAGAAATCCTTCTGAATCATAGTTATTTATACGCTGGTAATATTCTTTAAAACTTATGTAAACTTTATCCTTATTAGGTATTGTCTTTGTTTTAAGTGTCAGGTAATCTCTTATAAAATCTGAAATCATTGCATCTGGAAGAAGCCGTTCAAGCTTAACCCAGTAATCACTATACAGCCTCTCCTGCTGGTTATAATCCTGGCCCATAAGAAGATAATTTCTAATAAGGTCTGCCTGTGTTAAATCAAGCCCTGTAGAATTTAACGACTCAAAAATTAACTGTGGGTTTTCCCTTTCCTTAGCAAGCTGGATATAAACTATTTCTAACTTTTGTATTCCCTGGTATATTTCTTCTGGGGATAAAGCTGATTCTTCCATTAAATCCTTAAACAAGTTATAATTTAATAATATCTGCGATTCTTCCATATCTTTTATCTGGTTGTTTATTAACTTATGGAAATTACCTGCATCTTGTTTCATAGGCTTAAGTTTTATTTTTAATGGTTCAGGGCTAAACCTGTTTGTTAAATAACTTTGCTCTATCTCAAGTTTTAAGTCCTCATTATCTGTTAAATCCACAACGGCTTTTAACAATAGCATTATTGATGTCAGACGCTGCTGCCCGTCAATTACAATAAATTTCCTGAAATTTGCTAAAGATTCCCCCTCCACATATACTATTGTACCAAGAAAATGGCTGCTGCGGTTTTCATCTGTAGCAATATTTTCAATATCCTTAAATAAAGCCTTACATTGTATTCTCTTCCAGTCATAATTTCTCTGGTAAACTGGTATATAAAAAGTTCTTTTTCCTTCGATAAATTCCAAGAAACTTAAATTATCTGCTTTCATATGTATTCCCCTGTCTTCTATTACCGTTGTATTTTTATATTATTATATTTATAATACTTGCTTTTTATATTCCATATTATTGTTATTTTCTTCTGATGTAGCATTTCTTTAAACTTATATAATGCATTAACCTTATCTTTTAATATAAAATAACAATCTTTTATATATGGTTATATTCCTTATATAACCTTATATAAAAGACATACATTTTCTATATGGCTGCTCTGCCCAAACATATCAACTGGCTGCACTTTACATAACTTATACCCCCTGCTGCACAGATATTTTAAATCCCTTGCAAGTGTTGCAGGATCACAGCTTACATATACAATTCTTGCAGGTTCCATATCTGCTACTGTATTTAACAGGCTTTCACCACACCCTTTACGCGGCGGGTCAAGTGTAACTACATCTGCCTTTAGCATGCCGCCGCTTTTTTCATATTGTAATGGTACTACTTTCTCAGCAGCACCATGAAAAAATTCCACATTGTCCGTATTATTAAGTGCAGCATTTGCCCTTGCATCTTCTACCGCCTGCCCTATAATCTCTACACCATATACTTTTGCCGCTTTCTGGGCAAGGAAAAGAGAAATTGTGCCAATGCCACAGTACATGTCCCACACAATCTCACTGCCCTTTAAATCCGCAAATTCCATAACTTTTTCATAAAGTTTTTCTGTCTGTGCATGGTTTACCTGGTAAAATGAAACTGGTGAAATATGGTACATTATATTTCCTATATAATCTTTAATATAAGGTGTACCATATATAACATTTGTTTTTGGCCCTAGTATAACATTAGTCCTGTCTTTATTTATATTTACACATATACTTTTTATAAACGGGGTTTTAGTATATATTCCATTTACATCTATATTATTTATTCCTGTATTAATTCCTGCTTTGCTGTTATATAAAATATTTTCCATATTTTTTTTATATATGGAAAAATCACAATCCAGAAGCTTTTCTAAAAGCCTGCCTGTTTTTGGCAGGCTGTCCGCATTAATTACAAGGCAGGCCATTACCTCACCTGTTGCCTGCCCCGTTCTTATAATTATATGGCGTACTATCCCCTTATGTGTAGTTTCATTATATGCAGGAATATTATTTTCTTCCATATAACTGGTTATGGCATCAAGTATTATGCTGCTACAAGGATGCTGTATTAAACAGTTCTTAAATGGTATTATATTATGTGTCCTTCCTGCATAAAACCCAGTTATTATCTTTCCTTCTTTACTATAGCTTACTGGGAACTGTGCTTTATTCCTGTAATAATATGGAACTTCCATTCCAATAACAGGTTCTGCTTTTATATCTTTAAAACCACCAATCCTTTTTAAACAGTCTTCTGTTTTTTTCTTTTTATACTCAAGCTGTCTTTTATACTGGCAATGCTGGAGCTGGCAGCCGCCACACTGTCTTGCAACAGGACAGGCAGGTTCTGTACGCCATTTTGATGGTTCTATTATCTCAATAAGTTTTGCATAAGCATAACTTTTCTTGGTTTTCATTACTTTTATGCGTACCCTGTCCCCTGGCAGTGCATCTTTTACAAACAGGGTATATCCCTGTACTTTGCCTATTCCTTCACCATCTGTACCAAAATCTTCTATATCAAGTATTAGTTCATCATTTTTCTTAAAACTAAATACCATATCCCTGTTTTTAATACTTTCCCTGTCTAAAGTCCCTGGTACACTTTTTATATTTATTATTTTGTCATTTTCCTTATTATCTGGCATACCTGTTATTTTCTCTCCGGATATATTTTTATAATATATTTTTACGTTTCTGCACATATCCTGTGCCTTGTCTTATATTTGAATCAACAATCCTGTTATAGCCAAGCCATTCTGTACCAGGTTCAGATTTTTCATATATTTCTGTCATTGTTTCAAGCCTTGCATCTGCATTATCAGCAAATGACAATGCCATAGCCTCAGCAATCGCTGGTTTTTTAGGTGAACCAAACTCAAGTTCACCATGATGTGCAAGAATACAGTGACGCAGCTCTGAAGCGAGGACTTTTGGGAACCCTGGTATTTCTTTTACTTTATTTCCTATAAGTTCTGCACCGAGGAAAATATGGCCAAGAAGCTGTCCCTCATCTGTATAATCATTAAAAGGAAATTCTGAAAGTTCATATACTTTTCCTGCATCATGGAATATAGCTGATGTTATTAACAAGTCCCTGTCCAGTATATTATAATTATCTGCCATAAAAATACACATTTTTGTTACTGCCAATGTATGTTGTAAAAGCCCGCCAATAAAACCATGATGTATTGATTTGGCAGCAGAATGTTTTTTAAATTTTGCAACAAAATCTTTATCCTGTATATAACATTTCTCAGTAAGCTGCTTAAAATATGGGTTTTTAATTGAACTTATTATGCTTTTAAGTTCATTGTACATATCTTCTATATTATATTTAGATGCAGGTATATAATCCGCAGGATTATATTCACACTCCTGTGCCCTTCTTATTCTGTTTATATTTACCTGGCGTGCACCCTGGAATGATGTAACCATGCCATCAGCCATTATAAACTCCATACTTTCAAAATCTTCTATTCCATTATTTAAATCCCAGACTTTACCATCAATAACTCCTGTCTTATCCTGCAATATTAATGAATAATACGTTTTGCCTGCCTTTGTCTTTAATATTTGTTTAGATTTACAAAGGTATATACCTAAAAATTTATTTCCCTCTTTATATTCTTCAATATATGTCATTTTCCTGAAACGGGGCAGCACTGCTGCCTGGCTCTCCTTTCTTTTATACAAACATAATATCATAACAGATAAACAATATAAGATTATAATATCATATTTATATATGCTTAACAAGCTAAATAAGGCCTTTTACACGTCCATTTCATAATTTTTTTACTATACAAGGATAAAAGCAATGCCCTTTTCCATATATGACAGAAAACTTTTGGTAATATAGCACAATACTATTAATTCCAAGGTTTCTTAAACACTTATATTGCAGCATATAATGTTTTGTATTATAATGTACATGGAAATATTAATTATGTATTTTAGCAATATAATTAAGGAAACTTGATTAATAAGGTTAAAATTAACTATTTTAAATCCAGGACATAAGTTATTACTAAATACTATCCAGGAACATAATTACAAGCTAAACAATATTATTAATGGATGGTACCTGATAATTATTTTAGCTGAAGGTAAATTCTAAAATTATATATTAAAGAAAGGAGAGGGCAATTCCTCCCCGTTTATAGAATTGGGAGTATCCTTGCCCTATTTTAAGATGAAAAAAATTGTTTTAACCGGGGGCGGTACTGCTGGCCATGTCACACCAAATATTGCACTATTACCTGCATTGAAAAAAGAAGGATATGAAATACATTATATTGGTTCTTATGATGGTATTGAAAAGAAGCTTATTGAAGAACTGGGTATACCTTATTATGGAATTTCCAGTGGAAAGTTACGCAGATATATAGATCTTAAAAACCTTAGTGATCCATTTAAAGTTATAAAAGGCCTTGCACAAGCAAGGCACATTCTTGGAAAAATTAAACCTGATGTTGTATTCTCAAAAGGCGGTTTTGTAGCTGTACCCGTTGTACTTGCTGCTAAATCAAGAAGGATACCATGTATTATACATGAATCTGACATGACACCAGGGCTTGCCAATAAAATATGCATACCATGCGCCATAAGGGTGTGTACAAATTTTCCTGAAACATTAAAATACCTGCCTCCTGAAAAAGCAGTGCTTACAGGTTCACCTATAAGGGAAGACCTTTTTCATGGTGACAAAGAAAAAGGTCTTTCATTCTGTGGCTTTGACAATACAAAACCAGTAATTCTTGTAGTAGGCGGAAGCCTTGGTGCAGTTGCTGTAAATACTGCCATGCGCCGTCTTCTTCCAAAACTTTTAGGAAAGTTCCAGGTTATACACCTTTGTGGCAAAGAAAAACTTGACCATTCACTAGACAATACAAATGGTTATGCACAGTTTGAATATATAAATGAAGAATTAAGCAGCCTTATGGCAGCGGCTGACATAATAGTTTCAAGGGCAGGGGCTAATGCAATATGTGAAATACTTGCCCTGCGCAAACCAAATATACTTATACCACTTTCTGCAAAGGCAAGCCGCGGCGACCAGATACTTAATGCTGCTTCATTTGAAAAACAGGGATATAGCATAGTTATACAGGAAGAAGATGTAACAAGTGAAAATTTATATGACGCAATACTTAAAGCATATAATAATAAAGAAACATATATTAAAGCCATGAAACAAAGCAGGCTTAACAATTCCATTGAAAAGATTACCGGACTTATAAATGAAGCTGCCAGCCGCAAACATAAATAGAATGGAGGATTATTATGAAACTGCCACAAGATCCTGTAATACTTCTAAGTTATATAAATACACAGCTCCGTGACTTTTACCCGTCACTTAATGACCTGTGCAAATCACTATGTATAGAAGAAACACATGTCACTAAGAAACTTCTGTCTATTGGGTATAAATACAATAACGAACTTAATAAATTTATATAAAATGTTATACCAGGGTATCCTGGGAACACATTAACCATTTTTATATGGTTATAATGTTATAACACTTCCTGTTATATCCCTTGATACCCACATGGACATTCCAGGCCCGTGGTTGCCATATGGCCTTGTGTGGAATCCAAAGCGTTCATAAAAACTCTCCCTCCCATACGCTGCCATCAGGCTTACCATAACAGTTTCCCCATCAAGAACATCTTTTCTTATATAATCAAGTACCCTGCTTATAAGTTCTGTACCAATATGGAAACCCTGGTAATCAGGGTGTACAATAACATCAGTAATAAAATATGTATATCCCCCGTCACTTACTATTCTTGCCATGCCGGCAGGATTTTGGCCGCACATGGCAACACATAAGTAAAATGAATTATTAATTGCTATTGCTGCCCTTTTTTCTGTTACCTTAATCCAGCTAACCGCCTTTCTTAACGCATTGTAATCATCTACTGATATATTGTTTGTATATACTATCCCGCCTGGCGGCATGCTTTTCATATTAACCCCCGTTCCTGCACTGCCTCTGTGCATAAAAAGCTTTGTGCAGGCAGTGCATAAAACACAAATGCTAAATTAATTTTATAATTTAAATATTGCTACACTTTTTTGCAGTTCATCTGACAAACCCTGCAAGTTTCCTGCTGAAACAGCCAGGGTATTAATTGTAGAATTAAGCTCCTGTACAGAAGTTGCTGTTTCCTCAGCAGCAGAAGCATTTTCCTCTGAAACTGAAGAAAGATTTGCAATAATTTGTAATACATTTGTTTTTTCTTTATCACATGCATCTGTCTTAATCCTTATATCCCCTGCTTCCTCACGTGATCTGTCAATACCTGTATGGACATTGGCAAACTGCTGCCTTGTCTGTTCAAACTTTTCCTGCTGTTTATTTACAATGCTTCTTACCTCATTCATAACATTAACAGTATTTTTAGAATCATCTAAAAGCTCATTAATAGTTTCTGCTATGCTTCCAGCAGATTCATTTGACTGCTCTGCAAGTTTTTGTATCTGCCCTGCAACAACTGCAAACCCGCGTCCAAGTTCACCTGCCCTTGCTGCCTCAATAGATGCATTAAGTGATAAAAGATTGGTTTCCTCTGCAATAGAAGTAATAAGCTGTATTGCATCACTAATCCTTGCTGCGGATTCATTTGTAGCATTTACCCTGTCATCTATCCTTTCAATCGCATCCATTGTCGCATTGTTAGATTCTGCAAGCCCGTTTATAATAACCATGGCATCATCACCATTCTCTTTCATTTCCCCAGATATACTGTCAAGATTATGCACAGAACCAACTATGCCTCCAATCATTTCACCTATGGCATCAATCCTTGCAGAAGCACCTTCTACATCATCTGCCTGTGAAATAACACCCTTAGTAATGCCATCTACAGACTGCTCCAGTTCGCCTGCTGTAATGCTTGTCTGTGAAGCCATATTACTTAATTCATTTCCTTCCTTTTTCAAAACATCAACCGAATTTTTAATATTGGATACTACATCTGTAAGTTCCTGCTGCATCTTATGGACACTCCTCATCATATCACCAAGCTCGTCACCCCTTTTAAGGCCCCTTTTATCAACTGGTTCATTAAGGATACCCATGGCAATTTTAGAAACCGCATTTTCTGCGGCAACAATCCCGCTTTTTATCCCTATTGTAACAAGTGAAATTAATATAATAGATATTACTAATATCATAATCCAGGCTACAATAACCGACTGGACTTTTGAAGCTACAAAAGATTCAACACTATCTGCCGGCTGCCCTACAAAATACATTCCGATTATGCTGCCACTGGAATTATACATTGGCATATAACATGCATAATAATTTACATGGTTTACAACAATATTGTTTAAATGTACAATTTCCCCTTTGCCTGTAACACTGTTATATACCTCTGGATCAGCAGTTGTACCTAAAATCCTTTCTCCTGTTTCATCACTTATAAGTGTTGTTGCATACCTTACATCGCCATAAAATAATGTAACTTCCTTATCATTCCCTTCTGTAAAACTATCAATAAGCCTTTCATTTTCTGTAACATTAAGCTCCCCCTTCATAAGTTCACCATTTCCAGATAATGAATAATCACCTTCATCAATAGCTGTGTAGGCAGCATTAACACTTGTTGTTATAGCTTCAAGTGAAGCAAAAACCTCCTCCTGCATCCCTTCCCTTATACCCCTGATTCCAACAACAGTAAGGACAATTCCCATAATCAAAGTAGGGAATATAGATATTCCCAGTATTTTGCCTGACAAAGATAAGCCATGCCTCCTTTTTCTGTCTTGTCCATTTTTCGTGTTTGTCCCCATTCCATTCATGAATTAACCTCCAATTATTAGATTATTGCATAAACCCAGTACAGACGCATATATTTATTATATCATTGATGCGGCACAAAATCTATTATTTTCGTATATTTTTACGTCTATAATGCAAGATTTATATTGTTCCATAGCTGCCAGTGGAATTTTATACTGCCAGAAACCAGCCAGCCCTTATAAACCAGGTGCAGCGCTTAAAAAACATGCCTTTCAATGGCTATATACCCGCAATTATAGAAATGGAGGTTTTTAATGGAACTTGTAACACATACAATACAAACAAATGAATTAAAATGCAGAAGCAATATACAGGCCACCCTTGAAGATGATATGAATGTGCCTGATACAAAACCTGATATTGAGAAACTTGTTAAGACCCAGGGAAAAATACAGATAACTGATATAAACCCTTCTGATGGAAAAGTAAACATACGTGGCAACCTTTCATTTTCACTTTTATATTCAAGTAATGATGATATACGTCCAATACATAATATAAAAGGACAAATTCCTTTTAATGAACAAGTTAATATGGATAGTGTAACTGCTACTGATGATGTATTTTGCCATTTTGAATTAGAAGACTGCCAGGCAAGCCTTATTAATTCAAGGAAGGTAAGCATACGTGCAATTTTAAGCCTGGACTGCTGCCAGAATGAACAGAAAAATATTACTATAGGTACAGATATTATATCAGAAGATGCAGCAAGGGCAGGAATGGAGGAATCTGTTCCGCCTGAGGGACTTAATAAAAAGTTTAATACAGTTTCATATACACAGCTTGCACTCCAAAAAAATGATATATTCAGGATAAGTGATGAAGCAGTCCTGCCTAAAGGCAAACCTGCTATTGACACCCTTTTATACTATGAAATAACACCACAGAATGTACAGACAAGGATTGTAGAAGATGGTATACGTATTATAGGTGACATGCTGCTTTTTGCACTTTATACCCCTGAAATAGAAGAACGCCGGCTTGAATATATTGAAACTGAAATACCATTTGACGGGGTTATTAATTGTAATGGCTGTAGTGAAAATATGATACCTGATATAGAAATTACAGTTTCTTCAAGGGAAGCTTCTGCAAAGCCTGATGAAGACGGTGAAAACAGGATTCTTGATGTTGAGCTTATCTTAAAATTACAGATGAAATTTTATGAAGATTATGAAATGCAAGTACTTGATGATGCATATTCTACTTCATGTGATTTACAGCTTGCCAGGGAAAATATTAACTATGAAAAACTTTTAATGAAAAACCAGAGCAGTGTACGGATTTCTGACCATATTAATATAAACAATAGTGACAATATACTGCAAATATGCAGCAGCAGCGGCACAATACAGATTGATGAACAGGAAATAACAGAAGACGGCATACAGATAGAAGGTGCTGTAACGCTTGATATACTTTATATAACTGATAATGATGACAGGCCTTTAGGTATGACAAAAGGGGTTATACCGTTCAGCCACCTTGTAGAAATAAAAGGCATATCTGATGAAGATTCTTATGAATTACAATCTGATATAAACCAGATAAATTTAATAATGATTGATAAAGAAGAAGTAGAAGCAAAAATTACCATTTCAATATGTGCCCTTGTATTTACCAGCAAAAACCAGGATGCTATAACAGGAATAACAGAAAGTCCCCTTGACTTGCAGAAATTCAATGATATGCCAGGACTTGCTGGTTTTATAGCAGGTGATAATGATACTTTATGGGATATTGCCAAAGAGTATAATACAACCCCGGAAAGCATTATGGAACTAAACGGCTTAACAAATAACCAGATACATAAAGGTGACCGTCTTCTGCTTATGAAAATAGTTGACGGGATATAATAAATGCAGCGTGCGGATATAATTTCCTGCCAGCATAGCTGGCCCGCACGCCACATAATTTGTATGTTTACTGCAATTATTCTTTTATAACTTTAATCCAGCCTTCTGGGGCTTCTATGCTGCCCATCTGTATACCTGTAAGTGTGTTATACAGTTTCTTTGTAACAGGCCCCATATCCTCCATTCCAGAAGGAAAGCAGATTTCACCGCCACTATAAGCAATCTTCCCTACAGGTGAAATAACTGCTGCTGTACCACAAAGCCCACACTCTGCAAAGTCTTTTACTTCATCAAAATATACTTCCCGCTCTTCAACTTCAAGCCCAAGATAATCTTTAGCTACTGCCATAAGGGAACGGCGTGTTATTGATGGAAGAATACTATCTGACTTTGGTGTTACCACTTTATTGTCCTTTGTAATAAAAATAAAGTTTGCACCACCTGTTTCTTCAACCTTTGTACGTGTAGCAGCATCAAGGTACATGTTTTCATCAAACCCTTTATTATGTGCATCTACTATTGCATGAAGGCTCATTGCATAATTAAGCCCTGCTTTAATATGTCCTGTGCCATGAGGGGCTGCCCTGTCAAAATCACTTACACGTATTACAATAGGCTTTGCACCGCCCTTAAAATATGGGCCTACTGGTGTAGTAAATATCCTGAACTGGTATTCATTTGCAGGCTTAACACCAATTACTGCATCACTTCCAAACATGTAAGGCCTTATATATAATGTTGCACCTGAACCAAACGGAGGCACATAACCAATATTTGCTTCAACAGTTTTTACTACTGCATCAATAAAACGTTCTTTAGGAAACCTGGGCATCTCTAAACGTGCCGCAGAATCCATAAGCCTTTCTGCATTCAGGTCTGGCCGGAAACAGACTACTTTGCCATCTTGTGTTGTATATGCTTTCAGTCCCTCAAAAATTGTCTGTGCATACTGAAGGACACATGCACATTCACTAATTGTAATGGTATCATCTTCTATAAGTGCGCCATTGTCCCATGCACCATTCTTATAATTTGATACATACCTTTTGTCTGTCTTCATATAACCAAATCCAATATTACTCCAGTCGATGTCTTTCTTTGCCATATCAGTCTCCATTCCGCCACTGGCGCTGGTGACACAAATCGTAACAAAAACAAGATGTGCGCCTTCCATCGTGTTGTATTTTCCAGCTAATACATATTAGATTTTACATCTTGTCCTATATGGTGTCAAGTTATTATATTTAACTTTATTCATCTTTAAGTTAAATCACTTTCAATCATATTAACCCTTCTGACATGGCGCTCTTCATTTGAAAACTCTGTTTCAAGAAATGTATCTACAATCTTTAATGCATGTCCTGGCCCTATTACCCTTGCACCCATTGCAAGAATATTAGCATCATTATGTTCCCTTGTAGCCTGTGCACTAAATACATCATGGCATAATGCAGCACGTATTCCCTTTACTTTATTGGCAGCAATAGATATCCCTATACCTGTCCCGCATATAAGTATTCCTTTGTCACATTCACCTGATACAACTGCATTAGCTACTTTTTTTGCATAGACTGGATAATCACATGATTTCTCATCATAACTTCCATAATCCTTATATTCTATGCCTTTCTCCTGTAAATGTTTAATAACCTCCTGTTTAAGCCCATAACCTCCCTGGTCACTGCCTAATGCTATCATTGTCTTCTCCTCCTTCTTCGTGATAAATTGCTTCTATTCTAAGGATTACCCTTTCAACCCTTTTTTGCACTTCTTCAAAAAAGCTTTTATATTGTGCGTCATCTGCACCATATGGATTAACCATGTCTGTGTCTTCACCTATAAATTCCCCTATTGTATAGACATTGCTGTCTAACCCGAAGTCTTCCATAAGTTTGACTTTCTCACTAAATGCCATTGCCAGCATAAGTGTGTCCTGTGTTATATCCTCCTTTTTAAGCTGCATTGAATGTTTATGGTTGCTTACACCTATATCATGGCTGCTAAGTATTACATTTACCTTGGGGCTTATTGGCTCTGAAAAAAGAACAACTATTCCCCTTGAAACAGCCTCTGGAAGCCATGCAGGAGCTATTTCCTTATAAACAGCTTCCGCCACCGGACTACAAAAAGTATTAGTTGTACATATAAATATTACTTTATCATAACTTTTCATGTCCTCCTCCTTTCTCTATTCTTTATTGTGCATTATGCCTGCACTATATGATATGCGGCGGCTTTTATCATTCTGTTCATCACAGCTCCCCCAAGAATATCATTATCAAAACTTTCTGAATATATATATTGTGCCCCCAGATAATCCATTTCCCTTAATATATCATATAACCCGGCAGCAATAGAAGCTTCATGTTTTCTTGAACCTATACTTTTTACAATACTGCATTTATACTTGTCCTTTGTTTCATTTGTAGCTATAACTGCTGTTTTACATCCTTTTTTTTCTTTTTCCTCTGCCAGCATGTTAATCTTTGCAGTTACTTTTTGTATATCCCCCTCAACAATTACAAGTTCACCTTTTGGTGCATAGTGCCGGTATTTCATGCCAGGGGCTTTTGCAGCTATATCTTTCCTTATTACCCTGCTTTCTATAACAGGGTCTGTATAAACACTTTCTGCTACTTTTTCAAGCATTGCTTTTGTAATATAGCCTGGCCTTAATATTACAGGATCTGCCCCGCTTACGTCTACTATTGATGATTCAATGCCAATGCCTGCACTGCCGCCATCAATTACCATGTCAATCCTGCCATCTAAATCTTCTATAACATGTTCTGCCCTGACAGGACTTGGCCTTCCTGATATATTGGCACTTGGTGCTGCAATATATACTCCAGACTGTCTTATAAGCTCCCTTGCAACTGCATGTGCTGGCATTCTTACAGCAACTGTTAAAAGCCCGCCAGTAACAGATGAAGGAACTATCTCTTTCTTTTTAAAAATTAATGTAAGAGGGCCTGGCCAGAATGTTTTTGCAAGCTTAAGCCCGTTTTCTGTAATGCCATCTGCCACTTTATACAAATCTTCCATATCAGCAATATGTACTATAAGCGGGTTATCAGATGGTCTTCCTTTAGCTTTATATATTTTTGATGCTGCAAAAGGATTTAGTGCATCACCGCCAAGTCCATAGACTGTTTCCGTCGGAAATGCCACAAGGCCTCCGTTCTTTAATATATCACATGCTTCCTTTAGTTCCTCTTTGCTAAAGTCTTCCGGGTTTACTTTTTGTACTTTCGTTACCATGTCCTTCTCCATTCCATACTAGCTGTAAAAGATGCTTTTTACCATAATTATGCTTCTTTTTGTGCACCTGCTGCTTCAAGGTAACAAAGTGTCCCATCTGCAACAGCTTCTGCAACTTTTTTCTGGTAATCTTTATTTACAAGCATCTGTGCTTCCTGTGGGTTTGATAAAAAACCACACTCTACAATTATTGCAACACTTTCTGAATTTTTCAATATGTAGTAATCTGCATTTGGCTTTGCTACTCTGCTATTGCTTTTATCAAGGCTTTCTGAAAGCTGTTTTTGCATTATTTCTGCAAACTTCTTCCCTTCCTCTGATGATGCCTGGTAAAATACCTGTGCACCTTTAGAACTTTCCTGTGTAAAACTGTTCTGGTGTATGCTTACTATAACATCAGGTTTTTCACTATTCATAAGTTCTACACGTCTTTTTAAGTCTGCTGCTTTTTTATTGCTGTCATTTTCATTATATAAACCTGTATCAGTTTCCCGTGTCATAACAACTTCACAGTCCCTGTCTTCTAACTCTTTTTTAAGGCAGGTGGCAATGGCAAGATTTATATCTTTCTCATATGCCCCATTAACACCAACTTTACCTGGATCTATACCACCATGCCCACTGTCAATTACTACTTTATATTTCTTATTTCCTTTAACCGATACTTCTTCAAATACATCCTTTGCAGTTATATATGTTACTATTCCCACAATAAAAAGAACACATACAGTTATAAGCATCACAAGTGATTTGCCTTGTTTTCCTGCTGCCATGCCAAAACCGTCCTTTCAACATACTTATATATGCTATATGTATATGTAAGTATTGTTGCTTAAAGAACGTATATTAACTGTTCTTTTATTACATCAGCCACAATATTTTGCAATGGTATCCCATACAGAGGGCATTTCCATTCCAAGCTTCCAGAATGCCATGCCTGCTGCATTCTCATTAACAACGGCTTTCATCTTTAAATCAAGCGATTTCGGGTTTTCTATCCACATCTTACGTATGGAACTTCCAGACCTGTATTCAATATAATCAAGCCCTGCTTCTTCGTCCCATACCGTTTCAGTTCCTGAATTTCCAGCAAGTTCAGATGCATATTTCATGGAACATGCTTCAGATGAAAGTTCTATATTTCCATCTTTTGTTGTTTCTGTCCATATCCTTGAATAAAATGGTAGTGCAATTATAGTTTGTTCTGCTGGCACCTGTTTTATAGTATTAACTACAGAATCTTTAACATATCCCAGTGAAGATACAGGGCCTGCCTCTTCAGAACCAGCATAATATTCATCATATGCCATTGTAATAATATAATCTGCTACACGCGCCTGCTCTGTCCTGTTATAATATTCAGAATAGCTTGCAGGAGGATAGTTATCTATAGAAAGGACTATCCCGTTATTACGGCACATAATACTTAATTCCCTTATAAATTGTATAAAATCTTCACCGTTTTCCTTTCTTACATTCTCAAAATCTATATTTATCCCGTCAAGATTGTATTTTATTGCTTCTGCCATAAGGTTTTTGGCAAGCCTCTGCCTTCTTGAAGTTGCCCTTAAAACCTTGCCAATCTTCATTCCTGGGTCAAAATCGTCACACAGCCCCCATACCTGCACTCCTGCGGCATGAGCACGTTCAATATATGTATAATCTGCTATAGATGAAATATTTCCAGCATTGTCTATTGTTTTAAACCATGTGGGTGATACTACATTAACACCTTTTGTTGAAGAAAGCAAATCTGTTAATGCAGCATTGGCAGATTTATTTGTTACCTGGTGCCATACAAGATTTACCTTTTCACCTAAAAGAGTATGCGTATATTCCTCTTCTTTAAAATCTGTTGTCCTGGTTTCTTCTATGGCCTCCCCAAGTTTTTCTTTTTTAATATATCCTGTAATGCCATCTTCTGTCATTGCCTTACAAAAGCCGTCACCACTTTCTTCTTCCAATATGCGCAGCTTTGTGCCAGAAGCAGTATCAAGAAGGACTGCGCTTTTACTATCTGCCTTAAATCGCAACTGGGTTTCTTTCTTTACTGTATTATATTTTTCCTTTTCACCATATTTATAATTTATAACAACCCTGTCTGGATTGTCAAATTTCTTATAATCAAGTGCTGTATATTGTTTTATATAATCTATTGCAACATAAACTGCATCATTATAAATCTTAACAATCTCATAATCCTTTGTTTCTTTCCTTTTATTAGTATAACATATATTACTGTTTAATTCTGCTGAAACCACAGCAGATGATGTACTGTACAGAAGCTTGTTCTCCACAGAATCCCAGTAAAACCCTGGATTAAGCATGTCTTTTATTATATCCATTCCAATATAAACCTGCCCGTCTTCATATAATCCTGGTTCTGTAACAGCTTCTTCCTGCATTATCAGTTTTGCCATTCCTTCTGGCACATTAAAATAATCCTTAAGCTCCATATGCTCTTTACTTGGCATATTCTTCCGTAAAATTATAATAATAGAAGTTACCATAATAACTAATACTATTACTGCCACCGGGATTAAAATTTGTTTCTTTTTCATATGTCAGCTTCCTTTTCTTCTCATATAGTTATATTATGATAAGTATAACACTTTATATGTAGATAGACAAGAAGTCTTATAATTAAAAATGGCCAGGAAATCCCGGGCAAGATCCCCCTGGCCAGTTTACAGCTTACAACCTTATATTTTAAAGGGCTGCCAAACCTTCCATGATAATGTAATAAATTAAAATATTTCAGACACTTATGATACGTTCAAAGTCTATCTGTACTATCCTGCCATGTTCATCACCCGTATAGCTTTTCATATAATAATTATTTTCCATTACATTTTTAAGCTGGTCTACGTTATCAAGCGAATACTGCCTGCCATCAATTTTTACTTCAATACCAGTATTTTCTGCCTGTTTTATTTCAGATACAAGCCATGAGTACATAATATCCTTTAGTTCTTCTGGTTTAATGTCCAATTTTACCTGCCTCCCATAAAATAACAGCTATGTGCTTTGTGATACGCTGTTTAAATTTCCTAAATACTTTATATAAAAGAGTTACGGATTCCTTATATTTATGGTATAAGTAAAATATGCCTGCCATAATATCAAGTGCCTGTTTTTCCTCCTTTCTTTGTAGAACCCGTTTCCCTGGTGTGTATTATATTATAATGTATAGATAACAGGCTATAGTATATTTGACAGTATTGCCAGAGGTTTTTTGTAGCAAACCCCGGGGGTTTTTTATAAAACCTCACATTTCCATCACATTTAAAATTAATAAACAATAAACTTGAAAAAACTCCTAGTATTTCTTATCACAATTTACAAACCCTATTTATTACGGGAAAATTATCTTTTACGTTGACTTATATTATAGTTTAAATTATAATTTGAGTAAGGATATATGTACTATTTTGACGATTATTGCAATTTTTAAAAGAAGGGAAGTGAGCCTGTGCGAATAGAAAAAATTAGCGACAAACAAATACGCTGTACTTTAAATAAACAAGATCTATCTGACCGCGAACTCCGTATTAGCGAGCTGGCATATGGAACTGATAAGGCAAAAGCACTTTTCCGCGACATGATGCAGCAGGCTTCCTATGAGTTTGGATTTGAAACGGAAGATATTCCTTTAATGATAGAAGCAATACCAATGTATCCTGATACTCTTGTACTTGTTATCACTAAAGTTGACGATCCTGACGAACTGGATACACGTTTTTCCAGCTTTTCAGATAATCCTGATGAATTATACGAAGACAGCGGGTATGAATATGATATTGAGGATTCCTTAGATACCAGCCTTCCTGGAAATTATATTCCTGAAGAGGGGGATACATTGTCATTTGTCCCAGATATACAGGAAGAACCTGAAACAGATTTTATATCACTGTCAGAAGCACTTGGCATGGAGCCAAGGCCTAAAACACCTGACATAGAAATTAGTACAGATATCATTAGAGCCTATTCATTTAAAAAACTTGAAGACATAGCTGCATTTGCATACAGCCTGGATAACATATATAACGGCGATAATACCGTTTATAAAGATAATGCTAAAGGAATCTATTACCTTATATTGCATAAATCACACCATTCACCAGATGTATTTAATAAAGTTTGCAATATGGCATGGGAATATGGCGCCCTTTTAAAAAATACTTATGTAATCCCCTCTTACTTTGAAGAGCATTTTGAACCACTTATAAAAAATAGTGCTTTGCAAACCCTTGCAAAAATCTGATATATTTATTGTGGTGGAGAAATTAAAATATGGCATGCCTGTATACCAGCATGCCATATTTTATCTTTATACTGTAAAACAAATACCAATAATACATGTTTAATAGTAAAAATATCCACAGCCTGTATTATATGGAAAAGCTAAACTATTATTTTTTAGCTAAATACTCATTAACAGTATCAACTAGTTTTGAAGCATCAAGTCCATGCACTACAGCAGCCTCGGCAAGGCTTTCACCCTGTGAAGCAGGGCAGCCTATGCAATGCATGCCTGATCCTACAAGAATAGGCCCAATACCTGGATCCAGTGCAAGCATGTCTGCTATTATCATATCTTCTGATACTCTCTCTGTCATAATATCCTCATTTCTGCGTTGCATATATTTATAAAACTGCCAGCCTGTTTTTACAGAAGGCAACGCACTTCTTTATATAGGACTGCTATAAAGCCTGGCAGCAATATTTTACATTAGTTATCTCCTATAAACATCCTTTTATGCCAGGCACTTAAAAAGCTGCCGTCTTGCAGCGAAAAAAACCGCCTGCCAGCCAGCAGCCCTATGTCCTAAATACAATAAATTATTCTTCAGAAATTGCACCTGAAGGGCATGTTCCAGCACAAGCGCCACAACTGATACATGTATCAGGATCGATTACATAATGTGAATCTCCTTCTGAGATAGCACCTACTGGACATCCGCCTGCACAAGCACCACAGCTTACGCAGTCATCACTAATTACATATGCCATTCTAAAGTCCCTCCTTTTAATTTTGTCTTTTTATTATAATACACATACAAAAATATTACAAGGACAAACTGCATATTTTTTATAGGAAATTTGCCGTTACTTATTCACACCCGGACTATTATCTAGTAAGGATAATGTACTATATTGTTATAATATGTATAAATATATTATATAAGCTTTATTTATTAGAAGTCTACGTCTGTATCATAATAGCAGCATTTAAGCAGTTTCTCCATCTCCTCCTGTGAAGGCTGGCGTGGGTTAGAACCTGTACATGCATCTAAAAGTGCATTGGCTGCTATAGAAGGCAGTTTCTCAAGAAATTCATCTTCTGGCACAATGCCTGTTTCTGCCGGGACACCTCCCTCACCATAATTCTTTATGCAGTGAGGTATATTAAGGTCATCATTCATTTTTCTTAAATAATTTATAAGTATATCTGTTTTTTCATCATCTGTATTTCCACCAAGGCCCATATAATCCACGATTTCACCATAACGTTTCTTTGCTGTTTCATCTTTGCTGTTAAACTTTATAACTTTAGGCAAATACATTGCATTGGCAGCGCCATGTATTATATGCCCGTTTTTAAATACAGCACCTGTCTTATGTGCCATTGAATGTACAATGCCAAGAAGTGCATTAGAAAACGCCATTCCTGCAAGACATTGTGCATCATGCATCTTGTTTCTGCTGTCCATATCACCGTTATATGATTTTACAAGGTCTGTTTCTATCATTTTGATTGCCCAGATTGCAAGAGGATCTGTATAATTACAGTTAGCAGTTGATACATATGCCTCTATTGCATGTGTCATGGCATCCATTCCTGTATGTGCTACAAGGTGCACTGGCATTGTTTCTGCAAGCCCTGAATCCACTATTGCAACGTCTGGTGTAATCTCAAAATCAGCTATAGGGTATTTAATGCCCTTTTCATAATCTGTTATAATTGAAAATGCTGTTACTTCTGTAGCTGTGCCTGATGTAGAAGAGATTGCACAGAAACGTGCTTTTTTACGGAGTGGTGGTATTCCAAATACCTTACACATATCTTCAAATGTAATATCAGGATATTCATATTTAATCCACATAGCCTTGGCAGCATCAATAGGTGAACCTCCGCCCATTGCCACAATCCAGTCAGGCCCAAACTTCTGCATAACCTCTGCACCGCGCATAACAGTTTCTACAGAAGGGTCAGGTTCAATGCCTTCAAACAGCTCTACTTCCATTCCTGCTTCCTTAAGGTAATTAACCGCTTTGTCAAGAAACCCGTTTCTTTTCATAGAGCCGCCGCCTACGCATATAATTGCTTTCTTGCCAGTAAAATTTTTTAATGCTTCTAAAGAACCCTTGCCATGGTATAAATCCCTTGGTAATGTAAATCTTGCCATAACTTTCCTCCTTATTTTGTTAAATCTGGCTAAATTTATGTGGTTTTCAACACATTTTTGTTACATATTTATATATTAACATTACCAGATTTATACGTCAACCAGGAAATCCAGTTTTACCAATGCTTTAAAAGTGGCAAGGTTAAAAATACACTGGCAGGATATCCTGCCAGTGCCTATACTGGGATAAAGCTCTCATAGGCTTTTTTAAGTTTACTTAAAGCATTTTTCTCAATTCTCGATACATATGAACGTGATATGCCATATTTTGCTGCTATTTCCCTCTGTGTCCTTTCCTTTTTACCATCAAGCCCATATCTCATAATTATAATATCTTTTTCCCTTTCATCTAGTGTTTTATTAATTATCCTGCCTAATTTTGAAATATTTTCCTGCATTGTAACACGTTCAGCTATATCTTCCTCTTCATATTCAATAATATCTATAAGGCTTATTTCATTCCCCTCCTTATCAGATCCTATTGAATCATATAAATATACATCTTTGGAAGCCTTTTTATCTGAACGCATCATCATAAGCAGTTCATTACCACTACAACATCATTGGCAGCATTTAGGATATATTACTGCATTTTCACCGTCCCATACTATTTCCCTTACAACCATCTTAATAATATCTTTCTGCCTGGCTGGTTTTATAAGCTTCCAGGTTTCTTCTTTAAGATGTATAATATTTAAAGCAAATGCTTCATATGAAAAATTATCTGTATTATATATATTTTTATTTTGTTTTTCATTATACTGTTTTTGCAGTTTATTTTTTATATCTGTAATTTCGTCTATTTTTTTTAATATAAGCTCTGTTGTATTTTCATTTCTGCTTTTACCAAGGGCATCAATTAATGATTCCGCCTGTCTGCCATATTCCTTTATTTGTTTTTGTATTATATCTTTTTCATATTTCTTGTCTGTATTCTTTCTTGCTTTCTCTATTACCTCCTGTAAATAACCATATTCTGTTATTATTCTTTCTTTCAAGCCAAGGATTTCTGAAACTACCATTTTGTCTAAAATATTTCCGGATATATTAGGCATCTGGCATAAATTCCCCCTGCTTTTTTCTTTACATTCACACTGGTAATAATACTTTTTTTCACCATCCACTGTTTTCCTTCCGCCTTTTGGACGCATAAAAGAACCACACTTTCCACAACGTACAATTCCTGATAAAAGTGCCCCTGTCGTCTTAGGGTAACGGTAGCTTTTTCCTGAATTATTTTTAATTATTTCCTGGGTCTTAATCCACACTTCTGGTTCAATAATCCCACTATGTTCACCTGCTGCAATAATCCAGTCTTTTGCATTATTAATTCTTTGCCCTCCTGCTTTGCAATTATTTTTATTATAGGCAATAAGCCCTCTTTTTCCATCAAACATTCCTGGTTCTGAATAAACCCCATAGCCTTTTTCTACCAGGTATTTATAAACACTTTTGCCTGCCATGCAATATACTGGATTTGAAAGGATTGCCTTAAGAGTATATCTTCCATACATTTTCCCAGATCTGGTATAGTAATTATTATTCATAAGATATGTTTCAAGCTTTGTAAGTGAACCCAGTTCAAGGTATTTATAATATAAAATCTTTACAATACCTGCTTCTTCTTCTATGGTTTCAAGACAATACCTGCTTCTTTTCCTGCCTGTGCTGTCAGTTTCTTCAATTTTTATGCTTTTAAACCCAAGTGGTGTCCTTCCTCCAAGCCAGTGCCCTTTCTTGGCAAGGGAATACATATTATCAGTAATGCGCTCTGCTATAGTTTCCCTTTCTAACTGTGCAAATACTGAAGCAATATACATCATTGCCCTTCCCATTGGTGTCCTTGTATCAAATGCTTCATTAACAGAAATAAAACCAACACCATAACCAGTAAACTTTGCAACTAATTCCGAAAAATCTTTTACACTTCTGCTTATACGGTCAAGGCGGTAACAAATAATTATTTGTATTTTTCCATGCTCTACATCTGAAATTAACCTTACCATTGCCGGACGTGATACTATATCCTTTCCAGAAATTCCTTCATCTTCGTAGATTTCTACTGTAAGTATTTCTTCATCTTCCCCATTTATTAAATGGTTTTTAATATATTCCTTACAAGATTTCACCTGGTTTCCAATAGAATTTCCCTTGCCTGTAAATTTAGACTTACGTGCATAAATACCAATTCTTTTTGTTTTTTTTATTACACTTTTGTCTTCTACAGCTTTATTTTCCACTTCTTCCATTTCTTTTTACCACCGTTAATAAATGGCATAGCTGCCTGTCTGTTAATTCCATATTCCCTAAGATTTCTTTTACAGCTTCTATATGCATTTCCTGCAAAGACCTGGTTAAGGCATGTTCAGGAATACCATTTCTGGAAATACTAACATTTACATTCAGGGATTTTGCCATGCCACCACCTCTGCAAAACTATTTATTCTTTAATATCATATGCATTATATACTATTAAAATTAAACTTCTTTACATAATTAACTTTTTTATCTCCTTTAATACCCAGTTATTTGTATAAAATATATAAAAACGAACAATTAATATTGTATAAAAAGTAGAAACATTATTAAAAACTGCTAATTACGGCAAATGTCGTTTTCCAATAGCTGGCTTTTTTATATAATTTAACTACAAAACTGATGTAGCAGTAATAAAAAATTGTAAAAAATTAATACAACTAGTAAACTATAATACCAGGCTTTGTATCTGTGCGCTACAGCCACAAAGCCGCTTAAGAACAAAAACAGCGCAGAAAAGAGGGATACTATGTATAAAAAATTAATTGCTTGTTTAAACAGTTTAAAGGAAAAAACCAGTTTCCAGCCAGAAGCTGCACTGGTTTTAGGTTCTGGCTTAGGTGATTATGCTGATGAAATCCAGATTGAGCAGACAACAGACTACACAGAAATCGGGGGATTTCCAATATCAACAGTAAAAGGGCATAAAGGACGTTTTGTATTTGGATATGTTTCCAAAACCCCTGTAGTTATTATGCAAGGACGTGTACATTATTATGAAGGCTATAAAATGTCTGATGTTGTCCTTCCAATACGGCTTATGGGAATGATGGGGGCAAAAAAAATCCTTCTTACAAATGCTGCTGGTGGTGCTAATGCATCATATAAGCCAGGTGACTTTATGATGATTACAGACCATATCACAACAGGCATACCAAGCCCGCTTATTGGCCCTAACATTGATGAACTTGGAACAAGGTTTCCGGATATGAGTGAAGTTTACAGCAGGCGCTTACAGGATATAACCAGAAAATGTGCCAAAGAATGTAATATAGAACTTAAAGAAGGTGTTTATGTACAATTTAGCGGCCCTAACTATGAAACACCGGCTGAAGTAAGGCTTGCACAAATATGGGGTGGTGATGCAGTTGGAATGAGCACAGCATGCGAAGCTATGGCAGCACACCATATGGGGCTTGAAGTATGTGGGATTTCCTGTATTACAAATATGGCATCTGGGATTTCAAAAGTACAGCTTAACCATAAAGAAGTACAAGAAACTGCTGACCGCGTGGCAAAATCATTTAAGGAACTGGTTACAAAAGTTATTACCAGCATGTAAACTATACACTGCTAGAAACTATATCTAAAATGAAAGGAAACAGAATTAATGAGAAAATTTGTAATAAAAGGAAATATTTGTTATAGTAAAAGCATTAATGAACTTTGTATTACCCAGGACGGATATGTTGTCTGTGAAGATGGGATTTGTACAGGTGTATATAAAAAACTGCCAGAACATTATGAAATCCTTCCATTTTATGATTATACAGATAAAATAATTATTCCTGGTTTTACAGACCTGCATATACATGCGCCACAATACCCATTCCGTGGATTTGGAATGGATCTTGAATTAATTGGCTGGCTTAATGCCCATACTTTTCCAGAAGAAGCAAAATACTCTGATATAGAATATGCCCAAAATGCTTATAGTATTTTTACTACAGATCTTTTAAATAGTGCAACAACCAGGGCATGTGTTTTTGGAACAATCCATATACCAGCAACTATATTGCTAATGGAAAAACTGGATAATGCAGGTATAAAGGCATATGTTGGTAAGGTTAATATGGACAGGAACAGTCCGGAATATTTATGTGAAAAAAATGCAGAACAGGCATTTAAAGATACAGAACAATGGATTAAAGATAGTGCAAGGTTTGAAAATGTAAAACCAATCCTTACCCCAAGGTTTATACCTGCATGTTCGGACAGTTTAATGGAAAAGCTGTCTGTATTGCAAAAAAAATACCAATTACCAGTACAATCACATTTATCAGAAAATACAGAAGAAATCCAGTGGGTAAAAGAACTTTGTCCTGGTACTGCTTTTTATGGTGAAGCATATAATAAATATGGCTTGTTTGGAAATGGCTTCCCGGCAATAATGGCGCATTGTATACACAGTAATGAAGATGAAATAAACTTAATAAAAGAACAAAATGTATTTGTTGCACACTGTCCAGAGTCAAATACAAATCTTTCTTCAGGCATTGCACCAATAAGGGCTTACCTTAACCTTGGCATAAATACAGGGCTTGGCACTGATATAGCAGCAGGTTCTTCACTTTCTGTTTTTAAGGCAATGGCAATGGCAATACAATGCTCCAAACTGCGCTGGAGGCTGCAAGACCAGTCACTTGCACCACTGGGTATTAAAGAAGTTTTCTATATGGCTACAAAAGGCGGGGGTAAATTTTTTGGCAAAACTGGAAGTTTTGAAAAAGGATATGAATTTGACGCAGTAATAATAGATGATTCTACAATAAAACATCCATATAAGCTAAATACCATGGAGCGTCTTGAACGCCTGGTTTACCTTGCAGAAGACAAAAACATTGTTGCTAAATTTGTAAATGGCAAAAAGCTTTTTGAAAGAACTGTTTCAAATTAATAAATATAATCCAGGTGAATTAAAATGATATCAAAGCAGCAGTTATTAGAAATAATAGGCCAGTCAGAGCTTGGCAGGCATGAATATTTAAACTCACTATTCAGGTATGTGCCTGATGCCATTGTTAAATCAATGTCATATAAAAAAATACAAAAAGACCATTATATTATACATGCAGGCGCTCCCTGTAGTACTGTATATATAATACTTTCAGGCCATGTAACAGGACTGCATTACCAGAAACAGGGACGTGTTTATTATTTTATGGATTTTACACAGATGTATATTGTAGGCGATTTTGAAGTATTTGGGGATATTCCCGAATATCTTGTATCAATATGTGCCACAGAAGAATGTGAAATACTTATGCTTCCCTCCAGCTATTATTTACAATGGGTACAACATGATGAAAATGCACTTTTCCTTAGAATAAAAAATATTATGTCTACCCTGGTTTTTGAGAAAAAGAATGACCGTGAATATATATTTATGAATTGTAAAGAAAGACTGGTAAAATACCTGGTAAATTCTTATGAAAATAAAAAACCTGTAAATGCCCTTAAATACAAACTTGATAAAACACAGCTTGAATTATCGGACAGAACTGGATTTAATATAAGAAGTATACAAAGAAATATTGCTGCACTGGAAAAAGAGAACCTTATTTCCATTGAAAATGGAAAAATTACTATTTCACAGGAGCAGTTTATAAAATTAAAAAATTATGAAAATAAATAAAATTAAAGGGAGGTACTGGAAATGAAAAAGTATAAACGCATATTTATAATAGTTATAGATTCACTTGGTGCTGGTGCATTACCTGATGCAGCAGAATATGGTGATGCTGGTACTGATACACTTGGCCATATTTCACAGTCTGTAGAAGAATTTAATATACCAAATCTTGCAAAACTTGGCATTGCAAACCTCCATCCGTTAAAACAGGTAAAAGCTACAGACCACCCTCTTGGATATTATTCATATTTATATGAAGCCAGTACTGGGAAAGATACAATGACAGGACATTGGGAAATGATGGGGCTTCATATCACAAAACCTTTTAAAACATTTACAGAAACCGGATTTCCCAAAGAGCTTATAGACGAACTGGAAAAAAGGACTGGCAGGATAGTTATTGGAAATAAAAGTGCCAGCGGGACAGAAATTTTAGATGAACTGGCAGAAGAAGAAATTGCAACAGGCCATATGATTGTATATACATCTGCCGACTCCGTTCTCCAGATATGCGGCAATGAAGAAACTTTTGGGCTGGAAGAATTATACCGCTGTTGTGAAATTGCACGTGAAATAACAATGAAAGATGAATGGAGGGTTGGACGTGTAATTGCAAGGCCTTATACTGGAAAGAAAAAAGGAAATTTCCAAAGGACAAGCAACCGCCATGATTATGCATTAAAACCTTATGGCAGGACAGTACTAAATGCATTAAAAGATGCAGGTTTTTCTGTAATTCCAGTAGGTAAAATTTATGATATTTTTGATGGAGAAGGACTTACAGAATCCAATAAATCCAAAAGTTCTGTACATGGCATGGAGCAGACTATAGAAATTGCAAAAAGAGATTTTCAAGGGCTTTGTTTTGTAAATCTTGTAGATTTTGATGCTTTATGGGGACACCGCCGTGATGTAAAGGGTTATGCAAAAGAACTAGAAAAATTTGATATAAAGCTTGGAGAACTTTTAAAAATATTAAAAGAAGATGACTTATTAATTATTACAGCAGACCACGGAAATGACCCTACACATACAGGGACAGACCACACAAGGGAAAAAGTGCCTTTCCTGGCATATTCACCACTAATGGAAAATCCTGGCAGGTTAAAAGATTATAAAACCTTTGCAGTAATTGGTGCAACGGTTGCTGATAACTTTGGAATTAAAATGCCAGAAGGCACGATTGGAGAATCCGTCCTTAGCAGTTTAAATTAAAATAATACAGATATTTTATACCACCTTTAAGTACAGAAAGGAGGAAAACTATGAAACTTATATTAAATTTGCTTGGAATAATAATAGTTCTTGCGATATGCTGGCTAATTTCATGGGACCGTAAAAATATTAAGTGGAAAACCATATTAAAAGCACTGGTAACAGAAATTATCATTGCAATTATAATAGTTAAAATCCCTGTTGGGCAAAAAATTATTACAGTTATGTCTAATGGCCTTACAGCGGTAATTAACTGTGGAAATGAGGGGTTATCATTTGTTTTTGGTGATCTTTTTAATGGAGAGATTAGTGTATTTATTATACAAAGTTTAGGCAATATTATTTTTGTTTCGGCATTAGTAGGTGTTTTATATTATCTTGGTGTTATAGGATTTGTTGTAAAATGGATTGGCAAAGGTGTAGGAAAAGTAATGGGTACAACTGAAGTTGAAAGCTTTGTAGCTGTTGCTAATATGTTTTTAGGCCATACAGACAGTCCTATCCTGGTAAGTAAGTATCTTAAAGATTTAACAGACAGTGAAATTTTTGTAATACTTGTTTCTGGAATGGGAAGTATGTCTGCTTCTATTTTAGGAGGCTACCATGCACTTGGTATTCCTATGGAATATCTGTTAATAGCAAGTGCAATGGTTCCTATTGGAAGTATTATGGTTTCTAAAATAGTATCACCACAAACAGAAGAAACTAAATCAATTACAGATGTTAAAATGGATAATAAGGGAAATAATTCTAATGTAATTGATGCACTTGCGGAAGGTGCATCAACAGGTATGCAGATGGTTATATCTATTGGTGCTTCTATCGTCGGGTTTGTTGGGATTGTTGCTGTTATTAATCTTTTCCTTGGCCTTTTCCATATTACGCTGTCAGATATATTTTCATATGTATTTGCGCCATTTGGCTTTTTACTTGGCTTAGATGGAAGTAATATCTTAATGGAAGGTTCGCTGCTTGGGAATAAATTAATTCTTAATGAATTTGTTGCATTCCAGGATTTAGGTTCTAATTTAAGCAGTTTAGATACAAGGACAGGAATGATTTGTGCTATCTCACTTTGTGGTTTTGCAAATCTTTCAAGTATGGGTATGTGCATTGGCGGTATTGGTGTTCTCTGCCCAGAAAAAAGAGGGACTATTTCACGCCTTGTATTTAAATCTATGATAAGTGGTGTATTTGTAAGTATTATGAGCGCACTAATTATAAGCATTGTTTCACTTTTTTAAATTATCTAAATAAATATTTAAAGCATGTACTTTTGCACTGGCAAGTACATGTTTATGGCAAAAATGCTCCAGTGCAGAAAAGAGGTTAATTATGAATAATGAAGATATTTTAAAAATTACAGACCACACCTTGCTTGGACAGACTGCTACATGGGAAGAAATCCGTGAGGTTCTTGATGATTCAATAAAATATAAAACAGCATCTGCCTGTATTCCTGCGGCATATGTAAAACAGGCAGCAGAATATGTTGATGGCAGGCTTCCAATATGTACAGTTATTGGATTTCCAAATGGATATAGTACAACATTTGTAAAAGTTTGTGAAACAAAAGATGCAATAGCTAATGGTGCGGCTGAAATTGATATGGTAATTAATATTGGGCTTTTAAAAGACAAAAAATACAAGGAAGTTGAAGATGAAATCCGCCAGATCCACGAGGCATGTAATGGAAAGATTTTAAAGGTTATAATTGAAACATGTCTTCTTACAGAAGAGGAAAAAATTAAAATGTGTGAAATTATTACAAATGCAGGCGCAGAATATATTAAAACTTCTACAGGTTTTGCATCTTCTGGGGCAACATTTGAAGATGTAAAGCTTATGAAAAAGCATATTGGTAAAAATGTAAAAATTAAAGCAGCAGGCGGGATTTCTTCATTTGACAATGCAGAAAAATTTATACGGTGCGGCGCAGACAGGCTTGGTACAAGCAGGCTTGTTAAAATAATAAAAAATACAGATACAGGCAACGGATATTAAAACAGCTTTAATAATTAATAATTATTATTTAGAATAAAGATATATTTTCTATATATTTTTTTAAGCCAGGAAGGGGGAATTAATAATGGATACATCTTTAATTATTGAAATAGCTGGTTATCTGGGTTCTGTATTAGTTGTAATTTCCATGTTAATGTCTTCAGTAGTTAAATTAAGGATTATTAACACCACCGGAAGCTCTATTTCAGCAGTTTATGCACTAATAATACATTCATATCCCCTGGCATTAATGAATATATGCCTGGTTATTATTAATATTTATAATTTGGCAAAACTTTTAAAGCCAGGACAGCACTACACCTTAGTTAATGTAAAACCAGATGATACATTTGTAGAATATTTTTTAAACTATTATAAAGACGACATATTAAACTTTTTTCCAGAAAAAAATACAGATACAAACCTTGTAGAAACTGCATACTTAATATGTTGTGGTGATGTCCCTGCCGGGCTTATGCTTGGAAATATAACAGAAAATGGTGTACTTGATATATCTGTTGATTATGCTTCACCTAAATACCGTGACTGCTCTTTAGGAACTTTCTTATACGCAAAACTTCCAGAAAAAGGAATACATAAACTGGTTTATTCTAAAGAGCCAGGACAACATAGACAATACCTGGAAAAAATGGGGTTTAATATTGAAAGTGGTACATATGTAAAATATTTATTGTAATTTACTATAATTTACTATATAATACTAATAAGGCAAGTTTGTTTTTATAACTAAAACATGGCTGTAATCCAGATTGCAGATATTTACAGTTTGCCTGTGTCAAATAATATTTGTAACCTGTATTACCTGCAAGCAGTTATTGGCTATTTGCCCACTGGTGAAATAACCTCATTACTACTTTACTTAATTAGGTTAAAAAGCATATAATAATAAAGGAATCCAAATGAGTAAAATATATGACGATATTTTCAGGACACTATGTGAAAAAAACACAAAACTTTTAATACCTGTTATAAATGAAGTATTTTCCACAAATTATAAAATAACTAGCCATCTGGAACTTCTTTCAGGTGAACACCATATATTATCTGTTACAGAAACAGAAGATATTGGTGAAATAATAACAGATTCACTAATCAGGATTGACAAAAAATTATACCATATTGAGTGTCAAAGTAATCCTGATGTTACAATATAATGATAATACTGATATATGTAAGGAGGTGGATACTGTTATGGGCGGACAGGTATTAGAAACATATGCTGACCAGAAACTTAAACAAGGTATACAGCAAGGTGCTATGTTAATGGCACAGTTATCCGTAAAACTTGCAGAAGATGGAAGAATATCTGAAATTACACGTGCTGCTTCTGATACTTCTTATATGGATAAACTACTAGAAGAATATAAAATAAATAAAGATATTATATAGTTTAACCCCTTGTGGTTTCCAGGCCACAGGGGGTTAAATTATGCTGCCAATGTGTTGTAATGGTTTTTCTATACATCTGGCTGCATATGTTGCAAGCCTTATATTTTTTGTTTCATCAAAACTGTCTATACCTTTTATTAATCCTATTGTTCCTATGGATATCAGATCGTCCATATCCTTATCACCAATATTGTATTTTTTTGCAATATACGCTACCAATCTAAGATTTCTCTCAATTAGGCAGTCTCTTGCCCCACGGTCTCCCGACCTGCACTTTTCAATGCACTCCTTTTCTTCTTTTGCACTCAAAGGTTTAGGAAAAGACTGCACCTGTGACACCTCAAATTCTTTTATATTTATTCTATGCGCTATTATGCAAGTCCGTGCTTTTCCTAGTTTTTTATTATTTTTTATATGCTGCTAATACTGGTATTATCCATTTTGCATATGGTTTTTATACTTAATGTTTAGCCTTTTATAATACAGGTATAATGGATTATAACTTCAGTTTGTATATTTTGACATTTCCTTTAAAATCTGTTCCTTGCTATGGAAACCAATAAGGGTTTTTACACATTCACCATCTTTAAATATAAGAAGTGCCGGGATTGAAGATATCCCATATTTCATCTGTAAATCCATTTCCTCTTCTACATTTACTTTTCCTACATAAAAATCTGTAACTTCTTTGTCAAGCTGTTCAATTACAGGCCCCTGCATCTGGCATGGCACACACCATGAAGCCCAGAAATCAACTAATACAGGTTTGTCACTTTTAATTACTTTTTCCTCAAAATCCGCTGAACTTATCTTCATATTTAACCTCTTTTCTGCACTGCTTTTATTTAATACAGTCTGTGCCAGGCAGTGCAAAACACAAACTTTACAGTTATTATTATTTTTGCTTTTTGTATTATATGTAAACTATAATAATTTATCCAGTTCTTCTAAAAGAAATTCTTTTGATATAACTGTTACTGCGTTTATTCCAAGTTTCCTTGCACCCTCCGTATTTTCTTCCCTGTCATCAAAGAAAATACACTCTTCCGCTTTAAGATTGTATTTATTAAGAAGAAATTTATAAATTCCCTCATCTGGTTTTGTTATATGTATCTGGTATGAAACTACTATCCCGTCTGCTATTTCTATAAACGGGGCATCTGTTGTATGTTTTCTGAACAATTCTTCTGAATAATTGGAAAGTATATAAATTCCATACCCTTTTTCTTTTAATTTATACATCTTTTCCCATACATCTTCACGTTTTACATGCATAAATTCGCCATGTGTCATAAACCACTGCATGACCTGCGCATATTCTGGGTAATTTTTTATATACTGCCCTATTATTTCATCTCTATGCATGTTCCCAATATCAAATTCATGCCATAAATTATCATCAAGCATAAGTTTGCCAACTTTATCTGCTTCCCCGTCTTCCAGCCCGTAGTCTGTAAGCATATCATGCCACCTGTATTCTAATAATACATCCCCGACATCAAATATAATATTTTTTAACACATTAATCTCCATTCTGCCTATGCACATAATAATGCCTGGTGCACAACTAACTGTACACATCTGTAATCTTCTGGTTATGTATAAACTGCCTGTTAAACGTCTTCCTGAAGTTCAATCATCATTGCTGGTATAATCTGCTTTTTCCTTGATACTATATTTTTAAGTATTATGCTTTCATCTGTACCTTCCTGGTGGAATGATGCTTCTGCCAGTTCCTTTGCACCACCGCCCGCATATAAAAGTTCTGTATTTGCATGCATTATATTAGTCAGCATAAAGAAAATCATTGAAACATCATGGTCTGATAACGCTTTCTGCATATATGGCACAAGTTTATCTTTTATAGCATCAAGTTCTGTCTGTGTCATTGATGTAATCTGTCCTACACCAAATGTAGTTTCCCCTACAACAAACTTTTTAAAATCCTGGTAAAATATTTCTTCTGGTGATTTAGATGAAAGGTTGCTTCCTGCTGCAAACATTTCTGAAGCAAATTCTTCTGCATTTATCCCTGCTATTTCTGCCAGTTCTTCTGCTGCTTTTTTATCAGTTTCTGTGCATGTAGGTGAACGGTATATAAGTGTATCCGATAGTATTGCTGAGCAAAGAAGGCCTGCTATATCTTTTGGTACTTTAACGCCTGCTTCATTGTACATCTGGTAAATTATTGTTGCCGTACAGCCAAGAGGCTGGTTTCTGAAAAACACAGGTACCATTGTTTCTATTGAACCTATACGGTGGTGGTCTATTACTTCAAGAAGTTCTGCCTCTTCTATTCCATCTACAGCCTGTGATGGTTCATTATGGTCTACAAGTATAATCTTCTTTTTACGTGCACCAAGAAGGCTTCTGCGTGATATCATTCCAAAATAATTACCATTCCAGTCAAGTACAGGAAAATCCCTGTGTCTTTTTTTAGCCATTATCTCGCGTATATCATCAACATATTCACCAAGCCCGAATGTAACCAGGTTTTCACTTTTCATAAAAAATTTAATTGGTATGCTCTGGTTAATCAGACGTGATGCAGTAAATGTGTCATAAGGTGTTTTTATTATAAAACAGCCCTTATTTTCTGCAAGTTTAGTAATAGTATATGATACCATTGAACCGTCACACACTATTATACACTTCGCATCCATTTCTATTGCACATAACTGGGACTCATACCTGTTGCCAAGTATTACTATATCACCCTGCTCAATATAGCTTTCCATAAGGTCAGGATTGGCAGCAGCTATAAGGCATTTGCCCGATTCAATTCTTTCACCAGGATTGCCATATACCATCTCACCCTCAAGGGTTTCTATTATATTGCTGTATGGTGTCTTTGCAGTAGCTATAATCCTGCTGTCATATACGTCCATATATGATTTTGCTATATCCTGTATTGTAAGAAGCCCGGTAAGTTTTTTAAATCCATCTACTATTGGAAGAGTCTGTATCATATCCGTTTTCATAATTTCCCAGGCTTTTTTAAGTGAAATATCTTCCCTTGCCCCCTTTACCCTTTCAACATCAATATCAATAACCTGTGTCCTTACATCACCCATATAATCAGGTGCTGGCACCCTGAAATGCTTAAGTACAAAGTCCGTTTCTGAATTAATCTGCCCTGCCCGTTTTGCTATATACCTTCTTCCTGTTACCTCACGTTTAAGCCTTGCATATGCAATAGCAGAACAGACGGAATCTGTATCAGGGTTTATATGCCCGATAACATTTACTATGCTGTCCGAAGCCAATATTTTACAACTCCCTTCTCTTATAATTATTCCTGTTACTTACAATCTTCTTCTGTATAGCCACTTATATCTATAATATACTTAAAACGCTTTGCAAGTGCAGGAGCAAATTTAAATAACTGGTCAAGTGTATTTCCATTATCAGCAAGTATTACAACAAAATCACCATAATATTCGTCCATAATTTCAAATATTCCTGCAATAGTAGGAATCATTAAATCTGCTGCTTCATCAATAAGCAGGCAGTTGCCTTTAAGCTGGCTTTTAAACTCTGGCAAATTCATTTTATTAAGGTTCTTTGCACTTATTCTTGCAATACGCCCGGCACTCATATAACCAGTTTCTTTCATAACTTTTACAATTTTTTTAGATAATCCTGTAATAAGATCAAAAGTATTACCTACAAATACAAAATGTGACGGGTCTGGTTCACCTCCTATTAATGTAAGTATATCATTAAATGAAGTATGAAGTGCCCTTGTTGTTGGCAAATCATCATTTGAAAGTCCTTCTTCTGGTACAGTATCATCTAAACCATCTTCTTCATAATCTTCTTCTAAAGGCCAGTCCTCCTCATAATCTTCTTCTGTATCTATATCTTCATAATCTTTATTGGATCTTGTCCCATCTTCTGTTATTTCTCCTGGTATATCTTCTTGCAATACATCTTCTGTAACAGATTTTTCCTGCCTTTGTATTTTTGTTATATCTGCATCTGTGATAGTTTCCTTTATTATATTTTCTTCCAATGTATCCTCTATGGCGGTTTCTTCTTGTGTTCTTTCTGTTATATTTTCTTCAACAGCATCTTTTATGCCAGAAATTTCTCCCCGTATTCTTTCTGTTATATTCTCTTCTATTATGTCTTTTATAGCAGTTTCCTCTTCCCTTGTTTCTTCTGTTGTTATTATTTTATCCTGTAACACCACTGTTCCAGCGGCAGCATGTTTTTTTTCTATTTCTGCAAGCATCCTTGCTGCTTCTTCTGCTTTCCTGCGTGCTTCCTCTACTATTGCCCTTGCTTCTTCTGCTTTAATAAGCGCTTCTTCATGGGCTTTTTTTGCCTCCATTTCTGCTAAATCTATTTCCTCTTTGCTAACTAGTATACTATTGTCTTCCATTTCTGGAAATTGTGGCATTATAGATTTGCCATTCTGCTTTGTAACATTTTCTTCAATATTTTTTTCTTCTGCAATAATATCTTTTTCTGGTTCTTCTACAGCTTTCTTTTCTAATCCTGTAGTAATATCACTGGTTTCTGTAATAATGTTTTCTGTTTCTATAATAGTATCTTCTGTTTTTGTAATAACACTTTCTGCTTCTGTAGTAATGCTTTCTGTTTCTGTAGTAATACTGCCATTTCCTGTTAAAATATTTTTTTCTGTTTTTAAAAGTTTTTCCTCTGTTTCCACAGTTTCCTCTATGCCAGCAGATGGCAGGTTTTTATTTTCATCAGTTTTTACTGCCCTTGTCATACGCTCAATCACCTTGGTTGCATCTCTTTTTAAAGGCCTCCGGCTGCCCGCTGGTTCTTGTTTTACAGGCTGTTCCTTTAATTGTTCTTTTAATGGTTCTTTATGTCCATGTTCTGCTTCATATATTGCAGAAATTTCCCTTGAAAGATCTTGTGTAATACCCATGCCTGAATTAAAATATACCTGTTCTGCTGGTTTCTGGTTTTTGTCTTCACTTCCATTTGCAGTAATGGTATTTTCTGTATTATTTCCATTACCAGTGTCTGTACTATCTGTTAATAAATTTAAACCACCTGTTTCATCCTGCCTGTTTTCTATACTTTCTTTTTCTAAATTCTTTGCTTGTTCAATAGTTTTATTATATAAATCTTTATTTATCCTGATTTTTATATTCAGGTTTTCTTTTCCGCTGTTTTCTACAACATACTCCCCTTCACTAAAAGGATCTTCACTGTTGCTATCTGTATCTTCTGTATCCCTTTTCTTTTCTTTCTTACCACCAATATGTAAAAAACCTGTAAGCTTCTGTGCAAGTTTGCCAAAACCTGCATCTATCTCAAAATCATCTTCTTCATAATCATCTATAAAATCTTCCTGGTTACTAGTATCATTATTATTACTGCTAACATTGCCATTCCCCTGCTGGTTTGCTGCTGGTTCTTTTGTAGCAGCAGTTTCTGCCATCTTTTTATACTGTCCGTTTTCTTTAATATTATCTTCCTGTTTACTTTCCTGTTCCCTTGCCTTTCTATCTTTTAAATGTTTCTTTCTGTTTTCTTCCTCTTGTTTCATATTTTTCAGGTATTCATGCAAATCAGGAAGGGATCCCGTATCATCAGGGTTTGGCTCATTTCTGTCTACTGTATAATCCCTGTCATCAATATAAGGCATGGCCTCCTTATCATCTACATATTCTATAAGTTTCCTGGCACGCTCTACTATTTCACCGTGTCCGAACCATAACAATATATCTTCACATTCCTTGCGGCACTCTTCAAACCTGCCTGCTTTATAATATAACTTTGCAAGTTCATAGGCCCATTCCTCAATATATTCTTCTTCTTTTAATTCCTCAAGCGTTTCCACCAGTTTGCCAATATGTACACCTGCTGCCTTATCTATCCGGTATCTTAATACAATTACATCTCTTGTACTTGGATTCATCTTTACAAATTCCTGGTAATATCTTTCGGCAGCATCAAGATCCTTAGTACGTATTGAAATAATAGCAAGTTTTTGTACAATACGTCTTGTTTTTGATTTATTATATATTTTGAGATAGGCTTCCTTTGCTGAATCAAACTGTTCTGTTTTGGCAAAAACATCTGCAATAATAGTAAGGTCACTAATACCTTTAACCTGCCTCATGTCAAGTGTCCTTATTACAGCCAGTGCTTTTTTAAATTTGCGTTCTTCCACTAAATGATGGATTTGTGCAATCCTTATTGCAAATTCATATTGTCTCATAAATTAAATATTCTCCCTGTCAGTAACGCTAAGATATTCTTTTATATAAAAGTCTGTCTTACGGTCTTTACGTGTATCAAATTTATTTCTAAGGCTCCATGCCCTGTTACCAATATCACATATAAGAACACCCTCCCTGCCAGAAATCTGTCCAAGTATATTGCCTATTGAATCTACTGCCAGGCTGTCCCCGCTATATTCTTCATCACCATGTGTCCCATAACAGTTTACACCCACAACATATGATTGTGTTTCTATAGCCCTTGCCCTTATAAGCGTTGTCCAGTGTGCGCTCCTTACCGCTGGCCAGTCTGCAATTACAAATATTACATCAGCTTTTGCTGATGCAATCTGGAACAGTTCGGGAAAACGTAAATCATAACATATAAAAAGGCTTATAGTATGGCCTGCAAACTGCGCTGTTACAATACTGCTGCCGCTTTCATATATTTTACTTTCCCCTCCATAAGTAAATGGGTGTATTTTCTTATATTCAGCAGTTATCTTCCCGTCAATGCCTGTAACTGTAAACCTGTTAGTCCCTTTTGTACTTCCATTTACAGGCAATGCCGCCCATCCAAACCCTATGGCAATATTATTCTGCACTGCAAGTTTTCCCATTACCTGTACGGTTTCTGATGCATTTTCTGGTTCACCAATTTTATCTAATGCCATAGAAAAGCCAGTTAATGACATTTCTGGAAATATAATTATATCTGCTTTTGATGCCGCTGCCTCCTTAACCATTTTTTCTGCCTTAACTAAAGAAGCTTTTTTATCCTCCCATACCATATTTATCTGTCCAAGTGCAACCCTCATATGACACCTCCATAAAGCAATTTTTACATATTATACATTCTAAAACCATAAAATACAATATTTTAAACTCTAAGACCCTTTGGATAATGGTTTTTAACAATACCTTCCATTGCCTTTCCCCATCCTAATGGAAACCCATTATATGCAACAAGTATCCAGCCTTGAAACTCTTCTTTACATTTTATTGTTTCACCATGGATATATTTTAATGCCTGGATACCATTACATTCCATACACTGCCTGGCAAGTTCTGGTTTTATTGCCTTTGCCAGTGCATGTGCAGGCTCAAACCTGTTTTTTTTATGTACTGCAATGTTAAGCCCTGGCCTTAAAACTTTTAGGCCACTAATACTATTTATGCCATCTGGCATAAGATAAACCATGTCATTCCAAAATATTAAATGTTTACTGTAACTGTTAAATCCAGCCATATCTGTTATAAATATTTCTTCTAGAAATTCTTTTAATACAGCCAGTTCTTTTTTACTAACAGGCCGGAAGCTTTTATCTGTACTTTTTTTACTTTTCTGTATATTATTTTTATTTATATATACACCATTTTTTGTACTGCATGCCTTTTCTTTTTTTAATTTAAAGGCAAAATGCCCTTCACCCCTGGTTTTATGCGGCCACAGCCTTAATGAACCCTCTGCGGCTTCTCTTTCTTCTTGTGAAATATTTCCTAAACTTTCTGATATAAAATCTTTTCTGCCACTTTCAGGAATATTGCTTTTATAACCTCTTTCCCTTATATAGCCTGCCAGGCTTGAAGACTTCCAGTCCTGTATCTTATATTCTTTATGCTCCCTTAAAAACCAGATAAGAATGTCTTCATCTTCACATGGTGCAAATGTACATGTAGAATATACTATTTCACCACCTGGTTTTAACATCCTTCCGGCACACTCTAGTATTGCCTTCTGTCTTCTGGCACACATAACAGAATTTGCAGTGCTCCATTCTTCTATTGCTTTATTATCTTTCCGGAACATTCCTTCACCTGAACATGGTGCGTCTACTAATATCTTATCAAAAAATCCAGGAAAGCGGCATGCCATCCTGTCTGGGGGCTCATTACATACAATAGCATTATATATACCAAGCCTTTCTATATTTTGTGATAATATTTTAGCACGGGCCTGTGATATTTCATTAGATACCAGAAGCCCCGTTCCCTTAAGCCTTTCTGCAATATGTGTGCTTTTACCTCCCGGGGCAGCACATAAATCACATACCAAGTCCCCCTCTTCTGGTGCAAGAAGGCTTACAACAGACATTGCGCTTGGTTCCTGTATATAATAAACCCCTGCTTCATGCAGCAAATGTCTTCCAGGCCGTTCTTCTTCATTATAATAAAAACCTTCATATGCCCACGGTATACTTTCTAGTTTAAATGGAAGGCAGCCCAGATCCTGTACGTTTAATTTTAATGTATTAACCCGGAGTCCGGATTGTTTTTTATCTTTATATGACAATATAAAACTTTTATATTCATTACCAAGAAGTTCTTCCATTCTTTTTTTAAAATCTTCTGGAAGTTCCATAAATACCTGCACTTTCTAGCAATACCATAAGGCACTGCACAATAATAAGCTAAAAAATGCACAGAGAACCTGCCAGCCCTGTGCATATATGCCATTTAAAAAATACTACATCAGTCCTTGTTATAATTATCAAGGAAACTGTGTTTAATACCATTTTCCTTATATCCAATAACTGTATCAAGGTTTATGTTTTCTACACTTTTAAATATGTTTCCTTCAATATATGGATTGGCCTTTTTAAGACTTTTTAATAGTGACTTAACCTCAGCACGCTTTGACCTGGCAATCCCGTCTTCTGCACATGTTGTATAATTTTCTGTAAATCTACAGGCACATTGCAGGAAATTTAAATTGTTGTACTCCTGCCAGTGTATTATATCCTCTTCTCTTATAAGGTACATTGGCCTTATAAGTTCCATTCCCTCAAAATTGGTACTGTGCAGTTTTGGCATCATAGTCTGTATCTGTGCACCATACAACATGCCCATAAGTATTGTTTCAATTACATCATTATAATGGTGTCCAAGTGCAATCTTATTACAGCCAAGTTTTCTTGCATTATTATAGAGATAACCCCTTCTCATACGTGCACAAAGGTAACAAGGTGACTTCTCTATTCCATATACAGCATCAAATATCTGTGTTTCAAATATTGTAACAGGTATATTTAAAAGTTTTGCATTATTTTCTAATGCTTTTCTGTTTACTTTGTTATATCCTGGATCCATAACAAGAAATGAAAGGCCAAAATCAAACTTATTATGCTTTTTAAGTTCCTGGAACAGTTTTGCCATAAGCATTGAATCTTTACCGCCTGATATACATACTGCAACCCTGTCGCCTTCTTCCAGAAGCCTGTACTCATTAATTGCCTTTGCAAACCTGCTAAACAGCACTTTGTGGAACTTTTTCCTTATGCTTTTTTCAACATTTTCATTTATGCTGCCCAAGGTTAAAGCATCCATAATAATCTCCATTCCTGACAGTATGGGAATCTGGGCACAGGCACAAACTGCTGTGCGGCGAATCCCTGGTTTTTACATTTAGCTATACTTATCCTACCGCTCCAGCAGTTTCAAATGCTTCTTTATAACTAAGCACCCTGTTTACATATGTATTACAGTATGAAGGCACACCCCCGTTACGCCTTACTGCACCACTGCCAGCATTATATGCAGCAAGCGCAAGCCTTACATCACCTTTAAATTCCTGTAATTTAAGCGACAAACACTTTGCCCCTCCCATTATATTCTGTTCTGGATCATATGGATCATCAACACCAAGCCCTTTTGCTGTTTCTGGCATAAGCTGCATAACACCCATTGCCCCTGCACTTGATACGCAGTCCGGGTCAAAATCTGACTCTGCTTTTGCTACCGCTTTAAGAAGACTTTCTGATATATTATATTTTTTAGCTGCTTCCTTAAAATAAGCATCATATTTTGTCTTCTTCATAGAAGAAGCAGTAACAGTCTGTTTCCCTGCTGGCTGTGTTTCTTTAACTTCCCCGCTGTTATTTTCTTTATTATTATCTTCTGCTACATCAATATACTTTACCGTTTTGCCAGTAACAGGATCTTTATAGCCAGTATTAATATCTGTATTTATGTCTTTATCCTCTGCACTATCCCCGCTTTCCTTTTCTGCTTTTTTATTTTCTGTTTTCTTTACAGAAGCTTTATCAAGCATTTCTTCAAAGCTGGTAATAGTTGTTTTCCTTTTGCTGCCTGCTGGATATGTTTTAACAGGTTTAAGGATTTTAAGGCTGTTCATTGCATTTAGATAAGATTGCGTACTTATCATCTGAAATTCCTCCCAGTACCACTGAATAGTTCGTCTATAGTCAGGTTATAATTAACATCTTTATACCCTGGCATATCTGTATGGACACGGTTTGCAGCCGCTTTCCTGGCAGATATATTACTACATTTCCTGCCTGCGCACACTGTACCACTAGTGTGTGCTTTTAAAACATTTGCACTTTTCACATTGTGGATATCAATATTTCTATACGATGCATCATGGCTTACAGATAAAACTGCTTTCAATGCTTCTTTTGTAACTGCATCCTTGCATTGTATTGTATCTGCCTTTTGTACACTTTTTATCATGCCTGGAAACTGCCTCCCCCAATGTATTTATTGCCGTACAGATATTATGATTTTATCACTTTTTTGTACAAGTTTCAAGCGCAGAATATACTATATTCACGGCTGTTTTATAAATTTCTGGCTGTGTATAAGTCTATAAACAAGGAGATAATTTATAGTTATCTGTGGTTTGTTTTAAAAAAAATGGAGTTGTATATATAGAAATTTTTATACCCTGGCAGTTCCAAAGTGTCCCATGAACAGCCCGCTTGCGCTTGGACTTACACGCAGCGGTGCATAAAGCCCTTATGCTTCAAAGAAAAAACTTCTTTGAAGCATTTAAGACAGGGCTTAAACACCGGCGGCTGCGTACATCTGTCCATTGGGAGCACATTTGGAACTTGCCAGGTAGTATACGTTTTGGCAGCTTATAGAAATATTTCTTGTGGATTTATGTGGTTTAATGGCGTGTGCTGCATTTGCACATGTAACAGTGCTTAATAATGGTACAAAAGTACATTTTACATGGTATATAAAAGTCTTCCAGGCAAATATAAAATTTTATCAAAAAGTTAAAATAAAAGCAGGAAAACTTTTAATTCCCAATGGAACGTAGTAACATACAGACAGTTTTATATATTTTCTGTAAAAGGCACTATAACGCCACCAGTGCCTGGGTCTGGTAATTTCACAGACCCTATGCACTGCTAACACTATATATAGTGTTGTGCGTCTATTGTAGTGCAATGTCATTTAGTTAAGGAAATCTACAAAAAATATTTTTATAAACTGCCAAAACATATATCACCTGGCAAGTTCAAAATGTAATCCTAAAAGGCAACTGTACGGGGCTGCCGACGTTTAAACCTGGTTTTCAATGTTTCTGTGAAATACTTGTTTCACAGAAACATTTAGATTTCTACGCGCCGTTGCGTGAACCCGTCCAAGCGGAAGCGGGTTGCCTGTAGGATTACTTTGGAACTGCCAGGGCATAGTATTTTAATTTTTTTCTTAACTAAATGACATTGATTGTAGTGGGAACGTGCCTGCTACAGAAAATATATAAAACCTGCTGCATGTACACAACCTTTAGTATATACAAACCCCAATGCAGGATAACTATAAATTATCCCTTATTTATATACAATCAAAAATTTATGAAACAGTCATGGACTTAAAACCCAGGACAATATAGATGTAAAAATATTGTACGAATAAGTTTAAAGAAAAGTATACATAATATTTATATAATTTTAAACAAATATTTATGGAAAAGGAGATTAAGATGTAATGAATCCTATACAGGCGTATATTATAATGTTTTTGACCGGTGGTTTTTTATATTGTGGTATAGAAATATTATACAGGGGATATTCGCATATCTCAATGCTTTTTGCAGGGGGATTGTGTTTTATCCTTGTAGGGGTTATACAAAATATCCTTGGCAAATCAGCTTCTATAGTTGGCCAGATGCTTTTATGTGGAATTATGATTACAGGTGTAGAATTTTTATTTGGGGAAATTGTCAACAAATATATGCATCTAAATGTATGGGATTATTCAGCGGAACAATATAATTTCAAAGGACAGATATGCCTGCTTTATTCTAATATGTGGTTTTTATTATCATGTCCTATGATTATATTACATGATTATATGGAATATTTCCTGATTGGGGGACAGATGCCCCATTATAAAATATTTTAATATATTTAAATAATCCGCAATGCCTTCTTACAAGCATTGCGGATGTCATTTATACCTTAATAAAAACGGGCTGCCACAAGAGCGCTTTATGTACTTCTGGATATAACAAAAGCTACTGGTTCAATACCGGCATACCATTCTCATCCCATTGGACAGTACGTATCCTTGCACTTCTGCATGGGTCATAAAGGGGATCTTCTGTACCATACCCACAGTTTCCTTCATAACATTCTTTAGAACGTGAATGGTATACAAATATGTAATTCCCTTTTTCATCTACTGTAAATGAATTATGCCCAGGCCCGTATTCGTCTATTAAATCTTCTGATGTAAGGGCTGGTGTTTTCTGTTTTGTCCATGATTTAATATCCATAAGGTCTGCTTTTTCATCTGCATACATATATCCAATACAATATTCAGGCCCTGTAGCAGATGCAGAATAAGCTACAATTACTTTTCCATCATGTATAAGTACAGAAGGGCCTTCATTTACGGCAAATGTTACACATTCCCAGTAATATTCAGGCTTTGTAAGAAGCATTGCCTTTGTTGTAGTTTTCCACGGCTCTGATGGGTCAATTTCTGCCATATACAGGTTAGAATTACCAACTTTCTGTGCCCATATTACATATGATTTGCCATTACATTCAAAATAAGTCATATCCAGTGAAAAACCTGTAAATGATACCTTATCACCTTCTGCTGCCTGGAACTTTCCCTTTTCAACCCATTTGTCATTATAAGGATCATCACCTGTACACATCAGCACATAACAGTTAATATCCCATGTGTTCCTTGCAGAACCGCTTGCTGCGCAATATACATACCATTTACCGCCAATATAATGCATTTCCGGAGCCCATATAAAACGGTGTGCAGTTTTACTTTCACTTTCATCCCATATAACTTTTTCTTCTGCATCTTTTAACCCTTCAATAGTCTTTGACCTTCTTAAAACTACCCTGTCATACCCGTCTTTATCCCTTCCGCCGTACATAGGATAAGATGCTGTAAAATAGTAATACCCATCTGCACCTAATGTAATATATGGGTCTGCACGGTCAGCAATAAATATATCTGATTTAGTTCCTTTTAATTCCATGCCTTCACCTTTACTTGTACTATACAACTGTGATATCTCTGCATCTATCTTAGCGCCATTAAATACCTGGACTTCCCTTACAAATCCTGTATATGTAATATCAGGATAAGAAGACTTTCCAATATATGCTGCAATATCACTGCCAAAATCACTAACCTTTACATCTAATTTAGAAGTACCAACTTTATTACCATTAAAATATCCTGTAATACTGTCTGGTGTAATTACTGTTACATAGTGGTTCCATTCTGTTCCTGTAAACGGCCCTTCAGTACCATTAGATGCAACAGACGGGCTTATGCCTGCCTCTGTTGTAAAAGGTTCTTTTGCATTACGGGAATTAGTCATAACAGATTTCATGCGGCCAGCAGGATTGCTTGGGTTTAATAACCAGTAAGATACTGGAAGTTCTTCTTTTGTCCCAACAAACATTGCGCTTGTATTAACTGTGCCGCTGTAATTTTTAAGCCATACTGAAATTGTCATTGTATTACGCCCTACAAAAACTTTTTCTGGAAGTTTAATATAAGCCCCCTTTTCAAGTAAAAGTGACTGGTTCTGTTGTAATGTTGTATTTACTCCAAAAAGTTCTGCATCATTTCCATTGCCAGACTGGTCTAAAAGGCGCTTGCCATCTTCACTGCATGCCATATTGTAATGTATAAGTTCTGAAACAGACGTATCTGTTACAGGATTAGCTGGTGCTGTTGTTGCTTCTGGCTCTTCTGGTTCATTTGTCCAGCCTGGATCTTCTGGCTCTTTTTCTCCACCGCTCTTTTTAACTGTAACATTAAATGTCCTTGTTACAGTAACTGAAGCTGTTTTAATACTTGCCTGTACAGTTGCCTTTCCCTGTTTTTTTGCTTTAACTGTAACAGATTGTTTTGATTTTTGTGATAATTTTACTATATCCTTTCCCTTAGTTACAGACCATTTTGTACTTTTAACCTTTACCCCTGAAGTATTTTTAATCTTCACCTGGCAGCTTTTGCCAGTATTAAGGTTAATCTTTGTTTTGTCAAACTTTAATGTCTTTTTGGTAATACCAGCAGGTTTGGCATTTATAGCTGCCTGTACACTATATGGCATAAAAGACATAAATACAATGGCTGCTGCAATAAAAGCAGCAAACAGCTTTTTCCACTTTTTCTCCATAATAAATCCTCCTATATTTAATTTGTTAATATAATACCAGTATTATAAATCTGGAGGATATTTAAGTCTATGATTTGAACCGCCATAAACTTGTCTTTTTCTGCTTTTTTGTATTGTTATGCCAGATTATTTTCTAAAACAGATATTCTCCTGGCGGCTGGATAAAGCATTAAAGATAACGCAATAAAAAATATTATAATACCTGAAATATTCTGCCAGTAAAAAATAATTTCCACACCAGGATTTAAATTATTTTTCCAGATAATATATACAAACACTAACCCTGTTAAAACACCAGATACAATTCCTGCAAGCATATAAAGCCATATTTGTATAAAACATATTATCTTTGTCCCATTTTCTGTTACCCCGGAAAGCCGCAAAACCTGGTATTCCTTTTTCCTTGCAAGCAACAGCCCTTTTGCAGAATTAAGCCACCCTATGCCTGATACAAGCATAAGAATAAACAGTACTGCCTTTATCATTGCCAGCCTCTGGCCTGTAACTTCATTTCCAGATTTAATAACCTGGTTATAAATTTTCCATTTAAAACCAGCAGTTTTTATTCCAATTTCCTTTAATACTTTCTCTGCTATATTATCATTTCCATTTATAAAAAAATATGCTTCACCAGAAAAACCATATTCACCTGTATCTTCTTTTACATAATTAATACTATCCTTATCTAAAAAAATACCATACTCATCTTGTATAGAATAATCCCATTCTGCAATCTCTATAACTGTAAAATCTTTTCTGCCGCCAGTCCACTTTGAATCTAATGTAATATGGCTGCCAAGCTTGTAACCAGTTAATTTTGCTGTTCCTTCCGTAATTACTATTCTTTGTTCCTTTGGTACTTTATCCCAGTTTTTAAGACGCTGCCCTTTAAACCATTGTACAAACTGTTCCATATCTGTTATATTAAATCCCCATAACTTATTTCCTGGAAAGCCCTTTTCCTGGAAGCCTTCTAAAACCATACAGCAATCCAGGGAATTTTTCTGTATCTGTCCTGCAATATTTAAAGCATTTCTAATATTTGGTATATTACTTAAAGACATTTCAGCATATGCATCTGAACCATGCATTAAATCCCTGTAATATACATTATTATTCTCAAGCAGTAAGTACATAGAACTCTGCCCTGTATAAGAAAATGCTGTTATTAATGCAATAATTAATATAATTAATATATTCTGCCAGAATTTAGGGATTAACAGCTTTATTCCAAGATATGCTTCTGTACCTAAAAGCCTTCTTAATCCTAAAAACCTTCCCATTTTTTTATTTTTCCTAAGCCCTGCCTGTGTCCTTTGGAATACTTCTGCTGGAAGTATATTCTGCCTGCATACAAATAAAAACATAACCATTAAATTTAACAGTATAAATACAACAAAAGGAATTATTAATACCACATTCCAGTCTGTAACTATATCCCCTTTAAAAAATCCTGCCTTTTTATTAAAAATATTTAAAATAGTACTATCAAATAATATACTTGCTACAGTGCCTGCTATGCAGCCAAAAGCCCCAAGTGTAACAGACATTGACATAAAAATAAACCACACCTGCTCCCTGCTGCCTCCTGCAACACGTATAACCGCCATATCCCTGTGGTATTTACGCATATATTCATTAAAAATACTTACAATAAAAAGCCCGCTAACCAATATGACAATTACAAATAAAATATCTATCATTTTTTCAAAAACTACAAAAAGTTTTTTCTTTTCCCTGTCTGGTGAATCTACCAGAAAACTGGCTTTATATTGTTCCAGCCTGTGTATAATATTTTCTGTTTCTTTGCTGTCACACTGCAACAAAAAATAATTAGCGCAGGAGGCATCTTTATTGCCAAGCAGACTGTGAAGCTCTGCCATATCCATAACCAGTACAGGCCTGCCAGACTGCAAACTGCTATTGTCTTCAAACACTTCTTTTACAATATAATTCTTTCCTGGCAATGAAATACTTTCCCCTTCTTTTATATTGTATATTGTGCTTAAATATGAATTAACTGCAACATTATTTCCATTAACCGCATAATTATATTTATATTTGCTGCGGTTTATATTATCATCAATAACACCAGCAGCATAAATACCATTTTCCATGTATAAACAATATCCAGAAGCCACATTTGTAATACCTTTATTTCTTTTAATAAAGCCTGCTTCTTCCTTTGTAAATGCCTCCTCTTTTTCTTTTGAAACCCCAATCTGGAAATTGCCATACTGTAATGATATACCAGTTTCATAAGCTGATTTTGCACCTGAAGAAAGCTGGAACATGCTTATACTAAGAAAACAAGCAAAAAATATACTTAAAAATGCAGAAACTGATAACATTTTACTATTTTTTAAAAATGCCATTGCAAGGCAATATAATCTAATCATCTTCTGCCCCTTCCCTATTACAATTATTTTCCTGTATAAAGCTTAGTCCTTTCCTGGAATTTTTCTGTGACTCCCTGAATTTTAATAAAACCATATCTATATTTTGTTCCCCTGCCTGGTTTTTGTGTTCTCCATAAACCATTCCATCTTGTAAAAACAGAATACGGTCTGCATAACCTGCTATAACAGGATCATGTGTAACAATAATGGTACTTTGGCCATTTTTATTTCTTAAATCAACAAATATCTGCATAATTCCACTTGCTGTAGAACAGTCAAGATTTCCTGTAGGTTCATCTGCAAGCAGTATTTTAGGATTATTTATAATAGCCCTTGCGATTGCAACTCTCTGCTGCTGTCCTCCTGACAATTTTGTTACAGGACTGTCCTCTTTGTCCCCAATACCTGCCAGTTCTAAAATTTCTTTTGTACGCTTTTTAATATTGCTGCTTTTTTCCTTAGCAAGAATAAGTGGAAGTGATACATTTTCACCAACTGTAAAATCATTTATAAGATTAAATGACTGGAAAATAAAACCAATATTTTTTGAACGCATTTTTGTTGCACAAGGCTCTTTTCCATAGTTTTCTTCTAATTTTCCATTAAGGTAAACCCTGCCCTGGTCTGCTGCATCTATAGCACCAGTAATATTAAGCAGTGTACTCTTTCCAGAGCCACTGCTTCCCATAATTGCAAGTATTTCCCCTTTCATTAATGAAAAAGAAATTCCTTTTAAAGCCTCAAGTAATTCCTTTCCATTTTTATAAAATTTATGTATATTTTCCATCCTTATAATTTCGTACATTTTATAACATTATTCCTTTCCTTTATGTTCTGCTGTTTTCTATATAAAATAACCACAAACAATGTGGAAAATCTGTTCTATTTATATAGTATAATCCAGAACAAAAGAAAACTCAAGGTATTTCTAAGTTGTATATAGCCCCTTTTTCACTTTGTTTTGATAGTATTTGCAAGGTTTCCCAAATGTCCCCGTTGATACAGATTGCCTGCTTTTCAATTTCAGCGGGACAAATGGCTTCCCCATAATTAATACAGGTATAAACAGCCTTTGTATTTTGGGCGGTTATATCCCAAAAAGGATATTTAATTATGCCGGGTGTATTATAACCAACACCAAGCTCTAATAAGAGGACGTGCGAATTTTTATGGCAGTGTAAGAAATCATAATATCTCTTTGCGGCTTTGTGCCACCCCCTGTCTTCAACAAATTTATTATCAGAACGTAAATTCATGGTAAGAGGTTTTCCACAGACGGGACACTTTGGAAGTAATCCAGACGGGACACGCATATCTTTTTGCTTTGTTACCATGCGGCTTATTATCTGGCGGTTCTCATAAGTAATATGGCAGCACGGGACAGAACATTGAAACAGTCCATAATCGCCCTGTGTATAAAATAAGCGCTTTTTATCAAAACCTGCCTTTTGAAAACAATGGTCTACATTAGTTGTGATTACAAAGTAATCTGTCCCTTTAACAAGCTGGAACAACTTTTCATAAACAGGTATGTCTGCATTATGGTAGCGGTTAATTTCAATATACCTGCTCCAATATGCCCAATATTCTTCCGGGGTCTGGTAAGGATAAAAGCCACCAGAATACATATCATGGAAGTCGTATTTATCTTCAAAGTCTGCAAAGTATTGACGGAACCGGCTTCCCGGATAGGTAAAACCGGCAGAGGCAGAAAGCCCTGCTCCTGCTCCAATAACGATAGTGTCAGCAGTTTTAATCTCTGCTTTCAATCCTTCTATCTGTGCCATTTTGTATTTATCATTCCAAAACATTTTCTTTCTCCTTATGGTTTTCTGTCTATGACAATTACGGTTTTTCCATTTACTTTTCCATTATCCATATCCGCACAAGCTTTTGAAATATCTGAAAAAAGATATTGTTTTCCAATATGCGGGGTAAGGTTATGTGTATCCAGAAAAGCAAATATATCATTGATAATTTCCTGTGTAGGCGTGTTGCTAAAAAAGCCCGTTAAATAAATACCATTTGGAATGTCTTTGACAGGGTCAAAACCATTCCATGTATAAATCCTGCCAGATTTCCCGTATTACAAACAATACCGCCTTTTTCCATGCAGGATAAAGTATCTTTTACTGTCTTTATCCCAACCAGTTGTAAAGCTTTTGTAATGCTGTCCGTCTGCCCTGCAAGCGGACCATTGTCAAGTAATGCAATGTCAGACCCACAACCGGTTAATAACTGCAATTTACTCTCTTTATGAGTGGTGGCAGTCACTTTACAGCCTAAAGCCTTTGCTTTTTCATTTTACGGATTATTTTAATTTTTGGAAGTACGCACTTTTTTATTGGGATAGTCACCTTTTTGTAAGTTTTGTGTAATTTAGGGGATTAAGCCAGAAAAATTTTTTTGAAATTTAGGTTGATTTGTCCTGTGTGCTACACTATAATTTTAATGTAACATTTATTTATATATGTTTAAGCCAAAAGAAAAGAGGTATTGCTATGGTTAAAAAAGATGAACTCCCGGCTTGTCCTGTTGCTACAACAGTACAGCTTATCGGGAACAAGTGGAAACTGTTGATTATGCGAAATCTCCTTGCAAGACCATGGCGGTTTAATGAGCTTCAAAAATCTTTATAGGGCATCAGCCAGAAAGTATTGACGGATAGCCTGCGTTCTATGGAAAGTGATGGCATTTTTACCCACACTGTTTTTCCAGAAGTGCCGCCAAGAGTGGAATATGCCCTTAGTGAACTGGGAGAGTCCATGCGCCCAATTATTGGAGCAATGGAAGCATGGGGGATAGAATATAAGAAACAACATTAATGTTCTTTTCATATTTTTTAATCCCCTGGTTTTTTGCTGGATACATAATCCCTGGCATTTTCCCTAAATTTTCTAAAAAGGCGCTTCGCGCAGTTTTATTAAACTTTCCATGCCAAAGAAATAACAGGCACGCATTTTCATTGTCCTGGAGCGTGTCTGAAAACTAGCTTCTTTAAACCTGGCTGTATTTTCTATTGCAGCATCAATTATCAAGCGGATTGCAAATATCCTCTTGACTCCATTTTCTTTAACAACCTGTTTTCTATTAAATAAAAGTACATTAATAATATCAGCAACTAACTTTTTTTATTTCTCTCTTTTTCTTATTATATCTTTTATCTCCTCTTCTGTCATCCGCATTTTCCGGGCTATTTCTTTTGTATCCAGATTCATTTCATAGTATGCATATACCATGCCAAGCTCCTTTCCTTTTTTCAGTCCAAGTTCTTCTCCTTCCCTGCGTCCTTCTTCCCTGCCAGCCTCAGTAAATTCTTTCATTAACTGGTTATAATCAAGTATTGCTTTCTGCCTTGCAGTATAATCAAGCTGTTTCTTTTTATCCATACTGATAACCTGAAGCTTGTCATATGCTTTGCCAATATATAAATTCTTCTTTGCTAACATTTCAAACTCCTCCTCCTTTTCAGCATTTAAAAATTTAGCCCATAATAATAAGTCACTGCTGTTCCCCTTTAATTCCTTTGGAAGTTTTGGAAGCTCTATTACATGTAATTCTATTTTATCACTATAAATTGTGTGTCTCTTATCCTCCATAAACTTAATAAGCTGTATTTCCACATCAATTTCTGTACCATTTAAGTAAAGAAAAGTATTAATTTTATTTCCTAAAAACTTACTTTTCTTCTGGCCATACTAGATAGCATGGTTTTATTCTCCTGCTTATCTTTTTTGTTTCATCTTTACCTGTAATAAAAAAAGAATAAAACAAATAATATCTGTTTTATTCTTTCCGGAATAACTTAACTCTATTGCTGGTGCTTGCACAAATATTTATCCCTTGTTGCCATGCCGCCACGTATATGGCGTTCAGCTTTATTTATATCAAGCACCTGCCTGACCTGCTCGGCAAGCGGATGGTTAATAGCAGGCAGCCTTTCTGTTAAGTCTTTATGTACTGTGCTTTTACTGACACCAAATATTGTAGCTGTCTGCCTTACTGTAGCATTATTTTCAACCATATACCTGGCAAGCTGCACTGCACGTTCTTCAAGGCTGTTTTCAAGGTAACTGCTATGCCTTTGCTTTCTATATACTAGCTTTTCCAATGAAAAATGCTCCCTATAAAAGTTTTTTACATTCTATGAGGAATAATTAAAAATTATGCTTAACAGAAAGGCATATACTTTAATAAAAATCTATATTTTTTTATTTCCCTGCAATGCACCTTGCAACATGGATACCACTTGCAGAAGCATGTGATAGTGAATGGGTTACACCACTACAGTCACCAATAACATACAGGCCTTTTTTAGCTGTTTCAAGATGGCCGTCAATTTCAACTTCCATATTATAAAATTTTACTTCCACACCATATAAAAGTGTATCATCATTGGCAGTACCAGGCGCAATTTTATCAAGCCTGTATATCATTTCAATAATCCCGTCAAGTATCCTTTTTGGCATAACAAGGCTTAAATCCCCTGGGGTTGCCGAAAGTGTAGGTGTAAGAAACCCTTCTTTTATACGTGAAGAATTACTTCTTCTTCCCCTTATAAGATCACCAAACCGCTGTACTAATACACCACCTCCAAGCATATTTGAAAGTCTTGCAATGCTTTCACCATAACCATTGCTGTCACTAAAAGGCTCTGAAAAATGTTTTGCAACAAGAAGTGCAAAGTTTGTATTTTCTGTATGTTTTGAAGGATCATCATAACTATGCCCGTTTACTGTAATTATACCATTTGTATTTTCTGTCACTACAACACCATATGGGTTCATACAGAATGTACGTACTAAATCTTCAAATTTAGCAGTTCTGTATACAATTTTGCTTTCATAAAGTTCATCTGTAAGATGTGCAAAAACCTGCGCAGGCAGTTCAACACGCACTCCTATGTCAACACGGTTTGACCTGGCAGGAATTGAAAGTTCCCTGCATACAGTTTCCATCCATTTACTTCCACTTCTGCCTACAGAAATAATACATTTACTACAAGTGTAGTTTTCTTTTGCAGTTTTTATAATATATTTACTACTATTATAAACTACATGTTCTACAGGTGTATCAAAATAAAAATCTGCTTTATCTTTTAATAAATTATAGATATTGCTTAAAACTACAAAATTAACATCTGTACCAAGGTGGCGTACTGATGCATCTAAAAGATGAAGCCCGTTTTGTATGCAAAGCTTCTTAATTTTTGTATTAGATGTTGAATAAAGTTTTGTTCCTTCCCCTCCAAATTCCAGGTTCAGCCTGTCAACATAATTCATAAGTTCCAGTGCTTTTTCTTTGCCAATATATTCATAAAGGCTGCCGCCAAACTGGTTAGTAATATTATATTTGCCATCTGAAAATGCACCCGCGCCGCCAAAGCCATTCATTATTGAGCAGCTTTTGCAATGTATACATGATTTTACTTTATCATTATCAATAGGACATTTACGCTCTTCAAGGGAATGTCCAGCCTCAAATACCGCTATTTTAAGATCCTGGCAAATATTAACAAGTTCATACAAGGCAAATATCCCTCCTGGCCCTGCACCTATTATAATAATATCATAATTCATATAAACCACCATACCTTTCTAATGCCCACTATCTTCCGGCCACAGTTATAAATCTATATAACAGGCTCTGCCCAAATTGCAAAAATATCTTTTCTAATCCTTATTTTTTATTAGTTATCCTTCTTTTTATATTTATTAATTCTTTCCATATGCCAAGATGGAAAAGTATTAATAATGGAAATAATTCCAATCGTCCTGCAAGCATATCAAACATTAATACAATCTTTGAAAAAACACCAAAGCTTCCAAAATTCTGTGACGGCCCTGCACCTGCAAGCCCTGGCCCCATATTATTTATAGTGGCAAGGACAGCTGTAAAGTTAGTAGTAAAGTCTTTATTATCAACTGAAATTGCCAGCACGGATAATAAAAATATAAGAGTAAATGCAACAAAATAAACATTTGTAGCACGTACAATTTCATGTTCAACTGGTTTTCCATCCATTTTTATTTTTTGTATACTTTTAGGATGGATATAAGAAACCAGTTCTTTTTTTATGGACTTTACCAGGATAATAACACGTGATACTTTAATCCCACCGCCAGTACTTCCAGCACAGGCACCTATAAACATAACAAGTATAAGCACAGTTTTAGCTGTCTGCGGCCAAAGGTCATAATCAGTAGTTGAAAAACCTGTTGATGTAATCAATGTGGAAACCTGGAAAAATGCATGGCGCAGGGCATCTGCTGCTGTTCCTGCGGTTCTGGCAATATTTAAGAAAATAATTGTAACTGATACAATAACTATTATAAAATATGTATGTACTTCTTCTATGCTTAGTGCTTTTCTCCATTTGCGGTAAAGTATAAGGTAATATACATTGAAATTTACACCAAATAAAATCATAAAAATTGCTACAACCCATTGTATATATGGCGTATATCCGCCAATACTGTCATTTTTAATGCCAAAACCGCCTGTACCTGCTGTGCCAAATGTAATTGTAAGGGTATCAAACAGGCCTGCACCTCCAGCCAGCATAAAAATAACCTGCAATATTGTCATTCCAAAATAAATAATATATAACAGGCGGGCAGTAGTTTTAATTTTAGGTACAAGTTTTCCAACAGAAGGCCCCGGGCTTTCTGCACGCATAAGGTTAATCTGGGAACCACCACTTAACGGGATAACAGCAAGCAAAAACACTAATACCCCCATGCCACCAATCCAATGTGTAAAACTGCGCCAGAACAGGCTGCAATAGGAAAGTGCCTCAACATCACTTAAAATAGAAGCCCCTGTTGTAGTAAATCCTGATATGGTTTCAAAAAGTGCATCAGCAAATAACGGAATTTCACCAGAAAGCCAGAAAGGTAAAGCACCAAATAAACTTATTACAATCCAGCTTAATGCAGTTGCCGCACTTCCTTCTTTCAGGTAAAATACCAGGCTTTCTGGTTTTTTAACTGTAAGGATTACACCAAGTATTAAACATATACATGCAGTAATTAAATAATAAAATCCTTCATTTTCTTTGTAAATAACTGAAACAATACAAGGAAAAAGAAGCAATATTGTTTCGATTTTCAGTACACAGCCTAAAATATATCTTATTATAGAATTATTCATTGCTGCCTCCTATGCCAGTATATCCTGTATATTGTCAAAGCCAGTATGTGTAGTAACAATTACAACCGTATCTCCAGGCATTATCCTGTCTGTACCTGATGGTATTATTGTCTGTCCATTCCTCTGTATACAGCATAACAGCAAGTTTTTTTTAAGGTTCATATCCATAATAGGGATATTAGTTACTTCTGGTTCATCTTCTACCAGAAACTCAAGGGCTTCTACACGTGAGTCAAACATATGGTAAAGGGTTTCAATGTTGCTTCCCATAGATGCCGTTTTAGCACGGACATAAGCAAGTATTGCTTCAGCAGTTATATATTTAGGGTATATAACACTGCCTAAATCCAGGTGGCTTATAACATTTTTAAAATTAATCCTGTTAATTTTTGTAATAACTTTTGCATTAGAAACCTCCCTTGCATAAAGGGTCAGGAAAATATTTTCTTCATCAATTCCAGTGAGTGGGACAAAAGATTCTGTATTTTTAATTCCCTCCTCATTTAACAACTCTTCATTAGTACCATCACCATTTATAATAATTGCTTTTGGAAGCAGTGCAGTAAGTTCTTCACAACGTTCAAGACTGCTTTCTATAATTTTAACATCAATTCCCATTGGAAGAAGCTGTTTAGCCAGGTAATAAGCTGCCTTTCCGCCACCAATAATCATTGTGTTATTAACCTGTTTTGTAGGAAAGCCAATTTTAGTAAGGAAATTCCTGGCATCACTGCGTGAAGATACAAACGAAACTACATCACCAGCAGTAAACTGGAACATACCAGTTGGAATAATAATTTCACCTTCACGTTCCACAGCACAAAACAGTACATTTTGTGAAACACCCTTTCTCCCCAGGTTCATTATTGTCTGGCCTGCCAGTATATTATCCTCTGGCAGCTTAAATTTAATTAATTCCACACGTCCATGTGCAAAAGGGTTTACTTCCAGTGCTGTCGGCAGGTAAAGAAGACGGGCAGCTTCATGTGCTGCTGCAAGTTCAGGATTTATAATCATTGCAAGTCCAAGTTTCTGTCTAAGATATGCACTTTCTTCACTGTAATCAGGAGTACGCACACGTGCAATCGCAGCACAGTTTCCTACACGTTTTGCAACAGTACAGCATAAAAGATTTAATTCATCAGAATCAGTTACAGCAATTAAAAGATCTGCATTTTCAATTCCTGCCTCCATCTGTACATTATAACTTGCACCATTGCCAGCAAGCCCCATAACGTCATATGTATTTGCAAGGGGTTGTATTTTCTGCGGGTTTTTATCAATAAGGGTGATATCATGGCTTTCTTTTGATAACTGTTCAGTTAAAGTAGCACCTACTTTTCCACAGCCAACAATAATAATATTTAATCCCATCTTTTTACGGGATTTTATTTTAAACATTTTAAACCTCATTTCTGCGCTGCAAGTTATTATAAAACTTCTGGCAAAGGCTGGCAGAAGCTGTATACAAGTTACTGCCTGGCAGCGCTTTTTAATAAACCTGTATACAACCATATATTATCACTATATTATAAAAATTGCATTAAAAAAATTAAATAAATCACATAGAAAATAATTGACAGTTTATATTTTAGGGAGTAACATAAGCAGGTAGTTAATGCCTTTAGGCAATGCAGATTTTACAATACAGACGGGGTTTTTATTATGGCAGGCCAAACTAATACAAAGTGGTATTTAACACATATTGCTTCCTGGATTCCAGCAGTTTGCATTATGGTTATAATTTTTTATTTTTCTTCAATGGTGGCAGATGATTCTTCTAATACAAGTATACCAATAGCAGAAGTTGTGATACAAAAAATAGAACAGTTTACGGATATTTCTATTGGTATTGATTCTGAAGCATATAACTTAATACACCATTGTGTACGTAAGGCAGGACATTTTCTTGAATATATGGCACTTGGCTGTACACTTGTGCTTCCATTTGCCTTTATACTGGAAGGAAAAGTGTATTATAAACTAAAAATTATATTGTACAGTGAATTATTTGCTGCACTTTATGCCTGCACTGATGAATTCCACCAGATTTTCGTAGATGGCAGGGATGGAAATTTAAAAGATGTGGGAATTGACAGCCTTGGAGCACTTACAGGCATATGTGCCGGGTTTATATTCTGGCGGACTGGGAAAAAAATTATACATAAAACCAGGTAGGAAATGACCTTCTCTCCTTCCAGCCACGCAATCCATGCGCCGCCTTAACGGCATATATCCTCCGCATGGGTCTGGGCATAAAAAAAGAAACGCCTGGAGAAGCGTTTCTTAAAGGAGAAGGTATGAAAAAATTTAAGCACTTATCAAATGTTTGTGTTCCATTTGATAGATACATTATATTCAAGGTTTGTGAATTACAAATGTGTAAGCTGTGAATAAATTGTAAACATATTGTAAAAATAATTTTAAGTATAGTATATGTAATACATACTTACAGGCAATGTAAAATATGTATATGGTAACAATAGTATAGAAATAATTATGGTTTTAAGCGTATTCTGCAACGTAAAAGACAATATTTATAAAATTTACAAAACAGGTGTAACTGCTTTATATATTTCATCAAGTATACATACTGCAACATTTTCCTTATCCATTTTACCAAGTTCTTTGCAGCTATCTTTTGTAATAATTGTTACAACATTAGTACCCATACCAAATCCGGCTCCTTCTACCTTAAGGTTATTTGCAACAATCATATCAGCATTTTTTTTAACCAGCTTTTTTCTGGAATTTTCAAGCAGGTTTTCTGTTTCCATTGAAAAACCACATAAAAACTGCCCTTTGCTTTTATTTTCACCAAGATATGCAAGGATATCAGTAGTGCGCTTTAAAGGGATATTTAAATCTCCTGTTTTTTTCTTTATTTTTTCATCTGAAACTGTAAGAGGGGTATAATCAGCTACTGCTGCTGCTTTAATTATAATATCATTATCTGGTGCACGCCTTGATACTTCATTAAACATTTCTTCTGCACTGGTAACATTTATAGTTTCAACAAATGCAGGAGGCTTTATATTAACTGGCCCGCTTACAAGAGTAACCAAAGCCCCCCGCTGTGCTGCCACATTAGCAACTGCATATCCCATGCTGCCTGTAGAATGGTTGCTTATAAACCTTACAGGGTCAATAGCTTCAACAGTAGGGCCGGCTGTTACTAAAACCTTTTTTCCTGCAAAGTCCTTTTCAAAACGGATTTCACGTAAAATATAACTAAGAAGCACTTCTTCTGATGGCATTTTGCCAGCACCAGTATCTTTACATGCAAGAAGCCCGGTATCAGGTTCTATTACTTCAATCCCGTAATTTTTTAACTTATTAATATTATCCTGTACTACTGGGTTTTCATACATATTTGTATTCATTGCAGGTGAAACTATTTTCTTGCACTTACAGGCAAGCAATGTTGTTGTAAGCATATCATCAGCAATTCCACATGCCATTTTGCCAATTATATTAGCAGAAGCAGGTGCTACCAGTACAATATCAGCTTTTTTTGCGATGGCAACGTGTCCTACATTAAATTGGAAATTCCTGTCAAATGTATCTATAAGGCACTTATTGCCTGTTAATGTTTCAAATGTAATTGGATTAATAAAATTAACAGCATTTTTTGTCATAATTACATGTATATCTGCACCAAGTTTTGATAACATGCTTGCAAGGTTAGCAATTTTATATGCTGCTATGCTTCCTGTAACTCCTAATAATACTGTTTTACCCTTTAACATAAAGCACCTTTCACTCCATCATCTCTTCTGTTAGTTTTCCATATTTCTCATAAGATGATACATTATTTATTCTGTTATTTTCATCAACAAATACAACTTTAGGCTTATGGTTTTTTACTTCCTTATCATCCATTTGGCAGTAACACATAATGATTATATGGTCACCTGGCTGTACCTGCCTTGCTGCTGCCCCGTTAAGGCAGATCATGCCGCTTCCTGGCTCTCCTGCAATGGTATATGTTTCAAACCTGTTTCCATTTTCAACATCTACTATCTGTACAAATTCATATTCATATATGCCTGCTGCCTGCATAAGTCCAGAATCTATGGTAATGCTTCCTACATAGTTTAACTCTGCCTGTCTTACAACAGCACGGTGGATTTTGCCCTTTAGCATTTTAACTAACATATACTCTCCCCCTGTCATCTGCCTTTACAATAAAATTATCTATAAGCCTTGTTTTTCCTATAAATACAGCAACTGCCACAAGAACTGTGCCATCAATATTATCAACAGGCTCTAATAAACTCCAGTTTACAACTTCAACATAATCAATTTTTGCCATAGGTTCTGCATTAATTATTTCTGTAACAGTATCTTTTATTTTGCTGGCATTTCTTTCCCCTGCCTCTATAAGCTTTTTTCCTTCTGACAGTGCTTTATTTAACACTAATGCAGCCTGTCTTTCTTCTTTATTAAGATAAGTATTCCTTGAACTTTTAGCAAGACCGTCTGCTTCCCTTACTATAGGGCAGCCCTTTATTTCTATGCCATAGCTTAAGTCATCAGCCATATGTTGTATAACCGCAAGCTGCTGTGCATCTTTCTGCCCAAAATAAGCCCTGTCTGGCATTACAATATTAAACAGCTTGGCAACTACTGTACATACCCCCCTGAAATGTACCGGCCTGCTTTTTCCACAAAGCCCCCCTGTAAGTGTGTCCATATCCACATATGATGAAAAACCATTATGGTACATTTCAGACGGCTCAGGGTGGAATATTAAATCTACCCCTGCTTCCTCACATAAAGCAGCATCCCTGTCCATATCCCTTGGATAACTCTCTAAATCCTCTGATGGCCCGAATTGCATTGGGTTTACAAATACACTGGCAACAGTCCTGTCATTTTCAGAAACCGAACATGTAATAAGGCTTTTATGTCCTTCATGCAAGTATCCCATAGTTGGCACAAGCCCTATAGAAAGCCCCTGTTTCCTCCATTCATTAACCTGTTCCCTTACTTCCTTAATAGTTACTGCAATCTTCATAAAATAAAATCCTTTCATTTACCATAGGCTTTTCCTGCCATTTCAATATATCAATAAAGTTTTCCAAGTACTTCATCATCAATCTGGAATGTATGCCCCTCTGACGGGTATGTCCCTTCTGATACTTCTTTTATATAACTTTTAAAGGCTTCTTTCATAACATTGCCCACATCTGCAAATTTTTTGGCAAATTTAGGTATATAATCAGAAAACATTCCAAGCATATCCTGGTAAACAAGCACCTGTCCGTCACATCCATTTCCAGCGCCTATCCCTATAGTTGGTATGGAAAGCTTTTCTGTAACTAGTGTTGCAAGTTTTGCAGGAATACATTCAAGCACAGCTGCAAATGCGCCCGCCTCCTGTACTGCTATTGCATCTTCAACAATATTTTGGGCAGCTTCAATGCTTTTTCCCTGTACCCTGTTGCCCCCTAATGCATTAACTGACTGTGGTGTAAGCCCAAGATGTGCCATAACAGGGATTCCTGCTTCTGTAATTGCCTTAATCTGCGGGCACACACTCTTTCCTCCCTCAAGTTTTACTGCGCCTGCCCTGCCTTCTTTCATAAGCCTTCCTGCATTAACTAGCGCATCATATACACTTGTCTGGTATGACATAAACGGCATATCCACAACTACCATAGTTTTCTTTGCCCCTCTTGCAACAGCAGCACCATGGTGTATCATATCTTCCATTGTTACAGAAATTGTATCTTCATAGCCAAGCATTGTATTACCAAGTGAATCACCTACAAGGATTGCATCAATGCCTGCTTCATCCATAAGTTTTGCAGTAGAATAATCATATGCTGTCAGCATTGAAATTTTCCTGCCTTCTTCTTTTGCTGCCTGGAATGTCCTGACTGTATTTTTCATTTTCCCCTCATTTCTGCGCTGTCCTGCTAATTACCTGTTATGCCAGATTGATATATTGTGTTTATACAGCGCATAACACAATAATCAAGCGGATATTCGCAATCCGCATTGCCTGCAAAGCAGGCATTTGCTACTTGCTCATAACCTCATTGCCGCTTTGCGGCAGCCTGGCAGGAGCTTAAACTCCTGCCAGGCTAAGCAAGCCCTGGTAAACCAAAACCACCGCTTAAGAAGTGTGTATTTTAAAGGGCTTGCTTAATGAGGTTAAAATATTCCATATGTTACCTAAACAGTTCCTTAAGCTTTTTATAATCCCTGCCTGGATTTTTCTCTTCTGCAATAGAAACCAGAACCCTGCCAAGGTCTTTATATATCTTATAGATATCTTTATCTTTTAAGACACCAAGATGTTTCTCTATAGTAGATATATCACCACGTTCTGCCGGGCCTGTAAGTGCATTAACTGTGCCATCTGCCAGTACAGAATTTATATTTTTAAGTATTACAGGCGCAAGAAATTCTGTTGCATCTTCTTCACTAAAACCACATTCTTTAAGAAGTTTTACTGCTATATGCAGTATACCTGTAACATAATTGCTTGCAAACGCAGCAGCAGCATGGTATTTTGCCTTATCGCATGGATTAACCGTAAATACCTTATGCCCTAGCCCCTGGAAAAGCAGTTTTATTTGCTGCACAGCGGTTTCCTGTCCCTCAACTGACAAGCAGGCCGTATTAAATTGTAAATAAGATTTGTATTTACTGCTGAATGTATACATAGGATGGACTGAGCAGCAGGATGCACCTGTAGCCTCAATCCCTGAAAAAATACCAGATGATAATGAACCACTAAAATGACAGACAATTTTACCTTTTATATTATAATGTCTTATACACTCCCACACTTCACCAATAACCCCGTCTGGTGTTGTGATAAATATTGTATCACAACTGTTTATAAGGGTTTCTAAATCATAAAAAGCACCAGACTGTGTAAAAGTCGCCGCATCGTCAGCGCTCTGCCATGTCCTGCTATAATATCCGGCAACTGTGGCATATCCCTTAAGATACTTCCCAAGGGTACAGCCAGTCCTGCCAGCACCAATAAAGCCAATAACCACCTAACCACCTCTTTATAAAAACTTTCCAGAATGGTGGTATTTTATCATCTGATGCAGTTCCATATATGGATACCACTCAGCAACTATGTTTGATAATATCACAAGGAAAAAGATTTGTACAGGTTTTTTTTGCTAATAAACACAACTGTTATATAACAACTACTTTATTCTTGCCGGTTTTTTTAGCCTTATACAAAGCAGTATCAACCCTTGTACACAAAGTATCTATATTATCATCTTCCCTTGCCTGCGTAACACCTATGCTTACTGTCTGTGTCCTGACTGATGGGAATGAAGTATTTTCAAAGCACTGGCGTATAAGATCCGCTATAAGCGCTGCACCTGAAACATCTGTATCATTTAAAAGCAGCATAAATTCCTCACCGCCCCATCTCCCGGCAGAAAGCCTTTCTGTATAAATTGCACGTTCATTATTTAATATATTAGCAAGTGCAACAATTACTGTATCACCCTCCTGGTGTCCATATGTATCATTTACCTGTTTAAAATTATCTATATCAAACATAGCTACAGAAAACTTACCTTTACTGGCATTATTTAATTTTTTTTCTATCTGTGTCTGTATTTCCTTACGGTTATAAAGACCTGTGAGCCCATCAATTATTGCTGCTGTTTTAAGTTTATCATTTGCAAGTTCAAGTTTATTATTAATTTCTTCTAATTCCAGTGACGTAACACTTATAAATGTGGCAAGGCGTGATACTAAAGGTACTTTTGAAAGCACTTTTTCACCTGTTTGCAGTACAGGCCCAGGCAGTTCTTCTTTCTTTCCCTCCCTCATACCTGCAATAACAAGTGTTACATTATGCTGGTTTAAATTCCCCTTTGTACGCAGAAATTCACCATGTGAGAAAAACCCTGACGATGGTGATATATCTTTAAATGGATATATTTCATATGTAGGTTCTTTGGAAGTCCAGAATGTACGCCTTGCGGCACATGAAAAAATATGCAGTAAATCAGGCTGGAATTTATAAAGCCTTTTGCTGTCTTCCTTTATGCTTTCAATAATAGTACCAGGATCACCATAAGATATACGTACAACAGAACCAATATCCATATCAGATGTCATTGTAATAGAGCCATCAGAATTGCTTGCTACAGGGGTACGCAGTATCGTTGTGCCATTATGTTCATAAAATAAAGGAAACTCCAGTGTATTATAAAAGAAATTCTCATCATTCTGGATATTAAGGTATTTATGATAAACATCATATGCTGGAATACCATCAAGTTCATGTAAAATACAGCCATCTGATTTTGTAACATGGAACTTCCTTCCAAGGGGCTTCCATCCTGTAACATTTATAGAATCAACATAAAAATCACTGCCACCATAAAATACTACTACAACTGACTTGCCAGAATATTTCCCGCCTTTTGAGAACACACATGAAGCATCACTTGTAATATCATCACTGCATGCCACACCTCCAAAAATCTGTATATCCTGTCTTACTTCTTTTAAACCATCACAAAAACGGGTAGAAGAATTTTCTGGAATTGTAAAAAACAGTTCTATAGCCTTTACCCAAGGGTTTTTCCTGGTTTCCTCCAGTATTTTCCATGTTATGCTGTCTACTACTTCACTGTCAAGATAATACTGGTATATATTTACCTGTGTTGATGGAAATTCAAAAACCATACATGCAACAGTTATATCTTTTGAAAGCTGGCAGTCAGTAATATTGCCGCTTGTCGAACACCCAATATATAAAGTGTCTGGAAATACTTCTTCAATAACATTACATACATTATTAATTATATCCTCTTCAAGTATTTCAGAATAAACCTGGAACAACATTTTAGAAACACTATTTTTAACACACCAGTCTTTAAACTTCATAAGTTCATTATTAAAAGTTTCTGCATTATTATATTCAAACATAAACTGTTTCATAAAAATTTCTCCCCATATAACTAATTTACAGTATATAAATGTCCTGCCTTGTCATTACCACAGCCAGAAATATATCCACAATCCATGTCCAGACAACCTCTAGTTACAGGCATCTCCGGTCCGTGCTTTGGATATTTTATGCACAGAAGAAACTTAGTTTCTGCATATCTGGTTTCTCTGTGCAACCTTATATATCAAGTTGCTAATGTATTAATTATTATAATAATCATATCAAATATAAGAAAAAACTGCAAGACGCAATTAAGTTGCTACCATGTCCGTTTCATAAATTTATAGTACAAATAATAGATAATTTATAGTTATCCATAGTTTATTTTAAAAAAATTGTATATGTAAATTAAAATATTATGCCCTGGCAGTTTATAAAGATATTTCCTGCTATTTTTCTAACTAATTTCACATAGAACGTAAGAACATGCAGACAGTTTTATATATTTTTCTGTAAAAGGCACTATAGCGCCACCAGTGCTTAGGTCTGGTCTTTTACAGACCTTATGCACTGTTGTGTGCGCTATCGTAGTGGGAACGTGCCTGCTACAGAAAATATATAAAACTGCTGCATGTACACAATCTTTGGTATATACAAAAAAACAAAATTGACAACTGCATTTGCATATAAATGGTATAAGCAAGTAAAACCAGATATCAATATAGGATAACTATAAATTATCTTGTTTATAAAAAATTTATGAAACAGCCGTGGCAAAAGGTTAAAAGAACCTAGACAAGATTTAAGCCATCTAGTATTTTATTATATATATTTATCCATTCAGATAATCCATTCTCTTTAAAAAGCAAAATAAGTGAAAGAATTTGATTAAATAATTCTTCTTTTGTAATATTTTTTCTATAATTTTCATATTTATAGAAATCATTTTCAACCCAATTATAACACTCATATGGTGTATTGTTAAAGTCTATTCCCCATTCATATACTTCTAAAGGGCCAAAAGACATTTTTTTAATTATAACAATATCCCCATTTTCATTAGGAATTAAAACAGGTTTTGTATAACACCAATGCCCAATAAAAACTGATTTGTTTTTCATTGTATTTACCTATTAAAACTGGTTTGTTAAAAAAGACTATAATCATCAATTATTGGAACTAATTTTGTCATAGCCTTTTAAGGATTAAGAAACCAATTTATTTACTTGTATTTGTTTGTTACTTCTCCCAACTATCTGGCATTTTTGGCATAGGTGCAGTATAAAGCCCTAGTTTATGGAAATTGTACCATTCATTTATTTTTTCATCTGGAGCTGCTTTAAGTGCAAGCAGTACTTCTTTTGCAAATTCCAGGGCAGCAGTGCCATTTGCTGTAATAATATTTTTATCACTAACTGCCTGGTGCATAATATAATTTTCTGTACCTGTATACACATTACCTGCCCACTGCTTTAAATCCTCCAGGCTGTTGCTTGTATGTTTTACGTTATTTAATACACCTGTAGTACCAAGAAATGCAGAAGCATCACAAATGCTTCCTAATACTTTGCCAGCCTTATAACATTCTTCTACAAGTGTAGTAATTTGTTTTGCATTATCATTTCTCCACGTCATTCCGCCAATTAAAATTAATGCTTCATAACTATCTGGAACTGACTGTATGTCATAATCAGGCATTACGCTAAGTCCTCCAATGGAATTTACTTTTTCTTTAGTTAATGAAACTGTTTTAACTTCATAGTCCCCCTGTCCTAACATATAAATTGCAGATGATAAGTATGCTGCTTCCCAGTCTGCAAATTGTTCTAAAATAACAAATAAAACCGTTTTTTTCATATAAATAAACCTCCATAATAGTATTTTATTTTTCTGTCCATATATAATTTACATATATTCCTGCCGGAAACAATATCTAAAATATAAAATTCTTTCTTAGCCACAATACCGATTCTTCCAGTGCCTTAGCTGTTTTGGTTTCTATAACACACCTGCATTTATGCTTTCTTGCAATTTCCATACGTGATTTTAAATCTATTTCCCCAGTACCTAATGCCATATGGTCTTTCCTTCCACAAGAATCATGTATATGGAAATGTTTTAATTTATCTTTATGTTGAATAATAAATTCTTCATCTATATCCTGGCAGGCATTACTATGTCCTATATCCCAGGTTAATGCAAAAACATCACTCTCCAGAAGCATTTCAATAACTGTTTTTTCATAATCTTTAAAACCGTCTGTATTTTCAATACAGATTTTAATATTATCTGTGCCAGTACATTCTTCACATAACTTACAAAACTCCTGGAACTTTTCCGTATATTCTTTAAAATACTCTTTAAAAAGATACACTTTTCTGTCCGGTAAAGTAAAATATACACCGTGGTTAATATGCATGTTAATTACAGGCACATCTAATAACTTTGCTGCTTTTATTGTTCTTTTTACTGTTTCCAGGTACGCATCTGAAACACTCTTGTTAAAATCTGCAATATTTAAATTTTCATCTAAATGTATTGTAAAATAAATGCCTGCATTTTCTGCAAGTTCCCTGAAATATCCTGTATTCTCCAGATAATGAACCTGGTATTCAGGAAGGTTCATATTTAATTCCACAAAATTAAGCCCAAGTTTCTTACATAAATTAATGTTTTCGTTTATATTTTTATTTTCAATTAATACTGGTATTCCAAAATCCATATTTATCCTGCTTCTTTCTTTATAATACCCTTTTAATACAAAAGCCCGGAAAAACCTGTATCTGGGTTTATAATAATTTTTGCATATGATAGATAAAAAATCAAGTTAATCCATAATTATAACCACGGATATTTCATAAATTATAATGCAAATAACAGATAATTTATAGTTATCCACGGTTTATTTTAAATAAGAAGCCAGAATGTTATGCCCTGGCAAGGCCAAAGTAATCCTACAGGCAACCCGCTTCCGCTTGGAC
>CAJUJY010000007.1 GCA_910586555.1 uncultured Lachnospiraceae bacterium
TCCATGCCTTCATTATATCTTATCTTTAACTTTTTGAAAATTGATTTCCGTGTTATATACAATATGTCTGTTTCATAAACTTTTAATTGTGTGTAAACAAAAGATAATTTATAGTTATCCATAGTTTGTTCTAAAAAATTTATATATGTAAATTAAAATATGATGCCCTGGCAATTCCAAAGTGTCCCATGTACACCCCGCTTGCGCTTGGACTTGCACGCAATGGTGCATAAAGCCCTTATGCTTCAAAAAGAAAACTTTTTTGAAGCATTTAATACAGGGCTTAAACACCAGCGGCTGCGTACAGCCTGTCCATTGGGACACATTTGTAATTTGCCAGGGAATAAATTTATGAAACGGACATGATATGGATAAAACCTGGATTGACAACAGATTATATATCTGTTAGAATAAAAACAACAGAAAAAAGGAGGATTGTATATGTCAGCATGTGTTTTCCGCTTAAGGTAAAATGGCAATAAGAAAACAACCTGTTTTGGAGCAGGTTTTTTTGCATACTTAAGTGTAAGACAATGCGTAATATAGCTGGTTTTTAGTGTGCCAGTGTTTTTATGTTATCTTCCTATGTATATGCAGGAGAATCTGTTCCAGGCAGCTTCCCTGTTTTTTTATTGCCATTTTTAATGTGAATAAAAAAGCGGAGGAAATACATGTCTGGAAAATATAAAAATAATAAAGATTCCCTTTTAGGGAAAATATATGGTTCACAAAATTTTTTGACAAGCAAGAGGCTTTTAGAAAGAATCGTAAGAAAAAGCACAATTACAAAAAATGATATAGTTATAGAAATTGGTACTGGAAAAGGGCATCTTACAGAGGTGCTTTGCAGAAAGGCAGATTATGTTTTCTCGGTAGAGATTGACAAAAAATTGTATAAACATGCAAAAGAACGCTTAAAAAATATAAATAATTTAAAAATAATCTGTGGGGATTTTATGAAATACCATCTGCCAGATAAGGGAAAATATAAAGTATTTTCTAATATTCCATACTATTTAACAACTAAAATTGTAAGAAAACTTACACAAAACCCTAATCCGCCATCTGAAATATGGCTTGTAATGGAAAAAGGGGCAGCAAAGAGGTTTTTAGGAATACCATCAGAAACAAAGTATTCTTTATATTTAAAACACAGATGGAAACTGGATATTGCCTATTTTTTTAAAAAAGAGGATTTCCACCCAAAACCTTCTGTGGATTCAGTTCTTTTGCACTTTTTACGTAAATAAAATACAAAAGTTTTATAAAACTGGTACAAAGTATATATGTTCACTTTGACATATCTGTATATTTCCACTATAATATATAAATACTAAATACATGGAGGTATATAGATGCCAGGTAAAAGAAAAAACAGCAGAAAGTCCAAACGGCTACAAAGAAGGGCAAGACATAACCAAAATAAGAAAGAAGGTACATTTATGACAGAGAACATAATGGATACAGAAAATGAAACAACAAAAATTACAGCAGAAGCTACAGAAGGTAAAAATCCACCAGATGAAGCTTGTGCCATAACAGGAGGGACAGAAGGGATACCAGATGGAACAACAGAAAATGGGACAGCAGAGGATGGCAGCCTTTCAGAAAAAGAGGAAATTACCGTGGATAATAAACCAGAAAATGTAAAAAAGGAAACCAGCCATAAGTTATATATCCAGTACAATGATTTGGAATTTAGTGACGAACTTATGTTTGAGGCAGCAGTAATTGCATATTGTAATGAATATAACCAGGACAAGTCATCAGTGGAATCAGTCAACCTGTATGTTAAGCCACAGGAAGGCAAGGCATACTATGTTATAAATAATGATGCAGAAAAAACAGGTTCTATTGATTTATAATTTATATAACTGGCAGAATTAGGAATGAAGTCCTGTTATACAGGGCTTCATTATTTTACAGAGGTGTTAATTAATAATGTTTAGAAAAATATGGGAACTTTATTTAAAATATAAGGAAGTTATTCTGTATTTAGTATTCGGAGGCCTTACAACCCTTGTAAATATAGTTTCATACGCTGTTTTTGCGCGTGCCATGCATATGGGTACTGTTACAAGCACTACAATGGCATGGTTAATAAGTGTGGTTTTTGCTTATGTCACAAATAAAGTTTTTGTCTTTGAAAGCAAGACAGATACATTTGCCATGCTTGTTAAAGAATGTGTTTCATTTTTAGGGTGCAGGCTTGCAACAGGCATAATGGATATTGCTATAATGTATGTTTCAGTTGATATGATGCATTTTAATGATATTGTTATGAAAGTTATTTCAAATGTATTTGTTGTAATTTTAAACTATATATTTAGCAAATTATTTATCTTTAAGAAAGAAACCGCTTAATTTTTAAATATGGAAATGAGGGGCAGCATGAAATACGATTATCTTATAGCAGGTGCAGGGCTGTTTGGAGCTGTTTTTGCATATGAAGCAAAAAAAACCGGGAAAAAGTGCATTGTTATTGATAAAAGGCCGCATATAGCAGGCAATATTTATACAGAAAATAATGACGGAATACATGTCCATAAATATGGTGCACATATTTTCCACACATCTGATAAAAATATATGGGATTATATAAACCAGTTTTCAGAATTTAATAATTATATTAATTCTCCAGTTGCCATTTATAATGATGAACTGTATAACCTTCCATTTAATATGAATACATTTAGCAAAATGTGGGGGATTAAAACCCCGGCTGAAGCTAAAAAGATTATTGAAGAACAGACAAACGGGCTTAGCATTAGTGAACCGGCAAATCTTGAAGAACAGGCATTAAAACTTGTTGGACGTGATGTATATGAAAAACTAATTAAAGGGTATACAAAAAAGCAATGGGGGCGTGAATGTAAGGATCTGCCTGCATTTATTATAAAAAGGCTTCCATTAAGGTTTACTTATGATAATAATTATTTTAATGACAGATACCAGGGAATACCTGTAGACGGATATACTGCTATTGTGGAAAAAATGCTTGAGGGTACAGAAACCAGGCTGTCAACAGATTATTTTGATATTAAAGATAAGGTAGATGCAGATAAAGTTATTTATACAGGAATGATTGATGAATACTATGGCTATAAACTTGGAGTGCTTGAATACCGTTCAGTGCGTTTTGAAACAGAAAGGCTTGAGTGCAGTAATTACCAGGGAAATGCTGTTGTTAATTATACTTCAGATAATGTACCATACACACGCATTATTGAACATAAACATTTTAATTATGGAAAACAGCCATTTACAATTATAAGCAGGGAATATTCTTTAGAATGGACAAAGGGCATTGAACCATATTATCCAGTTAATAATGAAAAAAATGATTCCCTTTACAGCCAGTATAAAGAATTATCAGAAAAAGAGGAAAACATTATATTTGGCGGAAGGCTTGGCCATTATAAATATTATGATATGGACAAAGTAATAGCGGCAGCACTTTTATTATGCAAAAAAGAATTACAGCTTCATTAGGCCAGCAGTAAATCAGATTGCGGATATCATCTGGCTAAATTATATATAATAAAGCCAGATAATATTTGCAATCCGCATTTCAAACAATCCTTGGTTGTAAGCGTTTCTTGATTGCAAGCAGCCTCTGGTTTCAAATGTGGGATTAAATTTATTTTATATTTTCCCTGTTTCCATACATTTTCTCATAGTAATCCTGGTAATCACCTTTAATAATATTTTCCCACCATTCCCTGTTATTCATATACCATTTTACTGTTTTCTTAATCCCTTCATCAAATGGTGTTTCAGGAAGCCAGCCAAGTTCACCATGGATTTTGGACGGGTCTATTGCATAGCGCCTGTCATGTCCAGGCCTGTCTGTTACGTGTGTTATAAGGTCTTCACTTTTGCCAAGTGCAGCTATAACAGTTTTTACAACTTCCATATTAGTCTTTTCATTGTGGCCGCCTATATTATAAATTTCACCTGCTGTACCTTTGTGTATTATAAGGTCTATTGCAATACAATGGTCTTCTACATAAAGCCAGTCACGCACATTTTCACCAGTTCCATATACAGGTACTTTTTTATCATTTAATACATTGGAAATAACCAGTGGTATAAGCTTCTCTGGGAAATGGTATGGCCCGTAGTTATTTGAACACCTTGAAATAGTACATGGAAGCCCATAAGTACGTGAATATGCCTGTACAAGCAGGTCTGCTGATGCTTTTGAAGCAGAATAAGGGCTGCTTGTATGGATAGGTGTTGTTTCTGTAAAGAAAAGGTCTGGCCTGTCAAGCGGAAGGTCGCCATATACTTCATCAGTAGAAACCTGGTGGTAACGTTTAATGCCATATTTGCGGCAGGCATCAAGCAGCACACTTGTACCAATAATATTAGTCTGTAAGAAGAGTTCTGGTTCATTTATAGAACGGTCAACATGGCTTTCCGCAGCAAAATTTACAACCATATCTGGTTTTTCTTCTTCAAATATCTTATAAACAGCCTCCCTGTCTGCAATATCTGTCTTAAAAAACTTAAAATTTGCCTTATCCATTATAGGGGCAAGTGTTTCCATATTTCCAGCATACGTAAGCTTGTCAATACATAAAACTTTATATTCTGGATATTTTTTTGTTATATAATGGCAGAAATTGCCCCCAATAAAACCAGCCCCGCCTGTTACAATTATATTCATATATATTTCTCCTCCAATTCCATTATAAGTTATAAAATTACATAGTTTTTTATAATATAATCCCATTATATTATAATTATCTATCCTGGCAGTCCTTTATTTTAATACATAATCTTTCCAGATGCAACCTGTTTTAAATGCCTGCCATATGCAGATTTACCATAGAGTTCTGCGGATTCTAAAAGTTTGTCTTTTGATATCCAGCCATTTTTAAAAGCAATTTCTTCAACTGCTGAAATCTTAATACCCTGGCGGTTTTCTATAACTTTAACAAATTCTGTAGCATCAGAAAGGGCATCTATAGTACCTGTATCAAGCCATGCATAACCACGTCCAAGTGTTACTACATTAAGTGAACCTTCTTCAAGATACATTTTGTTAAGATCTGTAATTTCAAGTTCACCACGGCTGGAAGGCTTTACCTTCTTAGCCATTTCTACAACCCTGTTATCATAGAAATAAAGCCCTGTAACACAGTAATTTGACTTTGGGTTTTCAGGCTTTTCTTCAATAGAAACTGCTTTGCCATTCTCATCAAATTCAACTATGCCAAAACGTTCAGGATCATCAACATAATACCCAAATATAGTTGCGCCGTTTTTAGCAGAAGCTGCATTGCGCAGGTGGTGTCCAAGACCGCTTCCATAAAATATATTATCCCCAAGTACCATTGCACATGCATCACCATCTATAAAATCTTCACCTATAATAAATGCCTGTGCAAGCCCGTCAGGTGAAGGCTGTACTTTATAACTTAAATTTATCCCAAACTTGCCTCCATCACCTAAAAGACGTTCAAAGTTGCCTATATCAATGCTTGTGGATATTATAAGTATATCACGTATCCCTGCAAGCATAAGTGTTGAAAGCGGGTAATAAACCATTGGTTTATCATAAACTGGCAGCAGTTGTTTAGAAGTAACCATGGTAAGAGGGTACAGTCTTGTACCAGAACCGCCGGCAAGTATAATTCCTTTCATTGTAATTCCTCCGTTTTATTTATTATTTCACTTACTTATTTATTAATCTGTTTCTTTATTCCAATATACTTTTTTATTGCCTGTACAATAACTACTTTATCATTTTCTTTTAGTACAGTCTGCCCATTAGGAATAACTGTACCACCATCACGTATAACCATTGCAATAAGCATATCTTTAGGAATATCCAGTTCACCTATTGCCTTATCACACCACTGGCTGTCCTTGGAAATCAAATTTATCCGAAAATTTTTCTGCAAGTACACAAAGCAATATTACACAGGCAATAACTAAAACAAAAAGAGCCATAAATTCTCCTTGAAACTAAATTTTATAATAAAAATTTACATGCATTTACCCACCCTTGTTATGCATTTTCTTAACCCTTTTTAAAACAGATGTATCAAGGTGGTTTTCTTTTATAAGCCTTAATGCAACCATTTTGTTAATCCGGTAATTTATAGATACTGTCCTGCTGCCATCAGTATAAATAAAATGGTCACCACTCTGCCTTGACAGTTTAAACCCATTTCCTTCAAGAATCTGCCGCATCTCTTTTGTATTATAAACGATAGGCCTTGTACTCATGTACAGCTCTCCTCCATATTTACAGATTATTAATGCCGCTGCTTCCAATCATTTTTGGTTCTTCATATTCCAGTGCATATGATGGCTGTTGTATTTCTTCCGTGCCTTTCAGTTTAAACTTTGATACCTGCATTTCAAGACCCCTTATCTGTCCTGACAGTTCTTCACTTGCAGATGCACACTGCTGGCTTGTTGCTGAATTTGTCTGTACTACCTGGGATACCTGTGAAAGCGCCTGGTCTATCTGTGCCGTCGCCGTAGCCTGGTTATTTGATGTTTCTGCTATAGATTCACTAAGGCCTGTAACCTTATCCACCATTTCTGACACAAGCATAAGGGAACGGGCTGTTTTTTTGGCAAGTTCTGAACCTCTTTTTACTTTTGCAATGGAGTCTTCTATCATTTCTGTGGTCTGGCTTGATGCCTGTGCAGACCTGCCAGCAAGGTTTCTTACTTCTTCCGCAACTACAGCAAACCCCTTGCCGTGCTCTCCTGCCCTTGCTGCTTCAACAGATGCATTAAGCGCAAGTATATTTGTATTAAATGCTATATCATCAATAACTTTTATAATTTTTTGTATGTTTTCAGAAGCTTCATTAATCTCTTCCATTGCTTCAACCATTTCGTTCATATATTCATTACCATTAACAATATCTTCTTTTGTTTCTATAACAATGCTGTTTACTTCACTTGCCTGTTCTGCATTATCTTTTGTCTGGTTTGCAATATCTGTTACAGATGCTGCAATCTGCTGTATTGCACTTGCCTGCTCTGTAGAACCTTGTGCAAGTGTCTGGCTTGCAGCAGCTATCTGCCCAGAACCAATGGTGATCTGCTTTGATGCACTTTTTATAACACTAAATGCAGTATTATTATCCCTTATAAGTTTTTCTATTGCTTTGCCCACAACATCATCTGGTGATGCAGGTGTATAATCTATATTAAGGTTCCCGCTAGAAAGTTTTTCTAAAGCTTCTGCTTGTCTTTTAAGGTTTCCAACCATATCACAGAAACTATTATGTAATAATGAAATTTCATTTTTGCTTTCAGGAAGCCTTTCAATATTATGGTTTATATTACCAGCCGTTATATCACGTGCAATATTTGTAAGCCTTATCATAGGATCACGAAACAGCTTAATTAAAATAACTGCACAATATAATGTACTAGCTATAACAAATACAAGGAATATGCATACAGCAGTATTTGATGTACTCCTGGTCTTCATTTCTTTATTAATCATGGCAGAAGCATTATTATGTAACTGTCCAAGAAGCTGGTTAATTAAGCCTGTCGCTGCATTTGCAGATTCAACGCCATTATTAGCAAGATGATTCCTTGCCTGCGCAATATTGCCTTGTGCAACATATTTAAGGCATATATCAACATCTGCAAGATAAAGCCCTATCTGTTCCTGCGCTTTTTCATGTTTTTTAATAAGTTCTTCATCTAAAAAGGCGGCCTCTGCTTCTGCAAAAGCTGCTTCCATATTTTCCCTGGCTGTACCAAGATCTTTTATTGCCTGTGCCTGTTTTTCGCTGTCACGTGAATACAGGTACAGTACATTCCGCAAATCCGCCTTTATTTCCTGGAAATATGCAAATCCCATTGACACATCACCCTGTATCTTGCCATAATTATTATAAAGTATATCACTGTTATTTGCTTCTAATTGTATAATATAATAATTTCCTATTGCAAGGGCTAATATATATATTATCATTGAAATAAATGTAATATATATAGTGCTTCCAACTTTCATTTTACTCATTATAAAATAATCCTCCTTTAAAACTAATATAGATTTTTTAATATAGTATGTTATAATGGTATCATAAAAAAACTAAAACAGCAAGGACAAAGATTTATGAAAGTACTAGTATACCATTGGAACTCATACAACCAGAAAGATATTGAAGATGCTATTCTTTCTGAGGGGCACAGTATAACCCTTTTAACATTGCAGGCAGGGCATATTGAAGAGGACAAGGAATTTACATATATAGTAACAGAGGAACTTAGAAAACATAAATACCATATATTGTTTTCAGTTAATTTTTTCCCAGTGCTTGCACAAGCATGCCATGAAACCAAAACCCCATATGTATGCTGGAACTGTGACAGCCCGCTCCTTGCAATGTATAATAATGCCATATTTTATGAAACTAATTTTATATTTACATTTGACCAGTCTAATTATGAAGAATTTAAAGGTCTTGGTGTAAACCATATTTACCATATGCCACTTGCTGCCAGCAGTTTCAATGTAAAACCAGAAAAAACATATAAATATGATGTATCTTTTGTAGGCAGCCTTTATGAAAAAAACTCTTTTGATAATATTTCTTCAATGCTGCCTGACTATTTATGCGGGTATTTTGACGGGGCGCTTTGTGCACAAATGCAGGTATCAGGAGGCAATATTATTGAAAAACTCCTTACACCTTCCATATGTTTACAGCTTGAAGAAATAACAGATTACAGGCAGTCAGGAGATTCCTTTGCAGATATACGCACGCTTTTTTCAACAACAGTGCTTGGATTTAAAGCAGCATCAGTACAAAGGAATTTATGCCTTAACAGGCTGTCTTTTTACCTTAATAAAAACCTGTTTAATAACAAAAAATATTTTCTGCACCTTTTTACTGGAAGCAGCACAGAGGGGCTTGCACTTATAAAATGCCATGGCAGTGCAGATTACCATAAAGATATGCCATTAATTTTTGCAAAAAGCCTTATAAACCTTAATATGACAATACCAAACATTAAAACCGGCATACCGCTGCGTGCCTGGGATATAATGGGCTGCGGCGGTTTCCTGCTTACAGACCTCCGGATTGAACTTATGGATTATTTTACACCAGGAAAAGACATTGTTATATTTGAAAGCGTAGAAGAACTGGAAGATAAAACAGGTTTTTACCTCTCCCATGAAAGCCTTAGAAATAAAATTGCACAAAGTGCATATAATAAAGTTCTGGCAGAACATACATGCCAGAAAAGAATCAGGGCAATATTTAAAACAATTACAAAAGAATTATAAAATAAATATATACATAATACAAAAATATTAAAAATCTTTACTTAAAAATATATATGTACAGGAGGCGTTGATATGACATATAACCAATATATAGATAGTGAAAACCAGGCGTATACTGAAAGATACCAGCTTGCTTCTGGACGTGTTACAGTGGTAAATGCTGAAACAAATATTTCTTTAAAACTTCCAGAAGAATTGTCTTCATATTTTAACCAGACTTCCTATTTCCTTATGCAAACCTGTAATGCCTACAGCCTTGCAAGTTCTGGCACTTTAGGGCAAATGGATATTTTAGCATTGCAAAACCTGAACCAGTCACTTTATAAAGATATTAAGGCAGACAATTATAAACAAAGTTATGCAAATCCTGTTTTTGCAGCAGAAAGGCTTGGTAAAGAATATAGTACTATTCTTTCTGTATTATATACAGAACTACGCATAAGCATTACTTATGCTTTTGAAAAACGGCTTTCTGCCCTTGTGCCATTACTGGAACTTTATATACAGGTTTACAATATCCTTGAAGATAACCCGTCTGCTATAAAAGAAGTACAAAGTGCCATATACTACTACTTTTTTGATTATATTGACATTATGGAAACTTCAAGAATGAAACTGCTTTTAGAACCTGGGTTGTCACCCGTTAAAGATATAATTATGGAAAAAGACCTTTCAGAACCATCTTATTTATACCTTTTTGGGGAATATATCTCTGAAAATGAACTTGAAACTTCCAGATACTTAAGTACCCTTACAGAAGATAAAATTAAAAGCCTTGCAAAAACGTTTACAGAAGGATACAGGAAAGGATTTGAAATATACCGTATAGATCTTTCAAATAAAAAAACTGTAAATATACGCTATCCGCTTGGTTTTGAAAGGATTGTAAAGGAAGCAGTGCACCAGTTTAAGGAAATGGGCTTAGAAGCTTGTATTTATATGGCATGCCACAGCCTTATATACCGTTTTCCTGGCGGCAGGAATGGCTGCTATGGCAGCAGTGCAAACAGGCAGTATAATTATGACCACCGTATGGACTGCTCTGTAATATTTGACAAAGCTTTTGCAGACCGCCGTTTAAATGCAAAACGTAAAGCCTTTGAAAATTACAAGAAAGAAGCTTTATTTTATTCAGGCATTGCAGTTATGGAAACTTTTGGTGAAGAAGATTTTACACCTGTAGATAAAAATGAAGCTTCCAGGTTTAATAAAAAGCAGCAGAAACAGTATAAAGACTATATAGCCGCTGCCTCACTTTTAACTAATGAATTTATACCAGGAGATACAACAAGCTTTACAATAATTGCTTATCCTGTACCTGGAATCGGGAAGGATTATAAAGAAATATTTAATGAAACAATAAAAGTAAATACACTGGACTCTTTCATGTATGAAAGAATCCAGACATGCCTGGTTAATGCACTTGATACTGGTGATTATGTAACTATAACTGGGCGTGGCCAAAATATTACAAATATAAATATTGCATTATCCCCTGTAAATAACCCTCTAAAAGAAACAAAATTTGAAAACTGCCTTGATGATGTAAATATACCACTTGGGGAAGTATTTACATCACCACAGCTAAAAGGCACAGACGGGCTTTTACATGTTACATCAGCCTGTCTTGACGGGCTGGTTTACAATGATTTAAAGCTTAATTTTAAAGACGGGGTAATTACAGATTATTCATGTAGTAATTTTGATACAGAAGAAGAAAACAAAAGATATATACATGAAAACCTGATGCACCAGCATAATACACTTCCAATGGGTGAATTTGCAATAGGTACAAATACAACAGCTTACAAAATGGGCCAAAAATACAATATATCACATAAGCTCCCTATACTTATAGCAGAAAAAACAGGCCCTCATTTTGCAATAGGTGACACCTGTTTTTCACATGAAGAAGATATGTGCACATATAATCCTGATGGCAAAGAAATGAAATGCAAAGAAAATGACTTTTCAAGGCTTAGGAATACAGACCCGTCACATGCATATTTTAACTGCCATACAGATATCACAATCCCATATAATGAACTTGGGGATATTACAGTGCATCAAAATAACGGCGGCCTTGTTAAAATAATTGAAAATGGAAAGTTTGTACTTCCTGGTACAGAAGAACTAAATAAAGCACTGGATTTTTAAAAAACTTATAAATCTTAAGAAAATGGTAAGTATTTTATAAGACTATCTTGAAAGATAATTCCTGGTTATCTGGTAATATGTATTAAAGAATAACAATAAAGGAAGGTACGTAGTGTGAAAAAACCATATACAAAAGTTTTTTCACACGGCAGATTTGTGCCTACGGCCCAAAGTCTGCGGATACTGGAAAGGCATGGGAATTATTATGGATAACAAAATTACAAACAGCGGCACTTTAATTACTTATAATAATTATAATAAAAATAACATTTCCACTTCTGCCAAAAAAACAAATAATAAAAAATATAAAAAAAGAAAAAAATTCCGCGGGATTATACGCCTTTTTATAGTATTCCTTTTTATAATTATGTGCGTTATTATTTCTAAATTCCTGTCAGGTGTTATATTTGATTTAATTAACAGCCCTGGTAATTTAGAAAATGGCGGCTATACATCTGAAGTTGTTTCTGTAAGTGAAACAAAAGATATAATAAAACAGCTTAAAAAAGAAAATTATCCAGAAAGCCTTATTACCCTTTTTGAAAAGCATCCTGAAACAAAAGATTTTGTACTAGGTTATAAAGAACTAAAAAATAAAAAAGTTAAGATTAATATTAAAAAAGATGTACAAAAAGGAGGTATCCCTCTTTTCCTGCAATGGGACAAAAGATGGGGGTATAAAGAATATGGCAGTGATTTCTTAGCTGTTACAGGTTGTGGCCCTACATGTCTTGCAATGGTACAGTGCGGGCTTTCTGGAAATACAAAATGGAATCCTTATAATGTTGCAAAAATGGCAGAAAATAACGGTTTTTATATTGAGGGCTCTGGCTCTTCATGGGACTTAATGGCCTCTGGTGCTAGTAAAATTGGCTTAACAAGCCATGAAGTAGCATTTGAAAAAAACAATATACTGGCAGAACTAGAAGCAGGAAACCCAATAATATGCAGTATGGGACCTGGCGACTTTACAACAACAGGGCATTTTATAGTTCTTGCTGGTACAGATGGCAACGGCGGCATAATAGTAAACGATCCAAACAGTAAAGAAAACAGCAGCAAGGTATGGGATATAGAAAAAATAATGCCACAGGTACGCAATCTCTGGGGATATTCCTTATAATACAGACACAATCCTGCTGGCTCTAGATAGTGGATTAAGACAAAACCACAGAATTAATAGTTGCTGTAAAGCAAACTTTCTGTTATAATATAACTAATATACAGACATAGATAGCTGTATATAGATAGTTGTGTATAGTATATTTTTTTCACAATGTATTTTTAAGAAAAACCAGAATTTTATATAAATAAAACAAAAAGAAAGGTGGTGGACATATGGCATTGGCACAGAAATTTTATAATTACACTATTGATGATATTTATTCCCTTCCAGAAGGACAGAGGGCAGAACTTTTTGACGGACAGATGTACATGATGGCAGCACCAGGCAGGCAGCACCAGGAAATAGTACATTTCCTGGACAGGGTTATAGGAAATTATATACAGGATAAAAACGGACAATGTAAAGTATATCCTGCCCCGTTTGCTGTTTTTCTTAGTGCAGATAATAAAAATTATGTTGAACCAGATATAAGTGTAATTTGTGATAAGGACAAACTTAATGATAAAGGCTGCAATGGTGCGCCTGACTGGGTTATTGAAATTGTTTCACCATCAAGCCAGTATACAGACTATCTATTAAAGCTTTTAAAATACCAGGGCTGTGGTGTCTGTGAATACTGGATTGTGGATTACCCTAAAAACAGGATAACAGTATACAACTTTAAAAATAATACTATGGAAGAATATTCATTTAGTGATACTGTAAAAGCTGGAATTTATGAAGATTTAGAGATTAATTTCTCAAAAGTTAATATTTAAACTGGGTAAATAAAAAAACTGTTTATGGTATAAAACCATAAGCAGTTTTTTTATTTTTATAAATTTATAAATAATTTTTTAAATTATAAGTCAAGTGGATATTCGCAATCCGTTAAAGTCCAGCCGTTTAATAAAACTTCCCCATTTAATATTTTAAACCCGGAAAGGCTGTACTCTATATGGCTGCATATAACAGTGCCATTTCCTTCTAAATATATATGCCATGCAAGCGCTGTGCCTGCAATGCTTAAATTACCATCATCTGTTGCCTGTATACAGCATAAAATGGAATTTCTTAGAAAGACTATTTCTAAAGTATAGTTGTCCTTTCCTAGTTTCTTCTGTATCTGGATACAAGGTGCATAAGAAGGCGCACTTTTTATTTGTATTGTATTTTTAAAATCTACAATACGCTTTTTTGATGGCCCATAAATCATACCAGGATATGCTAGTATATCTAAGATTTCCCCTGCACTCTGGAAACGGTCTTCAGGATAAAAATTTATACAGCGGGTGGATATTTCTTCCCAGAGTTTTCTTTGCGCACTATTAGAATATGGCAGTGAAGATAATAATGTATTGCACATTTTACCAAAACTGAATAAATCGCTGCGTAAATCAATATGTCCAGTGCCAAATTGTTCAGGGGCGGCATTTTCTACAGTGCCAATAGTTGTTGTACTAATTACATTATCATGGTTATCTATTCTTGCAATAGCAAAATCCAGTAAAAATGGCTTATTTTCTGGTGTAAGCATAATATTTTCCGCTTTAATGTCACAATGTATTATATCATGCTGGTGCAATTTTTGTAAAATATCCAGTAATGAATTTAAAACATTAAAAAGTTCTTCTTCTTTAAGAGATACCACGGAAAGTAACTTTCCATCAATATATTCTTCTATAATATATGTATTACCATCATAAATAACTTCTTTAATTCCAGGTACACCATTAATTGCAAGTTTTTTAAGCAATGAATAAACAGGATATTTATTACTATAAATAATCCTTTTAATATAAAACTTTTCTTCCCATGGAAGTTTTACAAGTGAAACCTTATTAATTGTTGTACAGCATAATTCTTTTACAGAATTATAAGATGAAAGCATAAATTCTTCTATATCAGTCATGATACTCCTTCCCTTTTTATAAAAATCCCCATGTCTTTAAACAAATAAAATTATTCCCACAGTCCAAGACTTTTTTCCATTTTTATGATATTTTTATTATATACTAAAAACAATATTTTAAAAGGGGGAAATAAAAAACATGGGGGAATAACAAAAGAAATGACAGAAAAGTTAATTTCTGCTTCAGAGTATGAAGAATTTTACCAGAATAACCAGAATAATTTTATTGAATTATCTTTATCAGAATACTTAATACAGCTTATGGAAAAAAGAAATATGACTATTGCCCAGATTGCCAGATTATCAGATACTGGTGATTACATATACAAATTAATACGTGGAAAAAAGAAAAACCCTTCACGTGATGTACTTATACGTATTTCTATTGGAATGTCACTTGAAGAAGATGAAATTAATAAATTAATGAGAATTAACCATTTCCATGAATTAGATGCAAGAGATAAAAGGGATGCTGTAATTATATTTTCTCTTAACAAATCTTTTAATCTGCCCAAAGTAAATGAAATGTTATATGAATTAAATTTAAAAACACTGGATAAAGATAATTAAAAGGAGGAAATTTATGCCACAGCTTACAAAACGTTTTTTTGGAAAAGTAGATATGTTTATATTATTTGCAGATTATATTTATATGGATATACGCCCAGATGGATATGATACCAGTGAAACAATCTGCCCTCTTGGAGTTAATGGACATTATATATATTTTCCATATAATAATACTATGTTAGAAATTAATACTCATACGGGGTATTATAACCAGTTCCCATGTAGTGATGTAAAAGCAGCTATGCTTGAAGCAGCAGAGGAAAATAAACAGATTTTAAATGGTTATAAAACCCATAGCGGATTAGATGCCAATACTGTAATGACAGAATTTTTAGGGAACTGGCTCAGATATGTGAAGACTGTATCAGCTAATGATGCATATGCTAAAAATGATGCCAGAAACCATTTATATGATGTAATAAGTAGTGGAGAGTTTGTAAAAGGATACCGCCTTGATATGATTGGACCAGACCCTGTTATAAGGGATTTTTCACCACAGGCACGTATAATAAATTTAGAAAATTATCTTGAAAACTTAAATAATTTACAAAAAGCAGAGCCAGAACAGAAAGAAAACAAAGAAGAAGCCCCGTCTTTGTCTTTTGTAGAAGCTTCTGTGCCTGAACCAGAACAGAAAGAGCCTCTTTTAAAAAAATATGTATCAGGCAGTTTTGATTGTTACTGTTTATTAGTAGATTATGACCAGATGGCGCTTCCTTGGCCAGACGGATTTGAAACCCCTGAAAAGCGTGTTGAAGGCCAGGCGCCTGTTGGCATAAATGATAATTATGCTTTTTACTGCCATAATAATGAAATATGTTATCTTTACTTTGGCGAGTGTAAGCAGAATAAAAAAGCCATACCAAATGGTGCGGCATTTAACCGCCAGTTATTGGATATTGCCGTGGAAAATGAAAAACTTGAAAATAAATACGCAGTAATATCAAATTTAGTAAAACTTCTGGAAAATATGATAAGGATTAAACATGGAGCAAAACCTTTTTCATCTGATGCAAAAACTGAAAAGGAAACAATACTTCTGGCTATGGCATTATTTGAAACTACATTCCATTCAATTGGAGATGAAAAACATAAATATCAAATTGCCTCAGCTGGACGTGATACAAATTATGGAAACCATTTTCCGGCAAAGTTTGTTATGACAAAAGATGATAAACCTTTAACATTGGAAGCTGCCCTAGATTCTATAATATACCAGTAACAATACATATAGCTGTACAAAATTTCCAATTTATTGTGGTTTTTGGCAAGAGTCCAACTCCTGTCAAAATTAATATTATATTAAAAAGGAGCAATTTTTATGGTAAAAAACGTTAAAAAGATTATAAGTTTTTTATGTGGTGCAATATTTTGCACTGCTATTGCTATAGGTATGCCGCAAATTGCAATGGCAGCAGAAGTAACTATTGATGAAACTAATTTCCCCGATGAATTATTCAGAAATTATGTAAGTAGTAACTTTGATAAAAATAAAGATAATTTACTATCAGCAGAAGAAATTGTAAATGTAAAATCAATACATTTTAGTGGTGCAACAAATGCAATAACTGGTATAAAAAATCTTAAAGGAATAGAATATTTTACGGCTTTGACAAAATTGGATTGTGGCTTCAGCCAATTGGCAGCCCTAGACTTAAGCAAGAATACAGCTTTGACAACACTGTATTGTGGCCACAACCAACTGGCAGCCCTGGACTTAAGTAATAATACAGTTTTAACAACATTGCATTGTGACGACAACCAACTGGCAGCCCTGGATTTAAGCAAGAATATTGCTTTGACAGACTTGCATTGTGGCCGCAACAAGCTGGCGGCCTTGAACATAAGTAAGAATACGGCTTTGGAAATATTGGATTGTCCCTCTAACCAGATGACAGCCCTGGACTTAAGCAAGAATACGGCTTTGGCAGCATTGTATTGTTCCTCTAACCAGATGACAGCCCTGGACTTAAGCAAGAATACAGCCTTGACAACATTGTATTGTGACCACAACCAGATGGCAGCTTTAGATGTAAGCAATAATACAGCTTTGAAAGTATTAGATTGTAGCGGCAACCAAATAGCAGTCTTAAACGTAATCAAGAATACGAATTTAAAAATATTGTATTGTCCCTCTAACCAGATAACAGACCTGGATTTAAGCAATAATACAGCTTTAACAGACTTATATTGTTTCTACAACAAACTGGCAGAATTAAAACTAAATAGCCAGACATATGATAAGTTGTTATTATATAAAGGATATTTACATGGTGATGTAATTTTATCTGGTTTGCAGAATATAACAGAAACAGCAACAAATAATTCTAATACCGTATCGTTACTTAAAGTAACTGATATTACAAAACCAGCTATATACAAGGTAGAGGGCAAAGATTTTACGATTATGTATGTGAATGATGTAATAATGCCAAGTCCAAGCACTTCTCCATCATCAAAGCCAGGTGTGTTACCATCTGATATACATATATTTAATGATTATACTTATACTACCCCTGTGTCAAGTCCAGCAGTTATATATGGTAATGGCATAAATAAAAAGATAAATAACAAAACCTTAACTGTTTATACAGATATCCTTGCATCATACAAATATACGCCAAATAGCAATGGTACAGTAAAATCTGCTGCTGGCAAGGTAATTGTAGCAGTTACTAAAACTAATGTAAAACCAGAATTAAACTCCAGGAATAAGGTTACAGATACTTCTGCATCTAAGATAGCAAAGGCAAAAATCAAGAATGGGCAAATAACAGTAACAGCAGTTGGCAAAGAAGGGAGTCTTGTCTATCTATGGGTAATAGATACTGGAGGTAAAGGTATTTCTACATATTATCCTATAGAAGTAAAATTAGCACCTAAGAAACTGGAAGTACAGGGTACAACAGGAACTAAGCTAACAAATACTAAGCTTGAGAATGGTAAACCCCTTGATGTACATATAACAGGACTTGCAGGTTCAGTAAAAACAGAGGATTGTACATATACACCAGTAATCGAATCCAAGTACCAGCCATATGTCCAGATTACTCCACAAGGTAGTGCTGGCCAGGATTTTAGAATTACGGCAACTGGCTTGAAAAAGGATAAAGATACTAATGTAAAAATTACATTTACCTGTGACCAGAACAGCAAGAAAGTTAAATTTCCTTTGACCATTACTAAATAATTCTGACCCAACCACAATTTAAATAAATTAATAATAAAAAGAGATACATTTATCTTTAACAGAAAATGTATCTCTTTTTATTATTAATTCCTGTATATTATTTGTCCTGTTATTTTCTGCTGCCATATTAGATATCCGGATTTTTTTTAACTTCTTTTTTATTATATGTCTTGAACCCAAGATATAGCGCATTTTTAGGACATGCCTGTACACATTCCCCACACCGTATACATTCCGCAGACCCTGGTTTTTCTACAGGATTTACATCCATTTTACAGACTGCTTTGCATTTTCCACAGCTTACACATTTATCTTTGTCTGTTTCAATATGGTAAATGCTTATATTATTCATTATGCCATAAATAGCACCAAGCGGACAGAGTGTTTTACAGAAGAAACGGTATATAAAAATACAGCCTGCAATTACTGCAATTAATATAAACATTTTTAATGAAAAAAGCTTTCCTATTGTCTGCCTTAATTCCTGGTGTGAAGAAAGAAGCGGCAGTCCGCCAGTAAGTGTACCTGCCGGGCATATAAACTGGCAGAAAGTGGGTTTGCCCATTCCCATAAAGTTGGTAACAGCTACAGGAAGTATAAGTACAAACACTACAAGCATTATGTATTTTAAATACAAAAATCCTTTCCAAAGCTTTAACTTTGGTACAGGAATTTTATGCAAAAGCTCCTGGAACAGCCCGAAAGGACAGAACCAGCCACATATACCCCTGCCAAAAAGCACACCAAAGGCAAGTAAAAGCCCTGTTACATAAAAACTGAAATTAAACTCCATTGAACCATTTACTGCCTGTAACGCCCCTATAGGGCATGAAAGGCTTGCAGCCGGACATGAATAACAATTAAGCCCTGGATTGCAGAAGTTTTTCCATTTGCCCTGGTAAATCCTGCCTCCTTTAAAATTTAAAAGATGTGCATTTGAAAACCCAAAAGCAACTGCCTGGAATATTTTTCTTTTTACAGCTTGTTGTATTTTTAACATAAATCACCCTAACCCTATACACTCTAAACATATATTTACAGCTTTATTTAATACTACAGAAGTTTCACCCCTTGTTATACCATAAAATATAAATGCAAAAGAAGCAGCCACAACTGCTGCCCTTACTATATTTTTTTTGTTATTCTGCATTAATGTAATCCTCCACAAACTCCTTATAAGCTGCTACATTAGCACCAACAACCGCCTTACCTGTAATATTACCGTTTTTATCTATAAATATTGTTGTTGGTACTCCTGTAACCCCTGAAAGCAGATTGTCTAATCCCTCTTTTGGTATTAAATTTGTAAAATCTGCCCCTGCCTTTTCCATAATTTCCTTTGCTTTATCTTTATGTTCCTGGTCATCTTCTCCTTCAATATCACAGACAAGCCCTATAATCTGTACATTGGAAGGCATAGATTCTGACCATTCTGCAAGTTCTGGCATTTCTCCAATACAAGGGCCACAAAAAGTACCCCATATATTGACAACTGTTAAATCTTTTTCACTAAAGATACTGTCTGTTACAGTATTCCCTTCTAAGTCCTTTGTTGTAAATGAAGATATTTTATTTTTATCTGTTTTATTATCCCCTGTTTTTGAAGTTTCCCCATTATCCTTTTTATCTTCTGCCTGTTCTTTATTATTATTGGCCGTATCTGTCCTGGACGTACAGCCACAAATAAATAGTGCTATTATTAATATACTGCATTTTTTTATTAAACTTTTTTTAATTAACATAATTAACCTCTTTATTTTTATTCTTTTCTTGTTTTTTCCCTATATTAATTATAAATCTGATCTTTTCATTTTCACTTTCACATTTTATGCTCCATTTATGCAGTTCTGTTATTTCTTTCACAATAGCAAGCCCAAGTCCTGCCCCGCCTGTTTCTGTAGAACGCGAATTATCTATCCTGAAGAACCTGTCAAATATACAGGCAATTTTTTCTTCTGGAATTGTCTTTCCACAGTTTTCAACAATAAATTTAACCCCGTCTTCTGCATTTTCTGTTAATAAAACTTTTATTTCTGTATCTGGATAACTATAATTAAAAACATTACGGAAAAGGTTATCAAATACACGTTCTATCTTTTCAGTATCACATGTAACCATAATATCTGGTGCAAGTTCTGTACTGTATGACAGCCCTTTTTTATCAAAAACCGGCTTAAATTCATATAAAAGCTGTTCTATCATTACTGTAAGGTTTACTGTTGAATACTCTAATGCCATCTGTGTAAAGTTATATCTGGCAACCTCAAAAAATTCATTAATTAAATCTTCCAGCCGTTCTGCCTTTCTCATAGCAACACCAAGATACTTTTTACGTATATCTGCTGGCAGTAAATCTTCATCTTTTACAAGGGTAATATAGCCTATTACAGATGTAAGTGGTGTTTTTAAATCATGCGCCATATATACAATCATATCATTCTTGCGCTGCACTGCTTCATCTGCTTCTTTTCTGCTTTTACGCACATTTGACATAATAAAATTAAGCTGGTTTTCCATTTCTTTTAACTGTGGGGGCAGTTTGGCAGTTTCTATGCTGCCTGAATAAAGACGGCCTGTTTCCTGTGTTATTATTCCAAGCATTGAAGCAATCGAGAAAAAATGTATACATGCGATAATTACAGCACCAAAACACACTACAAATAAAAAAACTGACATAAAATTTTCATGTAAGAAATGTATTAACGGGTATACAGGCTGTTCACTATACCATATTCTTGAATTACAGTAAAACCAGCCTGTTTCTGCCATTACTACAACAAAAAATATATAAATAAGCATATGGAACAAAAAACGCTTTACAAATGCCCTTGATACTTCATGCTGTACCCTTTTATCCATTTTACTCCTCCATGCGGTAGCCTACTCCCCATACAGTTTTAATAAATTTAGGTTTTCTTGCATTCTCATGCAGCTTTTCCCTGATTTTAGCAATATGTGCAAATACTGTATTATTATTCCCCAGGTACTTTTCACCCCACACCTGTTCAAATAATTCCTCAGATGTGACAGCCTGGTTAATATGCTGGCAAAGATAAAGCACAATGGAAAATTCCATAGGTGTAAGTTCAATATTTTCACCATAAAGCACTACTTTATGCCTTTCAGGAAACACTTCAAGCCCGCGTATATTATAGTATTCTTCTTTTGGGACTGATGTATTATAAGTACCTGCACGCCTTAACTGTGCTTTTATCCTTGCAACCACTTCAAGCGGATGGAAGGGTTTTGTTATATAGTCATCTGCACCTAAAGTAATACCATGTATTTTGTCTGTTTCTTCTATTTTTGCAGTAAGCATTATTACAGGAAAAAACCATTTCTTCCTTATCTCCCGGAGAAGCGTAAAACCATCAGTTCCTGGAAGCATTACATCAAGTACTAAAAGGTCTGTCTTATGGTTTTCTATATACTCTAAAACTCCTTCTGATGATGTAAAAGAAACCACTTCAAATCCTTCATTCCCAAGATAAAGATTTAATAAATCAAGAATTTCCTTTTCATCTTCTACAATTATTATTTTTTTGTCTGATATACCCTGCTGTTTCATATAAATCCCCCATGCCGTACAATAAAGACAGTAAATATACGGCAGCCATGCAGTATATTTACTGTCCTTCTTCTGTCTGTTACAACCTGCTTGCAAAATAACCTTGTTAAATTGCCACTTTTAAAAGGCTGGCTTAATAAGGCCAGACTTTTATATTGTTTCCATTAATTACCTGTTTATAAAATTATACCAGCATGTCCATATTAAATCTACATAAATTTTTCTTAAGATATTTTTTTATTAAATTATTATAAACTTTATTAATATTTTATTAAATAATTTCTATTTATTTAACAAAATTTTTTAATTTCAAAGCCTGTTCAATGCTTCCTTCTACCTTTAAGCGTCCAAGTGTAAATGCCATTACAGGATCTGTTTTCCCTGAAATAATATTAAACAATGTATCTGCCTTGCATATAAATATTGCATCCCTGTCGTAATATTCATATGGTTCAATATTTAACTTGCCATCTTTTACTTCAACATAGAAACTCCCTGAACCCTCACCAGTTATATTAAACTGGTAGGCAAGATGTTCTGTTACATGGCTGGCATCAGTATCCTTAAACATATCCTTTACCTTTTTAAAAACTTCATCAAATGTCATAAAATCCCTCCATTTCTATATATTTTTATTATTACAGACTGCCAGAAAACATGGCAGACAGCCAATACACAGAATCCATTATAGTTTATTATTATAATCAAATCAATGGTTTTTTAATATAATATAGCCGTTTTACAAAAAAACTGCCATTTAATACAAAATCCCTGGAACTTTTAAAGCCCCAGGGAATAGATCTGTTTTTATAAGCTGGAAGTGGGACTTGAACCCATGACCCCTTCATTACGAGTGAAGTGCTCTGCCAACTGAGCTATTCCAGCAGGAAATTACAACAATAATGCCTAAAAACAGGATTACTTACTATACTGCGTTAAAGTATATAGCATAATAAATATTTTGTCAAGAAACCATAATGTACTTACCACAACAGTTTTTAATACTTCTGGTTTCTTCATCTGTAAGCTTCCGGCATTGCCCAGGTGCAAGTTTTTCATCAAGCAGCAGTGTGCCCATGCGTATCCGTTTTAAGTACAAGACCTGGCTTCCTGCTGCTTTTACCATCCTTTTAACCTGGTGGTACCTGCCTTCATGCAGTACAAGTTCCATTGATGTAAATATGTCATCACTAATTTTTCTGGCATCATGGCTTTTTGCTATAATACCCTGTTCATATTCCCCAAGTTCCTTGAACTGGCAGGCTTTTATATTTTCTATACGTGCTGGAAGTGTTTGTGTATCATCTCCTATATCTATTCCCTCTTCAAGCTGCTTTATGGCTTCTTCTGTAATAATGCCATCTGCAATAAGGTAATATGCTTTCTCTACATGCTTTACAGGTGAAAGCAGCATATGCGCAAGGTTTCCGTCATTAGTTAATAATAACAGTCCTTCTGTATCTATATCAAGTCTTCCAACAGGAAAAACACCATTTTTTATATTATCCATATTTTTCTTTAATAAATCTATAACTGTTTTCTGGCTGTTATCCTTAGTTGCTGATATATATCCAGCCGGTTTATACATCATATAATATACATATTTGCTATATAAAACTTCTTCACCTCCAACACATATTATATCTGATAATTCATCAATTTTTAATTCTGGTTTTGTAATGGCTGTCCCATTAACTGTTACAAGCCCTGAACGTATTGTTTTCTTAACTTCGCTCCTTGTTCCATATAACATTTCTGAAAGAAATTTATCCAGGCGCATAAAGCCCACCATGCCTTTCCAGTGCCCGCAGGCACAAATTCCAGTCTTTTATATCCTTATTACTATAAAGTAAAAAAGCCATGCAGTTTTTTTATACCGCATGGCTTTAACAACAAAACAGCTAGTCTTATAAACTTCTGTATAAATCTGCATACTTTTTAGCTGAATTATTCCATGAGAAGTCTACAGCCATTGCCCTGTCTATCATTTTATTCCATTCACGTTTCCTGTTATAATAAACATCTTTCGCATAGTTTATAGTATTAAGCATTTCATGTGCATTATAATTAGCAAATGAAAAACCTGTTCCTGTTCCTTCGTATTCATTATATGGTTCTACTGTATCTTTAAGCCCGCCTGTTTCCCTTACAATAGGGATTGTACCATACCTAAGGCTCATAAGCTGGCTTAACCCGCACGGTTCAAAAAGTGATGGCATAAGGAACGCATCACATGCTGCATATATCTTATGTGAACGCTCATTAGAATAATAAATATTTGCAGATACCCTGTCATGGTATTTCCATTCAAAGTGCCTGAACAGGTGTTCATATTTTTCCTCACCTGTGCCAAGTACTACAAGCTGTACATCTTCAGCACATATTTCTTCTATAACATAATCAACAAGATCAAGACCCTTCTGGTCAGTAAGCCTTGATACAATGCCTATCATAAACTTCCTGTCGTCCTGTGCAAGGCCAAGTTCCTTCTGTAAGCCTCTCTTATTTTTAACTTTTTCCCTGCGGAAATTCTTCGCATTATAATTAGTATAGATAAGATTATCAGTTTCAGGGTTCCATTCATTATAATCCAGGCCGTTTACAATTCCTGTAAGGCAGTTGCTGCGGGCACGCATAAGGCCGTCAAGTTTCTCACCATAGAATGGCATCTTAATTTCTTCTGCATATGAGTCACTCACCGTAGTTACCCTGTCTGCAAAAACTATGCCGCCCTTAAGGTAGTTTGCATCGCCATATGCTTCAAGCTTATCTGCTGTAAAGAATGACTGGTTAAGGCCAGTGATATCTTTAACCTTTTTCAAATTCCATATTCCCTGGAATTTAAGGTTATGTATTGTCATAATTGTTTTAATGCCATGGTAAAAATCATTTTCCATAAACATATCATGCAGATATACAGGTATAAGACCAGTCTGCCAGTCATGGCAATGTATTATATCTGGCCTGAAATTCAGGCTTGGCAGTGCAGATAATGAAGCCTTGCAGAAAAATGCAAACTTTTCGATATCCTCATGGATATAACCATACGGCTTATCCCCTGCAAAATAAAATTCATTGTCAACAAAATAAAAAATAATGCCTTCATATTCCATTTCAAGAATCCCTACATATTGCTTACGCCATGCAAGGTCAATATAAAAATGTGTGTTGTACTGCATTTTCTGTTTCCATTCATCTGGAATACAGGCATACTTTGGAATCATAACTCTTACATCAAACTCTTTTTTATCAAAATATTTGGGTAAAGAGCCTGCAACATCAGCGAGTCCTCCTGTTTTAATAAATGGGACACTTTCCGATGCCACAAATAATACGTTTTTCATCAAAAATACCTCCTTTTATTCAGGTCATGCTTCTATTATACTCCAAATATCTGATACTGAAAAGACTTTTTTATTTATTTTAACTTTATTATGCCCTCATCTTATATTCTAAACGTATTTTGTCTGCAATAAGTGCCACAAATTCAGAATTTGTAGGCTTTCCCTTGCCTGAATTAACTGTATACCCAAAAAGTTCTTCTATTGTATCCATTTTGCCGCGGCTCCAGGCAACCTCTATTGCATGCCTTATGGCCCTTTCCACACGGCTTGAAGTAGTTTTATGGTTCTTGGCAATAGTAGGATAAAGACGTTTGGTTATTGAACCTAACATTTCATTGTCATTTACAGACATAATTATTGCGTCCCTTAAATACTGGTATCCCTTAATATGGGCAGGAACACCTATTTCGTGTATTATGCTTGTTACATCTGCTTCAAGGCTGTTTACTTTTTTCATATGCTGTTTATTTGTAAAAACTGTATTTATAACCCGGTTGTCCCTTTCATCGTACAAAGCTACTGCTCTTGTCCTGTTTACAACCATGCGTGTATCAAAAGGCTTTAAAATATAGTATGCTGCACCAAGTTCAAATGCATTTTCAGTAACACTTTCCTGGCTTACCGCAGAAACTACTATAATTTTAGGCACATATCCTGTATTGTTTCTTAATTTCTCCATAACGCCAAGACCATCTATCTTAGGCATAATTAAGTCAAGCAGCACTACATCAGGCTTATAAAGCCCGATTAACCTAAGTGCTTCCTCTCCATCTGCTGCTGTTCCTGCAACCTCCATATCTGGTTCTTTAGTAAGGGCTTCTTTAAGTAAATTAACAATTCTTTTGTTATCATCAACTAATAACACTTTGACACTTTGCATTACATTTCCCTTCCTGCCATAAGGCATATCCTTTCTCTATATATGGGGTTATAATAAAATCATATATATATAAATATATTGCCGCAACACTAAAAAAATGTTACTTTTCGACTGGACTTTTAAGACATTTGCAGCAAATACCATACTCCTTGTGATTATGACAAATAATTACAATATGTGCTTACAAAATACGACGGCAATTTTAGAACAGGAAGGGACGGCATATTACAGGCATATTTAAAAATGTATTCTATTCAGAAAGCATATCTTCTATAAATATTCCATATCCCCTTGTCGAATCATTGACAAATACATGTGTAACAGCACCAATTATTTTATTATTCTGCATAATTGGTGAACCGCTCATTCCCTGCACAATTCCTCCAGCCTTGCTAAGAAGCCTTTTATCTGTAACTTTTATTATCATTCCTTTATTTTCTTTAGAATTAATATTTATCTTTTCAATTTCAACTTCATAATCTTCTATATTTTCACCAAGCTGGCACCTTACTATTGCTTTCCCTTGTACAACTTCCTGTTTCATTGCAGCAGGAACTGCTTTGCTGTCATCATAGGCATAATTATTTCCTGTTACTTTATTATTATTAAATAATTCACCTGATATGCCATAATTTGTATTATTGCTTATTGTACCAAGCTGGTTTGTGCCGCCAAGTTTTACTGAACCAAGCACTTCTCCTGGCGAACCTGCCTCACCACGTATTACCTGGCTGATTTTGGCAGGGTATACCCCGCCATCTTTTATATCAATAAGAATTCCTGTATCTATATCTGTTATTCCATGTCCAAGTGCAACATAATTATTATCTTCTGTAATATATGTTAAAGTACCTATTCCTTCTGTGTCTTCCCTAAGCCATGCCCCTATTTTGTATTCCCCGTCACCTGCAAGAACAGTGTCAACTTTCACTTTTATATTATTATTGTTCCTTCTTAAATAAATTGTAACCCTTCCTTTGCCATTATCCTGTACTGCTTTTACCACATCTTCTATATTTTCTACTTCCTGCCCGTTTACTTTGTAAATATAATCCCCTGCCCTTAATATATTGGCAGCAGGTTCATAAGTAAAACCATCTTTACCTGTAATCTCAGATGTACCAAGTACCATTACCCCGTCTGAATTAATATAAAGCCCTACAGCCCTGCCTGATGGCATAACCTTTTGTTCTTTAATAACATCTATTTGTATATTTTTATAATGGAACAAACCAAAAAGCTTTAATTTTGCTTTATAACTGCCTGTATTTTTTGCCTGCATCCTGACGGTTTTATTTAAGTTAAAATGTATATTCCCATCATTTGTACTGCCTGTATTTTTTATGCTTATTACATCAACTGCCCCATCAATTTCGCCTTCCAGCGGTACATTAAAATCCAGGCTTTCTTCCCTGTTTTCTATAAGCATTATACTGTCAGGCACTTTCCTGTCTATATACCAGATATAATATATTACAGCCACAAATATACTTATGCATAGTGCTGCTACAAGAAAAGCCCTGTACTTCTTCTTTAAATCCCTGTTAATTAAATTTTTGCCCATATCCTAATACTCCTGTCAGAAATATATAAAAAAGGTACAACCATACATAATTATAATGTACCAGTTGTACCTTTTATATTCGCATTTCATTAGAAGTATGTCCGGCTTACAGGTTTTTTTTAAGATTTACTGCAAGTTTCTTCATTTCTTCTGCACTGTTTATAACAGATTCTGTTATTCTGGCGCCTCCAAGTATCCTTGCAAGTTCCTGTACTTCCTCATTTTTACCAAGCATACGTATCTGTGTGCTTGTATGTGATGTATCACTTGTTTTTTCTATAAGATAATGTGCATCTGCCATCGCTGCTATCTGTGCAAGGTGTGATATACATATTACCTGGTGCCTGCCTGCTATAAGAGCCATTTTTTCAGCAACTTTCTGTGCAGTCCTGCCGCTTATGCCTGTATCTATTTCATCAAATATAAGTGTGCTGGTTTCATCATGCTCTGCCAGCACAGCCTTAACTGCAAGCATTATCCTTGAAAGTTCACCACCTGATGCTGCCATGCCGATAGGCTTTAAATCTTCACCTGGATTTGCAGAAAGCATAAATTCTATTTCATCAGTGCCATTTGCTGTATATTCCTTTAATGTACGTATATCTATAGAAAACTGTACTTGTAAGAAATTAAGGTCTGCAAGTGCATCTTTAATTTCTTTTTCAAGTATTTTTGCACACCTTTTACGTACCAAAGACATTTGTGCAGAAAGTTCTTTAAGTTTTGCCTCTTCCTTTTTTATCTTTTCTTCAAGTTCTGCTTTATATACTTCATATTCCCTGTAACGCCCTAATTTTTTGCGGAGCTTATCCGCATATTCATTAACAAGTGCTGTAGTAGCGCCAAACCTTGCCTTAATCTTCCTTACCAGGTCAAGGCGCTGTTCTGTTTCTTCAAGTTTGCTGCCATCTGTTTCCATGTTCTCCATATAACTTGTTATATCCCTGTTAAAATCAGATACAAGGCTGTCAATTTCAGAAAGCTGTTCTGCAAACTGGTTTAAATTATCATCATATTCACAAAGCCTTCCAATTATCCTGAGTGAATATGCAAGTTTTTCTGATACTGTATCATTAGCATTAGAACCCATAAATGAATAAATCTCACTAAGCCCGTTTAACACACTGCCTGCATTGGATAACTGCCTGTAGGTATTTTCAAGGTTCTCTTCTTCACCATGTATAAGTGCTGCATTTTCTATTTCATTTAGTTCATATTCCATAAATGAAATTTCGCGCAGCCTTTCTTCTTCAGGAATATTTTCAGATTCCTTTTGTTCTATAAGCTTTCTGTATGTGCTGTATGCCTTGGCATATTTTATACTGGTGCCAGCCATTTCCTCCCTGGCATACCTGTCTACTATTTCCATATGCTTAGCCTTATATAACAGCGACTGCTGCTCATTCTGTCCATGCACATCAATAAGTACAGCCGCTGCCTGTTTAAGCACTGATACAGGGACACTTTCACCGTTAATCCTGTTAATGCCCCTGCCTTTAGTAAACTTGCGGGAAATTAAAACTTCATCATCTTCTGTTGTTATTCCATGTTCTTTTAGGTATTCTTCCTGTTCTTTGGTATCTACGGAAAATAACAGTTCCACAAGTGCAAAATCTGCACCTTTTCTTATAATATCTTTGGGGGCTTTGCCCCCGGTTGCCATATTGATTGAACCAATTATTATTGATTTTCCTGCACCAGTTTCACCAGTAAGGACATTAAGCCCGTCTGAAAAATCAACTTCGATTTCATCAATTATAGCAAGGTTTTTAACATGTAAATTTATAAGCAAGCCCTTTTTACCTCCTGGCCATTTTTCTGTTATTTATTCATTTACAGAGGTTATTGTAACCCGGCATGATAACCTGCATCCATTTACATAAGCATATATATATGTTGTACCTTCTGATCTTCCGGTTATTTTTCCATTTTCTACTGTGGCTATCCTTGCATTTGAGGTATACCATGTAACATTATCCGCAGTACCAAGCATTATAAGCGTTTCAGTATCATACTGCCTCATTACAAGTTCTGTTTTATTAAGTGCAACTACATTAACATTTACAGTTGATGATGCACCACTTGTTGCAAGAATTGTAATAACAGCATCTCCTGTCCCTACAGCAGTTACCCTGCCTTTATTATTAACCCTTGCAACCCTTTCATTATTTGAAGCAAATTCAAGCCCGTCTGATGTATTATCTGGGAGTACTTTATATGTAAGCTTCCTGCTGTCACCTCTTTGTAATGTAAGGTCAGACTGTGCAACTACTATACTTGTAGCAGGCACAGCATCAAGCACTTTAACAAAACATCTTGCTTTCCTGTTACTGCCATCTGTTGCTGTTGCAGTAATATAGGTATTACCTTCTGATATAGCCCTTACCTTGCCTGTGCCAGTAACCCTTGCTATTGACTCATCACCACTGGTCCACTTAACTTTTTTAATGGTTGCATTAGATGGTTTGCATCTGGCTGTCAGTTTCTTGCTTCTTCCTACATAACATACCATATAGTCAGAATTAAGGCTTATGCTTGATATTCTTTGTATTACCCTTACTTTACATGTTGCTTTTGCACGTACAGCATCATTTGTTGTAACAGTAATTTTTGTAAGGCCTACTTTTTTACCAGTAATTTTACCACCACTGCTTACTGTAGCAACCCGCTTGTTAGCAGACTTCCATGTTACTTTTGGAAGTGAGGTATTATTAGATTTTACAGTCTTTTTAAGCCTGTATGTCTGCCCTACACCAATTCTTATATTCTTTTTATCAATACTTACAGAACTCTTAAGCTTTGCAACTTTTACTTTGCATCTTGCAGTCTGGTTATATTTTGTAAGTGTACATGTAATTGTACATGAGCCTATTCTTTTAGCTGTAACTTTGCCTGATGCATCTACTGTTGCAATAGACGAGTTAGAAGTAGACCATTCTGCTGTTTTCTTAGCATTTTCAGGTTTTGTAACTTTTTTAAGCTTAAAAGTTTTTCCTACTGCTATTTCCCTGGATGAAGGTGATAGTGAAAACTCAATCGCATTGTCAACATGTACCATACATGTTGCAATAAAACCTCCATCTTCTGCCTGGCACTGGATTATCGCATCACCAGCACCTATACCTGTTACTTCACCTTTTTCACTTACTTTTACAACACCCTCGTCAAGCGACTGGTATTCAACATTTTTATTAGATGCATTATTTGGTGTAAATACAGGTGTAAGTGAAAACTTATCACCAACCTTAATATTCTGTGTATCAGGTGTAACATCAAAATCTGTAACATTTATTGGCACTGGTTTTACTTCTATAGTACTTGTTCTTATTAAAGGCACTTTATTCTTAGTATCTGTGTATACCGCTGAAACTGTAACCTTTCCTTCCTTTACACCTCTTACAAGACCAAGTGAAGTAACACTTGCAATGCCTGAATCCGATGAACTCCATGTTACATTCTGGTTAGTAGCATTATTTGGCGTAAATGTCTTAACAAGCTGTAATGTTGCACCAATATAAACAGTTTCAGCAGCCGGCGTTAATACAAAATCCTTCGCTTCTATTGTTGATGCTGTAACATGTACAGTACATGTTTTTACACCTGCCTGGCCAAGATCTTCTGATATACATGAAAGGACTGCCTGCCCTTCAGCAATACCCTGTATAACACATGTACCATCTGTAGAACCAGGGGTAACCCTGAATATTGAGTCATCAGATGAAGTAAATGTAACTTTTTTATTAACATCTTTATCAGGTTTATAGATAATTTCAATCTGTTTTGAACCACCTACGTTTATATATGTAGTTCTTGATTCAAAATCTATAGATGTCAGTCTGTCCCTTACAGTAACTTTAATTATATTTTTTGCTTTATTTCCATCTGAATCTGCAAGAGCTGCCTCAACATTAATATAAGTAGAACCAGGGCCTGTAGCAGTAACTTTTCCTGTAGCATCAACCTTAGCAACCTTTTCATCAAGTGATGTCCATACAAGTGATGTGTTAGTTGCATCTACCGGGTTAAATGTAGCTTTTATAGTATGTGAATCACCCCTTACCATACTAAGTTCTTTTGGATCTACTGTAATTGTAGAAATAGGCTTGGATATTATATTTAATATACAAAATGCTGTATATTTGCTGCTTGCAACTGAAATATATGTTGAACCCTCTTTTAAAAGTGTAACCTTACCTGTTTCATCAACTGTAGCAACTGTTTTATCTGATGAATCCCATTTAAAATCTTTCTCTGTAGCATTGCTTGGCTGGTATAATGCTTCCATAAATACAAAACCCTGTGGAAGTGTTGCATCATATGTAGTATATTTCTTCTTAGCCACGCCTATATCAAGGGATGTAATAGGCTGCTGTACAGTAATAATACATGTTGCATAAACATTATTAGCAGCATTAACTGCTGTAATAACTGCTGTACCTGGCTTACGTGCTGTAACCTGCGCAGAAGGTGTAGCTGCTGATGAATCAACTACGGTTGCTATTCCTGTATCAGAAGAAATCCATGTAAGCCTGTATGAACCTGTAAGATCTGTTGTAATAGTCTGTACATCTCCTACTTCCATAGTAAGTGCTGATGGCTTTATATGGAAACCAGATGTAGTTATATCTATAATAATCTGGCAGGAAGCCGTAAGTGTTATACCATTTGATGTAGTCCTTCTAAGCGTAACCGTTACATGCCCGCCGGCAGGTGTGGTTTTTACTGCCTTAATAGTTGCATAACGTCCCTGTTCTGCAATTTTAACAAAACTTCCATTAGGGTCATCTGGTGACACCCACTCATATTCTGCTTCTTCATTTTCTGTACCAGAACCAAGTACCCCGTATAACTGTAATTCCTCCCCTACTGACATACGTGTCTGGGAAATATTAAGCGAAAACGTATCTGTTATATTAATTGTTATAGTTACCCTCTGTCCTTCTTTTATTTCCCTTAACCCTGTTTCAAGAATTTTGGAATTAGCTGTAACATCAATATAAGCTGTACCAACCCTTGTCGCTGTAACAGTTGTCATGTCACTGGACAATGAAATAAAGTTATTACTGTTTCCTGCGGATATAGCACTATCTGTTGCAGGTTCACCCTCATCATCTCCTGAAGGTGAAGGAGCATCTTCTACAACACGTGGCACAGGTACAAAACAATCCATAAAAGTATCGTCTGTTATATTAAATGCATCTGGAAGACTGTATGTACCGCCAACATTTAATGAAATAGTTATATTTTTATAATTGCTGTAAACATACACACCATTTTTAATGGCTACAGGAGCACATCCTGGTACTGTAGTACGTGCGGATTCAAATCCCCTGTATGTACCTGCTACATAGAAAAGCACTGAGTATGTACCTGCCTTTGCATTAAGCCTGTAACTGTTTATTGATGGCATCCATACAAGGTTTGCCTCATCTTTAAAATCATCTGTAACATTGCCAAGCGAATCCCTTACAAGGAATGTCTTTGTACCTTCTTTCTTTGCAATTACCCATGCAAGTTTATCTGATATTGCATCAAGCTGGTTATGTTCAAACTGTACAGATACTTTTATAATATCACCATTATTTACCTGGTATAATGAATCTGGCGTGCCTGTTCCTGTGCCATCATCTATCCCAGAAGAATTTGTTCCAATATTCTGTCCGCCTGAATCTGTAATTTTAGGCCTTACATAAACTTCTATTGTATCCTGGCGCGTAGTAGTATCATCACGCCAGCTTACTGATAATGTAGTACGCCCTGCACCTACTGCCCTTATACCTCCACGCACTGTTTCATTACCATCTTTATCTTTTGCTGTCATCATTCTGTCAACTTCAATAATATCTTCATTGCCTGATACCCAGTCTGCCTGTATTGCACTGCTTGTAGTATTTGTAGTATCCTGTGAGGCATTACCAAAAATAAGGTTAAGGTATTTCTGTTCTTCTGGTACTGAAGCATTTTTACCAAATGGAAGTTCTGCTTCGGGATCTAATATAATAGCACTTCTTTCATTTTCAAGAAATATCTTCCTTATATATGCGCCTTTTGCATTATCATTTAAGTATTCATTAACAGAGAAAGCTACTGTAATCTGTATAGTAGCCTCAAATAATGGTTTGGTATCACTTGTTGGGTTTGTTGCATACGCCGATATGCTTAATGATAACTCACCCATATCCTTTGCTTCTACTTGTAAAGCAGAGGCAGCTCCTTCAAACACTGTTCCATTATTCGTAGCGCCTGGATTGGTTATTGCCATATTCCTATCATTAGAAAGGCTTGCCTTTATATATCCGACACCATGCCCTGCCGGAGCCATGCTGAACGTATCATTATGCCTTCGCATTGTATAAGTTCCACCAATCTGCTGCCCGTCACTGTTTTGTAAATACACATCTGCTGCCCGTGTATCATCTTTATTCCTAAATGAATGTACTGCCATAAATGCAATTAAAAACACTGATGTCAGAAGTACCATCCATTTCCATTTTTTGTTAGTCCTTGCAATCCTTTTCATATCAAAACCTCCATACTATACTGTTTATGCAAAACAAGCTTTCCCCATACATTACGCACAATATACTAATTTAAATAAGTATACTGATAAAAAATGGCAATATAATGTCTTAAATCCTGCCAATTATTAAATTTTTATTACAATATAGGTTAATCCCTGTCCTGTTTACAGTTAATTAAATCATCACTTTCAAATAATGGCACACCCGGAAAATATTCAAATGAACTGCAAACCATGTAATACTTTCCTTCTGCACTGCACACATCTGGGTCAGGATAAAACCCTCTTATAATTGGATTAATTATTTTCATCTTTATGCTTTGTCCTATTCGTCCCAGTTATGGTATACGTCCTGTACATCATCATCATCATCAAGCAGATCCAGGGTACGTTGTAACTGTCTTATATCATTCTCATCCGACAGCGTAACATAATTTTGTGGTATCATTGTAACTTCTGCACTAACCATAGGAAGTTTTTCTGCTTCAAGTGCTTCACGTACAGCACTAAAATCACCAGGGGAAGTAATTATTTCATATGAATCTTCTTCTTCTGAAAAATCCTCTGCCCCTGCATCAAGTGCAGCCATCATTATATCATCTGCTTCCATCTCTATATTATTATCGTCCATTTCTTCCTTTGAAATAATAATCTGTCCCTTTTCATCAAACATATATGACACACAACCTTGTGTGCCTACACTTCCGCTCCCTTTGGTAAAGGCATTCCTCACATTACTTGCTGTGCGGTTCTTGTTATCCGTAAGTGCCTTAACTATAATGGCTGTACCGCCTGGCCCGTATCCTTCATATGTCACAGCTTCATAATTAACACCAGCAGCATCACCAGCAGCTTTTTTAATTCCACGTTCAATGGTATCATTTGGCATATTATTAGCCTTAGCCTTGGCAATAACATCCCTTAGCCTGCTATTATTTTCAGGATCAGCACCTCCTTCTTTAACTGCAACAGCTATTTCCCTGCCTATAATAGTGAAAATCTTGCCTTTCTTAGCATCATTCTTCTCTTTTTTATGCTTTATATTTGCAAATTTTGAATGTCCTGACATTTATTTATCTTCCTTTCATAAAATATTCTTAAAGTGCCTGTCCTATATACATTACCACTTTTTTTAAGGATTGTCTATCCAGAAAAAACAGACAGTATCTGGTTTCATAATAAACAATAAACCATTATTGCCTGCTGTATGGCAAGTAAATTCTTTTTAAAACCATATCCAGCAAAATATCCAGACATTACCACACTTTCTGAAACCTCTTCCCCACGGTAAAATGGCGGGCACGGGTTTAATATTGCACCTTGGTTTGCCATTTCCATTATTTCTGTTGTTATCTGCAAATCTTTAAAGTCTTTTAATGCTTCATGCGGAATGGAGTCTGTGCATATAATATCTTTTCCTCTGGCAGCTTCTTCTATATTATAATATATATGCACATCTTCCATTTCATAGCCCTTTGCACAGCACTGGGACAATTCAAGCCCCATAACAGCGGAAGCTTCCTTCCATGACAGCCCTATATTTCCAGACCTGCCACAGAATAAATATTTATCATGTACAAAGTCTTTTCTTATTTTAGAAAGTGAATACATATCTGATATAATTTCGCATGGATGGTTTATATCTGTCATTGCGTTTATAACTGGAACATTTAAATAACCTGCCATTTTTTCAACTATATTGATATCACCATATCTTACAATAACAATATCAGCCCAGTTATCAAGATAACCACAGACATCTTTTAAATCCTCTTTTTTACCAAGCGTTTCATTTGGAAAAAGTACAGGCTGCCCTCCCAGTAAATATATACCTTTTTCAAATGCCAGCCTTGTCCTTATACTTGTATATGGAAAAAACATTACAACACTTTTTCCGTTTAATATGCCATTATATTTTCCATTATTAATTTCATCTGCAATATCAAATATTTTATATATATCACCAGCACAAAAATCTGTTAATCTCACTAAATTTTTCATAAATAAAATCCCCTATAACTCATCAAGCGTTTTTCCATATGCTCCAAGAAATTCATCACAAAATATATCTGCTTCTTTACATTGCATTTTTTTTATAGAATCCATTAAAGAATTTTTAGCACATATAAATTCCCTGTTCCCTGCTTTTTCTTCTTCAATACATTTAATAACAGCAGACAGTTTGTCTGCTGCTTTTACAAGTTTTAATGCCTCCTGGTCTTTTTCCCCTCCAAAGTAACACATATAGTATTCCTGCATATCCCCTGGCAGCATATTTATTATACGCAAAGCCGCTTCTTTCTCTATCTCTTTATATGCCTTGTTTATTATTTCATTATCATATTTTACAGGGGCTGGCATATCCCCTGTAATTATTTCAGTGCAGTCATGGTAAACCCCGAGCATTGCAATATGCTCAGGATTATAATTCTTACCAAGCCTTAAATTACCAATAACTGCAAGTGCATGTGCTATTATTGCCACCTCAAGGGAATGTTCACTTATATTTTCTCTTACAGAATTTCTCATAAGTGCCCATCTTTTAATATATTTCATACGTGACATCATGGCAAAAAAAGTATTTTTCACATTTATACCCCCTGTGTGCCTGTATGCATACTAATTAATAATTTAAAAATATTATTTTGCCAGCATTTTTTTAATATAATAACCTGTGTAGGACTCCTTAACTTCTGCTACTTCTTCAGGTGTGCCCGATGTAAGCAGCGTACCTCCGTTTTCCCCGCCTTCAGGCCCCATATCAATTATATAATCTGCTGTTTTAATAACATCAAGGTTATGTTCTATTACAATTACTGTATTCCCATTTTCTGTAAGCCTGTTTAAAATATCCACAAGTTTATGGACATCTGCAAAGTGCAGCCCTGTTGTTGGTTCATCTAATATATATACTGTCTTTCCTGTACTTCTGCGGCTAAGTTCTGTTGCAAGTTTTACACGCTGTGCCTCACCGCCGGATAGTGTAGTAGATGGCTGGCCAAGCTTAATATATGAAAGCCCCGTATCATAAAGTGTCTGCATTTTATTGCGTATACTTGGTATATTTTCAAAAAACACAAGAGCCTCTTCTACTGTCATGTCTAATACATCATATATGCTTTTGCCCTTATATTTTACATCTAATGTTTCCCTATTATACCTTTTGCCGCCACATACTTCACATGGCACATAAACATCAGGCAGGAAATTCATTTCTATTTTTATTATTCCGTCGCCACTGCATGCCTCACACCTTCCACCTTTTACATTAAAACTAAACCTGCCCTTTTTATAGCCCTTCATCTTTGCATCAGATGTAGCAGCAAAAATATCCCTTATCATATCAAATACACCTGTATATGTTGCAGGGTTTGAACGTGGTGTCCTTCCTATTGGTGACTGGTCAATATTAATAACTTTATCAAGGTTTTCTATACCTTCAACACTTTTGCACAGCCCTGGTATATATCTTGCATGGTTAAGTTTTTTAGCAAGGTATTTATACAATATCTCATTTACAAGTGAACTTTTGCCAGAACCTGAAACACCTGTAACACATGTCATTACGCCTATAGGGAATGACACATCAATATTTTTAAGGTTATTCTCCCTTGCACCTTTTACCGTAATAAAACCTTTGGGTTTTCTTCGTAAAGATGGCACAGGAATTTTTTTACGTCCTCCTAGGTATTCACCTGTTACGGAACCTGGTGTATCAATTATTTCCTGCGCTGTCCCTTTTGCCACAACATGCCCGCCATGCTCACCAGCGCCCGGGCCTATATCAACTATATAATCTGCTGCAAACATTGTATCTTCATCATGTTCTACAACTATAAGGGTATTGCCAAGGTCTTTTAATTTATTTAATGTATTAAGAAGCTTGTCATTATCGCGCTGGTGAAGCCCTATGCTTGGCTCATCAAGTATATATGCAACACCTACAAGCCCTGAACCAATCTGCGTGGCAAGGCGTATGCGCTGTGCTTCACCTCCTGATAAGCTTCCGGTATAACGTGAAAGTGAAAGATAATCAAGCCCCACATCTATAAGGAATTTTACCCTGGCACGTATTTCTTTAAGTACAGTCCTGCCTATTTTTAACTGTTTCTCACTAAGCTTAAGGTTTTCAAGAAATTCCATAAGTTTTTTAATGGAAAGGGATGTAATATCCGCAATATTTTTATCTGCTATTGTAACAGCAAGCGCCTCTTTCTTAAGCCTTTTGCCGCCACATGCTTTACATGGGGTTATACGCATAAATGTTTCATACTCCCTTTTTGAAACATCGGAACTTGTTTCCCTGTACCTGCGCTCTACATTTTTAATAACCCCTTCAAACGCAACATCGTACACCCCTTCACCACGCTGCCCTTTATAATATACCTTTACTTCTTTCCCACCAGTCCCATGCATTATTATGTTCTGTATATCTTCTGGCAGTTCACAGTAAGGTGTATTTAAATCAAAACCATATTCCCTTGCAAGTGCATCTAAAAGACATCTTGAAAAGCTGGACTTATCTGGTACAGACTGCCACCCGCTTACAGCAAATGGCCCGTCTGCAAGGCTTATTGTTTTATCAGGAAGTATAAGGTCTTCATCAAACTCCATTTTATAACCTATGCCATTACATACTTCACACGCCCCAAATGGGTTATTAAATGAAAATATCCTTGGTTCAATTTCATCAATGCTTATACCACAGTCTGCACATGAAAAGCTCTGGCTGAAATTAACCCTTTCCCCTCCAGGTATATCAGCTATAAGAAGGCCGTCTGACAGGCGCAGTACACTTTCTATCGAATCTGAAAGCCTTTTTCCAATGCCTTCACGTATAACCAGCCTGTCCACCATAATTTCTATATTATGTTTTTTATTTTTATCAAGTTTTATTTCCTCTGAAAGTTCATATATATCACCGTCAACAACTACCCTTACATACCCGCTTTTTTTTGCACTTTCAAATACTTTGGTATGCTGGCCCTTCCTTCCCCTTACTACAGGCGCTAAAAGCTGTATTTTTGTACCTTCAGGAAATGACATTATTTCATCAGCTATCTGGTCAACAGTCTGTTTTTTAATCTCCTTGCCGCACTTAGGGCAGTGTGGTATACCTGCCCTTGCATAAAGCAGCCTGAAATAATCATAAATCTCAGTTACAGTGCCAACAGTTGAACGCGGGTTCCTGTTAGTGGATTTCTGGTCAATGGAAATAGCAGGGGGAAGCCCTTCTATGCTTTCAACATTGGGTTTTTCCATAAGCCCAAGGAACTGCCTTGCATAAGAAGATAAAGATTCCATATACCTTCTCTGCCCCTCTGCATATATAGTATCAAAAGCAAGTGAAGACTTGCCAGAACCACTAAGCCCTGTAAATACAACAAAACTGTCACGTGGTATATCAATATCTATGCCTTTAAGATTGTGTTCATATGCCTTTCTTATCTTAATGTATTTCATAACTTCTTTATGCACTGCCATATTTGTAATATCCTTTCATAATTTATTTAAACAGCATACCACGAATTACAGTGCATTTCAAGTACATATGTTCGTTTTATTTGTATTTTTTATAGCACATGTTTTATATATATAAATATTTATTCCCCGCTTAAAACCTGGTCAAGTACCTTTGCCAAAGGTTCCATTGCATTTTTAGCCTCCTCAACTGTATTATTTTCATTGCCAAGTTCTATAAGCAGGAAATTCTCACGCAAATGCATATTATAACGGTATCCTTTTAAATAGACAGGCCTTGCAAAATCAGGATAATTTTCCATGCATTTTAATTTCATCTGTAAACTAAATGCAAGATTTGCCTGGAGGTTTTTATTATGGAGATATTCAATATTTCCTGATGAATTTCTTGAAAGCCCGTTAAAAAACATAACCTGTGCTGTTTTTTTACCATCTATAGTAGTAAGCCTTTGTACAGAATTACCCACACCGTCCCTGTGTAAATCTATAATTACTTCTATTGATGGATACTTTTTTAATGTTTCTTCAAGTTTGTCTGCTGCTTTATTATATGCTTTGCTTCTGTCAATATTTCCATTTATCCTGTCAAATTCCGTTGTGTCATGTATAACATTGTAACCATACTTTTTACGTAACAGGTATGCCAGGCGGCTGCCCACACCTACAATAGAATCTGACTGCTTCCCCTTTTTACTGTCTATAAATGCTTCCGAAGCAGCATGTGTGTGAAAAATTAAAATCTGGGGTTTGTTGCTTTTTTCTATTGTTACATCTTTAGAAAGCAGCTTTCCAACATTAAAAACTGAATTATCTATAGATGTTGATGAATCTGTTATGTAAAAATTCTTTAAAAGGAATGAACGGCTTTTACTGCTCTTTAATTTATTTATTGCAGCTATATTACTTTTTATTTGTGGTGAAAATGCTGTACTTGCAGCATTATTTTCTTCTGTATTATTATCATTGCTGCTATTTATCCCGCCATCCTCCCCAGTATAAACTTCCCCTGCGGCATCAGGGCTGCCATTTCCAGATCCATTACTTTCTGTCCCTGTTATATTTTCTGTACTTCCAGGATCTACAGACTGGCTTTTAATATCTTCATTTTCAGCAAGCATATTGTTATAATTCTTTTCTTCCTGTATAAACTTTGCAACCTGCATATCAGAATTTTCAAACAGCCTTTTTGCAACTGCCATATCACTTCCTGCACCACTCCAGAAAAAGTTCCTGCTTCTATAGCCTGGATAAACTGAAGCAAGGCTTTTAGAACCATCTATGGATTTTTTATTAATATCATTGCTATTCTCTACCAGATACGTCATAAAAGGACATGCTTCAAAAATTATTTTCCACTGGAAAGAGGCATAATCCTCTTTATTCTCCAGCTTTACAATATCTATATTAGACATTCCGGCATTAACTATATAATTAATAAACATATTATATATATTTTTCTTAAGGCTGTCTTTATCTTTTAACAGAATACCTGTCCATACAATTATTATAAAAACTGCAAATATATATACTGCCCCACGCTTTACCCTGCTTTTCCCCATAACAAGCCTCACTTCCAGATATCCAAGTATTAGTGGAATAAATAGCAATTAGTGAAGGAAAATTTTCCTCCACTATTTTTTTATTGCATAAACATTCCTATAATTTCTATATACCATAGATATGAAGTTTAAACGGCTTCTATTCATTTTAATTTTACAATATATTTTATAGCCTTACCCTTGGTGTACTGCTAATATTTAACCTTTATTTGCTTTCAGCTTTCAAAAAAACTGTTTATCCCTCTTGATACAATACCGCCAATCCACCTTACCTGTTCATCTATATCCTTTGGCGTTACAAAAAGGTTTTTTGTATTATTATTTACAATGCTTTCAAGGAAAATCTGTATTTCATTATCTGTAAACCCCTGTTTCTGCAATGTTTCTTCCATACATTCACTAACAATAACTGCTGCATCAACAACTGTAGGTACACCTATTGCAATTACTGGGACTTTCATTGTTTCCTCATTTATTTTATGCCTGTTATTGCCAATGCCTGCCCCTGGTGAAATACCTGTATCTGTTATCTGTATAGTCCTGCAAAGCCTTCCTATGCTGCGTGAAGCAAGTGCATCTACTACAAGTATATAATCAGGGCCTATATTTTCCACAATCCCGTTAAGCACCTCATAAGTTTCCATGCCTGTCTGTGCCATTACTCCGGGCGTTATTGCACAGACAACCTTATTTCCTCCAAGCATTTCTTCCCCAAATTCATGTACCATATGCCGGTTTACCATAATCTTTTCCATTACTACAGGCCCAAGTGCATCAGGAGTTGCAAACCTGTTTCCAAGCCCTGTAACCATATATGTTTCTGTATTTTCTTTATATGCCTGTCCTGCTTTTTCTTTTTTATCTTTTACCATTCCCATAATTATATTACAGATTGTACCAGATACTTTATCCTCAAACTGCTTAGTATCCTTATCACTCATATATCTGCTTTTATCTGTAAACTCTATTGTTACATAATTCCCTACAGGTTTTTTCATTAATTTAGCACCATTTTCATTAATAATATTTACTGTACTTATTCTTATACGTCCATCTTGTATTATCTTTTCATCTAAAGCCACACCTTTAATTTCAACATTATCCTCTGGAAAACTTTCCCTTGCTTCTATTGCAAGATCTGTCCTTTTCTCAAACATAAATTCCATTCCTTTCTTAATCCAGGTACAATATAAATCTCAATATTAATTATTATCTGCAAATTTTTTATCTTTTTTCCAAAAACATATTGACACATTTACCCATCCGGTCTATTATATATAGGTGTGTTTCCATCAAAGCCGCCGTGTCAGGATTGATGGACAAACTTATTCCATAACCAGGAGGTGAAAAAATGGCTAATATTAAATCAGCAAAGAAAAGGATTTTAATAGACCGCAGAAATGCAGAAAGGAATAAATCTATTAAATCAAGGGTTAAAACCGCTATTAAGCGTGTTAATACAGCTATAGCAGCCAATGATAAAGCTGCTGCCAGTACAGAATTAATTAAAGCTGTAAGTGAAATTGACAAGGCAGCAAAAAAAGGTATTTTCCATAAAAAGACAGCTTCAAGAAAAGTTTCCCGTCTGACTTTAGCTGTTAATAAAATCGCATAAATTATTTTATTCTTTATAAAAAAAAGCTGCCTTATGGTGTGGGCAGCTTTTTTTATTTAACATAAGGATGCCAGGCTTTGCCTGGCATCCGTTGTTTTACTTTGCCAGATACTGCATATTAAATTATTTAAATATTATTTTTTAAATTTTACCTTTTTGCCAGCGCCTTTAGCTTTTATAATTTTCTTATATAGCTTCAATTTCTTAGCTGGCACTTTTATTACTGCTTTTTTGTTTATGCCTTTAAATGCATTAGTTCCTATTCTCTTAGCTGTAAGCTTTTTAGTTTTGATTGTAATATTCTTTAAATTCCTGCAGCCTTTAAATGCATTTTTGCCAATTTTCTTTACATTCACACCAATTACAACCTTTTTAAGCTTCTTATTGCCTTTAAAAGCATTTGGTGCAATAGATGTTACTTTGTACTTTTTGCTGCTTACTTTAATAGTAGAAGGAATTACAATACTTTTAACATTCTTTTTACCATTTATAAACTGTACCGTTCTTGTACCTTTTACAGATGTCACTTTATATTTTCCGCTATTTACAGTAATTTTTTTACCAATTTTTATAACTGGCACTGCATTATTATCTTTACCATCACCATCTGTATATATAACATCAAACCCTCCTCCATTAAGCTTACTTGTAAAGTCTACATCATAAGTATTAATTGCTGTTCCTGATACAGTTATGCTTGTATTCTCTGCAACACTAATACTATATAAACCATTTTCACCTGGAGTAATATCCGTATTACCAGATTTAACTACTGGAGAACCAGCTATAAAACCATAACCTTCATCTGGTATAACATCAATATTAATGTCTGTTCCTTGTGCTACTGTTAATTCTTCAGGATTTTCAAATACTTTATCTTTACTAACAATGTCTTCTCCTTCAAGAATACCATCACCAGAAACTTTATAACTTGCATTAACAAGTTTACTGTTACTAAAAGTAACTGTACGTTTTTGTATCTCTGCTTTACCTTTTATTTCTATACTATTTATCTTATCTGTTACTGTAATTGCACATTTATATGATGTTTTATCTGTTTGTCCATCTGCTTCCTGCACATTTATATTAGCATCAGAAATTACATTGCCACTGCTATCCTTTGCAACAACTTCTGGAGCAGCACCAAATACTTTTTTATCATCTGCATTAATTAACAAGTTAACTATGCTTCCAATAGCAGCTTTAAGAGATTTAGGCGTCTTTGTATCTGAAGATGGTACGGTTACATTAGCTACTTTTTTGTCATTGTCCTTTAAATAATCTCCAGACACTGTATAGCCTGCCCCAGTAAGCCCTGAAGCATTAAAACTTAAATCCTGGTATGTCTGTGCAGTACCCGAAATATCCACAGACATTCCACATTTAAATGTAAAGTCAAACTTATAACTGCCATCATTATTTAAAGTTCCTGCAACCTCTTCCTCTTTGCCGTTCAAAGTTGTTTTAACTGTTGGTACATTTTCAGTATCCTTAACAAAAGTATAATCATCAGATGGTTTAACATTGAAGATAACAGAAGAACCACTAACTACCTTATAGGCAAATTTTATATTAGAACCTTTAGTATTTAATTTATGTGGTATTCTATTAATTCGATTCGCATCATATGTAGCGTCACAAGTTGCATTTTCTAAATTATTATTAATGCTAATATATCTAATATGAGATGTTATATCTTTATTTGATATCTTTAATGTCATATTGCCATGTATTGTTATTTTATCTGTACTATATGAAGCTTTAACACCATCTTCTGGACCAGTAACATTAATAGAAACAGGTTCTTTTCCATCAATATTTGTCACTACTGGGGTATTTATCAGAGCATATTCTATGCCATTATCATCTGATGCTACATCACCACATATAGAAATGGTAATCTTGTCACCTTCTTTTAACTCTGTTTTTTTACCTGATTTGTTAATATTAGGGAATATATTAATTTTTTCATCTAGATAAAAGAGTCCAGATACAACATAACCAAGATTTTGGGTTTTATTATTAAGCATAATAGATATAGCAGACTTCTGGTTATCATTAATTAACTCAAAATCACTTAAATCAATAGCTAACATACGGCATTGGTTATTACCTTCCGTTAAATTATCTTGTACAACAGTACCTGAAAGAGTTAAGTCTATATTCTGTTCTACTTTAATTCTAACATTATACTCTTGCAGTCTTCCGCTTTTTGTATCAAAAACAACATCTGTATTTGGACTTGTTTCAATCTTTGGTATATTATCTTTAAAACTGTACAAAGGCGTAGGCTTACCATCATTACTATCTTTATCATAATTATCATCATAAAAAAACGCATAGTCCTTTGGTGCTTTAATGTTAAGATTCACATAATCCTCTGTTCCTTTTACTGTCTGGCTGCCTGTCTTAATTGTACTATTGTCTTGTAAATCCAATTGTTTACCAGTACTGTCAGTAAATGTTAAGTCTACAGTGCCACCAGAAATATTGTTTGTAACTGTAATGGTTTTTTCTGTACCTTCCGCTGCTGCTTTTACTACTGGCTGTACTGGTAATAATGAAATAACCAGTGCCAGTACCATTAATAAACTGGTTTTTCGTTTTGTACCTTTTGTTTGTTTAAAGTACTTTATAGAAATAAATTCTCTCCTTTCTTTCTACATAAATTACACATTGTTTATTTATACCAATTTAAATACCCCACCAATATTACAGGCAAGGTAATAATCCAGGATTAATATAGTATCTTTTTTGCTTTTTAATAGTTATGAAAGCCGTCAAGTACCAATAAACCCACATCACTATTTTGGTAAAAACCCATAAAATATTTAACTAAGCTATATAAGATATATTATATTTCGTGAAGATTGTATATTCACGATTCTATTTTTATTAAGATTAGTCAAGCGGATATTCGCAATCCGCTTCGCTACTTGCTCATAACCTCATTGCCGCTTTGCGGCAGTCTGGCAGGAGCTTGAACTCCTGCCAGACTAAGTAAGTCCTAAACCCACCGCTTAAGAAGCGGGGGACTTACTTAATGAGGTTAAAAAAACTTTTTAGTAAATTTTTCCTTATTTTACACCATTTATAGATTATAATAATTTTTCCATTATACAACTTTTTATGTACTGGTACTTTTTGACGGCTTATAAATATAATAAAACTCCAAAAATGCACAGAAACTATAATTTTTTATAATTTCTGTGCATTTTTTTATACAATTCCTTTTCTTTCTTATAGACAATTCCCTAATCTAAATATATAATTACTTTATAAAAATATAACTTAATTAATTTATAATATTTACTAATTCTGGCAGGATTACTTGCCACCACTATTCTGTCATCTGAAAAAAATTTCATGGTTGTTTTAGATTAAAGAAATGAGGTAACATATGAAGAAAAACAATTATTTAAGATGGGACGGATATTTTATGGGAATTGCAATGCTTTCTGCCCTGCGCAGCAAAGATCCAAATACAAGTGTAGGTGCATGTATAGTAAGTGAAGAAAATAAAATCCTTTCACTTGGTTATAATGGCATGCCTGCACACTGTTCTGATGATGAATACCCATGGGAACGTAATGCCGAAGACCCTTTAGACACCAAATACCTTTATGTATGCCATGCAGAATTAAATGCAATCCTTAATTATACAGGTACTAATATGCGTAATGCCAAAATATACACTACACTATTTCCATGCAATGAATGTACTAAAGCACTTATACAGTCTGGAATACATGAAGTAATATACCTTTCCGATAAATATTCGGATACACCGTCAGTAATAGCTGCTAAACGCATGATGAAGTCTGCTGGCATTTCATTCAGGCAATATGAATACATAAACAAGGATATTGTTTTAAAACTTTAGCCTTTTGCACTAATCATTGAAAATACCTTCTTTGCATATTTGCTGCTGCCTGTAATTTTAACAGTGCACCCTGGTTTTATATTTTTAAAAGCACCCTTCCCAATGCTTTTAAGCTTTTTGCTTTTTATTTTAATACTGCCAAGTCCCTTATCTTTATAAAATGCTTTTTTGCCAATGCTTTTTATATTCTTTCCAATAATGGCTTTTTCCAGCTTGCTGCATTTAACAAAAGCATTTTTAGCAATAGATATAACTTTATATTTATATCCCTTTATTTTAACGGACGCTGGAATTTTAACTTTTGATATATTCTTTTTTGCCTTAATAACCTTAACTGTCTTTGTTTTACGGCTGCTCTTTACAATTTTATATACAATTCCAGATTTCGTATATTTCTTTCCTGCCTTTGGATAAGATACCCTCTTATTTTTAGAAGAATCTTTCTTGTTTACTGGATCTTTGCCAGATCCATTATGTTTTATATCATCCTTACCACTAGTACCATTTCCATTTCCTGTTGCAATAGAACTGCCAGTACTGTTATTACTACTAGAAACATTACCAGTACCTGTATCTTTATTACCCACACTTCCGCTTCCACTGCCTCCAGTACTTCCGCCTGCACTGCTTCCGCCACTTCCAGTACTTCCACCTATGCTGTTTCCACCACTTCCTATACTTCCGCCTGCGCTGCTTCCGCTGCTTCCAGTACTTCCGCCTGTACTGCTTCCACCACTTCCTATACTTCCGCCTGCGCTGCTTCCAGTACTTCCGCCTGCGCTGCTTCCACCACTTCCTATACTTCCGCCTGCGTTGCTTCCACCACTCCCTGTATTCCCTCCTACGCTGCTTCCGCCACTTCCTATACTTCCACCAGAAGTATTACTTCCACCAGAAGTATTATTTCCTGGATTTCCCCCTGTTATACTTCCACCACTAACATTTCCCTGGCTTCCGCCTGGCTTATTTCCTGCATCCCCGCTGCCTGGGCTGTTGCTGCCTGGTTTGTCTTCTGTATCCCCACTGCCTGGCTTGTTGTTGTCTGGTTTGTCTTCTGTATCACTGCTTCCTGGACTGTTGCTGCCTGGTTTGTTTTCTGTGTCCCCGCTTCCTGGATTGCCACTTTCTGTACTGTTTTTCTTATTTAAATAACATTCAAGCAAAAGGCTTCCATCAAACCTGGTTATTCCCTTATATATGCTTTTATTTTTATCCAGGGTATATTCATTATAATATTCTGTTATATATAAGTCATTGCTACAGTCTGCTTCATATCCTGTATATGCTTCATATTCAGCTTTTTTATCTAATGTATACCCTCCTTCATTATTTTCAATATAATATGCAACGCTGTATTTTGCTTTTAATGGCTTCCATATTGCATATAATACACAGTTATTGCCATCTGAAACATCAAACCATGTATTCCCCTCCTGGCTGTCTTTTTCTTTAGCCCACCCGTCAAAGTTATAACCTTCCCTTACAGGTATTGTATTTATTTCTGTACTGCCGCCTTCCCAGGCTGCATATAACTGCCTTTCACCATCTGTATCACATAGGTTAGTTACTTCTTCGCAATCAGTGTATATTGCCCTGCCGCTGGCTGTATCTGACCAGCCTGTAAATTTATATGGAATATTAATGCTTTTTGTGGCACATGTGGCATCTTTGGCATTTAAATCAAGTATAACTATTCCATTTCTTTTATACCCGTTTTCTGGCAATATATACTTTCCGCCATACAAACAGCCATATAATGAAGCAGTTTCCCCTGAAACTGCATTGTTGCCATTAAAAACCACATCATATGATACAGGCCTGAAATACCTGTATACTTCACAGTCATTTTTTACTTTGGCAGTAGTACAGCCTGTATAACAAAATCCTTTATAATATGCCCCTGCACTGCTATTATCCCCAATATCAGAGCCTCCCGCTTCATCATTATAATAAGCTGTCCATGTCTTAGTGCCAAGTACCTGGCCGCCAGGGCTGCTGCCAATTATATCTGTACAATTTACATTATATGTGTTACGGGATTTATCCCACCTTGGATATATAGTTATGCCAGGTTCTATTGCATCACCAGTATTTACCTCATCACCACCAGAATAATGTGTATACCAGCCTTTAAATGTAAAAGTATAACCTTCTTCCGGGTCATGCTCTATTTGTGGGAGTTCTTTTATAATATATTCCCCCTCTGCACCATAATAGGCATAACCTTCTTTTAATATTGTGCAGTCTTCTGGTATATCTGCCTTTATATCACCATTCCTGCTAATTACAGCAGCATCATATATATTATAAATATAAGAAGCACTGTTATATGCATATTTAGTAGAATCAAAATCTAAATTTAATGTACCACTTTCTATCTGTTTTAATAATGATTCAGAAAAATCCACAGGATTGCTTTCTTTATCCTGGTATGTAAATTCAGCTCTTTTATATGTACACTTACCATATACATATTTTCTTATAACAACGCTCCCCTTTTCTGGCATATATTCTTTTAACTTGCCTATATCTATGCCAAAGCGCGCCCCTGTCCTGCCTTTTATATATACAAGCAAACTGCCACTGCTTTCTGTTTCACTTACATAACCATTAACATTGCTTCCTGTATATTCCCATTCACCATCACTTGTTTTTTTCCAGGTATCAAGTGCATAACAAAGTGTTTCTCCATTCTTAGATACTTTTATTCCTGTTATGCTTTCACCTTTTACCTCCCCGTCATATAAACCTATCATATTATCACTGCCTGCATAAGCAGCCCTTGCCCTTAATGCAGGTAAAACTGCTAATGCCATAAACACAGGTAAAAACATAATAAAAATAAATTTGCCAGCCAGGTTCCTTTTTCTCTTCATAATTATATCCTTTCTATAATTGGTTATATAACCTTTTCTCCCCAAAGAACAGTATACAGCAGTTTTTATATATACTGCTGCCTGCACTGCTGTTACAAAATAAATCTGTATTTTATAGTTTATATTATATATAATACTTTTTATTACCAGTGTTATATTAGATTATAAAGTAGGGTTTTACAATTATCAACAAGAAAAAGTAACAAAAAAACAGGAAAAGTTTATGCAACTTTTCCTGTTTTTAGCACAAGTTATAATGAGGTTAAGCTATTATTAAGATTTGCCTTTTTCCTTTTTCTTGCTTTTTAAAAGATAATTCCATATATCATCTTTTAATTTATCCCATGCTTCACCATTATCCACATAATACAATGGACACATTTTTCCTGTAACATCATAATGGCGTATAACGGAATCTTTACTTAAGTTATATTTACTACAAAGCCATGCTGCAAGATGAACCAGTGAATTATATGTACTCTTTGAAAACTTGCCTGTTTCATCAGGATGGCAACATTCTATTGATATAGTATCTGCATTTCTTTCTTTAGAAGCATATGCAATTTCATTTAATGGAATACACTGTATAATAGTACCATCAAGTCCTATTATATAATGGCTGCTTACCTTATTAGCACTTTCATCTGGCTCATCTTTACGGCCTTCAAAGTAATTCCTGTTAGCCTCTGCATCAGTGCCAGGATTAGCTGTATAATGTACAACTATGCCATTGATAATTTCAAGTGCCAGTCCAGGCCTTGAATTAATATTTTCTGTAAGAAGCATCTCCTTTACAGCAGGCTGTTTTACATTATACATAGAATAATCAAATCCTTTAGGTGTTTTATTGTCTTGGATATGTCCGTCTTTTTTAGTAAATTTAACTGCTATGCAAAAAACTGATAAAGCAGCAAAAGAGGCAGCAATAAGTATTATAACCTTTTTCAGCCTCAGCTTCTTAGCCTTCGTTAATCTCTTCATAATACAAACTCGGTCTGGCCGCCTGGTTTACTTGCCTGTACAGGCAAATGCGGCAGCCAGTTTTAATCATCTGCTACACTGTAATTAGGTGCTTCTTTTGTTATATGGATATCATGTGGGTGGCTTTCCTTTAATGATGCCGCTGATATCTTGACAAACCGGCCTGTTTCCTGCAATGTCTTTATATCAGGTGCACCACAGTAGCCCATGCCTGAACGCAGCCCGCCCATAAGCTGGAATACTGTATCTTCTACAGTCCCTTTATATGCAACACGCCCTTCTACACCCTCTGGCACAAGCTTCTTTGCATTAGTCTGGAAATAGCGGTCTTTGCTTCCATTCTCCATGGCAGCAATCGAACCCATGCCACGGTATACTTTATATTTACGTCCCTGGAATAATTCAAATGTCCCTGGGCTTTCATCGCAGCCGGCAAATATGCTTCCCATCATACATACGCTTGCACCTGCTGCAATAGATTTTGTCATATCACCAGAATACTTAATGCCTCCGTCAGCAATAATTGGGATATCATATTTTTTAGCTGTTTCATAACAATCCATAATTGCGGTAATCTGTGGCACGCCAATACCTGCAACAACACGTGTTGTACATATAGAGCCTGGCCCTATCCCTACTTTAACACAATTTACGCCTGCTTCTATAAGATCTTTTGTGGCACCGCCTGTAGCCACATTGCCAGCGATAATCTGAAGACCAGGATAAGCATCACGCACCATCTTGACAACCTTAAGGACATTTGCACTGTGGCCATGCGCTGTATCTATAACAATACAGTCAACATGCTTTTTCACAAGTGCATCTACACGTTCAAGTATATTTGCAGTTACACCAACAGCAGCGCCACATAAAAGCCTGCCTTGTGAGTCTTTTGCTGCAAGAGGGTATTTAATCTGCTTTTCTATATCTTTTATAGTAATAAGGCCTGTAAGGTTACCCTTATCATCTACTAAAGGAAGCTTCTCTTTCCTTGACTTTGCAAGTATCTGTTTTGCTTCGTCAAGCGTAATGCCCTGGTGTGCTGTTATAAGCCCTTCTGAAGTCATAGACTCTTTAATCTTTTTAGTGAAATCAGTTTCAAATTTTAAATCACGGTTTGTTATAATGCCAACAAGCTTTTTGCCCTCTGTTACAGGAACTCCTGAAATCCTGAACTTTGCCATAAGATTGTTGGCATCTTCAAGTGTATGCTCTGGAGATAAATAAAACGGGTCTGAAATTACACCATTTTCCGAACGCTTAACCTTATCTACCTCATCGGCCTGTGCCTCAACTGACATGTTCTTATGAATAATACCAATACCACCCTGTCTTGCCATAGCAATCGCCATACGGTACTCCGTTACCGTATCCATTCCAGCGCTCATCATTGGAATGTTAAGTTTAATAGTCTGTGTCAGGTTAGTTTCCAAAGAAACCTGGTTGGGTATAACCTCTGAATACTGTGGAACTAATAATACGTCATCAAATGTAATTCCTTCACCGGTAATCTGCCCCATTTTAATTATCCTCCTTTTATATATTTATATGTAATGAAACACGCAGGAAACCAGCTAAAAGGCACATGCCTCCATTCCCTTAAAGGTAAATGGAAACCATAATGTGCCAATACCGCCAGCCTGCGTGCATATGATGCCTGCTATACTAATAATTATAACATTATTTTTTGATATGTTGATTTAGTATACACTATTATAACTTCTGTTGTCAACACTGGATTTTACTTCTGCCTTTAAATTTCATATTTTCGATAAGTTTTTCATCAGGGGTAAACTTTATCCTTTCCTGTCCGCTGTCTGACCGTGAAACTGCAATAAAATGCCTGTCTGTCTTGATTCCTGAAGAAAAATCTGATAAAGGAAGGTTCTGGTATGGATTTAGTGAAGGTGAACCCTCTGGGGCAACTATATCTATTTTTTCAAGATCAGTCCTTTTCTTGGTTTTACGCTTATTGCCAGCTATTATAATATCAAAATCAATCTGCCCGTCTACAAATACATATTCATATGCAATATTTCCTGAAGGCATAAAATAAATTATAAAGCCATCAGCTACTACTGCAAAAAACAGTACCGGCGTACTTTGCATTACAAATACAGCAATATAAACAAGCAGCACACATAATACTATAAATGCACTTCTTATTAATAACCGTTTTGGTGTTGGCTTTGCTTTTAGATATGTTTCCGAATACAATTCTTCCATATTATTGTACCCCTTTCTCTTTTATGATTATTGTATATATATTGACACATTTACTTCTCTTTGTAAAGACTAGTTTTACCAATAAGGAATGGAAACTTTGAATTAATTATTTCAACTATGCTATATTCGATAAGAAGCAGTATTGCCAGCACAACAAGACACTCACATACATATTCCATATTTCCCGTCTTTGGTATAAAACCTACTTTCTTCCAGCCTTCATATGCCACAGTCCTCATTCCAAGCACAGTATGGGTACACATAACAATAAGTGAATTACGTCCCCAGTAATCAAGGAAATTTAATTTTATATATGTTGTTATAAAATCAAGTATAAGTATTGCACCAACTGAACCTATAATCCCACATATATAGAACATGTACGGATGTGTACCCTCTTTCATCTGGTTAAAGTCAACACCTGTATTTATCTGTGACAAAACCAGATTTATAAATGATAAAAGTATGCCTGTTGAAAGTTTAATCCCAGGGCTTTTAAGCCTGTTGTAGAAAATATATATTATATAACCTGCACCTAAAAACCACGCTGCTGACAAACCTTTACAGACTGCATTTGACAGCTTTACAATATTATCATAAGCATCACCTGGCTGCATTTCAAATATGCCGCCTGCCTGGAATAGTGAATTTATTATATATGACAGTTTTATAGCAAATAAACCTGCTACAGCATAAACTGCCTTTATTACCTTTGGACTTCTTAAAAGCCAGAAAAATACCAGCTCCCCAATAAAAAGCGTTGGTATAAACCACATTGAATTTACACCTTTTAAAAATATGCTGTCATAAAAGTAATCTAAAAATGTTTCAAATACCTTATCTGCTGGTTTATGTTTCAGATAAATACAGGCCGTTTTAAATAAAGTGCCTATTATGCTAAATGTAATATAAGGCAGTACAAGGCTTTTTAAAATCTTCCTTGTAAATTCCCCAAAGCTCCTGTTTTTTGCTGATCCCGAATAAGACATAAGAAAACCTGATATTATATAAAATATTGATACTTTAAAAGATGCCATCCATAAATCAACAGGATTGCCAAATTTTGTAATATGCCCTAATGCTATCATTAGTATACTAAGGCCTTTTGCTGCATCAACATATGCAATACGTTCTTTCATAAATACAATCCTTTCGTTTGCTATAAGCAAAAGCCTGCAATCCCAGATTGCAAGCAGGCATTGCGGCTAACAACCTTATTGCTGCTTTTAAAACCCTGGCAGGCCAGACTACCTGCTTAAAAAATGTATATTTTAAAGTGCCTGCTTAATAAGGTTAAAAAGTCCAGTATAAAGTTTTAACAGTTGCAAACACTGGTACATATAAATTCTTATATTTATTTCCAGATATATTATAAATTTATTATACTACAAAACCAGTTTTTTATAAGCATTAATATAAATTATACCAAAAACGTGCCTGGAAACTGCCTTTACAAAATGCATTTCCAGACACGCCTTTTAGCTGGCAGGTTTTATGCCTGCACTATATTAATTCATCTTAATTACATCATTCCCATTGGAGCTCCGCCGCCTGCTGGCATTGCAGGAGTTTCTTCTTTAATTGTAGATACTACAGACTCTGTTGTAAGAAGTGTAGATGCTACACTTGTTGCATTCTGGAGTGCGCTTCTTGTAACCTTTGCAGGGTCAACAATACCAGCCTGCACCATATTTGTATACTCTTCTTTTAATACATCAAATCCTGTACCTTCTTCTGATTCACGTACTTTATTGATAATTACAGCACCTTCAAGTCCTGCATTCTGTGCAATTATCATAAGTGGTGATTCAAGTGCCTTTAAGATAATGTTAGCACCTGTCTTTTCATCACCTTCAAGTTCTGCTGCAAGGCCTGCAACTTTCTTGGAAGCATGGATATATGCTGAACCGCCGCCTGAAATAATACCCTCTTCAACAGCAGCCCTTGTTGCAGCAAGTGCATCTTCCATACGGAGCTTAGCTTCCTGCATCTCTGTTTCTGTAGCAGCACCAACACGGATTACTGCAACACCGCCTGCAAGCTTAGCAAGCCTTTCCTGGAGTTTTTCTTTATCAAAATCAGATGTTGTTTCTTCAATCTGTGCCCTTATCTGTGTAATTCTTGAAGAAATTGCATCTTTGTCACCAAGGCCGTCAACAATAATTGTATTTTCCTTCTGTACTTTAACTGATTTAGCGCGTCCAAGCTGTTCCATTGTTGTATCTTTAAGGTCAAGCCCTACTTCTTCTGAAATAACTGTACCGCCTGTAAGTATTGCTATATCTTCAAGCATAGCCTTTCTTCTGTCACCATATCCAGGAGCTTTAACAGCTACTACATTAAATGTGCCCCTTAATTTATTAATTACAAGTGTTGTAAGTGCTTCACCTTCTACATCTTCTGCAATAATAAGAAGTTTTGCACTCTGCTGTACAACCTGCTCTAATAAAGGAAGGATTTCCTGTATATTAGAAATCTTCTTATCTGTTATAAGGATATATGGATTATCAAGGTTTGCTTCCATCTTATCCATATCTGTAGCCATATAAGCTGAAACATAACCCCTGTCAAACTGCATGCCTTCTACAAGGTCAAGTTCAGTTTTCATTGTCTTTGACTCTTCTATTGTAATAACACCATCATTAGAAACTTTTTCCATTGCATCAGCAACCATTTCACCAACAAATTCATCGCCTGCTGAAATAGCAGCAACTTTAGCTATCTGGTCTTTGCCTGTAACCTTTGAACTCATCTCTGCAATAGCTTCAACGGCACATTCACATGCTTTCTTCATTCCCTTGCGGAGAATAATAGGGTTAGCACCTGCTGCAAGGTTCTTAATGCCTTCATTAACCATAGCCTGTGCAAGAACTGTAGCTGTTGTTGTACCATCACCTGCTACATCATTTGTCTTAGTAGCAACTTCTTTAACAAGCTGTGCACCCATATTTTCAAAACCATCTTCAAGTTCTATATCCTTTGCTATAGTAACACCATCATTTGTAATAAGAGGTGCACCAAAAGATTTATCAAGAACTACATTTCTTCCTTTTGGCCCTAAAGTAACCTTAACTGTATTTGCAAGTTTATTAACACCTGTTTCAAGTGCTGTCCTGGCTTCTGCTCCAAACTTAATTTCTTTTGCCATAATATATTTTCCTCCATTCAAATCAATCAGATTATAAGCAAGCAGCGGATTACGGATATCCGCTTAATTTATTTAATCTTCAACTTTAGCAACTATATCATTCTGGCGTACTACAATATACTCTTCATCGCCAAGTTTAACTTCTGTACCTGCATATTTGGAGTAAATAACCTTATCCCCAACAGCTACCTGCATCTCTACTTCCTTGCCATCTACAACACCACCAGGGCCTACAGCAATAACTTCTGCCTGCTGTGGTTTCTCCTGTGCATTGCCTGGTAATACAATACCTGATTTAGTGGTTTCTTCTGCTTCTAATTGTTTTAAAACAACTCTGTCTGATAATGGTGATAACTTCATAATATATCCTTCCTTTCAAATCGCATTTACTAGCACTCACTCGTTTTGAGTGCTAACCATAGACATAATATATTTCATTTGGAAATTTTGTGCAATACAAAGCATAGTTATATTTTAGCATATATCTTATATATACTCTTTTTTTCTAACTAATGCTCTTTTTATCTTACTTTTTGCGTTATTTTATATATTTTTTCTTTTTGTTTCTTTTATATAAATACTGGAAAAATATGGTCTTTTTACTATAATATCCATAAATGGCACATATTATACATTTTTTAAGGTAAAGCTGCATAGCAAAAACCACCCTGTTTGAAATATTGAAGGGTGGCTTTGCTATCCATATAATCCAGCTTCTTATAGGTGGCTGTTATTTTTTTATAGTTGCTGCCATTTTAATTTTCTTTTTGTTTTCATTGCATGTAAATATTATAGAAACTTTTGTATTTTTATTATTTTTAAGTCCTGTTGCTGTAATTTTAAACTGCCCGTTTTTGCCTGGTACTGGTTTAACTTTTACATAACTTTGTGAAGCATCTGCCACTGTAGCAGTATATGTACAGTCCTCTGTCTTTTTACCACCAGGCGCAATACCAGCCACGCATACGTCCAGAGAAGCTCCCTCGCTTATAGAAGGGCTTTTAAGCCTGTTTCCTGAACTATCCTGCACTTCAAGCTTTTTAGGCGCCATAAGGACATTTACAGGGCAGCACTCATAAGTGCCATTCTTTCCAGTATCAATAATCCAAAGGTAAACAAGACCCTTTTCCTTACCAGCCGCCGTTACAGTTACCTGTCCGTTCTTAATCCTTGCCTTCGCAATCTTTGCTGCCTCCCTGTCAACAATTTTATTCTTCGACACCACAGGCTTTGTACTGGAAGTAGTAATACCAGCAATAACCTTTCCAGAAGACGGTTTTACCACACCCTTGCTGTTAAGGGTATAATTATAAGATGGCAGAATATCAGTATATGCTGTAAACTGCTTATTATTTACAACATTACCATCAATCTTTTTATTAATACCATTACCATAAATAAAAACAGGAGAACCCTTTACAGGGCTGGTGTAATCATAATCATTAAACAAGTGGTTGCAATTTGGGATAACGGCACTACCTGTAGGGATTGATGGGGCAGGTGAAGGTGAAACAGTTGGGGTAGGTGAACCTGATGAGGCAGGTTCAGATATACCAGAAAGGGAAAGGTTAAATGTATTACAATAATCTTCACCATCGTTATAGTTTGTACTACTATCCTCTGGAAATACAAAAATTACCTCACTAAAATATATTAAACTTTCTTGTGTTATATCTTTTATACACTTTAACTGTATTTTTAGAAACTGGTCATTATAATTAAGCAAATTTTCTTTTGCAGGTTTACCATTAATTGTGCCAGGAACATGTAAACTTAATCTTTGGTCATATGAATCCCAGAATAACTTTTTATAATATTTATCCGTTTTACAATCATTCACAACAAATAAATCTGTATCAAAATTAATATATATATTATCCATCATAGTAGCAGGACGTGTACCTTTATATGTAAAGACAAAAGTTATAAAATCATCTTTCTTAATATCATTAAACTTATCTGCTGTAATCTCTAATCCATATTCTGGAGTAAGCTTGATTGAATATCCTTCTTCAAATGTATAATCAGTTCCTTCAGGAAAGGTAAACTCTATCGATGTACATTTTATTAAACTTTCTTTGTCAATATCTGCCAGACATTGGAATTGTATACTTAAAAACTGGTCATCTTCATGAATGTAATAATTACTGTTAAGAGTATTTAATAAAATGCGGTCATCTTTTTCATAATAATTTAATGTATTATAAATTTTATTTATTGGTTCAACTTTGTATACTTTCAGCAAAGAATGGTCAAATTCAATAAAAAAATCTAGCCATGAAATACTTTTAATTCCTGTATATGTAAACGTAAGTGTTATTATTTCATCTTTCTTACCATTATATTTATCTGTTGTAATCCATAAGTCTGCGTCTTTTCCTTGTTTATTTGGTGGAGTAAAAATATTTTTTGCCTCTGCTATCTTGCAATTATATTTTCCCACACTTCCAAATATAATTGTAAGTATAAGAAAAACTGCTATTCCCCTTATTAATTTTCTTTTTTGTTTCATAATTTTGCCTCCTTTTTAATTCCTTTCTGTTGTTTACATTAACTTTAACAAACCAAAGAAAATTAAAGATTTTCCCTGGTTTCCCACTATCGCACTGGCAATATTATCTTTAATTTCTGTTCTTTAACTTTTATCTGCCATTGCTTTTAGTGGGAAACCAAAATAAGGTGCCGGTATGCGTCCACACCAGCACCCTTAATATATTAAAAAGGTTGCAAAACAAAGAATCTCCCTGCATAAATACGCAAAAACATGATTGCAATAATAAATTAAATCATGTATAATAAAAATGCGTGTATCGCAGGAAATCCTGTATGTGTGGTAATAGCCTACCATATCTTGCCTGGTATTGCTGCAACAATGCCAGGTGGTACACCTGTTATTATTTTGATTTCCCAATTCTTATTCTAGCATAATTGCTATGTAAGTTCAAGTATAATTATTTTTTAGTTCAACAATTAACAGCAAAGATTCCCCTCTCTCTTAGGCAGTGGAGAGTTTCCTTATTTTTAATAATTTTTTAGTGGCAAAGCCAGGACAGCTAAAGTTTTCCAGTTTATGCAATACTACAAGCTGTTTTGGATATTTTACAGGAGGCATTTTATGAAACTAGCAAAGCCAATTCCAATAGGAATAGAATTTTATAAAGAAATGATAGATAAAGGATATTATTATATAGATAAAACACTTTTAATACGTGATATACTGTCAAATGGTAGTAAAGTTACACTTTTTACACGTCCAAGGCGTTTTGGAAAGACACTTGCACAAAGTATGTTATGTACTTTTTTTGAAAAAGAGATACTTCCTGATGACACAGAGGCAGATAATTCTGTTTACTTTCAAGGTAAGAAGATTATGGAAGCAGGTGAAAAATGTCTTTCACATATGGGACAGTACCCTGTTATTTTTATGTCTTTAAAATCGGCAAAACAGCCAAACTATGAAATGGCATATAAAAGTCTTTGCGACGAAATATATAGTGAATTTGACAGGCACAGATATATTTTAAAAAGCAGTACTATTAAAGAAGAAGATAAAAAGATTTATAATTCTGTACTATGCAGAAATGCAGATAATACTACTATTGCAAAATCCATTGCATTTTTATCAAAATGTCTTGAAAAATACCACAACAGGAAAACTGTTATCCTGTTAGATGAATATGATATTCCTCTTGAAAATGCTTATTTTAATGGCTTTTATAATGAAATGGTTAGTTTTATCCGTTCACTTTTTGAATCTGCATTAAAAACTAACCAAAGCCTTGAATTTGCAGTAGTTACTGGCTGCCTGCGGGTAAGCCGGGAAAGTAATGTTTCAGCTTTGGCTGAAACATCAGAAAAACGCTTACAGCGTTTTTTAGAGCCATCTTCTAATGGAGATGGCTTATTTACAGGACTTAATAACCTTGATGTTATATAAGTTCTTGATGAAAATTATTCAGAATATTTTGGGTTTGTACAAGAAGAAATTAACCCAATGTTTGAATATTATGGTATTTCTGAAAAACTTACACAAGCCAAAAAATGGTATAATGGATATCTCTTTGGAAGCACAGAAGTTTATAACCCATGGAGTATTATTAAATATGTAAAGGATATTTATTACCATAATACAGATTTTCCCAAACCATACTGGTCTAATACCTCTTCCAACAGCATTGTAAAAGAATTAATTGAAATGGCAGATAATAATACAAAGCATGAGATTGAAGAACTTATTGCTGGTGGTACACTTAAAAAGCCTGTACATGAAGATATTACTTATGGGGATATTTATAAAACACAGGATAATTTATGGAATTTTCTTTTCTTTACAGGTTATCTTAAATCTGTGGGAAAAAGTTTCCATAATGATATGATTTATCTGGATTTGAAATAAGGCTGCCGCAATCCCACTGGCTTTAGACGGTGGGGGTGGGTTAAGGCAGACAAAAATAAAAAATGGTGGTATACTTTATTTATGGAAATATATGGAAAGGTGGTGACAGCAAATGTTAAAAGCGTACAAATACAGGATATATCCCAATAATGAGCAAAAAATACAGATTGCAAAAACATTTGGCTGTTGCCGCTTTGTGTATAACCAGACACTTGCATACAGAAAAGAAAAATACGAAAATAATAAAGAATCCGTTACTAAAACAGACTGTAATAATTACTGTAACAGGGAACTAAAGAAAAAATATGAGTGGTTAAAGGAAGTGGATAAATTTGCCCTGACAAATGCCATTTACAATATGGATGCAGCATACCAGAAATTTTTTAAAGAACATGCAGGATATCCAAAGTTTAAAAGCAGACATAACAGCCATAAATCATATACAACAAATTTCACTAATGGGAATATCACAGCAGATTTTGGGCATGGGAAAATAAAACTTCCAAAATTAAAGACAGTAAAAGCAAAACTGCACAGGGAATTTACAGGAAAAATAAAATCAGCCACAGTTTCCCAGGTACCAAGTGGGAAATATTATGTGTCAGTGCTAGTGGAAACAGAGCATGAAAAACTACCGCAAACATGCAGGGACACAGGTCTGGATTTAGGTATAAAAGATTTGTGCATTACGTCAGATGGAAAAAGGTACGGAAATCCAGGAATTATAAGGAAACATGGGAAGAAGCTTGCAAAGCTGCAAAGACAGTTATCCCATAAAGAAAAAGGAAGTAATAATTATTATAAACAGAGAAGAAAGATAGCATTGTGCCATGAGAAGATTACAAATACCAGAAAAAATAACCTGCATAAGATTTCTTATAAAATTATCAGCGAAAACCAAGTGATAGTTTCAGAAAACTTACAGATAAAGAACATGGTAAAGAACCATCATCTGGCAAAATCTGTTACAGATGCGTCATGGTACGAATTAACAAGACAGTTAGGATATAAGGCAGAATGGAATGGAAGGAAGTATATAAAAATAGATACATTTTATGCCAGCAGCCAATTGTGTTCTGCTTGTGGATATAAGAATGCAGAAACAAAAAATTTATCTGTGAGGGAATGGACATGTCCTGTTTGTGGTGCAAAACATGACAGGGATGTTAATGCCGCAAAAAATATTTTAGCAGAAGGACTAAGATAAACAGCATAATATAATACAAATAGGGACGGTGCAGCCCGAATTTACGCCTGTGGAGATAGTAGGTTACGAGGTCTATGAAGCAGGAAGCCCATTAGCTTTAGACAATGGATAGTTCACAATACCAAACCGGGAAATAGTTATATTTACAATAATACAATAAAAGAATGGTTTGATATAAAGATACGTGCAGTAGATTTTTCAGGACTTTATAAAGCAATAACAGATGGCAATACAGAAGTATTTGAAAACTTTCTGAAAAAACACCTGCGTGAAAGCATTAGTTACCTTGACAGTGCTGAAAGTTTCTACCATGGTTTCCTGCTTGGGCTTCTTAGCGGCATTAATGATTATGAAATGCTTTCAAACCGTGAAAGCGGGGACGGGCGGCCTGATATTTTACTAAAACCATATGATGAAAAACAGTCTGTAATAATAATTGAAATAAAATGTGTTAAAAAATTTAATGAAATGGAAAATATGTGCCGTAAAGCACTAGAGCAGATAGAAAAAAACCACTATGCCGCAGGAGTTTTTGATGAAGGGTATATATCTGTTAAAAAGTATGGTATATGTTTTTGTAAGAAAAGCTGCATGGTTAAATTAAAAAAAGAAGATTAAATTTATTGAAATCCTTAAATCAAAGTAAACCCAAAGCAGAACTATGGGTTACTGGCACATTATTCCAAATACCCATATATAATTATAGAATGGAGTTTTGTTATGAAAGAACAATTATATACTATTCCTGTTAATGATGCTTTTAGCAAGGACTGTGAATGTCCCCTTTGCCTTATGTATACAGAGCTGGAACAGGAAGCTGTAGAGTTTACGCTTGGTCCAAGCTATATGGAAGATGATATAAGGCTTGAAACTGACAAAACTGGATTTTGCACACACCATATGAAACAGCTTTATAAAAACCAGAACAGGCTTGGTGTTGCACTTATGTTACATACACATATGAAGTATTCTACAGAGAAACTTAAAAATATAAGCAAGTCTGCACAACCATCTAAAAAGGGGCTTTTTGCCAAAAAAGAACAGACTGGGGTTTATGGATATACAATAGAACTTGAAAACTCATGTTTTATATGTAACCGCATTAAAAATGTATTTGGACGTTACATAGCTACTGTACTGCATTGTTATAATAATGATGACGGTTTCCGTGATAAATTTGCCCATTGTAAAGGCTTTTGCAATAAGCATTATGGAATGTTATATGACGCCGCTTCTAGTTCATTAAATGGTACAAAACAGAAAGAATTTTTAAATGATTTAAATAAAGTTTATTTTGAAAATATGCAGCGTGTAATTGATGACCTGGAATGGTTTATAGATAAATTTGATTACCGCAATGAGGACAAGCCGTGGAAAAACTCTAAAGATGCAGTTCCAAGAAGCATAATTAAAACAAACAGTTACTTTGAAGAATAAAACAAACCCTGGTAAACCAGACCCGCTGCTTAAGAAGCATGAATTTTAAAGGGCAGGCTTAATAAGGCTAAATACCAGCTTATAATAAATGGCCCGCTGGTTTTATATATAACGGGCCATTATGGTTTTATGGTAATTTTCTTTTTATTAATATATACGGCATATAGTTATTTATTCTGCCTGTTCCCCTTCCCCGCTTTTCCTGTCCTCTTCCACAAGGTCTTTTACTACCCTCGCTTTTTCTTTAATGCGTTCACTTGCATTTCTTGATGTAAGTACTCTTGAAATCCAGCGTATTGCTTCATCATACTGGCCAGCACGCCTTGCAAGTTCTGCAACAAGATATGTAACAGTAAGTTCGTCCATGCCACACATTGGGAAGTCTTCTTTTAAGAAAGAATCTGAAAAGCCTTCATATGCAGTAACAAGAAGTGACTCTTCCTCTTTTTTAAGCTCTTCTATAACTTTACTGCGGTCTGGTGTGTCTTCTGGAAGTGTTTCTGCTTTGCCCCTGTAAAGCCATGCCATTTTTAAACATGTATATGCCCGCTCACTTGCCTTTGCCTTTTTAACAATGGCATTAGCAAGTGCAAGCTGGTAACGTGCAATGGCATCATCATAAGTGTATATATCACCTGTTTCTGGAAGCCCCTTAAAATTCCTTGATATATTTTCACTTATAAGTTTTGCCTGTGATGGCATCATAAACTTAAAGAACCTGCTAAGTGCACCATATCCACACCTAGGGCATACTAATACATCATATTTTATAGAATCAACATATTTATAAACAGGCCTTAAATCTGTATCCTGTTTAATTAGTTTTACCTTACCAGTCTTTATCATTTTAGAACGGAAAGCCTTGTCGCATACAGGACATGTATATGATTTGTCAAAAAGCAGGTCTGCCTCATGGACTTCCGGCTTTGGTGCCGGGGCAGGTTTTGGCTCTGGTTTTGGTACTGTCTTTTCCTCCTTTTTATCTTCCTTTTCAAATACATCCATCTTCTGAAGTTTTCCAAGACCAAACTTTTCAAGACCATTAAATAAACCCATATTATTACCTCCTTATTTTGGTTTATATGAACTCTTTAGTGAAACTATTCTATTAAATACCAGGTTATCTTTGCTATAATCCTTTGAATCTACACAGAAATATCCATTCCTTACAAACTGGAAACTGTCCATAGGCAAGGCATCTGCAAGTGCTGGTTCTATATAACAATTTTTCATTATAGTTAATGAATCTGGATTTACATTAATTGTACCATCTTCATTATATACCCCTTTTTCTTCATCTACAATATTTTCATATAAACGGGCTTCTGCTTTTTCTGCTGTTTCAGCACATACCCAGTGTATTGTTCCTTTTACTTTCCTTCCTGTAAAACCGCTGCCGCTTTTTGTTTCAGGATCATAAGTACAGTGCACTTCTGCCACATTGCCATTTTCATCTGTAATATAATCTGTACATTTAACAAAATAAGCATTCATAAGCCTTACTTCGTTGCCTGGATAAAGCCTGAAATACTTTTTCGGCGGTTCGGGCATAAAGTCTTCACGTTCAATATAAAGTTCTTTGCCAAATGGTACTTTCCTCATTCCCATTTCCTCATTTTCCTGGTTATTTGGAACATCGAGGTATTCTATTTCATTTTCAGGGTAATTTGTTATTACCAGTTTTACAGGATCTAAAATTGCCATCATACGTGGACGCTTAAGCTTTAAATCTTCACGTATGCAGTATTCAAGCATTGCATAGTCAGAGGAACTTTGTGCTTTTGAAATCCCTGACAGGGTAATAAAATTGCGTATTGATTCTGGTGTAAAACCACGCCGTCTTAACGCTGCTATGGATACAAGCCTTGGATCATCCCATCCGTCTACTATTCCATCGTCAACAAGTTTTTTAATATAGCGCTTTCCTGTAACAACATTTGTAAGGTACAATTTTGCAAATTCAATCTGTTTCGGCGGGTTTTCAAATTCAAGTTCCTGCACTACCCAGTCATAAAGCGGCCTGTGGTCTTCAAATTCCAGTGTGCATATTGAATGGCTTACCCCTTCTATTGCATCTTCAATAGGATGCGCAAAATCATACATAGGATAAATGCACCATTTGTCACCTGTATTATGGTGATGGTTCCTTGCAATCCTGTAAATTACAGGATCCCTCATATTCATGTTAGGTGATGCCATGTCAATTTTAGCACGCAGCACTTTTGAACCATCTTCAAATTCACCTGCACGCATGCGTTCAAATAAATCAAGATTTTCACTAATAGTACGTTCCCTGTATGGGCTTGGCCTGCCAGGTTCTTTTAAAGTCCCCCTGTATTCCCTTATTCCCTCAGCAGATAAATCACATACATATGCTTTGCCTTTTTTAACCAGTTTTAATGCACATTCATACATTGTATCAAAATATTCTGATGCATAATATATCTGGTCTGTATCCAGATCACCACATATCCACCTGACATCTTCTATAATTGACTGTACAAATTCTGATTCCTCTTTTATTGGGTTAGTATCATCAAACCTCAGATGAAAAACACCACCATATTCCTTTGCAAGCCCTGAATTAAGCACTATTGACTTTGCATGGCCTATATGGAGGTACCCGTTTGGTTCAGGCGGGAAACGGGTAACTACTTTTTTACAATTTCCTTCGCTAATATCTTTATCAATAATATTTTCAATAAAATTACGTGGAACAGTTTCTTTTTCATCAACCTGGCTACTCACTATCGCTCCTCCTTTGATTTTCTTATACAGCTAAAAACGCTATTTAATATTTTACCACATTATATTAAAATATAAAAGCATAATTTTACAGGCGGCATTATTGCTTCTTCCAGTATATTCTGCCCAGTAAACATATATATAAACCTGTTTTTTATTATTTGCATCTTCTTTTGCTAGATACTTTTATACAGGCTTAAAAATACACTTGTCCAGTATACCACATTATTTTCCATTTCTCAACAAACTTATACAGTATTATGGTTAATGGGGTTTTACAGATTTAGGGCTGCCACACTGGTTGTTAAAAACCATAAGTGTGGCAGCCCACTGTTTAACTGCTTATGTAATTATCAAGCATTTCCCTTATTTGAATAATATCTTCTTTATTGCCAGGACTATTTTTGTCTATATTTAAAAGGGCAGCTACAACGTCAGCTTTGGAAACTTTTTGCCTGATTTCTTTATAATCTTCCACTATTTTCTGAATCCAGAAATCTTCCTGTGAAATTGCAGGTTTATAACTGCGTGTTAATACTGTTCCGCTATAAACAATGTCAGCTACCTTTATAAAATTGCTTTTTAATAACTTTCTAAGGACAGCCTGTATTGTATTCATTGTAAGGTCTGGATTATATTTTGCAATCATGGAAGCAGTTTCAGGTTCTTTACTTTTCCATAGTATTGACATAATATCCAGATCCCTTTTTGTCAGTCTTGTATTATTTATTTTAATACCAGCCAAAATAATACCTCCTTTCCTGATTATCCAGATGTCAAGCGGATATTCGCAATCCGCTTTGCCTGCAAAGCAGGCATTGGCTACTTGCCCACTTGCAAATCAACCTCATTGCCGCTTTGCGGCAGTCTGGCAGGAGCTTGAACCCCTGCCAGACTAAGTAAGCCCTGGTAAACCAAACCCACCGCTTAAGAAGCGTGAATTTTAAAGGGCTTACTTAATGAGGTTAAACTGTATTTTGCCAGGCTACAGCACTGCTGTTAATACATTAATTATAGAGATACATTAACATTTGAATACAACTAGTGCATAACCTCCTGACCATTTATATATTATAAACATATTATGTATAAAAATCAATACTAAATTACAATTTATATTTCTGTTTTTTTACAAATATTATCTTATTTAAAACTCAAATATTAATATATGCTAGCAGAATACTTAAACAGTATACAAAATTCTTCTAAGGAAACTTTATGCTTTATAAAAAACTTTCCATACAAAGTAAAAAGGCATATAGGACAATAACCCTATATACCCTTTATTATTATAATAAATATTACTTTATACTACCACTTATAAACCTTGGTTTTCCTTTCCATAAGATCAAGTTTATCAATTTGCGGATCATCATAATATGAATCATTTTTTACATGTGTTGTTGAAATTTCTTCAAATACTGCCCCTGTCCTTGATGTAAATGCATGTTTTTCACCCCGCATAACTGTTTGTATATCACCTGGCTTTAAATCCAGTACCTTGCCATCTATTTCTACTTGTAAATCACCATAAAGAAGCTGGAATGTTTCTTCTTTTATTTTATGCATATGTACGGGGTGCTTCTGTCCTGGAAGCACTGCTATAAGCTTTTTACAATATTCACGGTTGACAATGCTTATTATAACAGCCCCAAACTGCCTGAAATGCTTCATTCCATAGTGATGTGAGAGTTCTGCCTCAAAACTGTCACCAAGGTAAATATTTGCTTCATAAAGCATACCCTTTACATCATGTATCACACTTCTTGCAAGGTTAGTATCAGTTACAGGCCTTCTTTCATGCAGTTCATCATTTGCCTTATAATCATGGCTTGCCACAACACCATCATAAAACTCACCACTTGTCATCTGGCGGTCATGGTTTGGCATTGCAAAAAATACATCCTCCCTTGTTAGTTCCTGCCCTTCTTCCACGTCATGTTTAAGATACACACCCCTCATAAGTGAATTTAAGGAATCTATCTCATCCTGGCTTATATAGCGTTCAGTTTCTTTCTTCATCTTACAGATTTCCTTTGCTTCAAGTACTGAACTTACCCACCGTCCTGCCTGTTCTGGTGTCATGGAATATGCATTAAGCTTAATTGTTTCTGTAGGAAGGCCTACATGGCGCTCTAATAATTTTGCGCCCTTAGCTATTGCCATCATTGGAATAATATTATTATCTGGATCCTCATGTCCAGAATAACCTATAGCATTGTGCGGATAACGGCGCCTTAATTTATCAATAAAATCAAGCTGGAGCCTTTCAAGCGGTGCTGGATATTCCGCAATACAGTGCATAAATGCAAATTCACATTTCCTATGTGTAAAATAATTATATAATTTATCAATATCTGATATTGTCCTTCCACCAACTGAAATAATTAAAGGCCTGTGGGCTGATGCTGCTTTTTCAAGCAACGGCCAGTCAAGTGAACTACAGCTTGCAATTTTAATAATACCAAGCCCCTGGTCCATACACCAGTCTACACCATCTTCATCAAATGGTGTACTCATAGCAATCATTCCTTCACTGCGTATTTCTGACACAAGTTCACTAAACTGGTCATATGTAAGCCTTGTGCTTTCAAACCTTGGAATATGGTTTACATCTTTACGTCCCCTATAATCAGGATGGATAAAATTATCAAGGTTTCTGTACTGTAATTTAACAGCCGCTTTTATATTATATGTCCTTGCGATTTTTCCCATCTCATGTATTATATCCTTGCCATGTTCAACATCACCCTGGTGGCTGTTTGCCATCTCAAATATAAATAAATCATCAAATATACTGCCCATTTATTAATCCTCCGTAAATATAAAATTAATAATCCATATTACATTTTACCACACCCAGGCTATTTATGCACTAAATAAATATTAATACCAGATAATCCCTGCATTGTTTTTAATCTTTAAGCAGTTCCTAATTAATAATAAAAATTATAAATACCTGGATTTTCCCTTTTATTTTAAAAACATGTTTATCCAAACGGATATCCGCAGTCCACATTTCAAGCAATCTCTGATTGCAGCAAGCAGACACCCGCAACTTTACAAACCATTGTTTATAATATATTTCTCTGCTGCTAAAAATTCTTCTTCTGTATCTATATCAAAGTTTTCATCCATATCATACCCTGCTATCTTTTTTCCTGACATTGAATGTTGTTTTAAAATAACTTCTGTCCTTACTACATCAATACATGCATTCTGGTAATAAACTTTTGGAAGCTGCTGGCGTGGCAGGTTATAACATTCTGGAATATCTGTTATAACGGGCCTTAACATATTATCTTCATCTTTAAACCACATTTTATATACAACTTCCTTTGCAGGTGCAACACACCTTATAGAATCTATACCAGGGTTATCCTGCATATACTTGACCATATTTTCAATATCACTAATCCTTCTTATGGGGTATGTCGGACGTAACTGCACTACAAGTTCTGGCAGATATCCTTCATTTTCCTTTAGATAGTTTAATGCATGTACAAATACATCTATATCAAGTGCTGTATCTGTTGCATATTCTGCCGGCCTTAAAAATGGCACCTCTGCACCGTATTCCTGTGCAATTTCTGCATACTTTACACTATCCGTACTTACAATAACCCTGTCTATGCACCCTGCCTGCAACGCATGGCCAATAGAATATGCCATCATTGGCTTGCCATTAATTAACCTGATATTCTTATTTTTAACACTTTTAGAACCACTTCGTGCAGGTATAACTGCAAGTACCTCTCCCATTTTTTACTCCTTATAATTGTATAATTATTATAATTGTATAATTATTATAATTGTATAATTATTATAATTGTATAATTATTATAATCTGTATAATTATTTTGTTTGCTTAAACGTCATATTTTTACTAAAATAAAAAAGTATACCTGTTATTTTTATGTTTAATATATCACCAGTATTTTGCTTCTATCCTCTGGCAAATCTGCCTGTCTATATCTTCTATTGCCTCTGTGGAAGATGTCATAAGCTTTGCCCTTTCCTTTGCAAGTCCTGACATTTTATTATAATAATCCTTATCATTTTTATATTGTAAAATCTTTTCTGACATTTCATCAAAATCATTAACAGCAAAGTCCTCTCCCCCTGCTGTATAAACATCACCTGATTTTAAATAAACACCTGGCTTTCCCTTTGCAAAAGCTTCTATTACAGAAAAACCACCACCAAGCCTTTTAGGGTTTACATATAAATCACAAATTTCCATAAGGGCAAGTATATCATCACAGTATCCTGTAAATAATGAATTTGCAGATACTACAGGGTAATCTTCCATCAGGCTTTTATAATTATCCATAATACCTGCAAAAACCACATAACAGCCTGCATTACAGGCTTTTGTAAGCATTTCCATAAAATCATTTGTAATATCAAATTGCAGGCGTGTTCCAACTATTACAAGTATAAAAGCATTTTTGGGTAAATTTTTATCCTTTCTGGAATAATGTTTTTTTTGCTGTTTTAATTCAAAGGTAAATCTGCTTTCTATAATATCATCATTTTTATAAAGTTCTTTTTCCTTTCCATTAATTTTTCTTCCAAGAATTTTCATTTTATTTTTAGTTTGTGGAACAGATGAAAATACTATTGACATCGCAGCACATGGTATTATATTCCCACATAAATCCGCCAGTATACTCCCGTTTCCTATTGATAATATATAATATGGCTTAAACTTATTAATAATACTTACAAGCATTTGCAACCTGTATGATATAACTAAATCATCTGGAATTTGTAAAAAAGGTATTACATTTTCTCCAACTGTAATTTCCCTGATATCATTATATCCCTTCCAGACAGTTCCTGAATTAATTCCATATAAAGGAAGATATCCATTTATAAGACAAAACTCTGTAGTATTTATAAGAACTATTTTCTTACCTAAAGAAAGTAAAACTTTTATTCTTTCTATAATAGTTTGTGTAGGTGCATGGGTAGCATTAAGAAATTGTACTGTCATTACCATTACAAGATTTTTATCTCTTTCTGTGTATGGAATTTTATTAAAATACTTTTTATAATTATCTATATATGAATTATAAGATTTATCATACAATTCATTAATCATGCTATTGGATTTTTTATCCATTACGGCCTGTTTTATAAATGATGTTCTCTTAAACTGCTGGTATATAAAATACATATTCTCTGGTTTGGCTTTATCATTTTTTAAAATTTCAGACAAATACATATTAGTATAATCTGCTTTTTTATCCAGTATCATTAATACAGAATAAATAGATAATCTGTAAATAAAATTATCTTTTTCCAATTTATTATACCTAGGTTCATGTAATAAAATTTTACAAAAACAACACCATAGTCTAACTATATCCTTTTTATTTTCTATATCAAGCTGGCCCAGTTCATATAAAAATTCTATAAAATCATTTGGCTTAATACAATTTTTTAGCTTCCAAAATCTTCTCATAAAAGAAGCATGTAATTTACTTCTCTGTATATTTAAAAAATAATTTATAAACTCATCTATATCCAGTCCATTATTAAACTCTTTTACATTATCCTGGTTTATATATATAATGTCTTTAAAAATATAAGAATATAAGCTGTCTACAATATTATAAAGCGTTTTTATATCTGTTACAAATAAAATTTCTGGCTCTTGTTTTTTATTTTCATCTATATAATTTGTAATTATATCACATAAGCAATATAATATATTTCCTTCACAACTTTCCACAACAGAAGAAATAATATGTATAGCATTACCTTCATTATATCTTGATATAAGTTTATTTAATGCATCTTTTTGTTCTTCAACATAACAATATATAACTTTATTATAACCAGTTTCATCCATATTCTGCAAATCACCAACTCCATTCTGGAAATACTTATTGAAATCAATTTATATACCATATCAGGCAGTTTAAATAGTAATAAATTTTTACCAGTATTTTATTTCTATCCTCTGGCAAATCTGCCTGTCTATATCTTCTATTGCCTTTGTGGAAGATGTCATAAGCTTTGCCCTTTCCTTTGCAAGTCCTGACATTTTATTATAATAATCCTTATCATTTTTATATTGTAAAATCTTTTCTGACATTTCATCAAAATCATTAACAGCAAAGTCCTCTCCCCCTGCTGTATAAACATCACCTGATTTTAAATAAACACCTGGCTTTCCCTTTGCAAAAGCTTCTATTACAGAAAAACCACCACCAAGCCTTTTAGGGTTTACATATAAATCACAAATTTCCATAAGGGCAAGTATATCATCACAGTATCCTGTAAATAATGAATTTGCAGATACTACAGGGTAATCTTCCATCAGGCTTTTATAATTATCCATAATACCTGCAAAAACCACATAACAGCCTGCATTACAGGCTTTTGTAAGCATTTCCATAAAACCGTTATTAATTTCAAACTCAAGGCGTATTCCTACTACAACAAGTACAAACCTGTGGTCTGGTATTCCTTTTTCCTTACGTGAAAATTTATTTTTCTGGGGCTTTAATTCAAATGTAAATATGCTTTCTATAATATCAATATCTTCATCTGCATAAAATTCTTTTTCTTCTTCAGAAAGTCTTCTTCCAAGGATTTTCATTTTATTTTTAGTCTTTGGCAAAGTAGAAAATGCTAAAGCCATTGAAGCGCATGGCACTATATTTCCACATAAATCAGCTAGTACGCTGCCTGTACCTATTGATAGTATATAATAAGGTTTATATTTTTTAAGAAGTTCTGAAAGAACCTGCATACGGTATTCTATAGTAGAACTTTCTGGCATTTGCATAAATGGAAATTCATTTTCATTAATAATGATTTTATTAATATTATTATATTCTTCAAGTGTCCTGCCAAACCCTGTACTGTACATTGGCAGATATCCTTTTATAATATACTGTTCAGTTGTATTAATAATAATAACCTCTTTGCCAAGACTTTTTAATGCCTTTGCCCTTTCTAAAACAGTTTTAGTAGGCGCATGTGTATCATTTAAAAACTGGATTGTTAATATAACCACCACATTTTTATTCCGTTCTTCTAATGGTATTTTTATTAGAAACTTATCTAATTCTTTTGCATATTCATTATAAATTCTTTTATATAATTCATCTTTTAATAGGCTGCTTTTTTTATCAGAAACAATCATTCTTTTAAGTGACATTCTTTTAAACTGGCACCAGGTAAAATACAGATTTCCTGTTTTAATTTTATTATTTCTTAGAATCTCTGTTAAATATGCATTAGTATATTTTGGATTCTTACTTAATACCATAAGAATAGAACAAACAGCAAGTATATAATAAAAATACTTATTGTTTAACACATTATCCCCAAGTTCATATAATAATATTTTACAAAAACAACACCAACATTTAGTTAAATCATCATTTTTACTTATATCAAACCTGTCAAGCTCGTATAAAAAACTTGCAAATTTATCTGTATTCCTACAATCTTTTAATTCCCACAATTTTCTCATAAAAGAAGCATTAAGCAGGCTTCTTTGTATACTTAAATAATATCTTATAAATTCTCCTGTTTCTAACTTATTATCAAATTCATTATTATTTTCTTGTTCAATATATATAACTTCTTTAAAAAGATTAGAAAAAAGTTTCTTTGTAATATGATAAAGATTTTTTATATCTGTTACAAATAAAATATCTGTACCAGTTTCTTTACTAGACTCCATATAATTTGTAACTATATCACACAAACAATATAACAAATTACATTCACAACTTCCGACTACTGGGGAAATAATATGTATAATGCTTTCGTTATCATACTTTAATATAAATTTATCTAAAGCTTCTTTTTGCCCTTCTACATAACAGTATACTATTTTATTACAATAAATTTCATTTTTTTCTTGCAAAACAATTTCCTCCATTCTGGAAATTTCCCACCCATATTATATGCTCAAACGGATATCACAATCTACATTGTAAACAACCAATGATTTCAAGCAACCATAATAATAAACAAAAATTACAAACAGTTAAATATTGCAAGCAAGCAGGTATTGAAACTTGTAAATCATTTTATTTCCACTTTTAAAACCATTATAAATTAAACTTACTGCTTAAAAAAGTATAAATTTAAAAAATTTATTTAATAGATTTAAATATTTACCAATATTTTTCCTCTATCCTCTGGCAAATCTGTCTGTCTATATCTGATACAGCTTCTATTGAAGATGTCATAAGCCTTGCCCTCTCCTTTGCAAGTTCTGACATTTTATTATAATAATCTTTATCTTCTTTGTATTTTAAAATCTGTTCCGTCATTTCACTAAAATTATTAACAGCAAAATCCTCTCCCCCTGCTGTATAAACATCACCTTTTTTAAGGTAAACACCAGGCTTTCCCTTTGAAAATGCTTCTATTACAGAGAAACCCCCACCAAGCCTGTCAGGATTTACATATAAATTACAGATTTCCATAAGGGCAAGTACATCATCACAATAACCAGTAAATAATGAATTAGAAGCCACTACAGGGTATTCTTCCATAAGAGTGTTATAATTATCCATAATACCTGCAAAAACCACATAACAATCAGATTTGCAAACTTCTTGTAGCATTTCCATAAAACTATTTGTAATTTCAAATTCAAGATGTATACCCACTATAACAAGTATAAATTTATTATCTGGCAGTCCTTTTTCTATACGTGAAAACTTTTTTTTCTGGGGTTTTAATTCAAAAGTAAATCTGCTTTCTATAATATCAGTATCCTTATCTGCATAAAACTCTTTTTCTTCACTTGTAAGCCTCCTGCCTAGAATTTTCATTTTATTTTCAGTTTTTGGAAGAGTCGAAAAAGCAAGTGACATTGATGCACATGGAATTATATTTCCACATAAATCAGCTAATATGCTTCCCATACCTACTGATAATATATAATATGGCTTTATTTTATTAATAATATGTGCAAGGACTTTCATTCTATATGGTAATGGCAAATTATCTGGAAGCTGCAAAAATGGCACCATATCCTGCCCAATTTTAATTTCATTAATATCGTTAAGTTCCTTTCGGAGAGTTGCAAAATAAAATCCGTATAATGGCACATATCCATTTAAAAGACAAAATTCTGTAGTATTTATAAGTACAACATTTTTACCTATAGCTTTTAATGTTTTTACCCTTTCCATAATAGTATTTGTTGGTGCATGAGTATTATCTAGAAACTGTGCTGTCATTATCATTATCAAATTTTTATTTCTTTTTTCATATGGTATTTTTTCAAAATAATTTTTTAAATCCTTTAAATATCCTTTATAACATTTATCATATAATTTATCAATTATATTAAATGACTGTTTATCCATTGATACTTGTTTAATAAGTGATAACCGCTTAAACTGTTGGTATACAAAATATATATTTTCATTATTAATTTTGCTACATTCCAATATATCTGATAAATATAGATTTGTATAAAAAATATTCTGGCTTAACTTCATAATAATTGAATACAATGTAAGCCTGTAATAAAGATATTCTTTTTCAGAATCATAATTTTTTTCTAATTCATATAATAAAACCCTACAAAGACAACACCATAGTCCTGTAATTTTCTTATCATTTTCTATTTCTGAATCAGCAAGTTCTAATAAAAATTTTAAAAAATCTTCTATAGTTTTACTTTCTTTTAGATAATATACTCTATTTATTAATGAAGAATATATGTCGTTTTTTTGTATTTTTATAAAATAGTTTATAAGATTTTTTATTTCTAAATTATCTTTAAATTCTTTTTTATTATTCTGTTCTATATATATTATTTCTTCAAAAAAAAATGAATACAATTCCTGGACAATATTGTATAACCCTTTTATATCTGTTACAAACCAGATTTTTTTAGTTGTTTTCATATATTTATCTATTATATCACAAAGACAGTAAAGAAGCTTTTCTTCACATTCCTCAATAACAGAATAATAAATATTAACCAGACTGTCATTATTATGTTCTTCTACAAACTTCCTTAATTCTTCCCCTTGTTTTTCAACATAGCAGTATATTGTTTTATTGCAGTAACCTTCAGTTATTTCTTTCAGGCTTTTTTCTGCCATCCCATGTATCTTCGCACCAGCAGATGCATTTATAAATTCTATATCTTTAATATTTTCTATTCTTCTTTCAATCCATCTCCTGTATATATCAAGCGTTTTACTTGTATAAATTTCTCCATCATTCATAGCCTTTACTTTTCGCAGGCTCTTTTTATTTTGTAATTTCCTGCCTATTCCTCCTGCATGGGTATTATCACCTGTATATCCCATATCAAGACCAGTACATATTACACGCCTGCATCCCATACGTATTACAAAATCTATAATAAATGTAGCTACTGAACCACCACTCTGGTAAGCTGTAAGATTATTTTTTTCAGTATATTCTTTTGATTCCTCAATTCCTTCCTGATATGCAATATACCTTTTTCCATTATATTCTGATACTAGGTTATATGCTGCTGTAGAAAGATATATTAATGGAACACCACAATCTTCTATGCCTTTAGTTTGCCATCTTGTTTCCTTTTTAGCATCAATAGCTACAATATATCCAGGCAATATATTTTCTGATACTAATTTTTTAGCAGCTTTTGCTACACATATAATTACTGCATCTTCCCTGTTTAAAAACTTACGCAAATAATCCATGCTGTTATCAAGTGAAGGTCCTGCTCCTGTAATTATTATATCTTTACCTTTTAATTTATCTTTAAGATTATCTGCTGGTTCATCATTAAGCTTTTGGTTATTTTTAAAATTATAAAGCATTACATTTCTAAGATTATCAGAAGAACTTATATTTACCCAGTAATTTTCAAGTAATTCACGTATTGCATCGTTTTCTATAGTTTTAACTGAAGGATACCATATTTTATATATTGTACTGTCATTCTGGCTGCTTTCTTTAAACCATTTTGCATAGTTTTCTGCTTTATTACATAATACTATTTTTACATTTTTATTAGAAAGAACCGTTCTCATATCAGTATACATCATGCATATTCTAAGTTGTTCCAAATCACTTTCAAGAACTATTATTTCTTCAAGTCCAGGCAAAGATGCTATATATCTTACATGATATCCCATTCCAAGACCTATTATTATGCATTTTCCAGTAAATTTGCTATTTAATTCATCTCCATATATTATTGCTTCATGCCATGGATTAACAGAAGAAGCAAGGAGGACTTGTCCATATTGCTTTGTTTCTACAGATAAAACTGCATCTCCTGTATTTGCCCATTGGAAAACATATTCTCTTATATTACTTTCTTCAGCCGCCATAAGAATATTATAAAGGTTAATATCTTTATCTTTAAGAATATTCATATTATCTTCCCAATATACTATTGGTTCACCATTTAATTCGTTAACCAGGCAGGACTGTATATCAAAAAGTGCAGGCATAAGCCGGTTTTCATATATATCAGCAAGAAAAACTTCATTACGGCTTTCAGAAGCTTCAAGAAGTTCCTGCCAAATTGGAAACAGAAATTCTATAATTGTATTAAATCTTGCTTCTTCTGCATAATTAAAAAACTGCATGCCACATCTGGTTAATGTCATAGTACAAGCATTTCCTTTTATATAATTTTGTTTTCTATAAAAATAAACTGCCTGTGTTACACAATGTAACATTTCTCTGGCTTCTTCTAATAACCTTTTCATAATATATTATAAATCCCCCATATTCCAAACCTATATTTGCTCTAGTGTTTCTTCAAGAACTGGTGTAAGTTTTTCAACTGCATCTATTAATGCTTTATATATTGCAACTGAAATTTCTAAAGTTTTTTTCATATTTTCATCTTCATCTTCAGAAAGGTTATTTACAGTTACTAAATCTTTTGCAACTGTGTTAGTTATATATACATCAAGAATATCATAAGCCTCCTGTTTTTCAAGAAATTTATTAATTTTATTAATTTTTTTCAAATTCTTAGATTCATTTTTTGTACCATTATTTTTATTATTAATAGATTTTACCAGCCTGTCTGCTACTTTAATACCTTCTTTTGATTTATCTTTAATATCTGCAAATTCTTTTTTTAAACAAAGTATCTCTTCTCTTACTTTATTATATTCATCACCAATAAATGTATATGGCATATTTTCTAACAAATTGCTAAATGAAAACTCTTCTTTACAATATTCATTAATTACCTCAGAAAGTTTCATAACCTTAGAACCATGAATAAGAGCTCCTCCCTCTGTTGCATCTATTACATTTATCCCTTTTATATCTCTTATAGAATTTTCAAGCCATTCAAGATATATAAGCCAGTCATAACGTGACCATACTTTTCCGCCATTTATAGCATCAACTTGTTTTTTACCACTTTTCTCACCTATTATCTTCTTTACAACTCCTCCTGCATGGGTTGCCTCCCCGTCGTATGCAAGATCCTGGCCTATAAATATAATATTTTTTAAATTCATAGACAGGCATACTGAAAATGCTGCTGTAGCTACCGACCCGCCACTATTATAAGTTGGAAAAAACCTATTAAATTTATTATATAAACTATACATATATACAGAACCCCTAAACCATATTTTACGTCCTGTATGCATTTCCATCATTTTATTTTTTGCTTCAAGTACACAGAATAATGGAATATTATGACATCTTTCATCTTTAAGATGTCCTTCTGCTTTTTTTGCATCAATTGTAATAATAGCATCAAATTTAATATTATGTCTTAAAAGATGTTTTACAGCAGTATCAGTTGCAAATATAAAAGCCTTTCCTTCTGCTCTTTTTAATTCATCTATGTTTTTATCTAATGAAGGACCTGCTGCTACAATAATCGCAGGAAGTTCTTCTGGAATTTTCCCTATAAACTCTGAAACATAATTACTCTCTTTTATAAATTTAAGATTTTTAATAGCATTATTTACAAGCATATCTGACAAATATCTTTCAGTATCAATATTTACTTTTGCAAGATTGTTTGCACTATATACCATATTTAAAAATTCTTCAAATTCACTAATATATATTTTATCATATACTGGGTGGTTGCATATTATCTGTGCAGAAATAGATAGCCAGTCTGTTTCTTTTTGTAATATTTCTTTAAATTCATTCTTGTTTATATTGTTAATAGACAAATAGATACGCACATCACATATAATATCTGAAATATCAATATTATTTAATGCATATAAAAATACTGATATATCTGGTTCATATAAATAAACCTTTGCATCTGACTTAAGCCTCCTTAACATTTCTTTTATAAATAGTCCATTTCCTATTCCAAACATTACAACTGATACATTAATATTTTGGAATTCATACTGGTCTGCCCATTTTTTAGCTTCTGTTAATGGCCTGTATAAACTGTTAAGCCTGTACTTTGTATTATCTTTTTCTACTACAAGGGCTTTATTGCCATCTTTTGTATTTGTTTCTTCTATATTATTATATGAATATTCCTTTCCAGCAAATATTCTTTCCAGCTTATTATACAAAACAGGACGCATACCCTTTATTAAAGACATATTCTGTTCTAAACAGTCCATCAGAAAAACTCCTTTCGTTTCTTTTATTTATTCCATATTTTCTAAAAGTTCATTCATATATTCCAGATAATCATACTGTAGTATATCTGCAAGCAATACCATATCCCTGTCTTCAAGTGCTCCCATTGCATCTTTTAATGTATTAGTAATCTTCACTTCATCGAATTCAAATTCTTCATGTTCTGCTTTAAATGTAAAAAGTGTATCTATTGCTATCATTATACTGCCAATTACGACCTGGAACTTATCTAATGCTTCTTGTAATTTCTGCTGGTAAAAAAGTTCTACTACTTCTTCTATCTCTGTAACAGATTTTGTAACTATGTCTTTTTGCTGGCTCATATCCTGCCTCCTTAATTTTAATTAATAATACTTTTTATAAACAAAAACAGAGCCAGCCTTACGGCCAGCTCTATCCGACATACTAACAAACTTATAATTAACCAAGTAATGAGAGTATACCCTGTGTAGCCTGGTTTGCCTGGGCAAGCATAGACTGGCCAGCCTGCTGTAAGATTGATGATGATGAATAAGCAACCATCTCATCAGCAAGGTTAGCGTCACGGATTTTGCTCTCTGATGACTGTAAGTTCTCAGCCATGTTATCAGCGTTAGCAACAGTATGGTCTAATCTGTTCTGTAAAGCACCAAGTGCAGATCTCTGGATTGAAACTATTGAAATAGCTTTATTAACAACTGAAACTAATCTAGTAATATTCTTTCCAGTTGCATTTTTAGTATTACCATTAACCTGATCTGTTTTAGGAGTACCTAATACACCATTAGGATCAGCAGCACTACCATCTAAACCTTTAGCAAAATCTTCTATAGCTTTTGCTACATCTACTGCTTTTGAATTCTTTTCTTTTCCCTGCTGAACAACACCTGCTGGCTGAGTAAGTGCAAGACCAAGACTAGCAGCAGTCATACCACTTATACTAAATGAAATTACCTGGCTTGAATTAGCACCAACCTGAAGTACTTTATGTTTAAATCCACCTGAAAGAAGCTTCATTTTGTTGAATTCTGTCTGTGTTGCAATACGTGTAATTTCTGATGTAAGTGCCCTTACTTCCTTTGCAATTGCAAGACGGTCAGCTGTAACGTATGTATCGTTAGAAGCCTGTACTGTCAGTTCCCTCATCCTCTGGAGTACTGAATGGATTTCATTCATAGCACCTTCAGCTGTCTGGATAAGTGAAATACCATCCTGTGCATTACGTGAAGCCTGGTTAAGACCTCTGATCTGTCCCCTCATCTTTTCACTGATAGAAAGACCAGCAGCATCATCTGCTGCACGGTTTACCCTGTAACCTGAAGATAATTTCTCTGTTCTTTTTGAAAGAGATGAGTTTGTAATACCTAACATCCTGTTAGCGTTTAACGCTGTCATATTATGCTGTACTATCATATTTAATTCCTCCTTGAAACTATAATCTCATCCATGAGATTAGTAATAATTACTGTTTTATACCCTGCAATATCAGCCCGTACACATCAATCCAGAGTAAGTGTCCCTATGGACAATCCGGTATAATTACTTTACCTGATATATATATCGGATAGCCTGTAAAAAACTTTAGCAACTTTATGAAATTTTTTATAATTATTTTTTTAGTATACACTATCCTGGGTTATTTCCGGCTGTCTACAAAGTATGACTGCCATTCCCTGTGCTGGTTGGACATATTTTTATAGTATGAAACGGCTGTTTTATTACTTACTTTAAAGTCTTTTATGCTACTTCTTTTATCTGAAAGAAATTTTTTAAATTTTTCCTTGTTTTTATATTCAAGGTTCTCTATTTCAACACCTATATCTGTAATAGTCCTGATATAGTTTTGCATTTCCAGTATCTGCTGTCTGTATAGATTGGGATTTTCTTTTACAACACTGCTTATTCTGTCAAAAAGTGACTGGAATCCCTGGTCTATATTAAGTACTTCATTAATTTTTACTTCTTTCTCACTTACTATTCTGTCAAAACTGTCTGCATCTACTTCTTCCTGGCTTAATATCCTGTTTTGTTCTTTTGTAAGTTCTAAAAGGTCTTTTATTAGTTCAAGCTTTTTACGGAGTGAACTATGCAATACTGATATATACGTATTAATATTATCCATAAGTTACCCCATTTCTATTATATATATTTATGTGTTTACTAATTATAATTTCATTAATTATCCCATTTATATAACACAATTACATGATATATTTTTATAATATAAACTATATTCCAATATATAATATAGTTTATAAATTTTATATTTTTAAGTTACATTATTAAGACGCATTACTTCTTTCCATGTATCACGCATAGTTTTAATATGTCTAAGTGCTTCATTTAATATATCTTTATCTTTACGCATATTAGCCTCTACAAGCCTTCTGTATATATAATCATATACCTTATCAAATTCACTTGCTACTGGGTATTTCATATCAAGTGTGGCACGCAGCTCTACTATAATTTTTTCTGCTTTTATTATATTTGTATTTGCCTTTGAAATATCATTTTCTTCTATGCTTTCAATTGCAATATTACAAAATTTCACAGCCCCGTCATAAAGCATAAGTGTAAGTCTTGCAGGAGATGCTGTGTTTACAGAATTTTGTTTATAAAAGTTTGCTGCATTTGTATTGCTATATTTTGCCATAACTTACCTCCATGTATTTGTTACGCTTTGTAGAATTACAGCGAAGGGATACTGTTATACAATATCCCTCCGCTTTTTAATAGTACTGCCCTTTATAGCCTTTAATTATGGCTGGCATCCACTATGTAATAAATAAATGTTATTAGTTTCCTCCGCCTAACATGCTTGCCAGTGAATTTTGCTGTGACTGGAGATTGGCAAGTGCTGTTTCCATTGCAGAAAACTGTTTATAATATTTATCTTCCATTTCATCAAGCCTGCTCTGCCATTTAGATATTTCATCTTTATAATCTGAAAGCTGTGAAGACATTTCTTTATCATTATAAAATGTCAGTGCACTACTCATTTTTGTGGCAGACATTTTTTTCTGAAGGTCTGAATACAGTGAATCTGTAAGGCTTGTAAATACTCCAATTACTGTATCAGGATCTTTATCTAACATATTTTTAAGTACATTAGTCTTATCTGCATACTCTGGATCGTCTTCATCACCTTTTATATGTAAAAGCCCGCCTTCTTTATAGTCCTGTGATGTCGATATGCCTATTGCTGCCAATGAAAACCTGTTGCCATCTGATGTTGTATATGTGCCCATCATTTTATTCTTAAATGAAGAAACAATTGAACCAAGAGTTGTATCACGCCTTAAAAGTGAGTCCTTAATTTTTGCTTCCCACTTTTCAACCTCTGAGTCACTCATTGCATCCTTTTCTTCATCTGAAAGCACATCATAGTCTTTAGCAGAACCAGCATTATATAAAGTATTCATTTCTTTAAGTATGGCATTATACTCTGAAATAAATTCCTTAATTGTATCATATACACCTGATGTATCATTAGTTACTGAAATATTAACTGTTTCATCGCCTGTCGCTGCAAGGACATTAAGCTCAATTCCTGCTACTGTTATATTAGTAGTATCACTTGTAAGGATTGCACCATTATATTCAATCTCTGTATCACCAGCAGCAATAACTGCCATCTGGCTGCTGTCTGTTGCTGCCTGGCCTTTTGAAACCAAATCACCAGCAACCCTTCCAAGACCAATAGCCTTAAGCGCCTCTCCTGAATTATCATCACTGCCAAAAGTCTTCATAGCTTCAGAATACTTCTTAGCAGCTCCAGGTTCTTTATCATTTCCAGCTATAGCACTGTTAGTAGCGATTGTCCTGTCCATGCGGTTTGTGGTAATAATACCTGCTTCTTCAGTAGTAAGTTTTTCATCATTTTTTAAAAGAGCATTTAATCTGTCTTTCTCCGAAGAACTAAGGCCATTATTAGCTGCTTCTTCAATTTTGGTTTTATAATCATCTTTTTTAATTAATTTTTCTGCTTCTTTATCTATATATTTATTTTTTGCTTCTTCTAAAGCAGCTTGTTCAGTCTTGCCATCAGATCTGTCTAACTTATAACCTTTATCTTCCAGGTATTTTATTCTGTCAGAATCCTGGACTGTAAAATTAGCATCTTCCTCTTTTCCAAGGCTCTTTTTTACTTCATTATCAAATCCATCATCTATTGTCTTTTTTGCTTCCGCGGTATATAATTTAGTGGCTATATCTTTTGCTTTTTTATCTGAATAATCATTAGCAAGTGTTGTAAGCCTTTCTATAACATCATCTACACTTGTGCCAGTCTGTAGTTTTGCCATTATATTATCAGCAGTGGCTTTATTAGCAGATGACATGCTTTCATACCCTATAAGGTTTTTTAAAGCTTTTGTAGCATCTTGCTGGTTCTGGTCCATTGTACCTGATGTAATTGTAAAACTGTTGCCTGCACCGCTTTTAGCTGAACTTATAAAAAACCTTTGCTGGTTCTCATCAAATGAAGCATTAAGTCCTGCATTATTTAATTTGCCTACAAAATCTGAAACTGTAGTTTTATCATTAACTTCAAGAAAAACTGTTTTATCACCAGCAGCAACTTTTATCTGTGTTCCAGGTTTTAAACTGTCACCCATTATATCTTTAAGTTTTGTGCTGGAAGTTACATTTTCATAAACTGGCTTGCCATCAGATCCAATAACCTGCTGGCCCTTATCATCTTTTACAGCTACCTGGTTTAATTTCCCGCTTGTTACTTTCTGTGCTGATGCAACATTCTTTACCTTTACGGAGTAAGAACCTGTTGCGGCTGTTGTTGATGCTTTTGCTGTTACTTTTGAAGTGTTTGATGAAGTTGCAGCTTTGGTCATATAAGTTGACTTCATTTTCATCTTGGAAAGTGAATTTGTATAGAAGTTATAAATTTTAGTGTTTAAGGAAGCCCACTGCTCTTTTTTCCATTCAAGTTTTGTTTTCTTGTTTTCTACTTTTGTCTGCTTAGTACGCTGTGCAGACATAAGTGCTGCAATTATAGACTCTGTGTCGAGCCCTGAGTTAAGACCTGTCATTCTTATTGGCATTCTGACCACTCCTATCTTTTAATATTTCCCGTCGACTATGATGCCTGCCAGCTCCAATGTTTTTTTAAGCGCCTCTATAGACTTTTCAGGAGGAGCTTCGAGTACAAGTTCATCAGTATCCTTATCATATACTTTTATTGACACCCTGTTTGTTGCCTCATCATAATCATATTCGCAACGTGTACGCTGCATTTTCAGTTTTGAGTTCATGCCGGCAAATGCAGAATCAAGTGTTTCCTTTGACAGTACCTTTCCTTTTTCTGATGTTAATACATCATCTTTATTAGCATTATTATTATCAGAATCCGTTCTGTCACTAGTAATGCTTTTATTTGGTTTAATTTCTGTATTTACAGGTGTTGCAGCAGTTTTGTCATATTTAGGTACACTTATTACCGGCATTTCTAAATTGTCTATTGACATTTTACCACCTCCATGTGATATTATTACTCCTTTGCAAAACCCCTTACAGTATTTATAATATTTTTTATACCATAAATACTTACAGTAGTCTGTCTTTACTCTATATCGGCATATTATGCGTATTACTTAATATTTCTGTTGAACAGATTTTTAAGTGATTTCATATCCACATCTGCCTGTGCTGCTTTTTTATTTTCTTCCTGTATCTGTTCATATATTTCCTTCCGGTATATAGGGACAGATTTCGGTGCATTTATTCCTACTTTTATCTGGTCTCCTTTTATTTCAAGAAGCGTAATTTCAATATTATTGCCTATAACTATTGACTGGTTTAATTTGCGTGCGAGAGCTAACATAATACCTCCAATCTACTTTTCTTCCTGTCTTATAAGCTTATGTTTAATCTCATACTCCGTACCCTCTGCTATAACCTGTACGCCTTTTCTGGAAATGGAATTTATTATCAGGGGTGCTTTCATGTTTACGGAAGTTTCTTTAACATCTTCAGGGATTGTAGCCATAAAAAACACTACCAGGTCTTCATCTTCACATTCACCGATGGTTTTAAGACTCCCGTCATTTATCTGGGGATTATAATTTTTGTCCACCTTAAACGGATTAACTATAGGAAATGCAAGGGATGGTTCTTCTACACTCTGGAGCCATGAAAAAAAGGGTTCTTCTTCTGGTTCTATATCATAGATTATCGTATAATCTTTATAATTTTCAAATCCCAGTACACCATTATCAAAGTGTATTATTTTTTCATCCCCTATTTCAACTTCCCCAAAATATTTTGTATTTATTTTCATTAAATGTCCTCCGTTCTGGAACTGCAATGCCCCGTTTTCTATACTTACGGGGCACCATAATCTGTTTTAAATATAACTTAAAAGCGAATTGCCAAGTATCTTTGAAGTTGCTGAAAGTGATGCCTGGTATAAATTATTTGACTGTGTAAGATTAATAAGTACATCTGGTAAACTGACACCTTCATTTTCAGAAAGTTTATCTTCTGTATCAAGCCTTGAATCTAATAATTTATCATATGTAAGCTGTGTCCTGTTATATTTAGCGCCAAGGTCTGCTACAGCAATATTAAGTTTTACCTGTACATCATCGACCATAGTAAGTCCTATGCCAAATGCTTCTGACATAACTTTTACACGTAACTGCAATTCATCTTCAAGTGTAACTTTTAAGGATTTAAGTTTATCTAGTTCAGCCTCATCAGTAGTATTTTTTATAAGCTTCTCACATTCTTCAATCTTGGTTTCTGCTTCATCTACATATTGTACGTTCTGTTCTATATACTCAATTGTACGGTATATATCTGTACTTATTGCATCCCTTGCCTGTGTATTTACATTAATTGTCTGGTTAAAATTAACTTCATACCTTATAGTCTGGTCTTTTGGTTCTGAATATTTAATTGTTTTATCTGTAATTACATCATGACATTCTGCTTTAAAATACATTTCAGGACGTACATCAAACTGTTTAAATTCAGACTTCAAATAATTAACTGAAATAGCAGCCTGGTTCTCCTGTATTGCATTAAATACATTTTTACCCACAAGTATTTCACCTGTATCATAAAGGAAAAGCACATCATCATCTGCCACTTCACGTACTGTATTGCTTGCAGTGGAAAGTTCAACCCTTAAAGCACCTGAAAGTATATCATCTGTTATATCTTCACCATTTTTATTGGTAAATGTAAACTGGATTGCTTCATCCATGCCTGTTTCAAAGTTTACTTCTGTTGCACAGTTAGTATATGCAAGCTGTAAACGGTATGCCGTTGTAGTGGTAGCTGCACTGTCAACATATTCCTGTCCTGCTGATGTATCTGCATTATAACTTGCCCCTCCTATAACAGAAGTTACGCACCGTAAGGAATCATAATTGAAATTTTCAGTAATTTTATATTCAAGGTTATCTGTTAATGAAGGGAAAATAAGTGATGTATCTGTACGGTATCCTGTAAAAAGATAACGTCCTGAATAATCTGCATTAGCTTCATTCTGGAATATTCCTTCTACATTCTTTTTAAGAGTCTGTACTACAGATTTCCTTTCATCTGCCTTCATTTCGTCAACATTGCCTTGTACAAGGAAATGTTTCATTGTGTCAAGCATTTTGCCTATATTTGTTAAAGAACCTTCTGTCATATCCATCCAGTTAAGCGCATCCTGTACATTTTTTTCAATATATTGTGTAACCTGTGAATATGTTGTCCTTAACTTAAGGGAACGTACCGCAACAGTAGGGTCATCTGATGGTCTTTGTATTTTCTGCTGTGAAGTATATTGTTCTTCATGTTTTAAAAGTTTATTCTTAGCATTTGCTATATGGTTTTTAGCACTGTTAGAAATCATGGTATTTGTTATTCTCATAAATGTTCCTCCATTTTATATTATTTTTATAAAGGAATAATACATTTTATAAGCCCATTTCATTAATAAGCTTATCAAGTACCTGGTTCATTACTGATACTACCTTGTATTGTATATTTAAAAGGTTTTGTACTTCTATAATCATCTGGCCTTCTTCATCTTCATCTACGCCAGAAACTGCCAGCCTTCTGTTATCAACTGCTTCTGTAATGTTTTGTGCATTTTTGGCACAGTCCTCCATCTTTTTGGAGTCCACACCTATAGTCCCCGTTAAAACTGAAAGGAAAGATATAGGGTCGCCCTGCTTAAACATTGATGTATCACTTTGCATACCTGCAAGTATTGCAAGATTTTCTGCTTCTTCAGCACCACTGCCGTCTACTGAACCTGTGGTATTACCTTTCGGATCCCTTGCTGAACCTGCTATAAGCCTGCCATCTTTTACCATATCCCTGTTAGCTGAAAAATTACTGCCTGTAAGGTTATAATATGAAGCTTTTTCACCTTCCTGTACAAGTGAATTAAATGTAAATATTGCACCATTATCATCATTAGAAACATAAAGCTCCTCAACAACTTTGCCTTCTTTATTAGTAACTACCATATGGCTGTATGTTACATTGCCTATTACAAGGGGTTCACCATCTTCAGTTTCTTTTTCAGTTATTTCATATAAATCAGTATCACTATAAGTTTTATCTATATATTCACTATAAGCTTCCTGTGTAAATACTTTATTGCAGTCAAGGTAATAATAACCATCTTTGGAACTTTTTAAAAATTCAGTCATATCAAGCTGTTTTGAAGATGTCTGGTCTACAGCCATAAATAAATCAACACCTTTATTGCCATACATATCATAACCCCTGTTCTGCTGCTGGTTAAATGTAGCAGAAAGTGTCCTGGTAAATTCATTAAGCTGTGCCAGGTAGTATGGTATCCCACGGTATGCTATTGAATCACCTACGCTTGCATTAACAGAACCTTCATCACCTGCCGCTGCAAGTGTGCTTTCAAGATAAGATTTTTCTGAATCAGAAAGTGTATTTGTAAGTTTAAATGTATATGTATATGTACCGTCCGCTGCTACTGATGCACTAAAATAATCATATTTAAAATCAACAACACCAACTGTAATTACACCATCTGCCGCAGGAATATTTAGTTTTGAAATATTAGCAGCGGAAGTGGCACTTGAAGGGTCTGCTACTATTGTAAATGTATTTTCTGCATCATCATATCCCTTGAAATCTGCTTTAAAGTTTTCACAGTTATTGCCATCCCTTATTTCAAAAAGCGCCTGTAACTGGCCTCCAAGCTGTGTATTCCTGACATCAAACTTCTGCCCGTTGCTCCATGAAAGTGTATAAAGCCCGTCTATATCTGTCTGGTTGACATAGCTTTCTGATGGTTTAAGTTCTATCTGGTTATAAACATTAGTATCTACAAGAACACCTCCACCAAGATAAATCATATACTGGTAAATGCCATTACCATCAGCAGGTGGTTTTTCTACAACTTCAACATCTGCAAGCAGAGAAAGGTCATCAATAACCTTTGCCCGCTGGTCCCTTAAATCATTAGCCTTTTCACCAAATACTTCCAGTGATGTTATCTGCTTTGTAAGTGAAGCTATCTGGTCTGCATAGGCATTTATCTGGTTTACTACTGTATTTATCTCCTGGTTTATATCATTCTGCATCTGCTTGTAGTTTCTGGTCATTTCATTAGCATACTGTGCAAGGGTATCTGCATAGCCTGTTGCTTCAGTACGTATTGTAGTATCAGCCGGACTTTTTGTAAGTACTGTAAGCCTGTCAAAAAAATGGTTCAGGGAATTAGAAAGCCCTGCACTCTGGTGGTCTGCTGCATACAGATAATCCTGCAAGCTTTTCATATAGTATTCTGCTGTATCATAATAACCATACATGGCATTATTTTTGCGGAATTTATAGTCATAATATTCATCACGTGTACTATTAATAGATATTCCCTCTGCACCTGTGCCTATCATTCCAAAAGAAGTACCAAGTGAAATAGGGCATTTAGCTTTCTGCTCTACCCACTGTTTTGAGTAGCTCGGGGTTTTAACATTGGATATATTATGTGCTGTAACATTAAAATGCGCCTTATATGCTGCCATTCCTGATGATGCTATGCTTAATCCTAAAAATGTTGATGGCATATCTTTTACCTCATTTCTGCGCCTGTTATTCAAAAGATATATGCAAGCAGGCATTTTTCTGCCTGTTTACAAAACAGCCTTATTTACTTTTTTAAAATTTTTATTTAATAAGGCAAACCTGCCTGTAACAGCAAGCGCACTGTACAGGTTTACGGGTTAATAATTATGCAAGTTTTTCAATAAGGTTCTGCAACATCTGGTCAATGGCATTTATATACCTTGATGCCGCATTAAATGCATGCTGGTACTGCAAAAGGCTTACAAGTTCCTCCTCTGTTGAAACACCTGCTATCTGCTGTCTTTGTGCCTCTACATCATCTGCAAGTGATGTCTGGCGTTCAAGCATACTGGTCCATATCTGCCCCTGTGTGCCAAGCGCACCTACCATTTCTTCATAATATCTGTCATATGAATATACTGTAAGGGTATTAGGGTCAAGTCCTATTGTTTCTTTCTGCCAGTTTGATATAAGGTCTGTAAACATATCCTGTGCATAAGCCCCTGTACCTCCTGCAAGTGGGTTTACCTTTACAGGCAGAAGTGAATAATTTGCAAGTACATTATCATTCATCTGTAAGTTTATTATTGTATACTGTGAGAAAATATCATCTTCCTGCTCTTCATTATATACAAAAAGCTTATATTTTGTATTTCCTTCACTGTCTGTAAATTCCAGTGTGGCAGGCACAGGGTTGCCATCTTCATCAATCATTTCATCCCCATTGGCATCTTTTCTGTATAATGGTGCATCAAGCACTAAAACCTGGTACCTGTCTGTTGTAGTCCTTTTAAACAGTTCCTCACCAATAGTTAAATCATCATCTGTACCTGTCGGGCTGTTGACAACATCAAGTATCTTATAGTTTCCTGCTTCAAGATCAACCTGCACGCCATTAATGTCTGTAGCAGAAATCCCGTCAAGTTCAAAATCAATATTCGGACATAATACATCATTAATCATTGTAACCATGTCATGCACAAACCTGTCAAACTGTGATTCTATCTTGGTAATTATTGAATTGCCTGTTGTATTGTTAAAAACTTTGGTATCTTTTTCAAACTGTGCATAATCAAGTTCATACTGTTCATATGCCTCATTATAGGCATCTTCATCAAATGCACCATCTGCGTCCCTGTAGTCCTTTTCCTGTGGCTCTTTTGGCGCTACAGGAAGGTCTGTATAATTAGCAAACTTCCTTCCGCGTGCTGTAAGTATTCCATAAAGTGAACCTGTATCCGTCCTGTCCTTATTAGAATATGCAGTTTCAAGGTCATATACATCACCAAAGCCATTATCAGACCATACCACATTATACATGCCTGTGTCTTCTGAAAGTTCTTCACAGTGCATATGGTAACTTTTGCCTTCAATAACAAGTGGTGCACCATCTATATATACCTGGAGTTTGCCATCTACATCTTCCTGGTAAGTATAATATGTAAGCCCTGCAAGTTCGTCCATAAGCAGGTTTCTAAGATCCCTGTAATCGTTGGCATTCTCTACACCTGCTGCTTCTGTCTGTGTAATAATCTTATTATACTTTGCAATTTCTTCACCTATTTCGTTAATTCTTTTAACCTTTTTAGATATTTCATCATTAAGGCCTTTCTGGTAATTTGTAAGTTCCCTGTAAACGTCATATGCCCTGTCTATAAAGGCTTCCCCGCCTGCAATAAAAAGTTTGCGGTATACAATGCTTCCAGGGTCTGTGGACAATGTTTGTATCTGTTCCCATATTTCATTAAGTGCAGAACGGAACTCAACACCCTCCATTTCACCAAATACATCTTCTACTTCATTCTCTGTTTCAACAAGCTTGCTATAAAATGACTGCCTGCTAAATTCCAGCCTGTATTCTTTGTCAAGGAACTGGTCACGTATCTGCCTTATTGCGTCAACCCTTGTCCCCATGCCAATTTGTGAAGTATGCTTGTTTGTAACCTTATATGTCTGGTATGGCATATCAGCATTAATATTCTGCTGTCTTGTATAACCTGGTGTTTTTGTATTTGCAAGGTTATGTGATGTAGTATTAAGCCCGGATTGTGAAGCATGTATTCCCTGCACACCAACACCAAAACTTGTAAACAAACTGCCCATTTCTTATCCTCCACTGTTTTATTATTCTTTGCTTCTAAATTCTTTAAACCATGCAGGTAAAAAGATTGTTTTAAACTAGCAAAAACACGGATACCGCCAGGAAACTTTTAAAATTCCGGCAAAGCTGTTTTTATACAGCCTTGCCGGAAATAACCATTACTGTTTTGCATCAAACCCTTGCCCGTTATAACCGGCAGTATAACTGTTTGTTGCATTACGGTTATAGTTATTGTTCCCTGGTGACATCCGTGTACTCTGAATAAAGTTCATATTAAACTCTATCATTTCAAGGGAATTTTCAATTAAATCTTTATTTCTCTCATTAACCTCCACAAGCCGCCTCATAGTAGTTCTAAGCGAATCATGAAGGGCTGCAAGTGTCTTTTTTTCTTCTGGCTGCCTTGCCAGAAGTTTTGTAAGTGATGTAAGGTCAAGTTCTGCCGGGGTCTTATTAAGGACTATTCCTATATTCTTAATAACCTCTTCCCTTTTATGCCCGATGGCTCCCGCCCTGTCCATTAAAAGCTGTTCCTGTGCAGTAACCTTTTTAAGCTCTTCCAGGTCATTTTTTATAAGTACCTTTGTCTTTCTCTCAGATACAGGGACAAGCTCTTCATAGACCGCTTTTTCTGCATTAAGTGTACCAATAAGTTCTTCAATTAAACTAGCCATTTTAATCCCTCATCTATAAAATGGAATCGAAATACCTGCTAACCATCTTATCTGCTATTTCCTGTGCAGATACATTATATGTGCCAGTGGCAAGTGCATTTTTTATCTGGGAAATTCTATCTTCCCTTATATCAGGTGAGGTTTTAATTGCCATTTTAGCTGTCTGGTAATCTTTACCCATTTTTGAAACCTCATATTTATCCTGTATATCTGCACTGCTGGTTTCCTTAGCCTTTTTTGGCTTAGTTGCCTGGTATAACTGGTTCACTTTATTAATAGCGTCTATTCTCATAAAACCACCACCTAAATCTTACACATCCATTAATACTGTTTCTGCATATGCAGTTTAAATTTTATGTTTCATAATATTTATCGGTAGTATCTTGTTTTACTTTAGTAGTTTTTCAAAATTTCGCAAAAATCAAATGTTGCAAAATAATCCGCTGGTGTTTCAGCCCTTCTTATCATTTGTACGCTTCCGTCTTCTTTAAGAAGGAGTTCTGCTGACTTAAGTTTTCCATTATAATTATAACCCATTGAAAAACCATGTGCACCTGTATCATGTATAAATAAATAATCACCTGTTTTTATTCCAGGTAACATTCTGTCTATTGCAAATTTATCATTATTTTCGCAAAGCGAACCTGTTATATCATATTTGTGGCTGCATGGTTCATTTTCCTTGCCAAGTACTGTTATATGGTGGTATGCACCATACATTGCAGGACGCATAAGGTTTACAGCACATGCATCAACACCAATATATTCTTTGTATATATGTTTTTCATGTATTGCTTTAGTTACAAGGCCACCATAAGGCCCAAGCATAAAACGGCCAAGTTCTGTAAATATAGAAACATCTCCAAGACCTGCTGGCACAAGGATTTCTTCAAATTTCTTTCTTACACCCTCCCCAATTACTGCAATATCATTTGGTTCTTCATCTGGTTTATAAGGTATTCCTACACCACCTGAAAGGTTTATAAAGGATATGTCTGTACCTGTTTTTTCTTTTACTTCTGCTGCAAGCCTGAATAAAATACCTGCAAGTTCCGGGTAATACCCGTTTGTTACAGTATTGCTTGCAAGAAATGAATGTATTCCAAACTTTTTTACACCTTTTGCTTTAAGCCTTGTTACAGCTTCTATAAGCTGTTCTTTTGTCATTCCATATTTAGCATCACCTGGGTTGTCCATTATATCTGTACCCATTTTAAAAACACCACCTGGGTTGTAACGGCAGAATATTGTATCTGGTATGCCCGCTGTTTCTTCAAGAAAATCTATATGTGTAATATCATCAAGGTTTATATATGCACCAAGCTCTTTAGCTTTTTTATACTCACAGGCAGGTGTCACATTTGATGAAAACATAATATCAGTACCCGTAAAGCCACATGCTTCTGACATCATAAGTTCTGTAAGGGAAGAACAGTCAGTGCCACAGCCCTCTTCCTTAAGTATTTTTAAAATAAACGGGTTAGGTGTTGCCTTAACTGCAAAATATTCACGGAACCCCTTATTCCATGAAAAAGCAGCCTTAAGGTGCCGGGCATTTTCACGTATAGCCTTTTCATCATAAATATGGAAAGGTGTTGGATATGTTTTAACAATTTCTTCAACTTTCTCCTTTGTTACAAATGGTATTTTATTCATTTACATTCTTCCTTCCTGTTTGTATATTTTAAAATAATACTTCTAAATAAACCGCTGTGATTTTACCATATATGATGTGGAATTTCAATATTTCTTTTTATGTACACCACATATGTTTCATAAACTTTCAATTATGTGTAAACAAAAGATAATTTATAGTTACCCTGCATTGGAGGTTGTATATAATAAATGCTGTGTACATGCAGCAGTTTTATATATTTTCTGTAGCAGGCACGTTCCC
>CAJUJY010000008.1 GCA_910586555.1 uncultured Lachnospiraceae bacterium
TTCAAAATCAAGTATGTATTTTACAGCATAATTCCCATATCCTTTTCCAATTATTTTGATTTTATGTGAATATTTTCCTGTACCAAGCTTTTCTTGGTGTTAGTATATAAGTGTGGACAGGAAAAGTTGAACAACCTATACTATCAAATGAAAGAGCAAAGGAGATGTTCAACATGGCGAAAAATCAAAAATCTTACACTCCGGAATTTAAACAGCAGATCGTGGATCTGTATAATGCCGGAGGAACTTCGTATCCACAACTGGAACGTGAATATGGCGTAAATCGGAGTACGATTAGCGGCTGGGTAAAGCAGCTTTCCCCTATCAAGGTATCAGAGGAGGAAACACTTACCCTCAAGGAGTATAAGGCTCTCCAGAAAGAAATCCAGCGCCTTAAGATCGAGAATGAAATATTAAAAAAAGCGACCGCCATATTCGCAAAAGAACAATAGCCGAAATTGTTGCATTTATCCAGAATAACTTAACCAACTACTCTGTATCACAACTTTTGAAACCAAACACGAAGAACTAAGGCTGGAATATTATGAAAATACAAGTGAAAACAGAGTCCATATATTGGAAACAAGATAATTTAGGAAAAATGGCTAAACAATAAACACCCCGGTATTCAGGCAATATCGTAAACTTAAGTTTTTTAATTTGTAAGCAGTATGGGGATTTTGAAATCCCGTTTTCTTTTACAGATAACTGTGAAAATTTCCTAATATAATGACATTTTCAAATATTGAACTTGATGATATCGGATATAGAAATCGTGTTATCTGTTTAGCTGGTAGTGAGGCTGGTTAATTATTACAACTCAAACTTGTATTTGACACAGGAACTTCAGGGATATTTATTTTATTCCAGTGGTATATGGTTTGAGTTTTCCAATTTTTAAAAATAAAAGTTTGCCAGCCTTTATTTCACTACCATTTTTCTATATGCTATTAGCAAATTTATATTTTCATTTTCAAGTTATTCTACTATAATTACACAGCTTTTGGTTTTCCAGTATGTCCTGTTATTTTTAATCTGTCTGGTTCTGTTCTGCCTGCTTTCTTTCCAGCCATGTTTCATCATCTTCATAATATGCTGCTTGTTCAGGGAATACCTGTGCTATTTGTTCTTCAATCTGGAATACGCTGTCCAGTGTATTATATAATAAAAAGTTTACAAGATATACAATAAACCAGACACCGGTAAGAGGAAGGATAACAGATGACCAGGGCAGGAACAATACAATTATTGTCCAGTACAGGACTTGTAACATGGAGTACCCAAGTATTTTCCAGAAAAAGCGTATAATAAAAAGCAGGCAGTTTTTAAAACGTTGTCTGCCAGTCTGTTCAAACAGTACCAGTTGTGGCAGGTATATTGAAAAAACATAGTCATTAATGTCAATCCAAGGATATATATTGTAATAGTGCCAAATCCAGGGGAAGACGGTGCCCACCACCACATTATTGCCATCATAAAGGCGTCAAAACCAAGCAGAAGGCATAATACAATCCCTGGTATAACTGACTGCCGCCAGTTCTGTTTCCAGGCACGTTTGTAGTTTTCCATACATTTTCCAGGTGCGTCACGCAGGCTGCGGAATACTGTGTCATACATACATGAAAGCGCAGGACCAGCAATTATGCCGCTGGCAATACATATAGGGATAAGAAATATTATGCTTGAGGACAGGATTGAAAAAATAACCCCACATATAAATGGGAGAAATCCTAAAAGGGTAAGGGCGTTTACAATAAAGAAACGCTTAAAATCACGTTCCAGAAGTTCACAGTAACGTGCAAAACCTGTTAAACGCTGTCCTGTCCCGGCATTTGTGCTGGTGTTAAAGAATAAAGCCAAAGTAATCCCTCCTAATCATAATATTTATTATTATAATAACAGTTATTTAAAAAGCCGGTTAATATAGGTTTAAGTTCCTTGCCGAAGTTTTTGCGGCATGTAAGTTCGATACATACGGCATTGTTTCCAGATATCCCAAATGCTGATATGCCATTGGAATATGGGTTTGTATCCCCTTTGCAGTTATATGTGGTAATTAAATATTCCTGTCCGTTAAATATTTCTGTCTTTTCATCTGTAATATCATACTTGCTTCTTGCAGCATCAAGCCATGAATCCAGGTTTTCCTGTGCTTCTGTGTCATCTTCTGCTTCACCTGACAGAAGATAGAGCTGTGCATCATATAAATCAACTGTATCACCATCACTGTTTTCGTAAGCTTCGGGAGTTCCTGTAACCCATGTTGCATAATAAAGGCCACTGGCTGCCAGCGCATCTTTATTATCAAGGAGGACAAAATCCTTATTGTCATTTTTAATCTTTAAATTTTTGCCAACAATGGTATAATCCCCGTTCTGGGCAGTACTTGTCCCTTTAGACAAGGTGCAGGCTGGAAGCAGGAAAATAAAACAGATTAAATAACAGATAAATTTTAGTTTCATAATAATAATCCCTCCATGCTGCGTTTTGCAGCAGATATAATAAAATATAAAACATGCCTGTTACTGGAAAAGCAAATCCCACAATTCATTGCATTTATTAATGTTATTTACTGTATTTTCATTATAGAAATACCGTCTTCCTATATACAGCCCTGATAAGGACCCGGGGCTTATGCCATTAGTGGAAGAATTTATGTCTGTATTTGAAAGTGCAGGGATATCTGCCAGCGGAAATACTTTTCCTTCTGTAGAATAATCTGTATCACCAGGACTGCTGCCATCTGGGAGTGCTAATATATGGAACTCTTTCTGGAACAGCACAGGGTCGTCCATTATAAAGAAATAACTGTCACAGTCTGTAATATCGCCAATCAGGGTGATTTCAGATGAAAGTTCATAATAAGATGCTTCTGCCCCTGCAACTGGGGACTGGGAGTTATCTACATACTGGCGCAACTGCACAATGACTGCACCATCACCATTGAAATCACTGCTTATTTTGGCGAAACGTTCTTTAAGCATGGATACGGTGTCCTCTGGAAGTGCTGTTTTTCCAACATAGGCGATACAATAGTCAGGGGTCTTTTTAAAAAGACCCAGGGCATTGCAGGCTATATTGGCTGCACCTGCTATGATTACAGCTCCAATTATTACATACCATTTATGATAATACCACCAGTTTTTCATAGACATTCCCCCGGCTTTTCTAATGTTGTGCCGCCGTATGCGTATTGGACAGGAAGGCATATAAGAGGGGTAAGGGAAGTTTTATCTTCCAGAAGCATATCAACACACATTTCTGCAATCTGCTGGACAGGCTGTACTATTGTAGAGCATATATAACTGTCATCTTCAAAAAGCTTTATGCCATCAAAACCAATTACCTGTACATCTTCTGGTACTTTAAGCTGAAGGTTTTCAAGCATTTTTATTACATAATATGCAAGCCTGTCAGTTACGCAGAAAATCCCGTCAAAAGACAGATGCCCGTTATCCATATGGTCTTTAAGAAATTCTTCAAATGCATCATAAGAGTCACCATCATTTAAAATCTTTATTTCATAGTTTAACCCACATGAAAGACAGCCATTCTCAAATCCTGCTTTGCGTTTATTAGGTTCATTATTAAGTGAAGAACCAATCCGGAGAAATGCCACATTTTTACAGCCAAGGCTGGCGAGTTTTTCAGCGGCAAGCTGTCCTCCTGCAAAGTTGTCACATGCCACACATGGGATATCCGGTCCCATGGAACGGTCAATAGATACATAAGGTGTATTTTTTTCTATAACAAGTTCAGGATTATAAGTAAGCCCGATAATGCCATCTACTTTATTCTGCTGTGCCATTGTAATGTATTCCTGTTCCTGGCTGGAATTAGAATCAGTGCAGCAGAGCAGCATCTTATAGTTTTTGCGCAGAAGTGCAATATTAATATGGTATGTAAGTGATGAAAAAAAAGGATTCTGTGTATTAGGTATAAGCAGGGCAACAGTATATGTTTTGCTTGATTTAAGACCCTGTGCATAACTGTTGACTTGGTAATTTAATTTTTTAATGGCGTTTTCAACACGTATTTTATAGGGCTGGCCTACTGGAAGCCCGTTTACAACTTTAGAAACTGTACTAAGGGCAACACCGGCTTCCTGGGCAACGTTTTTCATAGTTGGGGAAGAAGCTTTTTTCTCCATATATTAATACCTCCTGGTAAATACTGTAGTGAAACTTCTGTAAACGCAAAATGGTAAAAATATACATTTTTTCTTGCAAATATGCCATATATTAAAGGCATACTGCTGTTTTATCTGTTTCTATCTGTTATTATACTTCAATTATTTTGCTTTGTAAAGGCGGCCAGAAACCAGCAGGTAAAAAACGTAAACCGGCAAAATGCACAAAATAAGACTGATCTGGCAGGGCAAAAAATAATATTTTTGTATAAATTAACAGTTTTATAATGTCTGAAGAGTATTACGAAACGTTATTTTAAGCTATAATTTGGTAAATATATATAATAAGTTATGATTTATTTTGGATATATCTAACATATTGTTAAAGTTTTCTTAAAAAAATATTGACTTAATTATTATTCAGTAGTATCATAAACCTATGAACAGAAAAAACGTTTCGCAAAATTAAAAAACGTTTTCAGTTCTGTAAAATATTTTAAAACAGCAGAAAGGAGAGAAAGTATGCAAAAAGAAAAAATGGTTTCAGGAAACCAGGCTGTAAAATTGAAACAGCCACCACTTAAAAAGCGTATAACTTCTTACTGGCAGTTATATGCAATGCTTTTAATCCCGGTTGTAATCACAATTATTTACAAATACATACCTATGTACGGTATACAGATTGCATTCCGTGATTACAAAGCAAGCAGGGGAATGTGGGGCAGCGAATTGGTCGGAATGAGATGGTTTGAACGTTTTTTTTCTTCCCCGAATTGTGTGAGGATGATTAAAAATACAGTGCTGCTTAGTTTCTATGGCCTGTTATGGAGTTTTCCAATTCCAATTGTTCTTGCCCTTATGATTAACCAGTTAAGGTTTATGCGTTTCAAAAGGGTTGTACAGACAGTGCTTTATGCACCACATTTTATTTCTACCATGGTTATATGTGGTATGATACGTATTTTTTTAAGCCCTTCAGGAGGGTTAATCAACCTGATTGCAGGTACAAGTATTGATTTCCTGACAGAAGCAAGTGCATTCCGTACAATTTACATTGCTTCTGGAATATGGCAGGATGCAGGCTGGGGCATTATAGTTTATATGGCTACATTATCTAACATTGATACTTCGCATTACGAAGCAGCAAAGATAGATGGTGCTTCCATGTTCCAGAGAATATGTTTTATAGACATACCAGAACTGGTGCCTACTATTGTGCTTATGCTTATTATGAGCGCAGGAAACCTGATGAATGTTGGTTTTGAAAAAGTATGGCTTTTACAGACAGACTTAAATAAGGCGACAAGTGATGTAATTGCAGTTTATGTTTACCAGCAGGGTATTGAAAGCGGCAAGTACAGTTATTCCACGGCGGTCGGGCTGTTTAATACTGTGGTCAATATAATACTTCTGGTTGTAGTTAATAAGATAGCAAGTAAAATATCAGAAGATGTAAGCTTTGTATAGGAGGTGTATTGTAATGGCAAAAACAAAAAATAAAAGCCTGGCAGGATTTTCTGAAAAAACCAGTGATTTTATACTGGTAGCTATATGCCTTGTTATCCTGTTAATAGTAGCATATCCGCTGTACTATGTGCTGGTGGCATCTTTTTCTAATCCATATGAAGTGTATGCAGGAAAAACTTTTCTTCTGCCAAGCCAGTTTACACTTGACGGATATAAAGCGGTGTTTGCTGATGACAGCATTATAACAGGTTATATGAACAGTATTTTATATACAGTGCTTGGTACAATATTTTCTGTTGTAATGATTTATCTTACAGCATATCCTCTTAGCATTAAAAACCTTCCTGGAAGGAAATTTATAAGTATTTTCTTTATTATCACAATGTATTTTGGCGGCGGGCTGATACCTACATACCTTGTAGTAAAAGATACAGGGCTGACAAATACTATATGGGCAATATTTATCCCAGGTGGTGTTGCAGTTGGCAATATGATTATTGTAAGGAATTTCTTTGAGAACAGTATTCCAAAAGAGATGATAGAGGCAGCAAAAATTGATGGTGCTTCACAGTGGACAACATTTATAAAGATTATGGTCCCGCTCAGCCGTTCAATTATGGCGGTTATGGTAGTATTCAGTATGGTTGCATACTGGAATGACTGGTTTACTGCATTGATTTACCTGCCTGGGGATGAAAGGGCACCACTTCCTCTTGTGCTCAGGAATATACTTATTAAAAGTTCTGCCAGTGCAGGGCAGGCAAGCACCATATCCGGGGGTTATGCGGAACTGAATAAACTTACAGAGATGATTAAATTTTCTTCAATTATAGTTGCTGCTGCGCCAATGCTTGTATTCTACCCGTTTGTACAGAAATATTTTGAAAAAGGGTTTATGGCAGGTGCAGTAAAAGGTTAGGGCATGTAGTTTCCTGGCAGTTTTAAAATGTAACTTATAAACTTACCAGTTATTAAAGAAAGGAAAATTATTATGGGAAAAACGTTATTTAAAAAACTTGCATCTTGTACACTGGTTACAGCCCTTGCAGTATCAATGACAGCTTGTGGCGGCAAGGGTGGTTCTGGTGACGGGCCAAGCAGCGAAGCTAATACTGACACTTCACAGACAGATTTTAATGTTATGGGCGGGATTAGTGCATTAAGCAAAGGTTATGATAAAAATGAAGTTTTAAATAAACTCCAGAGTGATGCAGGTATTAAAATTAAATGGGACTGTATGAGTGATTCGCTGGCTGAACAGGTAAATATCCGTATTGGCGGGGACCAGCTTCCAGATGCTTTTATGGGGGTTGGATTTAGTAACTATGACCTTTCAAGATATGGTGATGATGGGACTTTTATTGACCTGACACCATACCTGGCACCGGAGTATATGCCGAATTTATCTAAAATCCTTGAGGAAAACCCTAGCATACGCAGTGCTATTACAATGAGTGATGGCTGCATTTACGGGCTTCCGGCAGGTGAGAAAATGGGTACAGCTGGTATTGGAAAAGAAGAAGATAACAGTATTTATACAATACCACAGTTTAGTATGATTAATAAAGCGTGGCTTGATGACCTGGGGCTTGCTGTACCAAAAACACTTGATGAACTCCATACAGCATTAAAAGCATTTGCGGACAATGATATGAGTGCAAAGTATTATAAAAACCCTAAAGGGAGTACAATCCCTATGAGTACAGGTTTTGACCAGTGGTGCTGGGGACAGAATATTTTTTACGCAGGATTTGGTTTTACTAACTGGCCTAATGATGTTATTAATGATTTAGTGCTTACAGATGATAAAAAGACAGAGTTTGTATGCGCTACAGATAAATACCGCAAAGCAGTTACTTATTTCCATGACTGGTTTGCAGAAGGGCTTATAGACCAGGAAATGTTCAGCCAGTCAGATACACAGCTTATAGCAAAATGTTCACAAGGATATGTTGGTGTTTCTACATGGTGGTATATCGAAGAACTTATGGGTGATTATGCAAAAGATTATGTATTCCTGCCAGTCCTTGACGGGCCTGATGGCACACATAATGTAACAGTGCGTACTGGCGGTGGTACTAACAGTGGCAATTTAAGCATTACTAAAGAATGTAAAAGCCCTGCAAATCTTTTAAAATTTTATGATAAATGGTATGACCCTGAAATTATAATGCAGTTACAGTATGGGCCTATTGGCACTTATTTTACAAAAAAAGATGAGAATGGAATATGGCTTAGTATTACAGATAAAGAAGCACAAGATAAATTTGGCAAGACTGCTGGTGAGTTAAAGGGTGAATATGAGGTATCTGGTCCTAAATTAATTCTTAGTGATTATTATAACAATACATTTAAAATGGAAGAACGTGCTATAGAAAGGCTTACAGATTTAAATGACTTCTGGATGCCATATGTAAACAGTACAGTCACATATCCTGTAGACTGTGTATTTACATCAGATGAACTTGAAACAATAGACCAGTATAAGACAGATTTTGAAAATACAGTTTCAGAAAAAGAAGGTTTATGGATTAAAGAAGGCGGGCCAACAGATGAAGAATGGGAAAGCTATATTTCATCTTTAAAAGAAAACTGTGGCATGGAAGAACTTTTGAAGGTATACCAGGATGCTTATGACCGTTATGCAGGTGGCACAAGCGCTGAGTAATTTTTTATAGTATATAGGAGAATAATATATGACAAGTCAGACACTGCGTGAAGCAAGAAAATATGAAGAAGCTTCTGAGAAATTTATTAAAAAAGATGAACGTCCGGATTTCCATTTATCTGTACGTACAGGCTGGTTAAATGACCCAAATGGTTTTTCATATTATAAAGGGAAATACCATATGTTTTACCAGTACCACCCATATGAATCAAAGTGGGGTCCAATGCACTGGGGGCATGCAATAAGTGATGACCTTTTACACTGGGAGTATCTTCCTGCTGCATTAGCACCAGATGAAGCATATGACAGGGATGGCTGTTTTTCAGGAAGTGCAGTAGCACTTCCTGATGGCAGGCAGCTTTTAATGTATACGGGAGTATTAAAGGAACACCAGGCAAATGGTACATATTGTGAAGTACAGACACAGTGTATTGCAGTTGGTGATGGCACTGACTATGAAAAGTATGTACAAAACCCGGTAATTTCAGAAAAAGATTTGCCAGAGGGTGCAAGCAGGTTTGATTTCAGGGATCCTAAAATATGGCAGAAAGAGGACGGGACATACTGTTGTGTTATAGGAAGCCGCCCAGCAGATGGAAGCGGACAAATTTTATTATATACAAGCCCTGACGGTTTTGAATGGAAGTTTAAAAATATACTGTTTTCTAATAATAACCGTTTTGGAAAGATGTGGGAATGTCCGGATTTATTTAAACTTGATGGAAAATGGGTATTGCTAACAAGCCCGCAGGATATGCTGCCTAAAGGGCTTGAATACCATAATGGTAACGGGACGCTCTGCCTTATAGGGGAGTTTGATGAGGAAAAAGGGGTTTTTAAGGAAGAACATAACCAGACAGTTGATTATGGTATTGACTTCTATGCACCGCAGACAATATTAACGCCAGACGGGCGGCGTGTTATGATTGGATGGATGCAGAACTGGGACACCTGCAATATGCGTTCAGCAGAAGAAAAATGGTTTGGGCAGATGAGCCTGCCCAGGGAACTTTTTATTAAAAATGGCAGGCTGTACCAGAAACCATTAAAAGAACTGGAGCAAAAAAGGTGTAATAAAGTTGTACATAAAAACAGGACATTTTCTGGTGAAATAACACTTGAGGGTATAAAGGGAAGAAGAATTGACCTGGAATTAAATATACGCCCTGCCAACGGGCAGAACCTTTACCAGAAATTTGCGGTACGTTTTGCTAAAAATGACAAGTACCACACTTCTTTAAGCTTCCGTCCATGGGAATCTGTATTAAAAGTGGACAGGAAATTCTCAGGTTCAAGAAGGGCAATTATACACCAGAGGAGATGTCTTGCAGATACAAGGGATAAGGAACTGAAACTCAGGATAATACTTGACCGTTTCAGTGCAGAAATTTTTGTTAATGATGGTGAACAGGTTTTATCAGTTACAATGTATACAGAACAGGCAGCAGACGGGATTTCATTCTTCACAGATGGAAGCGTCGAAATAGACGTTGTAAAATATGATTTACTGGCAAATTAACAGCCTGTGGCAGATTAGAAGCAATAACTGCATAAAGGGAAGGCAGCAGTTTTAGAAATAAAAATGCCTTCCCTTTACCATTTTATAAAAATATGGAAGGGGAATAAGTATAATGGATAAATATGATGTTACAGCATTAGGGGAACTTTTAATAGATTTTACTGAAAACGGAAAAAGCAGCCAGGGAAACCCGCTTTTTGAAGCAAATCCAGGTGGTGCGCCATGCAATGTACTGGCTATGTTAGCAAAGCTTGGACATAAAACAGCATTTATTGGAAAGGTTGGAGATGATTTCTTTGGAAACCAGTTAAGGGAAGCAATTACTGAAGTAAATATTGATGCTGCTTATTTGTATACAGATAAGCAGATACACACAACACTTGCAATGGTACATACTTATCCAGATGGTGACAGGGATTTTTCATTTTACCGCAATCCAGGGGCAGACATGATGCTTTCAGAGGAAGAAGTGCCAGAAGAACTTATAAAAAATACAAAGATTTTCCACTTTGGAACACTTTCCATGACACATGAAGGAATACGTGCAGCAACTAAAAAAGCTATAAGCATAGCAGAAGAAGCAAAAGCATTAATTTCATTTGACCCTAATTTAAGACCTCCGCTGTGGAACTCCCTTGATGATGCAAGGGAGCAGGTGTTATATGGTCTTGGACACTGCAATATACTTAAAATATCTGATAATGAAATACAGTGGCTTACAGGCAAAGAGGATTATACAGAAGGCGTGGAGTGGATTAAGGAAAGATACAATATACCTTTAATCCTTGTATCTATGGGTAAACAGGGAAGCCGTGCATATTATAATGGAAATATTGTGGAAGAAACACCGCCAGAACAGAAAAATACTATTGAAACAACAGGCGCAGGGGATACATTTTGTGGCTGTGTATTGCATTATATATTAGAACATGGTTTAGACGGGCTTTCAAAAGATAATTTAAAAGAAATGCTTATATTTGCTAATAGTGCAGCATATCTGGTTACAACTAAAAAAGGTGCATTACGTGTAATGCCATCACTTGGTGAAATTGCAGGAATTATTGATTCAAATTCTGGTAAGGTTTTGTAATAACAGGCAAAAAACAGGGAATAAATTTGAAACCAGTTTTTAAAGGAGGTTTTTGTGGTGGAATTTCAAGCAGAAGCTTGTGTTAAAGAATATAAGGAACGTTTTCTGGAATATTATGATGAACTGAAATGGCTGTATTGTGAAATATATGAGAACAAAATGTATATGTTTAATTCTTTGTGTAGCAGTATGTACCAGTTCTATACTGGCAGAAAAAATTCTCTTAAAAATATAGACAGGAAAAGAATAAAAAATCCGTACTGGTACAAAGAAAACAAGATGGAAGGCATGATGATGTATACAGACGCATTTGCAGGAAATCTGGAAGAAACCAGGAAAAAGCTTGATTATATTGCAGAATGTGATGTAAATTATATTCATCTTATGCCACTTCTGGATTCACCAGATGAAAAAAGTGACGGAGGGTATGCAGTATCTAATTACCGTAAAGTAAAACCTGGACTTGGTTCAATGAAAGACCTGGAGAACCTGGCAGAAGACTGCCATAAAAGAAATATAAGCCTGTGCCTGGATTTTGTTATGAACCATACTTCAGAAGAACATGAATGGGCAAAAAGGGCAAAATGTGGGGAAGCAGAATACCAGAAACGTTATTATTTTTATGATAATTATGATATTCCTTCTGAGTTTGAAAAAACTGTTCCAGATGTATTTCCTGTAACAGCACCAGGAAATTTTACATGGATTCCAGATTTGCAAAAATTTGTAATGACTACTTTTTATCCATACCAGTGGGACTTAAATTACCAGAATCCTGTTGTGTTTAATGAAATGGTATATAATATATTAAATCTGGTAAATAAAGGTATTGATGTTGTCAGAATTGATGCAGTACCTTATATATGGAAACAGCCTGGAACAAATTGCAGAAATCTTCCGCAAGTCCATAATATTGTACGTATGTTACGTATTATATGTGAAATTGTCTGTCCAGGAGTATTACTACTTGGTGAAGTAGTAATGGCGCCAGATAAAGTAGTCCCATATTTTGGGACATTAGAAAAACCAGAGTGCCATATGCTTTACAATGTTACTACTATGGCATCAACATGGAATAGTGTTGCAACCAGGGATATCCGTTTATTACGCAAACAGATGGATATTGTAAACAGCTTGCCAAAGGAATATACATTTCTTAATTATTTAAGATGCCATGATGATATTGGATGGGGACTGGATTACAAATGGCTTATACAGTTTGGCATTGAAGAAAACAGCCATAAAGAATACCTTAATTCTTTTTTAACTGGACAATATCCGGGTTCATTTGCAAGAGGGGAATTATATAATTCTGACCCAGCATCAGGTGACGCAAGGCTTTGTGGGACAACAGCTTCATTTTGTGGAATAGAAAAAGCTTTAGCTGATGGGGATAATAAAGGACTGGAAAAAGCAATACAGCTTGATTTAATGCTTCATGCTTATATGTTAGTCCAGTCAGGTATTCCTGTAATATACAGTGGTGATGAGATTGGACAGGAAAACGATTATTCCTATCACCAGATACCAGGAAAAAAAGAAGATTCCAGATACCTGCATAGAGGAAATTTTAACTGGAAACTGGCAGAAAAAAGAACAAAAAATGGAAGTGTACAGCAAAAACTTTTTGATGGCATAAAAAAACTTGGGAATATAAGGAAAAGACATATTGTTTTTGATGCCAGGGCAGATGTATGGACAGTTGATACTTATGATAATGCACTGCTTTGTTTAATAAGGAAATATGAAAATGAAAAACTAGTGGCTTTATTTAATTTCAGTGAGTATGATAAAACTGCGTGGATTAATGAAGATGATGGTATTTATAAAGACTTACTTTTAAATAAGGAAATGATGGCAAAAGATATATATATGCCTGCATATGGAATACGCTGGTTGTTGAAAAAATAGCTTTTATCAATATGTATATATAATAAATAACGGAAAGGAAATAATACAGAATATGACAGAAATAATGGTAGTATGGTTATATAATAACTATTCTGTACTGCATACCCAGGATAATGAATATGTGTTAAATTTGTTATTAGAAAAGAAACTGCTACAGAGCGTTTAGTTGTGGGCTGGGAGTGTAGTACGGGGTCTGCTTTAATTTGTTTCTGAAAAATGGCATATCTACTGAAAAAGAGAATTGAAGTCACAATCCAAAATCTGGGTGAGGGCAGACAGAAGGCTTACAGTTGGATTTTGTCTGCCGTTTTCTATTTTTGAAAAAGAATATATTGAAATTTCTACACCTGACAGATGCAGCCTTGCAAGTACCTCTGTCTGGGTCAGCTTCTTTTCTTCTCTTAACTGTTTTATGTTTTTTCCAATATTGATATCACCCACCTGGATAATCCGGTTTTCATTTTTCATTAAATACCATCTCTAAAATCCCGGCTGGAATTTATGAAGATTTTGAAATAGATTTTTCTGGCATTAGCATCATATAAAAAATATGTTTATAAATTTACCCTTGAATAAATTCCTGTAATAATATATAATAATACCTGTAATTCTTCAAGGCAGGGTGCAATTCCCGGCCGGCGGTGTGCCACAAGGCAAGCCCGCAAGCCGCAAGGCATGATTTGGTGTGATTCCAAAGCCGACAGTAAAGCCTGGATAAGAGAAGATGTACAATATCTATATTTATTAACAGAAACCAGCAGGCGTCTTTTATGGCGGCTGCCAGAATAGCGGCAGGATATTTTATACATGTTTTTGTAAGCTGTGGTTAAGCAGATATTTGCTAATCCATATTTCAAGCAAACTTTGGTTGCTTGCCCACTGGCAAATCAATTTCATTGCCGTTTTGTGGCAGTCTGGCAAGGGGTTAAATACTGGCTGGTTAATATAAATTATAATTGTACTTAAATTTTTAAGCCTTGGATTTTATTCCAGGGCTTTTTACATTTTGCTCTCTTATGGAAAGAGGTGTTTTTTTGGAGGAAAAATATATGAGGCGTGCTATAGAACTGGCGCGCAATGGCACTGGCAGGGTTAATCCTAACCCGCTTGTTGGTGCTGTTATTGTAAAAAACGGGAATATTATTGCAGAAGGATACCATGAAGAATATGGCGGCCTTCATGCAGAACGCAATGCTTTTAAAAACCTTAAAGAAAGTGCAAAGGGTGCGGATATTTATGTAACGCTTGAACCCTGCTGCCATTATGGAAAACAGCCCCCTTGTACACAGGCTGTTATTGAAAACGGGATTAGAAATGTGTATATTGGTTCAGATGACCCTAACAGCCTTGTTGCAGGAAAAGGCATAGAACAGTTAAAAGCCGCTGGCATAAATGTTGTAACAGGTGTCCTTAAAAAAGAATGTGATGCGCTTAATACTGTATTTTTCCATTATATTACTAATAAAACCCCATATGTTGTAATGAAATATGCAATGACGCTTGATGGCAAAACTGCATGTGATACAGGGGAAAGCAAATGGGTTACAGGGGAAGAAGCAAGGCAGCATGTACAACAGTCAAGAAATGCACTGCAAGGAATTATGGCAGGAGTACAGACAGTAATTAATGATAACCCACAGTTTACATGCCGTATTCCTGGCGGAAGGAACCCTGTAAGGATTATATGTGACAGCAGTTTAAGAATACTAGACGGCTGTGGTATCCTTGAAACTGCACACAAAGTAAAAACTATTATTGCAACAGTTTCAGAAGATGCAGAAAGGATAAAACAGCTTGAAGAAAAGGGGGCTGTTATTATAAAAACACCGCCTTTATATGGCAGGGTGGATTTAAAATTCCTTATGCAAGAACTTGGAAAGCAGGGTATTGACGGGATACTCCTTGAAGGAGGCGGTACGTTAAATAACAGTGCTTTAAAAGCAGGCATTGTAAACCATATACAGGCCTATATTGCACCAAAAATATTTGGCGGCAGCGGCAGGTATACCCCAGTAGGAGGGGAAGGGGTATTATCACCTGGCAGTGCATATATATGTAAAAATATGGAGATAACAAAGTTTGGAAATGACCTCCTCCTTGAATATGATATTAAATACCCGGATAAATAATAAACCTGGAAATAAATTTAATATAAAAAGGCAGGTAGATAAAATATGTTTACTGGTATTATAGAAGAAATGGGGACAATAAGTTCCATTGCAGAGGGAAGCCTGTCTGCTGTTATTACAGTACAGGCATCAAAAGTACTAGAGGGAACCCATATTGGTGACAGCATTGCAGTAAACGGGGTCTGCCTTACAGTTACATCTGTACATGGAGGGTGTTTTACTGCTGATGTTATGGCAGAAACGCTGCGCAGAAGTTCCCTTAAAAGCCTGGCAAGGGGAAGCCTTGTAAACCTTGAACGTGCAATGCCTGCTTATGGGCGTTTTGGCGGACATATTGTTTCAGGCCATATTGACGGGACTGGCACAATAGTTTCAAAAGTTAAAGAAGATAATGCTGTCTGGGTAACAGTAAGTGCAGACAAAAATATCTTAAAATATATAGTTTTAAAAGGGTCAGTGGCAATAGATGGAACAAGCCTTACGGTAGCTGCCCTAAATGACAGCGGAGGCACATTTTCAGTGTCAGTAATACCGCATACAGGTGAAGAAACAATACTTCTTACAAAAAGTGCAGGGGATATTGTAAACCTTGAAAATGATGTTATTGGAAAGTATGTTGGAAGGCTTTTATCTCTTAAAGAAGATGCTGGCAGCATAAATAATGTAAATAACAGTATACCAGAAATAACAATGGATTTTCTTATGGAAAATGGTTTCTGATACAGATTTTTAAAGACTGGTATTTTATAAATTATGCAGAAAGGAAGAAAATAATGGAACATAAATTTAATACTATTGAGGAACTGCTTGAAGATTTAAGGGCAGGGAAAAATATTGTAATGATTGATGATGAAGACAGGGAAAATGAAGGGGATGTAATATGTGCAGCAAGATTTGCCACACAGGAGAATGTAAACTTTATGGCAAGCCATGCCAAAGGGCTTATATGTATGCCAATGGACGAAGAATATACAAAGAAACTGGGACTGCGCCAGATGTGTGAAATAAATACTGATAACCACTGTACAGCATTTACGGTATCAATAGACTATAAAGATACAGTTACAGGCATTTCTGCATACGAACGTTCAATAACAGCAATGAAAACAGTTGATAAAAATATAAAACCAGAAGATTTCAGGATGCCTGGGCATATGTTCCCATTACAGGCCAAAAATGGAGGCGTACTTGAGCGCAACGGGCATACGGAAGCAACTGTTGACCTTGTAAGGCTTGCAGGGCTTGAACCTGTTGGGCTTTGCTGTGAAATAATGAAAGAAGACGGCAGCATGGCAAGGACAGAAGACCTTCTGGAATTTGCCAAAAAGCATAAACTTAAATTTGGCAGGATAGCAGACCTTGTACAGTACCGCAAGGAACATGAAGTACTTGTAGAATGTGTGGCAAAAGCAAAAATGCCTACACGTTATGGGGAATTTACAATATATGGATATATTAACAAGTTAAATGGTGAACACCATGTAGCTCTTGTAAAAGGTGATATAACAGACGGCAAACCGGTACTTTGCCGTGTACATTCAGAGTGCCTTACAGGTGATGCACTTGGTTCAGCAAGATGTGACTGTGGGCAGCAGTATGATGCTGCCATGAAAATGATTGCAAAAGAAGGCAGGGGCGTGCTTCTTTATATGCGCCAGGAAGGCAGGGGCATAGGGCTTATTAATAAAATACGTGCCTATGAACTACAGGATAAAGGCCTTGATACCGTTGAAGCAAACCTTGAACTTGGTTTTCCAGAAGATGCAAGGGATTATACAATAGGCACACAAATACTTGTTGACCTTGGAATACGTAAAATGAAGCTTATGACTAATAACCCGCTAAAAGTATACGGGCTTGCAGGCTATAACCTGGAAATAACAGAAAGAGTGCCAATACAGATGGAACCTGGTAAATATGATTTATTCTATCTTAAAACTAAAAAGGAAAAAATGGGGCATATACTTGACTTACAGTAATATAAAAATATAATATGGAGGATAATTAACTATGAAAGTATTAGAAGGAAATGTAATAGCAGAAAGTGGTTTAAAAATTGGCATTGTAGGAGCAAGGTTTAATGAATTTATTGTATCAAAACTTATAAGCGGTGCACGCGACGGCCTTGTACGCCACGGCGTAGAAGATGGTAATATTACACTTGCATGGGTGCCAGGTGCATTTGAAATACCATTTATGGCTAAGAAAATGGCAATGTCTGGCAAGTATGATGCCATTATATGCCTTGGGGCAGTAATACGCGGGGCAACAAGCCATTATGACCTTGTATGCAATGAAACTGCAAAAGGCATTGCAAGCATAAGCCTTGAATCTGGCATACCTGTAATGTTTGGCATTGTAACAACAGATAATATACAGCAGGCAATAGAGCGTGCTGGCACAAAGGCAGGCAATAAAGGATATGACTGTGCATTAGGTGCAATAGAAATGGTAAATCTTGCAAAACAGTGTAAATAGCTGAAAGGAACATATAATGTATCAAAGTTTATTTCCAGATGACGATTATGACTCGGCATATGATATTGATTACTATAAATACTATGAAAAAGGTTACAGGGGAATACTTTTCGATGTTGACAATACATTAGTTGGACATGGTGAACCTGTAACCATAAGGGCTATCGGGTTATTTGGACAGCTTAGGGATATTGGGTTTAAAACCTGTATTATCTCAAATAATAAAGAATACAGGGTAAAACCACTTGCAGATGCACTTGAATCAGGCTATGTATATAAAGCAGGAAAACCTTCTGCAAAAGGATATAAAGAGGGTATGCAGGTTATGGGGACTGATGCACATACCACGCTTTTTGTTGGTGACCAGATATTTACGGATATACTTGGGGCAAACAGGGCAGGCATACATTCAGTGCTTGTAAAACCTGTTGCAAAACATGAAGAGATACAGATTGTATTAAAACGTAAGCTGGAGTATTTTATACTAAAAAAATATTATAAATCAAAACGTAAGTAAATATGTGTATTGCAGTAATTGTATATGAGTAAATTTTAAAGAAATTTAAATACCCGGTTTCTTAAATGGGTGCATCAGTGTCTTAGAAGCCCATTGCCTTTAGGTGATGGGCAGTTCACATTTACAGAATTATATAATTCTATATATTCCTTTGTTGTAAGTTCTTCTATATAATTCCTTTCAAAGTGTTTTTTAATCCCTTTTGTTTCAAGTATATCCGCTGCTTTATTATATGCAGCAGCCGCTTTTTCAATGGAGTTATAGCGTCCTATAGTAAAATTCCCATTAACATGTATACGTGCAGTATAACAAACACCGCCCTTATATTTTTCTATAGTTACTCCCTGGTATGGATTTAAAATTTTAATATTTTCATACCGGAAGTCATAATTATTGCCATTTACAAATAAAAAATCTTTGCCAGGCCTTGCAAAATTACGTATGCCATACCTTGATGCAATATTTACCTGCATGCCATATTCTGTAACAAAAAGATGTCCGCCACGCCGCATAATTTTATGTTCAGAATAATAAAAAAGATCATCTGCATCAAATATAAGTATGTCTTGTTCAGAAATATAGTAATAAAAAAATTTTTTCTTTAAATATATAGGTGTCTTAATATAAATGCCATTATTCTTAAAATTAACAAGTACTATCCATTTATCAAAAGGAAGTGCTTTGCATATTCCGCCAGAATAATTATCAGGAATAAGGGTTTTATCACAATTTATAATATTTAAAGCATCAAGATAGGCATTATGGGCCTCTTTTTCATTAATAAAACTTCCAAGGCTTATATGTTTGGAACAAAATGTTACTGACGCCCTGTAATAAATACTTCCGTCTTTTTTCTTTGATTTAAAAACCCCAGGCAGCATTATTTCCTCCAATATATATATTTATCCACATTATTGTATACTGTATTTTTCCTGTCTGTCAATAACTTTTGATAAATGCCACACGTCCGTTTCATAAACTTTTAATTATGTGTAAACAAAAGATAACTATAAATTATCTTCCTGTTTATATATTTATACATAGTTAGAAATTTATGAAACAGCCCCGATAAATACCATTTATCCCACGGCCTGAAGACTACAGGTTTTCTGTCCTGAAATTTATAAACATTTTGACACCACTGGTAAAAAAGTGTATAATAGGAAAAATGCGTAAAACTATAATATTTACCAGATAGGAGGATATGCGATGTCAAAGTATGCCAGGCAGGATATACTGGATATTATAGAGCAGGAGGACATAGAATTTATACGCCTCCAGTTTACTGATATATCAGGAAAGCTTAAGAATATGGCTACAACTGTTAAGCAGATTGATAAGATTTTAGACGGCCATTACAGGTTTGACTGCAAGGCCATTGACGGGTTTTCAGGTACAGGCTATGAAGAGCTTTTTCTTGTGCCTGATTTAGACACATTTGTTATTTTTCCGTGGCGTCCGCAGAATGGCAAAGTTGCACGTTTTCTTTGTGATGTTGTAAAGCCTGATGGCACCCCTTTTGCAGGTGACGCAAGGTATATATTAAAGAAAACAGTTAAAAAAGCAAAGGACATGGGATACAGCTTTAATACAGCTATTAAAAATGAATTTTTCCTTTTTGACATTGGGGAAAACGGAGAGCCGGCCAGTTATTCAAGTGAAAAGGGCGGCTATTTTGATGTAGGGCCTGCTGACTGTGGAGAAAATGCAAGGCGTGATATGGTGCTGTATTTATCAGATATGGATATAGGGGTTGAAACTTCATACCATTCAGATGAAGCAGCACAGCATGTACTGGATTTAGGATATGCACCTCCTCTTGAAATGGCAGATGCAATTATGACAACAAGGCTTGTAGTGCGTACTGTTGCCAAAAGGCACGGGCTCCATGCAACATTTATGCCAAAACCAAAGGTAAATGTTAAAGGTTCAGGCGCACATTATATATTTTCAATAGATAAAGATGGAAGGAATATATTTACAGATAAAGAAGACAGGTTTGGCATAAGTAAAGAAGGGTATGCTTTTATGGCAGGGATACTAAGGCATATTCCTGGAATGTCACTTATAACCAATCCTATAGTTAATTCATATAAAAGGCTTGTGCCAGGTTACCTTGCCCCTGTTACTGTCTGCTGGTCAGCAACAAATTTAAGCCCGCTTATAAGAATTACTTCAATAGGTTCTGATGGCGGGAGGGTTATACTAAGAAACCCTGATGGTGCCACAAACCCTTATCTTGTAATTGCATTATGCCTTGCCGCAGGAATGGATGGTATTAAAAACCAGCTTAAACCTCCTGCCTGCATGGAGGAGTTAAGTGAAGAGGAGATTAAAAATGCCGGAATGCTTCCAAGGACTTTGCATGAAGCTGTAAAGCTTTTTAAAAATGACAGTTTTATACAGGAAGTGCTTGGCAGCCATATTTCAGGGCAGATGGTCAAAGCCAAAGATCTGGAATGGAATGAATATTGCAGCCAGGTTACATTATGGGAAACAAAACATTATCTTTCTACAATATGACATTAGCCAGGCTTTATGGACAGGAGGTTTTGCATGTCTGCAATAATAGTTGCATTTCCAAAACTAGAAGATGCTAAGAAGTTAAGTAAACTTCTTATTAGAAATGGTTATGATGTAAACCTGGCCTGTGACAGTGGTGCACAGACTGTTAATGCAGTAAACAACCTGGATGGGGGGATAGTTATATGTGGGTATAAATTTACTGATATGCACTATTCTGAGATAAATAATTATCTGCCTGAAGGTTTCCAGATGCTGCTTCTTGCCTCACCTGCAAAACTTGCAGACTGTGACGGGAATATCATGTGTCTTTCCATGCCTTTTAAGGTGCATGATTTATTAGATACACTGGAAACAATGATGATACAGTATAACCGCTGGCACAGCAAGCAGAAAAACAAGCCAAAGAAAAGAACAGAAAATGATAAAAAAATAATTATGGCAGCAAAAGAGCTTTTAATGGAGCGTAATAATATGACAGAAAGTGAAGCACACCGGTATATACAGAAAATTAGCATGGACAGTGCAACCAATATGGCAGAAACTGCCCAGATGATAATAGAACTAAACGGAAAGGAATGGGAATTATAGTATGAAGGCGTTTCTTATTTTAGAAGATGGAACCATATTTGAAGGCAAAAGCATTGGTGCAGTAAAGGAGGTTATTTCTGAAATAGTTTTTAATACATCAATGACAGGTTACCTGGAGGTGCTTACAGACCCAAGTTATGCAGGACAGGCTGTAACTATGACATATCCGCTTATAGGCAATTATGGCATAGCATATGAAGATATGGAGTCGTTTAAAGGCTGGCCTGACGGGTTTATAGTGAGGGAGGTTTCCCGTATGCCAAGTAATTTCCGTTCAGAAGATACTATACAGCATTTTCTTGAGAAAAATAATATTCCTGGCATCTGTTCCATAGATACACGTGCACTTGTGAAAATACTGCGTGAAAAGGGTACTATGAATGGAATGATTACAACTAATGAAAATTATAACCTTAATGAAATAATTCCTAAGCTTAAAGAATATAAAGTTACAGGTGTTGTAGAAAAGGTTTCATGTAAAGACAAACAAGAATATGTCCCTGGTGACCTTGGTTCTGTAAAGGCAGAAGCAGACAAAAATATTGTAGTAATTGATGTGGGTACTAAGAAAAATATTATACGCTGCCTTTTAAACAGGGGCTGTAATGTAACTGTATATCCATGCAATTTTAATGCGGATGAAGTAATAGCGGCAAAGCCTGACGGAATAATGATTACAAACGGCCCTGGTGACCCGGCAGAATGTACTTCTATTATAGGGCAGGTAAGGATACTTGCAGATTCAGGAATCCCTATTTTTGCTATATGTCTTGGACACCAGCTTATGGCACTTGCACATGGTGCAAAGACTTATAAGATGAAATATGGGCACAGGGGGGCAAACCACCCTGTTAAAAACCTTGAAACAGGTAAAGTATATATATCATCACAGAACCATGGGTATGTAGTTGATATTTCTTCCATAGATACAGATATTGCAAAACCATGGTTTATTAATGTAAATGACGGCACAGCAGAGGGGCTTTGTTATACTGGCAAACCTGTTAAAACTGTACAGTTCCACCCAGAAGCAAATGCTGGCCCAAAGGACTCAGAACTGCTGTTTGATGAATTTATGAAGATGACAGGAGGAAATAAATAATGCCAAAAATTGATGGAATTAAAAGGGTATTAGTAATTGGTTCAGGGCCTATTGTAATCGGCCAGGCAGCAGAATTTGATTATGCAGGCACACAGGCATGCCGTTCACTTAAAGAAGAAGGGATGGAAGTTATACTTGTAAATTCCAATCCTGCAACTATTATGACAGATAAAGACATTGCAGATAAGGTTTATATTGAACCCCTTACTGTAGATGTATTACAGCATATTATTGAAATTGAAAAACCCGACAGCCTTCTTCCAAATATGGGCGGGCAGGCAGGACTTAACCTTGGAATGGAACTTGCGGAATCAGGTTTCCTTGACAGCCACGGTGTAAAACTTCTTGGAACTACAGCAGAAACTATCCGAAATGCAGAGGGACGCCAGGAATTTAAGGATCTTATGGAGAGGATTGGTGAGCCATGTGCAACTTCAGAACTTGTAGAAAATATTGAAGATGGCATAGATTTTGCCAATAAAACAGGATACCCTGTGGTACTGCGCCCGGCTTATACACTTGGAGGTTCAGGCGGCGGCATTGCTAATAATGAAGAAGAGCTTGTGGAAATATTAACAAACGGGCTAAGGCTTTCACGTGTAGGACAGGTGCTTGTAGAACGCTGCATTGCTGGCTGGAAGGAAATTGAGTATGAAGTAATGCGTGACAGCAATGGCACATGTATTACAGTCTGCAACATGGAAAACCTTGACCCTGTTGGTGTCCATACGGGTGACAGTATTGTAGTTGCGCCTTCGCAGACACTTTCTGACAAGGAATACCAGATGTTACGTACATCTGCACTTAAAATAATAGATGAACTTGGAATTACTGGTGGCTGTAATGTGCAGTTTGCACTGCATCCGTCATCATTTGAATATATTGTAATAGAAGTAAACCCACGTGTCAGCCGTTCTTCTGCACTTGCTTCCAAAGCAACAGGCTACCCTATAGCCAAAGTGTCAGCAAAAATTGCACTTGGGTATACACTTGATGAAATACCAAATGCAGTTACAGGCAAGACATATGCAAGTTTTGAACCAGCACTTGATTATGTTGTAGTAAAAATACCACGCCTTCCATTTGATAAATTTATAAAAGCTAAAAGGACACTTACCACGCAGATGAAGGCAACAGGCGAAGTTATGAGTATATGCACCAACTTTGAAGGGGCACTTATGAAAGCCCTGCGTTCACTTGAACAGCATGTGGACAGCCTTGAAGGAAGCGCCTATAAAGATAATACTACAGAAGAAATAGAAGAAATGCTCCATATAATTGATGACCGCCGTATTTTCGTTGTGGCAGAGGCTATAAGGCGTGGCGTACCATATGAAAAAATCCATGAAATAACAATGATTGATGAGTGGTTTATTGATAAAATTGCAATACTTGCAGAAATGGAAGAGAAACTAAAAAATACAAAATCATTAGACAGGGAACTTTTATATGAAGCAAAACGCCTTGAATTTCCAGATTGTGTAATTGCAGAATGGACAGGGAAAACAGAAAAGGAAATTAAAGAACTGCGTTATAAATGGGGTATTATTGCAGCATTTAAAATGGTTGACACATGTGCTGCGGAATTTGCATCAGAAACGCCGTATTATTATAGCTGCTTTGATGGTTTAAATGAAGTAAATGGGACTTCTGGCAAGAAGAAAATTATGGTGCTTGGTTCAGGGCCTATACGTATTGGACAGGGAATTGAATTTGACTATTGTTCAGTACACAGTGTATGGGCACTTAGAAATGAAGGCTATGAAACAATTATAGTTAATAATAACCCTGAAACCGTAAGTACAGACTTTGATATAGCCGACAAGCTTTATTTTGAACCACTTACACCAGAAGATGTAGAAAACATTGTGCACCTTGAAAACCCTGATGGGGCAGTAGTACAGTTTGGCGGGCAGACAGCCATTAAACTTACAGAAGCACTTATGAAAATGGGTGTTAAAATCCTTGGGACAAGTGCGGAAAATGTTGATGCTGCGGAAGACCGGGAACTTTTTGATGAAATACTTGAAAAATGCTGTATACCAAGGCCAAAAGGACATACTGTATTTACAACAGAGGAAGCATTAAAAGCAGCTAACGGATTAGGCTACCCTGTGCTTGTAAGGCCCTCATATGTACTTGGCGGGCAGGGCATGAAGATAGCAGTTTCAGATAATGATATTAAAGAGTATATGGCAATAATCAACCGTTACCACCAGGAACACCCTATACTTGTGGATAAATACCTTATGGGCAAAGAGGTTGAAGTTGATGCAATATGTGACGGGGAAGATATCCTTATCCCTGGCATAATGGAACACGTGGAACGTGCAGGCGTACATTCAGGTGACAGCATTTCCATATACCCGGCACAGTCACTTCCAGAGAAAATACAAAAGGTTATAGTTGATTATACAGGCAAACTTGCACGTTCACTTAATGTAATTGGTCTTATAAATATACAGTTTATTGTATATAATGGCGATGTATATGTAATAGAAGTAAACCCGCGCTCAAGCCGTACAGTGCCATATATAAGCAAGGTTACAGGAATACCAGTAGTAGATCTTGCATCACGTGTAATACTTGGCGCAAAGATTAAAGATTTAGAATATGGTACAGGGCTTGCACCAAAATCAGATTACCTTGCAATAAAAATGCCAGTATTTTCATTTGAAAAACTGCGTGGTGCAGAGATAAGCCTTGGGCCTGAAATGAAATCCACAGGTGAGTGTCTTGGCATATCAGACAAATTTAATGAAGCATTGTATAAAGCATTCCTTGGTGCAGGGATAGACCTTCCAAAATACAAAAAAATGATACTTACTGTAAAGGATGCAGATAAACTTGAAGCCGTTGGCATAGCAAAGCGCTTTAAAAAACTTGGCTATGATATATTTGCAACCAGAAGCACAGCAAGGGTGTTAAATGAAAACGGGGTACTTGCAATACCAATTAACCGTATAAACGAAGAGGCACCTACCCTTATGGATCTGCTGCTTGAACACCAGATTGACCTTGTAGTTGATACCCCGACTTATGACGATAAATTAAAAGATGGTTTTATAATACGCCGTACAGCAATAGAAACAGGCGTAACATGCTTAACATCACTTGATACGGCAGCAGCACTTTTAACAAGCCTTGAAAACTCGGATAAAGGGCATCTGTCGGTTGTTGATATAACATCTATAAACAAAAGGTAAATTATAACCAGGAAACAAACAACTAGTCCTATATCCAATTTACAGGATTTTAGCTGGCCATATGATAAACAGTAAAGGTGATGGCAGAAGGGCAATATTATGATACTGTTCTGGTACATTTATGTTACAAAACTGAGGTTAAAAAGAATTAATATAAATGCTAAAGATTTGTAACATTTATGTGCTACCATATGGAATGTATGTCTGGTATTATAATAAAAACAGGATTGGCTAATTCTGGGAAAGGCTGGTTTATAATGAAAAAGTTATATAAAATATTAGCTATTATAGGTGCAGCAGGCACATGTGCCTTTGCAACCCTTGGCGGTGTATATGCTTTTAATTATTATACAAAACAGGAAGAGGCAAAGGCAGCAGCGGCTGAACTTAAGCGGCGTGAAGGAATTGTAGAAAGTTACAGTGAAGTTTCTTATGGCAATAAAATGTTTGATGGCATAGATTTATCTGGCATGACCATAGAAGAGATTTCAGGCACGCTTAAATCAGGAAGCAAGGTTTACAAAGACAGAAAAGTAAAATTAACCGTTGATGGCAAAAAATACACCTGTTCCATGAAAAAGCTTGGGGAAGATATTTTTTACAAAACTTCTGATGGTTCAAAATTCCAGCTTGGGGAAGAAGAAGAAATTGCTGGAATTATTGTAAATATGGATAAAGACAGAACCATGCAGGAGCAGTATGGCATTATTAATGGTGAAAACAGCCCTTCAGAATATTCTGTTAAAATAAAGTGTAAATATAATAAAAAGAAACTGGAAAAACTTATTGGAAAGCTTAGTGAAAACCATGTAAAACCTGTTACCAATGCACGTATCAATAAAGATGGAAGCATTACTAAACAGGAAGAAGGAAGGGCACTTAAGCTGGATAAAATTAAAAAAGGCCTTAAAAAATACCTGCAATCAGAAAGCAAAAAGAATTATAAAGCAGAGTATGCTACTACTTCTGTTAAACCTGAATGGAAAAAAGAAGACCTTAAAAGAATTAATACTGTTATAAGTGAATTTTCTACAAGCTTTGTAAGTTCTTCAAGCAGGGGGCACAATATCCAGGTCGGGGCTTCCCGCATTAATGGTACATTCCTTCTGCCTGGTGAAAGGATATCTTTCGACCAGGCTATACATGACAGTTCAGACGGACAGGGTTTTATGGCGGCTGGTTCTTACCTTAATGGTGAAGTAGTGCAGACAGAGGGCGGCGGCATATGCCAGGTGTCAACTACTGCTTATAATGCTTTGCTGCTTGCAGGCATAATACCTGTAAGAAGGCTTCCACACAGCATGACTGTACATTATGTACCAATCGGGCTTGATGCGGCAATTTCAGAAGGTGTTAAAGACCTTATAGTTGAAAATACCTATGATGTGCCAATTATTATAAAGGCATTTACACAAGGAAATACACTTACATTCCAGATAGTATCATATAAAGGCGTGCTTGGGGATTACAGTTACAAACCACGTTCAGTACCGCTTTCAAGCCTTAAAGCAGAAGCATACCTTGATATATATAAAAATGGAAAACTTAAAGAATCAAAGTTCCTTCATACTGATACATACAGGGAGGAAAATTAAATAAAATATGCATAATAATGTTATTATATAAAACTGGCATGAAAAAAGAAACCCTTACAAGTGGGTTTCTTTTTTTATATAGTACTTTGTAATTACCTGTTATTATGAAGTCTTTTTATTATAATTGCTTATAAGTTCTTCTATCTGTTTAATATCCTCTTTTATCTTTTCAGGATCTTCTTCTGTATCTAAAAGTGCTGATAATATAGATACTTTAGAAACCTTTTTGCTTAATGACTGGTATTCAGAAGTCATTTTAAATAATAAGAATTCTTCCTGTGTAACCATTGATTTATAGCTGCGTGTAAGTACAGTGCCGCTATAAACAATATCAGCAACTTCAATCAGGTTGTTCTTAAGTAATTTCCTAAGTACTGCCTGTACTGTGTTCATTGTAAGTTCAGGTTTAGCCTTGACAATTAAAGCAGCAGTCTTAGGTTCTTCGCTGTCCCATAAGATGTTCATGACATCCATATCCCTTTTTGTAAGGTTGATGTTAATGATTTGTTTACGTTTTTGCTTCATAGTTTATCTCTCCTTTAACTTTGGTTGATAATAAATAAGTAATATAAAAATCCACCCTATTAACGCTAAATATTATGGTAATTGCATACATTATACAACGTAATTGCAAAAAAGTCAAATGAATTTTCTATTAAAAAGTCAAATGGTTTTTTTCCATAAGGTAAGATTGTAAATACTAGAGTTAATTCAATAATTCATCTATTGTATTTTTCATTGTAGATGCTGCATCTGGTTCTTTTATGCCATGCTGTTGTGCCATTTTTTCTTCTTTTTAAAACTTCCCTGGCATTTAAAAAAATACTGCAATCCCTTAAGATTACGGTACTTATGGTATTTCTGCCCTGAAAGGCTTATTATTTTTTTAGAACTTCTAAACCATTTCTTTAGAAACGGTTATCGTCCGCTGCTTCCTGCACGGAAGCAGTAACCTGTGTATTTATAATGGCTGCCAACATTTTTGTTTCCTGTATGTTTCCTACCCAGTAAACTTTATACAATCCTACCACTTTCCAAGGCTCTGTGCAATAATGTTACGGAATTTTTTCCAGTTCTTTTTTTAGCCAGCCTACATCACGTTCTGTATAAATGTTTTCGGTCACATCTATTATTCTGTGTCCTATAAGACGCTTTATAACATACTCATCAACTTCGGCTTTTTTTGCCATTGTAGTAAATGTTTTTCTAGGATCATGTGGTCTATGCCCTTTTTGCAAATGTAACTCAGAAATAACTTTTTCAAACCGTCCAGCATATTTATCATATGTTATAGCTATACCTCCTTTTACTGCACCAGGATCATTAAAAAGGTATTCGCTGCCAAGTTGTACAGCTATATCATAGTTTTTTTTAACAAGACCGGATATCCTGGAGTGGATAGGTACAATCCGGTTCTTGCCAAAATCTGTTTTCATTCCTCCAACAATATATTGCTCATCAAGATGAACATCAGTAATTTTCAATTTAGCAAGTTCTTGTGGCCGCCACCCCATATAGCATTGTATAAGAATCCAGTCAACAAAATGAAATGAATTAACATTATCCCATAAAGTCTTCATTTCAGCATCTGTAAATATGATATGCCCTCTTGTTGACTTTTCTTTTTCTTTTATAATGTCCTTTGAGAGATCAAATACTCGGGCATAATTTTTATCTATAAGTTCATATTCTAAGGCATAATCCAGCATAAGATTGAATATAGACTTAATTCTTGATTTTGTACCAGGAGAAGCTTTAACTTTTTGGCCAGCCTTTTTACCATATTCAGGAATAACATAACCATCTTCTATTATACCTTTAATATGTCTTGTGCGAAGTTCCTTTACTTTCATCTTATAGATAGCACTACAATATCTCCATGCAGAAGTAATTGTACGTTTGGAAGATTCACTTTCCAAAGTAGGGAAGTAAACATCTGTCCATTTTTTGTATAGTTCATCAAGAGTTATATTGTCATTTTTTATATCATAAGGATTTGCTGAGTATTCTGCTAATGCCTGCATGGCTTCTTTTTTAGTCTTAAACGTACCTATTTGTATACGGTTTTGTACTGCTTTATCTGTTTGCTGGTTAATGTCCCATCCCAGGGTAACACGTGCCATGTATGGCTTGCGTCTGTTGCCTGGAAGTTTGGTTACACTTCCGTATCCATTTGGTAATCTCATAACATCATCACCTTCCTTTAACAGATTCAATAGCTGTGCCAAGTCCAGTGTAATTTGTTTTGACTGGATCTAGATTAAGAAGAGAAGACAAAGTAATACTTTTCTGGTTTGGTATTTTTTCTTCCAGTGTGCATGTAGGCAATATATAGAAATCCCAATAATCCAGGTTTAATACTGGAATATCCTTTGTTCTGGCAGTAAAAAGACAAAATACATATAAATCACAATTACGTTTTGCCTTAGATGCATAAGTAGCGGTTGTGTTATCCCAGGCCAGTTTTTTACCAATATCAAACCGAATCTGGGAAAAAACATTTTCAGGAGTCCAAGACTGGATGTAAGCGGCAGACTTTACTTCAATCCTGCGTCCAGATGGACTGGTTACATCAAAAGGAAGCCAGTTTTCCCGTATTTGTACAGGGGAACATCTTAATGATGAATAAACAAGAAATTCTGATATAATACCACGCAGGGTATTATCAGTTAAATCTGAAAATGCCCAGTTCCAGAAATTTTTAATGGTAATTCCCGTGCTACAGCCATTTAATGTAAATTCTTCATTTCCTGTTAGCTGTTGTGCCATTTTTTCCTCCATAGTTCATAGTTGATACTCGAAAATATAATTTTTTTACCGTCCGTAGCGTCTGTACCATTCTAAACTGATAACCTTTTTTCGTTATCAAGATATCTTTGTGATTCTGTATAAGCTTTAAGAAAGCCTTTAAGTTCCCCGATAAATTCGTATTTTTTTGGTTCTGGCAATGAACGGAATAAATCCAGCAGATTGTCTTCTTCCGGGGTGGTTGTTTTGCGTACAGGTGCTTCCTGTCCTGTTATTAAATAATCCAATGAAACGCCAAAGAAATCAGCAATGGTTTTCATGTATTTTGCAGGAGGATCATTTGTACGGGCTTTCCATGTTGACATAGTAGAAGTCCGTATCGAGAGCCTGTCACAAAGCTCATAAGCACGCTTTTCTTTTTCGTCTAGTAATTGGTAAATCCTTTCAATTATTTCCATCTAAATACCTCCAAAATAAAAATATTCGTATTTGAGAACAAAACTCTTTACAAATTCACAATAACGTGCTATAATATATATGAAATACAAAATAATTCAAGGGTGCGAACCGGGAATAAATGTATTTCTATGCATGTTTGTAGAATTATAAACAGGATTATTTCTTTGTTATTATATCACGCAAACATGCAAAAATAAACAACAAATAAGCAAATGCGAGAAAGGAGTGATACTTAAATGGCAAAAGAAACTTCACAATGGAGCAAAGATGTTAAGAAAGCCATGATTGACAAAGACATGAAAGTAAAACAACTGGCTGAAAATATTGGTTACAGCATTGCAACAGTTTCTTCAGTTATAGGTGGACGTTATTCTAATTCCAGCTACGAAGAAATAGCTGGAAAAATTAATGATGTTCTTGGTACAAAGGGTATGCCAGAGCGCAGTGGTACCCCATCAGATGAATGGTGCCAGTGTGTAAAAATTGAACTTGTTAAAAGGAAAATGAGTGTAAGCCAGCTTGCAAAGGAACTGGATATTTCAAGGGACAGGCTGTCATTAGTCATTAATGGCAGAATGATGAACGAAGAAATTGTGGCTTCTGTATGCAGGCTGCTTGATATCAAAATTCCAGCTATACCCCCTGGCAGTAATTAAATTATAAAAGGAAAGAGGGCAATATAAAATGGGAAAAGGCTCTATAAACGAGAATAATAATGTGTATTTTAAAGCCAGGAAAAAAGCTGCAATGTATAATGAGAGGCTATATAGCAGGGAAGGAGCCGCAGAACTTTTAGGAATTTCAGTTTCTACATTGGCAGATTATGAACTGGGAAACACAAAAGTAGTTCCTGTTGACAAAGTGGTTCTTATGGCAGAAATGTATAATTAAATTCAGAAATAGTAAGAAATATCAAGGGTTTTTGTTAGTTGATAATATGCTTTGGTACAAATTTGGTACAGAAATGGAACAGACCCATTTGTTGAGGCTATGGAAGAAATTGGAATACATCCAAGAACCATGTATCAAGATGGTGGTTATATGGTAGACAGCGAAACGGGAGAACGATTTGAGATTATGAAACCTAAAAATCCATTAAGAAAATTATTTTCGGTTGTTTAGGGAGGTATAAGCATGAATGAAATAGTAAAAATAGGAAATGAGAATATTCCAGTAGTGGAATGGAAAGGGCAGGGGGTAATTACTACTTCTCTGCTTGCAGATGTGTATGGCGCAACAGATACACAGATTAAGCAGAACTTCAATAACAACGAGAAACATTTTAAAGAAGGAAAGCACTATTTTCTTCTGAAAGGTGAGGAATTAAAGGGATTTAAAAGGGTGGTAGAAAATTTCTACCTACCTTTTGCGGAGGCTTTAAAGTTTACATCACAATTATATTTATGGACACGCAGGGGAGCAAGCCGTCATTCAAAAATGCTTGGAACGGACAAGGTATAGGAATAATTTGTCTAATTGGATACTACAAGCCAAAAAAATTAGCAACATATGAAGAAGCATCTGTAAGTTTTTAGATTGTCATAGTGAAGAGAGGACTAACTAGAACAGGTGTATAGACCCTTCCTGTTTTTTGAAGCGCTAGGAGGCCCATATTTACCATTTTTAAGGCATAGCCTATATTTCTTCATCCAATAGCCTGAAAAGGCTTCCTGCCCCTGTATAAAACCTCACAGGTACAGTTTATAATTGCCAGTATTCTCAAATATGAATATTTGTTATGAAATGAGATTATTATTCTTGCATACATGAGCCTGCTGCCATGAGCAGGATTTATTTGATTGTGTGCATAAATGCCATTATTAATTAAGAATAACAGGGCTTATAGTTTTTGGTATAAAAATATAATTCAAATAAAATATTCGCATAAATGAATTTTATTCTTGACAAAATTCGTATTTGAGTTTATTATATTCCAAAAGGCATATTATAAACCACAACAAACGAAAGGAAAAAAGTATATGACAGAGAGAATAAATGTTACACAGGTCATGGAATATGGAAGGCTTATGGGAATTTCTGAACTTATGCGTTATACCTCACTTGGACGTAATACAGCTATGGAACTTGGAAAAAGCGCAAATGCCATTGTCCGAATGGGAAAGCGTGTTTTGTATGACCGCCAGAAGATAGACAAATGGATTGATGAACAGACCCAGGACAGGTAATACACCACAACGGGCAGCAGGGAGAAAAAAATGGCAAGGAAGAAGAAAACACCATTTGCTCCTTGGGAAACCAGGACAAGTGACGGGATAGAGAAACGGTATATCCGGCTCGGTAATACCCTGCTTTATTCTTCGGCATTTTTACAGTTATCAGCAAAGGCAAAGGAAACGTATATCTATATGCGCATAGAGAGTGCTGGCAAAAAAGAGTTCATTATGCCACGTTCCAAATACATACAATTTTCAAAAAAGGATTCGTTTCTTAGGGCAAGGGATGAACTGGAAAAGGCAGGGTTTATAGAAACAGTGCAGCATAATGCAAACCTGAGAAAGCCAAATGTATACTGTTTTTCAGAGCGTTGGAAAGAACAGTAATAATTTTATTTGGCTGTCGGTTTTTGCGACAAGTTAAAGCCCTGTCTTGTCGGCTTTTGCGACAAGTAGATGGAAAAATGTATGTTAGCTTGTCGGTTTTTACGACAAGTAAAACTGCCATTATTTCCTGCTTGAAGCTTTTATTTATCATGGATTGCGGTATTTTAAACCAATTCTGCATGAAAATGCTGCACTTGTCGGTTTTTGCGACACATATATCTATATATAGCCATATATGGGCACAAAAAGCTGGTACATGGGGGAGTATGATACATGGTATGGGATAATGAGTCAATCGTAAAACAGATACAGGAAGGGCAAGGCAGCAGGAATGTATTACTTGAAGAGCTTTGGGTTAACAACCTCAGCCTGGTACGGAAAATAATTCACAGGCTCACAGGCCTGCAATATGGATATCCATCAGATAAAGAAGACTTTGAGGATTTAGAACAACAGGCATTTATAGGTATTATGGAAGCAGTAGAACGCTATGACAGCTCGGCGGGGACAAAATTTTTCTCATTTGCCGAGGTTTATATACGGGCTTCTGTTTACAGGTATTATGATAAATCAGGGCAGACATTGCGTATTCCTGCTTATATGAGAAAACGCATCAGGGATTATATGAGGGAAAAGGATAGATTAAATGAAATTGGAGAACCAGCCACAAATGAGATTATACAGGAACATCTGCAGCTTTCTGATAAGGCATTTGAAGGATTGTTAAAGGCAATCCAGAGGTTAGAAGTGCAACAGCTTGACAGTTACCTGGATGGTGACAGCGGAGAGTCTGGGACAATACTTGATATGGTTGCTGGAAATGAGAATACAAGTGAAACCGCCCTTGCCAGTTCCTATGATACTGACCTCAAATCCTTGTTACATTCTGCATTGCAGGAACTTCCAAAAATAGAACAGCAGGTATTGGCAGCTATATACTTTCAGGGGATGCACACCAGGCACATAGCCAGTATTATGAAATGTACACCACAATATGTATCAAAAATTACTAAGATGTCATACAAAAAAATACGTACTGGGAAATATGGCAAGGAGCTGGCCACATTTCTTCCAGAACGGGCCAGCCAGAGGGCAGAAAAGCGTATCCAGGATGAATTTAAGGAATTAAGTAAACATGAAAAGGATTTATTGATATGAACAGTGTTACACAAGTAATTATAGATTTAAGTGGTAAAGAAACAGACAGCAGGGAATGGCAGGAATTAGAGCAGCATGTCAAAGAATATGCCAGCCAGGCTGTAAGAGAAATCATGTTGCCAGAGGGTGGTTTTCAATTACCTTCCTCTGGCACTGGAAATGGTGATAGTGATAGGGAAACCAGACATATATGGGAAATGGAATTAATAAGGCAGGGGCTGGAACGTTACCGCACAGAACCATCAGACAGCAACATACGCAGATGTATTGACTGGCTATTGAAAAGGCATGCTTGTTGGGAAAGATTTATGCAAAGTGATACATTTTTTCAGAAGAGGCATAATGCGCTGGTTCTGGAATATATTATCAGCCATCCTATGAAACATGCAGTTATAGAAAAACGTCTCAGAATAAGTGACAATGGCTTTAAGAAGCAGATTGAAAAAGGTATCAGCGAGCTTGCACAGATACTTTTTTATTACAGGGAATAACTTACAAGACAGATAAAGTTATAGGCTTTATGGTCACCAGTCATTCAGAAAAGCAGCATTGTCTGATATGTCACCCCTAAAAAAGAGCCTGTGTAAGTAAATGGTCTTTACCTGGTTATATGTATCTTTTTAAAAATGAAGTCTTGGAAACAGTTACTTAAAATTTAGTAAATGGTAAATATACTAATACCTTGGTATAAAAAGAAGGGCAGGCAGTTTCATAGGTATTCATTGGACATCAATGTAACTGTCTGGAACATTGTTACACTTGTTCGTAACATTGTTACGTTTTAATAAAGGTTATTATAATTCCTGGTATCTTTATGGATAAAGGATATTAAAAAAACATACTATTTTACAACTAAGCTTTAGCCTGTCACTTGGCTGTCACTCTGTCTGTCATTTGATTTATAGATATTGTAATTATTTACTGTAATTACGCTATATTTTGATGTTGTTTTGACTGTCAATTCGCCTGTCGTTTTTAAATGGTTTAATGCTGTTCTTATCTGCCTTACTGTTAATCCTGTTTCAAACGCAAGTGTTGGTAAAGATGTTATAAATGTATCTCTCTTTATCTTTTTATTTTAAAATGTTTCATAACAGGTATTTTATCCATATAATCATTGTTTCATATAGGAAACAGGTGGCTTGTACGGATTTTGCCAGAACCTTAAAGGAAGAAATTCCCAAAATGGACTTCTGTAATTTTGGAAATAACCACAGGAGAAATAATATTTATTATAAAGAAAGGCTCAAAGAACAGGGTTTTCTTTATTGTATGTTCCGGCGAAATCCGTTGGAACATGTTTTTAATTATAACCACAGATTATAATAAATTCTTATATACGAAGTTGGAAAAATATAACTGGGACTGCAACGTTGCAAAAAAATGCAATGTTGCAAAAAAAGAGAATACTAATCTTATGGGCAGGCAACAGTATTTTGGTGTTTATATATGGTGTTTTATATAACAAAAACACATGGTTTTGGTTATGCAATAGTAGATTTCAGCGGTTATCAGATGATGGAAAATGATGGTGTTAAAAATGGGACAAAGCAGTTTAGTTTCATGATTTAACAAAGAATTATCTGTTTTTGCCATGTATGTATCATGGTTATTGTGCTTTATTGTTTGGTTTTTCCTGCTGCCTTGCTTTTTCCATAAGGCTTGCAAGGATACTTTCACCAAACTTGAGGGCAATATCAAGCTGGTATTTGATGTTTGTTGATAATTTATGTAAGTCAATCTGTTTTTCTTCTTCATCAGTAAAGGCTTCATAATGGTTTTCGTGTTTTGGGCCAGATATCTGCTGCCCTGTTTCAATCTGTGTATCTGTTTGTATACCAGAAGGAACATATTCAATAATATCTCCTGGCTGGCAATCAAGGGCACAGCATATTTTATCAATAACATCTAAAGATACTGTTTTATGTGATGATATCTTAGACATTGTTGCTGATGATATGCCAATTTGCTGGCGCAGGGTTTCCTTTGTCATAGAGCGTCGGTTAAGCATATCTAAAAGTTTGTAATATTTAATCATTTTTATTATGTCCTTCCTTTTGTTTAGATAATTTTATTATAATATAAATTTAGGGATAAGTAAAGAAAATCTTTAGAAATATAAAGAAAAGTTTTGCTTAATATTTAAGAAAATAAAGAAAATAATATTAAATATAAAGATTATATTTAGTAATAAATTTTATATACGAAGCTATTTTCATAGAATACAAATTTATTTTTATGACTATCGAATGTCACTCTTGTTGTTCTGTCTGGTCTGCAGTGTATAGTGTCAATATCTTTAAATGTCACTATACTCTGTCTGTTATATTTCTTTTTCTTAGCATAATTGTTTATGTTTGTGTTTTTAATGGTTTCTGTTATCTGTAAGTGTCTGTATTATATATTTTTTGAACAATATTGAAGTATTGTATATGGATTGTTTTCTGCTGCTGTTACAACTAGATTATATATACATTAGAAATATTGCTTATTACATAATCAAGTCGTATAATAACAGATAAAAACATATAAGAGGTGATAAAATGGAAGTGTTCAATATTATCAGTGGGGTATGTTCAATAATCGGACTGGTGGTATCTCTTTTTACAGCAGGCAAGGTTTTAAAAATATCACAGAGCATCAATTATGGCAACAAGGATGACCATTCCAAGGTTATTAATAAAGGCAAAGGGAATACATACAAAGGCTCATATACAGGGAGGGATAGTACAGGTGAAGGCAGAGATAGAAAATAAAAATAAAGATTGTACGTTTGAAGGGGATTATATAGGACGTGACAGTATTAGAAATATTAATAAAAGTTTCAATATTATTATGCTGGAAGATAAAGAGCGTGAATTTGTTGTAACACATAATGCTGATATAAAACCTGTTTCTTACTTCACTGGCAGGGAAACAGAGTTAAAGGATTTACGGCAAAGGATAGAAGAAGGGCGTAAATCGGTTCTGGTTAGTGGTATGGGAGGGATTGGAAAAACACATATATGCAGGAAACTGTTTGAAGAATATCTAAATAAACATGCTAGTGGTGAAAACATACCTTTCTGTCATATTGGGTATATTGAGTACAACGGTGATATGGGCAACAGTTTACAGAACTGTCTAAAATATAAAGAGCAGGATAACCCAGAACAGAACCAGGAAGCAGCCTGGGAGGAACTGGAATACCTGGCAGCAGATGGAAAGTTATTGTTATTTGTTGATAATGTGAATGTGACAATGAAAGAGGATGAAGCGTTAAAGAGATTGAAGAACATTCCTGGGGCAGTAGTGCTGGCTTCCAGGCGGACAGCTTTTAGCAAGGAATTTGAGACATACAAAATAGGTTTTCTTGATGTTAATCAATGTAAAACTATTTATGAAAAAATCAGGTATGAAGATAGTGGCAGGGAAGTGCCAGAGGATGAAATACCAGACCTGGAATATATCATAGACAAATTAGCAGCAAAGCATACCATAACTATAGAGTTTTTGGCACATCTTGCGCAGACAAAACGCTGGACAGTGAAAGAGCTTCGTGATGAACTGGAGGAGAAAGGGTTTCGGTTAGAATATAAGGATGAAGAAGACGGACTGGTAAATATACAAAAGTCATATGAAACCTTGTATGATTTATCAGGACTGACGGAAGCAGAGCAGAATATCTTAGAAGCATTTTCTGTATTTCCATATATTCCTTTGACAGCAGAAATATGTAACCAATGGCTGCTTTCAGATGCAGGAGCTAGTGAAGGTGATGATATCTTTACAGGTTTATATAGAAAAGGCTGGCTGCAGTTTGATATGGAACAGGAAAGTTACAGCTTACATCCAGTATTTGCAAAGTTTATTTATGAAGAATATAAGCCTGGGATGGAAATGCATTATGTGTTGATAGAATCTTGTAAGAAATGTTTAGAAGTACCAAAAAGTGGTTCAGTTATGGAGTGCCAGAAATATATTCCGTTTGCAGAGAATATTATTGAAAAGATGGATATGGAACAAATTTGTTTTATAGATATTCTTGCGTACCTGTTAAAGTATATGGGGAAGTATAAGAAGGCAGAATTATTATATAGAAAAATTTGTAGAATAAAAGAGAGAACAATTGGATATGAACATCCAAATACAGCTATTAGTTATAATGATTTGGCTATGGTATATGAATATCAGGGAAAATATATCAAAGCAGAGGAATTTTATAAAAAAAGTTTGCGGATAAGGAAGAAAATGTTAGGAGAAGAAAATGAATATACGGCTATTAGTTATAATAATCTGGCTATGGTATATAAGAGGCAGGGAAAGTTTAAAGAAGCAGAAGCCTTACTTGAAAAAAGTTTGTGTATATTCAAGAAAGTATTAGGAGAGCAGAATTTATATGTAGATATTAGTTATAATAATTTAGCATGGGTATATGAAAGCCAAAAAAAATATAAGGAAGCAGAAATATTATTTGAAAAAAGTTTGGAAATAAAAAAGAGTATTTATGGTGAAGAACATCCAAATACAGCTATTGGCTATAATAATATGGCAATGGTTTATTGTATGCAAGGAGAGTATAAAAATGCAGAGGAATTGTTTGGAAGAAGTATTAAAATAAGCGAGAGAGAGCTTGGTGAAGGGCATCCAAATACGGCTATTAATTATAATAATCTTGCAGAAGTATATTTATACCAGGGCAAATATATTATAGCAGAAAAATTCTGTAAAAAAAGCCTGTATATAAGAGAGCAATTATTGGGAACAGAACATCAAGATACAATTAGAAGTTATAGTAATCTTGCATATATATATGAAAAACAAGGAAAATATAAAGAGGCATTAGGGTATTACCTTAGAGCATATAGAATTGGTGCAACTAATCCTGATTTGAATGATTTATATGTACAGGTTTTTTATGAAAATCTGAAAATGGTATATACAAAAAGTAATCCAGAGGGCGATTTTGAGCAATGGCTTGAAGAAAAGATGAGAGAAACAGAGTAGTAGTAATTTGTTTACAGATGGATATACATAGCATGGGGCAGCAGGTTTAAGAAGTTAATGCTAATATGGATAATTACATAGGCATGATATAAGGCATATGCGTGGGCACATGCCTTTTTTGCTATAATCCGAACAGGTCTGAATGAGTGCCAGTACGGTCTAATTTTAGTTCATCATCAGACTGTTTATATATAAGCAGCCAGTCTGGTTCTATATGACATTCCCTGTAGCCATAGTAACTGCCACTTAGGTTATGGTCTTTGTTTTTTGCAGGCAGCGGTGCAGGGATGCGGAGGGTATCAACTGCCTGTTGCAGCAGTGCTATTTTATAGCCGCGTTTTACACAGGCCTTGAAGTCCTTTTTAAACCTGGCAGAGTATCGTACATTAAGCATGGCTATTCCTCCATCAATTCAGCAAATAAAGCCTCTGTACTGCCAGTGAATAAAGTACCACCACCATTTTCCAGTTCTTCTATTGAGGTTATGGTTTCAGTATTAGGTATTTCTTCTGGTACTGCTGCCCCCTGCAGGTAAGCAACGATATAGTACATTTTGCTGTCTGGTATCTGGTCTATAAGATTTTTGGCGAGTTCCTTGTAACTCATGATGAATATTTCCTTTCTTAAATTACAAAACTATTTTCTTAAATATTCACACAATCAAAAGTAACTGATAGTTCTTCATATTTATCACGCAAATGATTTATACTTTTAGATATTGTTCCTTGGGAAACGTTTAATATTTTTTCTAGATTCTTTTGAGTTATAAAATTATTTGTAACAAGGTAAAATATTAAGATTATATTTTGTTCATCCAGTTGCTTTTTATTATAAAAATATACTGGAGATTTTTTGGGTTTACCATTAATACTGATAGAAACATCTATTCCATCCATTGATTTAAGTGCTTTTACAACGTTAGGTACTGCATAATGTACTATTTCGGCAATAGAATCTACTGAAGTAGTAAGATAACAGTATATAGCTTTGATTAATATAGTGTCCTTTTCCATTATAATATTCCTCCTATTGAAAATTAATGATATTGTAATCGGTTAAAACTATATTGTTTATAAAATTATAATAATAGTAAAAATATTTTATAGTAAGTAGTTTATATTCTTGTGCCATCAGAAAAAACAAACTCTGCATGCCATATACCATCTATAGCTTTTGCTATTTGTTCAAGTTCTTCTTTTGTTAAAGTATTGCGTTTCACTTTTTGGTTTAGGTTTTGTGGTGTAGTGCCAATTCTACGTGCAAGTTCTGATTGGCTAATACCTTTGTATGATAGTGCCATACTTAATTTTTGCTCAATTGTCATTAAATCACCTCCAATATTATTATAAAGCATATAGTTGAAAATTACAAGCGTAAAATTCAAAAAATCAAGCAAAAACTTAAAATGAATGATTGACATTTTCAAACAAATGCTTTATGCTAGTATTAGAAACAAACAAGAAAGGAGCAAACTAATATGAAAAACATTAAAAAAATCCGCAGAACCGTAGCCACAATGGCAAACCAGTTACATAAACTTGGCTATTCCTTATCCCAGGCATTTAAAACAGCCTGGAAGCGTGTAAAAATGTCTATAACCTGTAGGGTATCTGGTGTTACATATGGCAAACGCCAGGAATTGTTAAAGTTCATAGCTGGCAGGAAGCCAGAAGAACTTACAGTATACCTTAACAGGGACAGGGCTAATACATATGACAGGTATGCAGTAGCCGTTGTAATTGGCATTAAGGGTGTAGGGTATGCTCATATAGGATATTTGCCAAAGGGACTGTCGCAGAGCCTTGCAGAGGTGATAGACAAGGGTATAGGAGTTAAAGCTGCGTTGATGCAGGTTACTGGTGGTTACAGTTATAAAGAAACCTATGGGGCATTGGTAAATATTTCAGTTTAGGTATTAAGGGATGGCAGCAGGATTATACATTTCTGGATGCCTCTAAGTGAACATCCAGATTTGGAATTGTTTTGGAAATCAATCTGAGGGTATGTTTTGGAAACAGCACAGCTTGTGTTTTCCGCTCTGGTAATCCACTGGCAGCTATCTGGAGAATAGTTCTTAGAACTATCTTTATGGTCAATGGTCAGTGTTTCATCATAGCCATTATTGGGAGACCACTCAAAAAAGTTTTGCAATCCGTTATCTCCCCTCCATTTATCACAAATGGTTATACTTTTAGCACTATATCACTGATGATGTGAGTCATTGGGATTGTAACATCGGGATTTCATACCACAATAGATTGAGTACAATCTGGTTTTGTCCAGTCCATGAGCCATATTATGCGCTTCCTTCATGTGAACCAGGCACATTTTCCATAATGTCTCCTGGTTGACAGTTAAGGGCATCACAGATTTTACCTACAGTTTCAACTTGAACATTTCCGTCTTTTGCGAGCCTTGCCATGATTGTTGGGGTAATTCCAGCCATTTCTTGCAAATCCTTTTTTTTGATTTCTCTGTCAAGTAATAAGTGAAAGAGTTTTTTGTAAGTAATCATATGTTACCTCCTGTTATGGTTTGTATTGTTTCTGTATTTTAATATAACATAAAAATAATGTAAAAGCAATATTTATTTCACGTACAGAAAAAAACTTTCAAAAACATTATAAAAACACTTGACAAAAACTACCCTTAGCGATATGATTATATCGTAAACAAAAATAAATTAACTCAAACGAAACAAAATAGCAAGCGGAGGTAGACGGGAGTACCACAAGGGAAAGCAAGAATATCACATAACACAGGGAACGGATAAGGGAGATTGAGATTGTCGGACAGTGCATAGATACTTAAATAGCCACCCTGGGCTTGCAAGAAAGGATTGAGAGTATGAGCAGTATTGAAAAAATAAATCAGAAAATAAGTGAAATGGTAAGTGAAGGCTATCTGGCAATCGAAGCATTGATGGAACTGGCATTAAACGCAGGGCTTAAATACTTCAATCCTTGCAAAGCAACTGAGACAGAGTTAGAAATAATTGCAAAGAACATTTAAGAACATAGAAAGGAAAACCAGCCATGACAGAAAGACAGATTGAAAACAGGATAAAGAAACTGAAAGAGATTGAGGAACAACGTAAGGAACTGAAAAATCAGGAAAAAGTATTGAAGGAAGAAATCAAGACAGATATGGAAAATAAGGGGCTGGAAGAAATCCAGACAAAGAATTTTATAATACACTGGAAAGAAATTACCAGCAATACACTTGACAGTAAAGCATTAAGAGCAGCATTTCCAGATATTTGCGGACGGTTCACGAAACAGTCTATAAGCAAACGCTTCACTATAGCTTAGATAGATGGGAATATAGAGAGGGTTTGTATTATGTCAAACAATAATTGTGAATATGCCAGTGATGGGTGCTGCTTATGCAGTACCTGCCAGGCAGCAAGGGAAGCAATGAAGGAAGCAGAAAAGGTCACAAAAGAAGAGATAGACAAGCTTTTTTGTGATGCTGAAAAAATGCTGGAAGATATTATAAAAATAGATAACTAAGGAGGTGACGGCATGAATGGTTTAAAAATTTTTGAAAATAAAGAATTGATGATAAAAGCAAGAGCCATTGTAAATGATGATGGGAGCATATCTGTTAGTGCAGAAGATACAGCAATCGGCTTTGGGTGGACACAGGAAAAGAATGGTAAAATGTATGTAAGATGGGAAACTTTTAATGGATATTGTGAAGAAATTGGATTTTCCCAGAATGTTGGGAAAGACGATTATATCCCCGAAAGCCTGTTTTACCGCCTTGGAATGAAAGCAAGCAATGCAAGGGCAGACAAGTTTCAGAACTGGCTTGCTATGGAAGTGATACCACAATTAAGAATGACAGGAACATATTCAATGAATAGGAAAAGCGGTATAGAGCAAGGACTTATGGCGGTGAAATTCATTGCTGATGATATGCGGGTGAATGGTGCAAGCAGGATTTTCATGTATGAGAATTTATGTAAAGACTTCAATATTCCTACAGGATTTCTTCCAAAGTATGAACATAATGGAAGCAGGCAGATGAAAGCACTCTCTGTCTTATTAAAAGAGAACGGCTGTGCAATGTCAGCAGTTAAGTTCAACCAGAAGTTAATTGAACATGGTTATCTTGAAGAAAAAGAAAGACCATCAAGCAAAAGTGGCACAAAGAAGTTTAAAGCACTTACAGAAAAGGGGCTGGAGTATGGCGAAAATGCAGTCAATCCCCTTAACCAGAAGGAAGTGCAGCCACTGTACTATGAAGATACGTTTATGCAGATGTATTCAGGAGTGGTTTAAAGAAGCATAGGAATTGTATCAGATACGAAACAAAATTACATGCAGTATTAGGTATGAAAACAGCGTATAGGGATTGGTCTGTTAGAAGGTTTAACTTAATGATGTTTGTGTAATTGAAAATGAGGATTTTGAGGTTTCGCCCCAAAATGGGCGAAACCAAAACAGGGTGAAAACAGGACATCGTTAAATCATTTGATAATGTTTGATATAATTAGAGAAATGATTAGAAAAAATAATTATTTGATAAGAATTCTTTTTTATGAAAGAATATACAGGACAGACAGGGGGAAATAAGGATTTTAAAATTTATGAAGTTAAAGAAGGGAAAAGGAAAATGAGCATAGAAATAAACAGTTCAAAAACAATTAACCAGCTCTTTGAGAGCTGCAAAGCAAGGTATAACGAAGAAACACCATTGAGTGAAGGACAAGACATGGCACTGAGTGAACTGGAAAAGGTTACGCTTGCCAGCCCGTCATTTGGACAGGCTGCATTTGACAAGGCAATAGCATTATCCAGGGAATCTGAAAAGGCTGGTTTTGCCCTTGGTTTCAGAATGGCAATAAGTTTAATGAGTGAGTGTCTGGGCTGATTGCCCGGTACTGCTCGGAAAGGACAGGTAAGTATGGCAGTAAAAAACAGAAAGGACCATCGGGGAAGAGTGCTGCCTCCGAATGTAAGCCAGAAAACAGACAGGCGTTACATATGGAGAAAAATGATTGACGGACATCAGTATGTGCTTACTGATAATGACCTGAACGAACTGAAAAAGAAAATTGTCCGCAAGGAATCAGAACTCCAGAACGGCATATACAGCAACCCAACAAAAGTAACATTTAATGAATGGTTTTGCAAATGGATTGATATTTACAAAGGCAATCTGAAGACTACAACCAGGGAAAATTACCTTACTGCATGGAGAAATTATGTACGGGACAGCCAGATTGGGAAAATGCAGCTTTGCAAGATTAAGAAAATGCATCTGGTTGAACTTTACAAAGAATTGAGCGAAGGAAAAGAACTTGCCACAGCTACAGTACACAATGTGCATATAATTATTTATGGTTCTCTTTCCGATGCTATGGATGATGGGCTTATAACAGAAAATCCAGCTACTAATGCTTTCAAAAAAATAAAACACAAGGAAGCCAGACACCGTCAGGCATTGAGTGTCAGAGAACAGGAAATTTTCATTGACTTTTTATCTGGTAATGATATTTTCAAGGTTCATCTTCCCTTGTTTGCCTTCTTCCTGGGTACAGGGGCAAGGTTTGGGGAAATGGCAGGGATTACATGGAAAGATATTGATATGCAAAAGAATGTTATCAGTATCAATCACACAATGCATTATACAAGGGTAAATGGAAAAATGAAATTCCATGCCAGTACACCGAAAACAAAAAGCGGGATTAGAGAAATCCCAATAATTCCAGAACTGAAAAAACAGTTAATCAGACAAAAACAATATGATTTTATGACTGGCATCCGAGGAACAGCCATAATTGATGGCTATACGGATTTTGTTTTCCATACATCCACAGGCAAGCCATATACAGAAACAGGATTAAATGCCATTATAACAAGAATTGTGAATACCTATAATCTCCAGGAAACAGACAAGGCAAAAACAGAGAAAAGGAAACCAGAACTGCTTCCAGATTTTTCACCACATGTACTCAGGCATACATTCTGTACCAGGTTTTGCGAGAATGAAAGTAATGTGAAAGTAATACAGGCAATCATGGGGCATGGGGATATTAAAACTACTATGAATATATACGCACATGCGACCAACGATAAGATACAAGAAACAATGCAGGATTTCAGTTCTAAAATTAAAATTTGTTAATAACAGAACCAGTACTACCGCCATATATGGCATTGGTGCTGGTTTTTTAGTGCAGATTTTGGTACAAATTTAGGTACACATAAAGGATTAATATAAACAAAGATAAAGTTATTATATTCTGGAAAGTCCCAATTTATATACTGTACATAACATAAAGGTAAATAATAAAATACTAGTTCGGGTAATGGCGGACTTGTATAACACTCCAGAACTGGTTACATGGTATTGCATGAATGAATGTCCTGTACATGGGTTTCTTCCATTGGCGGTTGAGGAAAAAAGCATACAAGGAATTACCCTAAGGTTCTTACGGGGATTTGATGAAAATGTACTTAAAACGATAAAGGAGGATTTAATTGAAATAACAGAAGATGGCATTATAAGCAATGAAGAACTTCCAAGGTTAAAGGCAATATTAGTAAAACTGGATAATATGGCAGAAATTATAAGCGAAATGAAGATTATTGGAGAAAAATATATCAAAATGGTTTAATCATTAAAGAGGCAGCGGAATGGAAGAATTAAGGAAGTATCTGTATGGAAACTGGTTCTGGATTTTTATAGGATTAATTCTTACAGAAGAGGCTGTAAAAACAACATATATTGAAAGAAATTACATAGCATATGGCGGGGAATGGCTGGTTTTGCCATTAATACTTATGGCTGTTGAATTAGTAAGGAATATATGTAATGCAGCAAGATACTTGTCCGGATTAGAAGAAGACTTATAAAGCAGGCAGTATATGATAGTTAAAGGAGGAATGAGGACATGGCAGAAAATCAGACAGGTGAAAGTGTAGCAGTACAAATAAAACAATATATATCATCAGATAGCGTAAAAAGGAAATTTACAGAAGTTCTTGGACAAAAAGCCCCACAGTTTCTTGCATCTATTACTAATGTGGTAGCAGAGAGCACACAACTTAAAAAGTGTAGTGCAAATTCAATTATGAGTGCAGCATTTGTAGCAGCAACATACGACCTGCCTATTGACAGTAACTTAGGGTTCAGTGCAATCGTTCCATATAATGAAAACATTTGGAATCCACAGACAAGAAGTTATGACAAGATACCAAAGGCACAGTTCCAGATGATGTATAAAGGATTTATCCAGCTTGCAATACGTTCTGGGTATTATGAGAAAATGAATTATGCAGTTGTGTATGAAGATGAACTGAAAAAGTACAATCCGATTACCGGGGAAATTGAGTTTGTAACGGATTTCTCCCAATGTACACAACGTGATGCAGGGGACGAAAGCAAAGTAACCGGTTATTATGCATGGTTCCGTTTAAAGACAGGGTTCAGCCAGGAATTATTTATGTCAAAAACAGCAGTTGATAACCATGCCAGGAAATATTCCCAGTCATACCGTTATGACCTGAACGAAAATAAAAGGTCAAGCAGATGGTCAAAAGATTTTGAAACAATGGCATTGAAAACTGTTATTAAATTACTGCTTAGCAGATGGGGGATTTTATCAGTAGATATGCAAAGGGCAATCCAGGACGACCAGAAGGTTTATGATGAAAACGGGAATGGCGAATACAAGGATAACCAGCCAGATGTTATAGAGGCACAGGATGCTTTTAAGGAAAAAGCACAAGATGCTTTTATAGAGAATGATACGGTGAATAATAACCATATAGGCGGACTGGAACTTGAGGAAGTTGACTAAGGAGGATTTTAAGGTGGCGCAGTTTGTAAATTTGGTTGGCAGACAGTTTGGAAAGCTGAAAGTAATTGAAAGAGCTCCAAATCAAAGAAAACATATTTATTATACGTGTAAATGTATCTGTGGGAATCTTAAAAATATCAGAAATGATAAATTGCTAAATGGTCAAGCGGTTAATTGTGGATGTGAAAGAAAAAAACGGAACGACAATAAATATGATACAAAAAATTCAAGATTGTATCATGTGTATATTGCAATGAAACAAAGATGCTTTAATACAAAATGCAAGGCATATAAGAATTATGGAGCCAAAGGGATAAGTGTATGTAAAGAATGGACAGGAGAAGGAGGGTTTGAAAATTTTCAGAAATGGGCGGTTGAAAACGGTTATAGATACGATGCCGAATGGGGTGAACAGACTTTAGACCGTATAAATGTAACAGGAAATTATGAACCAGCCAATTGCAGATGGTTGTCAATTCAAGCACAGCAGAATAATACAACAAGGAATACGATACTTTCATGTAATGGCGAAACTCATAATTTGAAGGAGTGGAGCGTTATACGAAATATCAAATATTCCCGTATACTTAAAAGACGTAAGCTTGGATGGACGCCAGAAGAAATTCTTGAATTTAAAAGGAGAGATAAGAATGAAGTTAAATGATGGCGATTATTATTATTCACAAGAGGCTAATATTGCTTTTATGTCTGTGAGCCAATACAAAAGTTTTGTCGGCAGTTTGGGGCGTTTAGGATGTGAGTATGAAGCAATGGAAGAACTTTTTGGCCGATGGAAGAAGGAACTTACAACTGCCATGCTTGTTGGACAATTTGTAGACAGCTATTTTGAAGGCTCACTTGCCCACTTTAAGATGGAAAATCCCGATGTTTTCACACAGAAGGGAGAATTGAAAGCTCCATTCAAAAAGGCAGAAAAAATTATTGCACGCATTGAGAGGGACGAGTATTTTATGAAATATATGTCCGGTCAGAAACAGGTCATTATGACTGGTGAGCTTTTTGGAGCTGAGTGGAAGATTAAGATTGACAGTTACATTCCTGATGTTGCAATTGTAGACTTAAAAGTTGTGGAATCAATAACAGATTTAAAATGGGTAAAAGATTTTGGGTATACAGATTTTGTCCGTTATTGGAATTATGATATCCAAGGGGCAGTTTATCAGGAAATTGTGCGACAGAACACAGGCAAAAAATTGCCATTTTACATAGCAGCAGCGTCAAAACAGGATGAACCAGATATCCGTATTATCCATGTGACAGACAATTATCTGAAGGAAGCACTGGGTATAGTGGAGGCAAATATGCCAAGGATACTTAGGGTTAAGTCTGGTGAAGAAACACCAGACAGATGTGAATTATGTGACTGTTGCAGGCATAACCGTGTGTTGAAAAAACCTATTTCTATTGCAGACTTAATAGCTGGAATTTAATCCAGGGAAGCCTGCCATCTGGAATTTACCAGGTGGCAGGCGGACTGGCAAAAGTTTTGAAACATAATATTATTGGCGAAAGGGATTTAAAAGGTTGGTAGAAAATTTCGACCTACCTTTTGCGGAGGCTTTAAAATTTGATGAGGCTTTGCAATACATAGACATGTGGCAGCCAGATACAAATATGAAGCTTATGATAGAGTATGCAAATGCACAGATGTACATTACACAATAATCTGGCAGGTTGATATATTAGAAGATTGACAACTGAATATGGCACGGTGGTGTGGTGGAAAAACTTTGGAAAAATTTAAAAATACTTATTGACTTTTGTGGTTACATAATATACAATAATAATGTGGCTACATAATAAAGAGAGGTGATGGAATGAGTCCACAAGTAGGTAGACCAACAAATGACCCTAAGAATTTGAATACTCGTATTAGACTTTCAAAAAATGATGTTGAAAAACTCAACTATTGTACAGAAAAGCTTGGCGTAAAGAAATCAGAAATAATAAGAATGGGCATTAATAAGGTTTATGAAGAATTAAAGAAATAAAAAGCAGGAAGCCGCTCCTACCAAAGTTTGGCTTCCCACTACACATAACCAACCGCAAAACGATTGATAAATCTATTATATCAAATCTTTGCGGCGAAATCAAGAAAAAAAGGAGAGCCGTGTCATATGGGAAAATCAAATACCATAAATATCCAGGATTATAAAATTAACAGGGATTACTATAATATCGGTTTAGTAATAGGAGCGTTGAGGGCAGAACTTGAGAATGGTTCTGTTTCAATAGAGGACGCTTATAACCTTCTGACAGACAAGGTAAAAAATTCCATCATGGGTGATTTATCATGTTTGGGAGGTGCTGCCAGGTGAACAACAACTGTGAATATGCCAGTGACGGGCATTGCTTATGTGATGCCTGCCAGGCAGCAAGGGAAATAGTAGAAGAAGCAGAAAAGGTCACAAAAGAAGATGTAGACAGGCTTTTTTGCGATGCTGAAAAAATGCTGGAAGATATAATAATCCAGGAAAGGGAGAGTAGATATGATGAAAGAAACAAGAAATAAGAAAGAATATGTTAATAAAAATATATTAGTATATGAAAATGGAGAATTAAATTCCCAAATGCGCACTATTTTAAATGATGATGGAAGTATTTCTGTTAATTTGGAAGATGTAGCAATAGGGCTAGGCTGGACTACCGTTGCCAAAAGTGGCAACGAGGTTGTTAGATGGAATACAGTATATAAATATTTAACCAGTTATGGTGTTGCAACTTTTTGCAACGATGGCAGTTATAAATCACAATGCCCTACTTATATTCCAGAGAGTTTGTTTTATTTACTCTCAATGAAGGCAAATAATGAGAGAGCGCAAAAATTTCAAAAATGGATTGCTATGGATGTTGTTCCTGCAATTCGCAAGACTGGCACATATAATATGGCAAAAGAAAAGGTATTACAACAGTTTATGGAACAGCAGGTAAAAACAAACCAGGTACAGACAGAGTTCAACAAGATGGTGATGGAACACCTGGAACGCATGGAAAAACCAGCCAGGAACAGGGGAAGTTACAAGGGAAACCCGTTCTTAACTGATGATGAAGATGATATTGAAGCCAGGAAGGAAGAACTGTATACCATGACAGGAAAGATTGCAGGAATGTGGGGTTTTAAACACACAGAGATACTTCATCAGATGTATAGAATGCTGGAAATAAGGCTTGGCATTGTGCTTGACTGCTATAAAGAGGTATACCGTTCTGAAACAGGGAAAGAAGACGCCTGTATGGCAGAGGTCATTGCTTCCCATGACTGGATATATGAAAAGGCAGTTGAGTTGTGTGAGTATGCGGTTGAGAAAAAACAGAACATGGATTAAAGGTTGCCCGTAGAAGCGTTTTAAAAGCGTTATAAGGGAAGGAAATCCAAAAAGGTATAGATAATACCAGTGAATACTTAAAGGTGTTCCCTGGGACTGTTAGCGTACCATAATAGTACGCAAATAAGAGCTGTATAGTTGTTTGCGTGCATACAGATATCGCATTTGAGAAAAATAATTTGAGTAAGATGGTATATTAGAAGATTGACAATTGAATATGGCACGGTGGTGTGGTAGAAAAACTTTGGAAAACTTTAAAAATACTTATTGACTTTTGGGCTACATATTATTATAATATACTTACGGGCTACAAAAGAGAGGTGATGTATATGCCCGAAAAAAAGAAAATAGGCAGACCAACAAATAATCCAAAGTCAAATCCTATACATGTTCGTCTTGATGATAAAAGTTTAGCAATTCTTGATAAGTATTGTAAACAGGAGAATATTAAGAGAACAGAGGGAATTAGACAAGGTATACAATTTTTGGAAAGCAGAATTAAATAAACAGAACGGCTGTCCACCGTCCAAAGTTTACAACCGTTCCCACACCAACTCCGCAAAAAGTTGATAAATCTATTATATCAAATCTTTGCGGCGAAATCAAGAAAAAAAGGAGAGCCGTGTCATATGGGAAAATCAAATACCATAAATATCCAGGATTATAAAATTAACAGGGATTACTATAATATCGGTTTAGTAATAGGAGCGTTGAGGGCAGAACTTGAGAATGGTTCTGTTGCAATAGAGGACGCTTATAACCTTCTGACAGACAGGGTAAAAAACTCTATTATGGGGGACTTGTCATGTTTGGGAGGTGCTGCCAGATGAATAATAACTGTGAGTATGCCAGTGATGGGTGCTGTTTATGCAGTACCTGCCAGGCAGCAAGGGAAGCAATAGAAGAAACAGAAAAGGTCACAAAAGAAGATGTGGACAGGCTTTTTTGCGATGCTGAAAAAATGCTGGAAGATATAATAATCCAGGAAAGGGAGGATAGGGAAGATGAAAGAAACAGAAAATAAAGTAGTACAGGAAGAAGTTTATAAAAGTGGTTCAGTACAGTATATTGACAGCAGGGAAGTGGCAGAGATGGTAGGAAAAGAGCACAAAAAATTACTTAGAGATATTCGTACCTATATTAATCAGATTAAGGAAATCAGTGAGGGGCAAAACCCAAAGTCCAAAATTGGCCTCTCTGATTCAGAAGCAAAACGCAAAATTGAGTTCTCTGATTTTTTCATTGAATCTTCATATTATGTTGATGGACAGAGTAGAACATACCCTTGTTATAAAGTGACATTGAAGGGTTGTGAATTTATTGCCCACAAGCTGACAGGCATTAAGGGAACGGAATTTACAGTAAAATACATAAACCGTTTCCATGATATGGAAGATAAAATGATAGATGGCAAAGTATTACAACAATTTATGGAACAGCAGATAAAAACAAACCAGGTACAGACAGAGTTTAACCAAAAGATGATGGAACGCTTGGAACATCTGGAAAAACCAGCCAGGAACAAGGGCAGTTATAAGGGAAACCCGTTCTTAACTGGTGATGAAGATGATATTGAAGAAAGGAAAGAAATCCTGTATAGCCTGACAGCAAAGCTTGCAGGGCTATGGGGCTACCAGCATACACAGATACTCCACCAGATGTACAAGATGCTGGAACTAAGGCTTGGCATTGTGCTTGACTGCTATAAAGAGGTATACCGTTCTGAAACAGGGAAAGAAGACGCCTGTATGGCAGAGGTCATTGCTTCCCATGACTGGATATATGAAAAGGCAGTTGAGTTGTGTGAGTATGCGGTTGAGAAAAAACAGAACATGGATTAAAGGTTGCCCGTAGAAGCGTTTTAAAGGCGTTATAAGGGAAAGAAATCCAAAAAGGTATAAATAATACCAGTGAATACTTAAAGGCGTTCCCTGGGGTTGTTAGCGTACCATAATGGCACGCAAACGAGAGTTGCATGGCTGTTTGCGTGCATATAGTATCGTATTTGAAAAAATAATTAATACATATTAGAGCCGGAGAGGTAGTTATGCAGGGGGATTACATAAAACTCAGCCGTAAGATGCTGGACTGGGAGTGGTATAAAAACAACAATACAAAAATATTGTTTTTGCACTGTTTGTTAAAAGCGAACTGGAAAGATGGGAAGTTTGAAAACAACGTGATAAAAAGGGGTGAATTTGTAACATCTTTACCAACACTTGCACTTGAAACAGGATTAACAGTAAGACAGGTAAGGACAGCATTAAACCACTTAAAAACGACAGGCGAACTGACAGTCAGAACAACATCAAAATACAGCATATTTACAGTGAATAATTACAATGCCTATCAATCAAATGACAGGCAGGTTGACAGTCAGGTGACAGACAAACGGCAGACAAACGACAGTCAAGTGACAACAATAGAAGAATCTAAGAATTTAAGAATGAAAGAATGTAAGAAAATAATATATACATGTGCGTTTGAAGAATTTTGGAAAATATATCCAAGAAAGAAAGATAAGGGCAACGCATTTAAAAAGTTTAATGCAAGATTAAATTCAGGTTTTTCAGAGAATGAACTTATAGGAGCTGCGAAAAAATATGCTGAAGAATGTGTAAAGAACAGCACTGAAGAAAAATATATTAAACATGCTACAACCTTTTTAAGTGATACTACACCATTTATTGATTATTTAGACAAGAAAGATGGAGGTGGCAATATTGGAAACAATGGAACAGTTATTGATGGGAGTGCTGCAAAAGGTGAAGATAGCAAAGCCGGAATCAGAGAAGTATTCGTCTGACAAAACATGCCCCTTATGTGGAGGCAGTGGATGGGAAGCTTTTTATGATGGTGATGGACGTGTGGTATACAGGGATTGTAAATGCGGGTTAAGACAAAGACAGATTAATGAAGGACGTTTAAAATTTGCTAATATTCCCGAAAATTTCAAAGGGCTTTTATTAGAAAACTTCAGGACAGATATTTATACTGACAAAAGAAGCCAGAGTATAGCAGCTAATAGTGTTATTGGAATAAAAACATGGCTTAATGAATTTGAAAAGATAGAAAAAGCTGGTTTAGGGCTTTATATATTTTCAGAAGCCAAGGGTACTGGTAAAACAAGGATGCTGGCAAGCATAGCAAATGAATTAGTAAACAGAGGCATACAGGTAAAATTTGCTACATCATTACAAATTTTACAGGAAATAAAATCTACATGGGATAAGAATACTGATTATTCTGAACACCGTTTATTGAATGATTTGTCAAATACAAGGGTTCTGGTTATTGATGATTTTGGTGTTGAAAAAGACCAGCCGTGGATTAACGAACGTTTTCTCCAGATTTTAAATGAACGTTGTAATTCAAAGAAGATAACGATATTTTCAAGCAATATAGAACCTGGCAAGCTTAAATATGATGAAAGGATTATAGACAGGCTGAAAGAATGTACCATGAGTGTACATTTTCCAGAGAATGGTGTCAGGGAAGCAATAGGAAAAGAAAAAAAGGAAAATTTTTTAATGGAGGTAGAAGCATGTCTGAAGAAACAAATATAGTACCAGAAACAACGGAAAATGGAACAGTTGCTGCACAACCTGCAAAAATGGAGTTTAAGCTTATTAGTCCTAAAGAAGATGGTTTTCTCCGTGTGATTAAGTGGAATAAAGAAGAACTTGAAGCAGCAGTAAAGCAGAAAATTGTAAGTTATGAGAATATTGTTTATACAGAAAACAATATGAAACAGGCAAAGGCAGACCGTGCAGAACTTAATAAGCTTACTAAAGCCATTGAGGAACGCCGTAAAATGGTAAAAAGAATTATTAATGAACCTTATGATACATTTGAGGCAGAGTTAAAAGAAGTCCTGTCATTAATCAGGAAACCTGTAGATATCATTGACAGACAAGTGAAGGCATTTGAGAACCAGCAGAAAGAAGAGAAAAAAGAAAGCATACATAGATTTTATGATGAAATTATCGGAGATTTAACAGATGTTCTGCCATTTGAAAAGGTATTTGATAACAGATACCTTAACCAGACTTATAAGCTGGCAGAGGCACAGGCTGATTTAAAGAAAAAGATAGAAAAAGTCCATACTGATTTGGAAACAATCGACAGCCTGGAAAGCAAATTTAAACTTAATGTGAAAGATGTCTATGTTAAGACTTTGGACATTAGCAAAGCATTAGCAGAGAATAAAAGGCTGTCTGAACTGGAAGAAAAACTGGAGGCAGAAAGGAGGCAGAAAGCGGAAGAAGAGGCAAGGAAAAAACATCTTGAAGAAGAACGCCAGAGGGCAGCAGAGGAAAGAGCCAAAGTGTTAGAAATTCAAAGGAAAGCAAGACAGAAGGATGTTAAAAACCAGGAAAGTGAAAATATTACAAGACCTGTAGAAAATAATATACCAGATAAAAAAGAAATCACATCAAGTAACCAGGAGAATTTACAGATACCAGTATATGAAACCAAGGAAGTAATCCAGAATACAGAACAGGCATGCAGGATATCTGAAACCTCATCTGTTTCAGAGCAAAAAAAAGAAAAGAAATACCGTACAAAGTTTTGTGTAACAGGCACGAAAAAGCAGTTGGAAAAACTGATACAGTTTATGAATGAAACTGGTATTGATTATGGAAAAGTAAATTAAAAAATATTATCCTTACAAAAAAGACCGCCCCTTGCAGAACGGCCAGCCTATATTGATTATAACTTGTATTATAAATCAAGTCAAGGAGGCGGTGCAATGCAGAATGGAATTAAAGAAATGTCTGCTAAGGAATATTTATCGCAGGTCAGAAGAGGAGAAGCTGACATAACAAGATTAAACTGTGATAAGCAAAATCTGTATGAAATATTATACTCGCTTGGAGGTACAAAGGAAGGGGAACGGGTACAGACATCAAAAAATGCTGACAGGTTTGGAAGCATTTTTGTAAAAATTGAAGAAAAAGATTATCTTATTGAGAAAAAACTGAAGGAACTTATAGATTTTAAAATAGAAGTGGCAGACAGAATAGGCACGCTTTCAGAACCAAAATATGCAGAACTTCTTTATAAACGTTATATACAGTTTAAAAGTTTTAAACAGATAGCAGCCGATATGGGATATTCGTATAGGTATGTGATAAAAATACATGGATATGCACTTCTGGAATTTGAAAAGAAAATGCAAAAAAGGTGCACAAATAACCTGTAAAGGTGACATAAAGACATATAAAGGTGTACAAATGACACTTGAAGGTGTTATGAAAGTATGGTATTGTGTATGATGTCAAAAAGAAGAATTAATTATATTGGCATTAACTCCAATGTATTATGTCACCCCTAAAAAATAGAATTGGCTGTTTTTCTCAGTAAGGAAATGTGGGAATTAACAATTTTATTGAAATATGTTAAAGTATGTGATAGAATTTTAATGTTGCCACCCCAAATCTGGTAACAGAAAGGGGGTGTCTACATGGAAGATTTCTGTTCCTTTTTAGTTTCCGTTATGGTTGGTGTAGTATGCCACTACATCATCAAGTGGTTAGACGGTGACAAATAATGGCAACTAGCCCATATGGAAGACCTCGCCATATAATGAGGAAGAACCCTCGGATGTATGCCAGTACAACCGAGGGTTCAATCTTTTCGTCCACATGGACTTTTCTGTTCCTTTTTTGCCTGTGTATACGATATCATATATTCCAGGTAAAATCAAGTATATGCAGATAAAAAAATTATATACATTGGAAAAAGCCCTGAACTTGCAGACAAGCTTTTAGAGTATCAGTTAAAAGCAAAGGATATTTTGGCGGCAGCGTTTCTTCCAAAGCAGGATATGCCAAAAACCTCTATGGAACTTTTATAATTACATTATCAGGCTTTGAAAGAGGTTAATAAAAAAGTTGGAAATGTATCTGATGAAGTTAAGGAAGTTAAACAAGACTTGGAACAATTTAAACAAGATATGCCAGTTCTTGGTATTGAGGAAAATAAAATAACAAGTGCAGTTAAAAAGGCTGGTGTTAAAATTTTTAAAAATTTAGAGAAAAAAGCATTGACTTGTAACTCGTAACAGTATATAATGTAACTCGTAACCGAAAGGAGGGAATAAGGTATTCAACAAAGAAGCAGAGCCGATTACATGAAAGAGCGACGAAAAACAACAAAAAATTTCAGTGTTGAGGTTGAACGAGAAAAATTTGAAAAATTGGAAAACAAGCTATCAAAGAAGAATATAACAAAAAAAGAGTGGCTTAATCAAAAAATCGACGATGAATTAAAAAAATAGAGTATTTACCGCCCTGAGAAAGTTGTAAATACTCTATAAGCAAAGTTCCTATAAGAAACTGATAAATATATTATATCAGCCTTTTATGGGAAAGTCAAACTTTTTTATAGGAGGTTTTTTTATGAAAAATTTAATAGTGAAATCTGTTGATGTTTTAGGAAGTTCCATAATGGCAGCAAAAGATAAAGATGGTCACATATGGGCAGGGGTAAATTACTTTTGCAATGCTCTTGGGATGACCAAAAACCAAAGAGATGTACAAGTTGAAAAAGTTCAATATGATAAGACTTTAAGTAAAGGGTGCGGGAAATTTCCCGCAGGGGTATTTGACAAGAATAATGAAGCGGTTGGTATAAGGCTGGATTTTATTCCTATGTGGCTTGCCAAAATTACAATAACTAAAAAAATGGAAAAAGAGCACCCTGAACTTGCAGATAAGCTTTTAGAGTACCAGCTAAAGGCAAAGGATATTTTGGCGGCAGCGTTTCTTCCGCAGCAGCCAGCCAGACCATTATCTGTATCAGAATACGCCTTATTGCACAAGATTTTTCGCAAAAAATGAAAAAGGTAGCAAACCAAAAACATAATACATAATCAGGCTTGATACTACAAAAGAAATAATAATGATGGAATAAAGTTGGATTAGGAAAAGGAAGTCGAATACTTATTGGACTTCCTTTTTTCGTGCAGTTTGATTGGGTTCTTTCTAACATATAGAAATATATTTTATATCAAAATAATTAAAACACTTGACAAACATATATATGTTTGATAAACTTGTAAACATATAGAAAAGAGGTGAGTTAATGGAAAAAGAACGGAAAACGTTCACTACTACAATAGATAAACCATTACAAAATAGGTTTAAAGCTAAATGTGCAGAAAGTGGCATAAAAATGAATGATTTATTAGAAGTATTTATGCAAATGTACGTTGATGGAAAATTTGAAATGGTTTTACAACTAAATGAAGAAAAAACTATTGTAGAAAAGAAATAAAACAACCGTCGCACCTACCACAGCTTAACGGTTGTTTTATACTAGGGAATACCCTCTATGAAATATTCTATCATAGATAGGGTTTCCTTGCAATCAAAAAATGGATTGGAGGAGAACAAAATGTATAATTTTACAGTAATTGAAAATGAAATAGTACCAGTTTATTTAACAGATAATGGAGAAAAGGTTGTAGATGGCAGAAAGTTACATTCAGTATTACAGAGCAGGCAAGACTTTTCTACATGGGTAAAGGCAAGGTTGAAAGAGTGTGATGCAAAGGAAAATGTGGATTATGAACGCTTCCACAAAAAAATGGAAGCCAATAATGCCACTATGATTGAATACATAATTAAACTTACTACTGCCAAAGAGATGGCAATGCTGGAACGTAATAGTAAAGGCAGGGAAGTAAGGCGTTATTTTATAAAAATAGAGGAAAAATATAAAGAACAGACACAACAGACTGCCAGACCATTATCTGTACAGGAACAGATACGTATTATTGCACAAGGCAATATAGACTTGGAACAGAAGATTGATAATGTTAAACAGGATTTAGAGCAGTTCAAACAGGATATGCCAGTTCTTGGCATTGAGGAAAACAAAATAACAAGTGCGGTTAGAAAGGCTGGTGTTAAAATCCTTGGAGGGAAAGAGAGCAACGCATATAATGATAAATCCCTCCGCAGTAAATTATATAGTGATATATACAGGGAATTAAAACGCCAGTTTGATGTGACTACATACAAGGCTATTAAACGCAGCCAGTGCAGTCTTGCACTTTCTGTCATAGAAACATATAAGCCGCCGCTTGCCCTGGAAGAACAGATACAAAGCTGCAATGCTCAGATGCAGTTTGGAACAGGGGTGGCATGATATGGATATACAGAATAAAGAATATGTTTTAGATAAGCAGGACTGGATTATGACTTCAGAAAGAACTGCAAAGATACTATTAGATGTTATAGTTGAAGAATATGGTATAAGAGATATGCTGGATTGCATGTATTATAATCTTAATGAAACAGACAAAAGAAAATTTTTAAATGTTGCATTTAAAAGGGCAAATGCACAAGTGTAAATGCAATTAATCAAGGTTGGAGATATGATGGTAAGTTATAATGTATTCTTAATGGCGTAGAAAGCATGACAGAGATTAAATATAAGAAAAAATATGATTTATTGTAGTATATGGTAATATTTTAATTATTAAAAAATACAAGAGGGGTAACATTAACATGTTGCCTCTCTTTTTTATAAAATCATAAGAGGAAGGTGAGGTGAATGCCACGAAAACCTGATGAAAGAATTGAGAAAGCCATGAAGCTATACTTTTCAGGAAAAAAATTAATTGAAATATCAAAAGAGCTTAAAGTGCCAGAAGGGACTGTCCGGAGCTGGAAGAACAGGTATAAATGGGACTGCAACGTTGCAAAAAGAAAGTGCAACGTTGCGGAAGGAACAAAACAAAAAAAAGAGCCTGTAACTGATGAAGTTAAAGATGTAATAGAAAACGATAACCTTACAGATAAGCAACGGCTTTTTTGCATTTATTATGTACGGTGCTTTAATGCAACAAAGGCATACCAGAAGGCATATGGCGTTGGCTATGCAACAGCAGCTTCCATTAGTTACCGTCTGCTGGAAAATGATGGCGTAAGGAATGAAATAAACAGACTGAAAAGAAACCGTTTTAACAGGGAACTGTTAAGTGAAGAGGATATTGTACAACGGTATATAGATATAGCCCATTCAGATATAAAGGATTATATTGAAATTAAAGATGGAACAGTTTGTTTGAAAAATTCGGATGAATTTGATGGCATGTTGGTTAAGAAAGCAACTTCTGGAAAAATAAATTCCATTGAATTATATGACAGCATGAAAGCTTTGCAATGGTTATCAGACCATATGGATTTAGCAACAACAGAGCAAAAAATCCGAATAGAAAAGCTGAAAGAAGAAAAGGACATAGATACAAAGACTAATACAGAAGTCCAGATCTATCTTCCTGATAACGGGAGGAATAGCGTTGAATAAAATTGTACTGGCACCACAAAAAGGTCCACAGGAAATGTTTCTTGCAACATCTGCAGACATTTGTATATATGGTGGTGCGGCTGGTGGAGGAAAGACATTTGGTTTGCTTTTGGAAGCTTTAAGACATAAAGACAACAAAGATTTTAATTCGGTTATATTCCGCAGGGATTATACACAGGTAACTTCCCCTGGTGGTTTATGGGACAGCAGCAAAAAAATTTATAGTTATATAAAAGGATGTTATCCATTAAAGACACCTAAATTACATTGGATTTTTTCAAGTGGTGCATCTGTTAATTTTACACAGTTAGGCAGTGATGAAGACTGTCTTTCGTGGCAGGGTTCACAGATAACGTTAATAGGATTTGATGAACTTACACATTTTAGTGAATACCAGTTTTTTTATATGCTTTCCAGGAACAGGACAGATTCGGGTGTAGTCCCGTATGTGAGGGCAACCTGTAATCCTGATGCTGATTCATGGGTTGCAGGTTTTATAAAGTGGTGGATAAACCAGGAAACGGGTTATCCAATACCAGAAAGATCCGGGATAATCCGCTGGATGGTACGGATTAATGAAAAAGTTTACTGGTTTGGCAGTAAGGAAGAGGCTGTTACAGCAGCAACTGAAAACGGCATAGAAAAACGTGAGGCATTAACAATGCCTAAGAGCGTTACTTTTATTGCAAGTACTTTACAGGATAATAAAATCCTGATGAAAAATGACCCTGGTTATCTGGCAAATTTACAGGCTCTGGCCTTAGTAGAAAGGGAGAGGCTGTTATATGGTAACTGGAAGATAAAAGCAGCATCAGGGTTAATGTTCAAAAGAACAAAGGCCAATATTCTGGAACTTCTGCCTGTAGATGTGGTTTCATGGGCAAGGGGATGGGATCTGGCAGCAACTTCAGAAGATGAAAAAGGTGAGCCGGCATATACAGCAGGCGTACTTATAGGCAAAAGAAAAAACGGGCGGTATATTATAGCAGATGTTATAAACAGACGCCTTAATGCAGCAGAAGTCAGGGAGCTAATAAAAATGACCTGCATAACTGACAAAGCAAAGTATGGGAAGGTAACAACACGTCTTCCACAAGATCCAGGGCAGGCAGGTAAAGCACAGGCACAAAGTTTCCTGAAGTTTTTATCTGGATTTAACATAAAAATACTACCAGAATCAGGGGATAAAATTACACGTGCAGAACCATTATCAGCACAATGGACGGGGCTTGAAGGGATGGATAAAGGAAATGTAGATGTATTAGCTGCTGACTGGAATGAAATGTATTTTAACCAGATGGAAAATTTTCCACAGTCAAAATTTAAAGATATGGCAGATGCAAGCAGTTCTGCCTTTAATGAAATAGAATTTGGCAGGAGCTGTCCAGTACCAGTTCCAGGCAGCAGTTTAAGAAAAAACAGTTATTGGCAAAGGTAAGGAGAAACTATATGGGAAAGGAAACAACAGAAAAGTTACCAGATAAAGAATTACACTGTATTGCAAGGATGTTGCAGAGTGCATGGCGGGCACCAGGACAGGAAACTATACCTACATACAGAATGTTTTATGGGTGCTGGTATTGTAAATATTCACATGAATGTAAAATGCCATCTGGGAGAATGCATTACAGGAAGGCAATGGATAAACTGGGCAGGGTGACAGGTGTTAATATATGTCCTGTATGTGACAAAGGACTTGGAAGTACATTTCTTCCGGCATCTGTTTTTATAAAACACCCAGAAGAATTAAAATATCTTGAAAAATATCATCCCGAAGAATACCAGTCCTTACAAAAATGTTTAGACCAGTTATTACATAGTCCTTGAGAACTGCCTGGTTCCTGACGTGTAACCAGTATTAAAAAATGCTTGTAATACATGTATGGTACAGGAATGTTAAGCATTAACCTAAAAATTTTTTGTTTTCAGTTGAAATTACAGGGAGTAAAAAAGGTGTTTAAAGACAAAGAAACAGGACGTATTGGACAAAGACGTTACGGGGGCACAGTATATGAAGAGTTCCTCCCGGAACTGCGTGGCAAACGTGGCATAGCAGTTTATGATGAAATGTCAGCCAATGATGATGTAGTAGGTGCTGTCCTTTTTGCCATTGAAATGCTGGTACGCCAGGCACCCTGGAATGTTGAGCCAGGAGGGGGCACAGCAAAGGATAAAGAGGCGGCAGTGTTTGTAAAACAGTGCATGGATGACATGTCAGAAACATGGGCTGATACAGTTTCTGAAATACTGTCATTTATCACATTTGGCTGGAGTTACCATGAAATAGTGTATAAACGGCGTATGGGGAAGACAAAGGATAAACGCACCAGGAGCAAATATGATGACGGGCTTGTTGGCTGGATGAAGCTCCCTATACGTGCCCAGGAAACATTATACCAGTGGGAATATGACAGTGAGGACAACCTGCTTGGCATGACGCAGCTTGCACCGCCAGACTGGAAGATGTGCACCGTCCCTGTGGAAAAGGCACTCCATTTCAGGACTAAGAGCCGTAAAGGTAACCCGGAAGGCAGGAGCATTTTAAGGAACGCATACCGTCCATGGTATTTTAAGAAACGTATACAGGAAATAGAAGGCATAGGCATTGAAAGGGACCTGGCAGGGCTGCCGGTAATATATGCACCTGAAGATATGGACATATGGGACAGGGAAGACCCGCATATGGTACAGATGCACGCTGAACTGGAAAAGATGGTAAAAAGCATAAGGCGTGATGAAATGGAAGGCGTAATACTCCCCTGTAATTTTAAACTGGAACTGCTTAGTTCAGGCGGGACAAGGCAGTTTGACACTAATGCCATAATAGAAAGGTATGATACCAGGATTGCAATGACAGTAATGGCTGATTTTGTCCTTCTGGGACACCAGCAGACAGGCAGTTTTGCACTTAGTTCAGACAAGACAGAACTGTTTGCAGCAGCTATAGGCGCTTTTCTGGATATTATATGTGAAACATTTAACAGCCAGGGCATACCACCGCTTATAGATATTAACGGGAAGCATTTTGAAGGGATAACAGCATATCCTAAAATGGTGCATGGTGACATTGAAGACATGGACATTGCCAAGGTTTCAGCATTTATTAAGGATATGGCAGGCATAGGCGTGCTTGTTCCTGATGATGCCCTGGAGGATTATATTCGGCAGGCAGGGCATCTGCCAGGCAGGACTTCTGGTACAAGGGAACTGGCACCTGCCAGGCAGCAGCAACAGGAACAGTGGCAGCCTCCAGAGCCTGGAGGGGCTGCTGGTACAGATAAAGAAGGCATACCAGATGGAAATACGGAAGCAGCAAAAAAACGGTTAGGAAGGTGCTTGTAAGATGGCGTTTCATTTTATGCCGGCAGGGTTAAAAGTTTTTGGCAAAGCCCGTACAAAAAACAGTAAGGAAGTATTACGCAGGCTCCAGGAATACCTGGAAGGAAACAGCGGGAAGCTGGCGGTAATCCTCTGCGGTTTCTGGGAAGACCAGCAGGACGCCATTACATACCAGGAACTCAGGCAGATGGTGGCAGAAGATGCCGCCTTTTTAGAGGTTTTAAAGCTGTGGCAGCAGGATTATTCTGTGCTGGCAAAAGAAAAGCTTGAAAGCATATGGGAAGATGCAGCAATGGCAGGCCCGGCAGGGCAGCCAGTCCTTGACGGCCTTAATATTAAACCTGGTATATATAAATCTGGTATGGACTGGATAAACAGGCATGGTGCAGAGTTTGTCACCTCATGCACACAGGAACAGAAAGATGCCATTGCTGCACTGGTTGCAAAGAAAATGAAAGACAGGTATACAGTTGACGAGCTTGCCAGGCTTATCCGTCCATGTATCGGGCTTACAGAGAGGGATGCTAAAGCAGTCCCCAGGTTTTATGACAATATTGTGGAAAATATGAAAAAAGAACACCCACGCATGAAACCAGAAACCATAAAGAGGAAAGCCCTTGATGCCACACAGAAATATGCAGAAAGGAAACTCATTCAGCGGGCTTATACAATAGCACAGACAGAATGTGCATTTGCATATAACCGTGGGGCATATGAAAGCATAAAACAGGCACAGGCACAAAACCTTATGGGGGCTGTAAAAAAACGCTGGTGTACATCTGGTGATGATGCTGTATGTACAGTCTGTAATTCACTTGATGGCACTGAATTGGACATGGATGAAAATTTTAATATAGGGGGTAAAATACTTTTTGTGGGACAGCATATGCTGCCACCAGCGCATCCAAGGTGTGCATGCGGGGTACAATATATCGAAACCGGAACCAGCCCGCCAGTACATACAGATATCCCAGGCATGGAAACTATAACCACACAAAACAATTCTTTCAGGGAGTACAGTGATGAAGAAATAAATAACATTGCAGGACAGACAGAAACAATTATTTCCAGATATGTAAGCACGCCAAGCAAATGGAGTGGCAATATGGTTATCACAGACAGCGGGGTTGATGATGGCATGGGAAATATTGTGCATTATGGGAAACTATGGGGCTGTGACATTGTTACAAAACATGAAACAGCCCCTGCGGTTATAATGCATGAACAGTTACATGCAAGGTCAGCCAGTTATTGTGAAAAAAAATTATATGGCAAGTTCCAAAATATCGAGGAAGCTTCTGTACAGTTTATGGCAATGGAAATCTGTATGGCAGAAGGCATTGAGGTTATTAATTCTGCTTATGATGAAAACGTAGATATTTTAAAGAAAATACGGGAGTACTTAGATGGATTTAGAACAGACCTGGATTTTGCAAAGGCATTAATGGAAGTCCCTCTTCCTAAACGTATGGACTGGATTTCCGAAAGACTTTATGCTACACTAAGAGAAAATACAGAAGTTACACTTGAAGATTATATGGAACTTGCAGATATGTTAAATTCTTTATATTAGGGGGCTGTATGGAAGCACAGGAAATAATAGACTGGATAAAACAGAAACAAAAAAAAGGCGGCGATCCAGAAGAATGGTTCAGTATACTGAAAGCTATAAATGAATTTTATGACAGTGATAAACCTGAAAGTGAAAAGAGAAAATTCTATCCATTAGGGTATGGGGAAAGTGTAGGCATGATTTGTGACGGGCTGTCACGTTGCAGGAACTGCATATGTGCCAGATGTAAAAAGAAAGGTGGTGACATATACTCAGACTCCTGTGATATATATGAGATTGTACCAAAGGAAATATGGACAGTAAAAGACGGGAACTGCCAGTATTATGAAGAAAAATAAATTTAACAGGTTAAAGGGACATCTTGTACAAGGTGTCCTTTTTTGATGGAGGCATGCAGCATGAAAAAGTTTTCTGATTTTATAGTTAAAAACAGGCAGGAAGGACTGCCAGAAAAAAACAGGGCAAGCCCTGGCATGTTAAAAGGGAAGTTTGCCATAGCAAAGTCTGATAACGGGAGGCATCTTGCATTTGGGTGGGCAAGCATAGCCGTAAAAAACAATGGTGAGGTTGTGGAGGACTGGCAGGAGGACATCATAGAACCTGCTGAACTTGAAAATGCCGCTTATGGATTTGTGGAACTTTACCGTGAAGGCGGTGAAATGCACGAAAGGGGCGGTGCTGCTGTCCTGGTGGAAAGCGTTGTCTTTACAGAAGAAAAAATCCAGGCAATGGGTATACCGGAAGGCACCCTCCCGGCAGGATGGTGGATTGGTTTTAAAGTCACTGATGAAGATGTATGGGAAAAAGTTAAAGACGGCACATATTCCATGTTTTCTATTGAAGGCACGGCAGAGAGGGCAGAGGCAGAAGATGGAAGCGGCACATAACATTCTGGTAGTTATTGAAATATTGTGCTGTATATTTGAAACAGCAGCCCTGGCTTTTTTATTATGGTTTTTTAAGGATATAACCAGAAACCCGTTATATAACACAGGAAGGAGGAACGGCATGGCAACAAAGCTTAAAAACCTGAAAGTGACTAAAGTTGACTTTGTAGATGAGGGTGCTAACCCTGGTGCACATATCCGCCTGTTTAAAAGGAAAGACAGTGCAGGGCAGCCAGAAGGGGAGGACACAGCCAGGGGGCAGGGGAATGTGTTAAAAAAGCTGCTTGGTTTTATAGGGAAAGCAGCAGGCATGGGGCAGGAGGAAATAGACATTGCTGCCAGTGAAATACAGAAAAGCGGTTCTTACAGCTTTAATGAAAGGCTGGACGAGGCAAAGAACAGGAAGATTGCAGATGAAATATGGGATTTATGTTATGCACTGGAGTCTTCACTGTGTTCAATATTAAATGACAGTGAGCTTGACAGTACAGGGGCAGAGGAAGCAATGCAGGAAAGCCTTGGTGAATTTATGGAAGTGGCAGGGGAAGCGGTTTCCAGATGGTCTGGCGGGAATACCAGCAACATTGTTAAAAGGGAGGCCGGGCCTTTAATGCCCCTGGAACTGGAAACCATGAAAGCAGCCAGGGACAGGCTTTCTGAAACTATAGACAATGCTGTAGCAGCAGCAGACAGTACAGTAATGGAAGGGGAAACAGTAATGGATATTGACAAGGGTAAATTAACACCTGCTGAACTGGCATTTCTTAATTCTATTGAGAAACGTTATGGAAAGGCAGGGACAGACGGGCAAGGGCCTGGAGGGGCAGCAGCAGGCAGCCAGGTGACAGATAACACAGGGGCAGGAAACCCTGGTGTGGCAAAATCACAGGCTGGCAGTACAGGTACACCAGAAGCGGCAGGTGCAGTACAGGCACCATCTGCACAGGGAACACCACAGGATAACAGTGGTGGTGTTTATAAGGGGTTACACCCGGCAGTAGCAGCAGAACTGGAAGAATTAAAGAAGTTCCGTGAAGCTGCTGAAGAAAAGGAACTGGCAGAAGCTGCTAAAAGATATGAAATAATTGGAAAAAAGAAAGAAGAACTTGTGCCACTGTTTAAGAGCCTTAAAGCAGCAGGCGGCACAGCTTATGATGACATGGTTGCTGTGCTTGACCAGGCACTTGAAACAGTTGAAAAGTCAGGTGTATTTTCAGAAATTGGCAAATCCGGGCATGGCGGTGTGGCAGATGGCGGCGCATGGGCTGAAGCAGATGCTAAAGCAGTGGAACTTATGAAATCAAAGACAGGGCTTTCTAAGGCACAGGCACTTGATGAAGTGTTTGTATCAGACCCTGGGCTGGCAGAAAGATGTGAAAAGGAGGGCTGAAAATGTCAACTTATTTTGGAAGCAGCATTAACGAAAGCCCTGTGGCTGTATTCCCGGCTGGTGAAAAGCTGGAAGGGGCACGTGGCATTGCACTGGCATTAAAAGATGGTGTTTTAACAAAGCCAGAAGCAGGTGCACATGTAATAGGGATTTCGTTAATTGAAACAGATGAAACTGTAGAAAAGGGAAATGATGTGGATATCCAGATTAAAGATACCGGGAAATGGACAGCCGGGGGAAAAATCACTGCCGGCATGGAACTGGCAGCAGATGCAGACGGCAGGGCAGTAGAAGCAAAGGCTGGTGACTTTATCGCTGGCGTTGCGCTTGGCAATGCAGAAAAGGCAGGGACATGGGCCAGGGTACAGATTACCAAGTCAGGTTACAAGCCTGCGGCAGCAAATTCATAAGGAGGTAAGCAGGAATGGGTACAGGAAGAGAAGTTGGAAGTGCAGCAGAATTAGAGGCACGCATTGCAAAAGGCTGGAAGCCTAACCGCTATCTTACAAACATGGGCATGGCATTTTTTGCAGATGCTGGTGATTATGTGGCAACAAGCATTTTCCCGGTATGCCCGGTAAGCTTTTCAACTGGGTATTATTACATATATAACAAGGGTGACCTGGCAAGGGACAATGTGGCAAGGAAACCGAAGTTTGGCAAAGTTGCACCTGCACAGATGGGGCATACAGATGCATCATACCACTGCGTAGTAGACCAGGTTATTGTGGGCATTGACCAGATAGGGGCTGTCAATTACCAGCGTGCAGGTGTGCCGCCTGCCATTGACCCAAGAAGGGCAAAAAACCGTTTTATTACAGACCAGCAGTTGTTACACCTTGACCTTGTGTTTGCTGGCAATTTCTTTAAAAGCGGTGTATGGGGGAATGAATTTGAAGGCGTTACATCAGGCACAACACTTTCAGGAAGCCAGTTTATAAAATTTTCGGATGCAAACTCTGACCCTGTAAGGTTTTTTGACGGGCGCAAACGCCAGATAAGGCTTGACGGCAGAAGGACACCAAACAGGCTGGTCCTCGGGTATGACACATACCTTGCGTTAAAAGAACACCCTGACCTCCTGGAGCGTGTAAAGTATACAGGCAGTACTGCAAACCCTGCACAGGTCAATGAGAAGGTGCTTGCAGAACTGTTCGGGGTTGAAGAGGTAAAAGTGCTTTATGCTGCTTATAATGCGGCAGAAGAAGGGCAGGAAGATGACATGCAGTTTATCTGTGAGCCAGACGGTGCGCTGCTTACATATACTACAGGCAGCCCTGCACTTGATGAGCCGTCAGCAGGATATATATTTACCTGGGACATGTTAGGAAATGGAAACTTCATGGCAACAGATGTATTTGAAGGGGAAGGCGGCACCCATTCTGAATTTATGGAAGGGCTTATTGCTACAGACATGGAAAAAACCTGTGATGATTTAGCCTGCTACATGAAGAAATGTGTATAAGGGGGAAAGCATTATGCAGTATTTATGTGAAAGGCAGCTTATATTAGGCGGCAGGACATATAACCCGGGGGAGGTTATACCAGACGGCATTGTTTTAGACAGCCGTGCTGGCAAGCTGGAAAACAGCGGCTGCATATCGGTAATCAGGAATACACAGCCAGTACCACAAAAAGGCAGCCCTGCCATGTATACACAGGAACAGGTTGACAAGATGCTTGAAGAAGCCATTGAAGAAGCCGTAAACAATACTGTTATGGAAATGGGACAGAAACAGCAGGAATTACAGGCGTATGTACCGGAACTGTGTGAAACAGTACCAGGAGCTTACGAAGGGACAGTACAGGTTTCCATAGAGGGGACGGCAGACGGGAAAAACGGGCAGGTTACGGTAATACCAGCCACCCCGGGGGAAATAAAACAGGTATTTTCCATTATGCAGATGAACGCTGAAGAAGGTGTAAAGGAAATTGCAGGTGTTACAAGTGGCAATGTGCTTGTGCTCCTCCATGCAGCAGACAGCCGCAAAACAATTAAAAATGCGGCAAAAGGGCAGGCTGGCAGGTTACCTTCTGTGGATATCCCGGACACAGGCAGCAGTACAGAAAGGAATGATGCCTGATGGCAGGTGTGTCATATACATACAGCCCGGAAAATATTAAAGAAGCAGGCAAAGACCGCATGAGGTTTGAACTTGGTGACACAATGACAGAAGGGCAGGCAGATACCACGGCGCTGTCTGATGAGGAAATACAGGCAGCATTAGATACATACCCGGGTTCGTGGAAACGTGCGAAGCTTATGCTTTTAGAAAGCCTGTGCCGGCGTTTTGCTTACGAAGTTGACACAAAAACAGACTCCTTATGGCTTTATATGCAGGAAAGGGCAAAGTTATGGCGTGCGGATTATGAACAGCTTAAAAAAGAAGTACCAGCAGGTTCATGCAGTGTGCCACAGACAGAAGGCAGTACAGGAAACAGCAGCAGGCCGCCATACTTTTATTCCGGCATGCAGAAGAACGGGAGGACAGGGGACATATGGTAAATACCAGGTTTATGTATTTAAGGCCTGGCAGCATATTTAAGTATTTTACCATTGAAAGCAGCAGGCAGGTTATAACAGGCACAGGCAGGGTTGCAGAAAGCTATGGGACTGGCGGGACAGACAGGTTAAAAGGCTGCCTTGCCAGGGCATCAGCAGAGGAAAGGGAAAACCACAGCCAGAAAGACCATGTTGTAACACATACAGTTGTACAGCCAGGCAGACCAAAAGCAAAGAAGTCTGACAGGCTGGTACTTGGAAACAGGGTGTTTTATATTGTTGATGTAAATGATGCTTCATCACTCGGGGTATCAACAATATATTATGCAGAAGAAAGAAAGGGCACTATATGAAACTGTGGGCAGATACAGACGCCATAAACACTGCCGGGAGGGCTGTAGCTGTGAAGGTTTCAGAAATGACAGCGGATATAAACCACCAGGCAAAATCCAGGGGGACAAAGGCAGTCCAGGCACTGCGTAATGCAGAACTGGAGGTGCTTAAAGGCAAGAGGAGCGGCAAAAAGTACCGGAAATATCCTTATAAAAGCTGGCATACAGCAGCTGCACCAGGTGAAGCGCCTGCCAAGCGTTTCGGGGATTTGCGTCTGCACTGGAGTGGTGATGTAAAAAGCAGGGACAAGCCAGACGGAGGCATTGAGGTTGTGGCAGGACTGGAAAGTGGTGAGAAGTATGCATATTACCTTGAGGAAGGCAAAGGCATGGAAGCGAGGCCTTTTGTGGAGAAAATTAAAGAAAAAGCCATGCCGGAAATTGAAAGGATTTATAACAGGCCTTTTACATAACGGAGGTACATCATTATGGCACTTATAACTGAAAAACCTGTGAAGGTTTTTGACCTGTCACAGATTGGCAGGGGCTGCCTTATCTGGGGCAGGCACAGTACATGGGCAGAAGGGAAGACAGGCATTGTAACATCAGCAGCAGAAGACCAGCTTGTGGTACAGTACTACCCATATACAGGGAACTTAAAAGACTATTTTACCATACCTGTGCAGGAAGCAGCAGCCGGGGAATGGGAAATAAGGTGGTCTTCCAGGCTGGAAGAAATACATATGTATGGCACTGCCACAGAAGACAGCAGAACAGAAACGGAGGACGTGGCAGATGGTACTTGAAGAGCTTATATATAAAAGGTTTGCAGGTTCAGAAGGGCTTGCAAGGCATCTTGCAGTATTTAACGGCATGCCTGCCATATTCAGCCAGGAGCCGCCAGATGGCAGCCAGGAAGGGTGGGGCAGCCCTGCACATTACCCAAGGGCAGTTTACGGTTTTGACATGCAGGCAAACAATGAAAGGCACAGTGCAGGCACACTGTCTGTATCACTTTTATGCCAGAATGCCGCAGACAGCACACCAGAAATAATTGAGCCTTACATAAGGGCGTGCCTGCGTGACGTGCTGTTAAAACCGGACAGCGGTACACCGTACTGTTTCACATGGGCAGGAACAGACAGCTTTACCATAGAAGAAAAGAGGGGCATCATTACTACAGGCTGTGAAACAAGGTTTGATATCCTTGAATACCCACAGGAAACAACAGGCCCTGTGCCAGCGGTGTGCCAGTATATCAAGGGGTTATATCCTGGCAGCCTGGTTATTGGCCATGACAGGCTGGAGGAAATAACAGAGGCATCAGATGCAAGGCCTGTTATATACTGCCGCCAGTTATCATCAGACAAAGCAGAAGAAACAAATACTGTGGCATGGATGGACAGCAGGATAGCTGTCCATGTTTTATGTCCTGGGAACAGCAGGCGCATGGAAATAGCAGCAGGCATTGGGAACAGCCTGTCACTTGCAGGCGGGATTACAATGCCTGATAAATCACCAATGTTTATTAAGCGCCTGCAAACTGATTACGGGGCTGATTACCTGAAGGAAGGGCAGGTAATTTTAACCGGGCACTATGGCATTTTAAGAGGTTTTGCAGCAGGACACCGCCTTAAAAGGGCAAGGACTGCCATTAAAAATAAGACAGGGGGAAATTATATGGCACAAGGACAGAAAAATAAAGAAGGACAGGAAACTGGCACAGAAAATAAAAAGAGGCCAGGCAGTGGTACATCTGTTTATACGGCCGCTGAACTTACAGCAAATGCACAGGCTGTTTTTGGCACAGTGCCTGATATTGTGTCAGCGGCACTAAGGCAGGAAGGCATTACGGAATGTACTAAGGAAGAAGCAAAGAAAATAATACAGGATTTTGTAAAGAGGGAGGTTTAGCAGACATGGCAGGGATTTTTATTCTTGGTGAAGAAAAAGTAAGGCCAGGAAGTTACTTCCGCATTAAGAAAAACGGGAATGATGCTTCTTCCACTGTGGTGAATGGTGTAACTGCTGTTATATTCCGTTCTGATTTTGGCCCGCTTGTGAAAGCTGTAACCATTGGAAGGGAAGAAGGATATGAAGGCATTTACGGGACAGGCGGCACAACAGATGCCATAAGGGAAGTTTTTAAAGGTGGGGCAAATACAGTGATTGCAGTACGTCTTGGTGATGGCGGCTCACTTGCATCTGTACAGCTTAAAAATGCAGAAGATGAAGATGTGGTGGCAATAAGCACAAAACAGCCAGGGTCAAAGGATTTTACTGTTACCATACGTGAGAAAGTAACAGATGCATCATTTAAGGAGTGCATTATTTATACTGGCAGCGCCGAATTTGAAAGGTATACATTCCAGGCAGGGGAAAATGAAGCAGCGTCACTTGCTGCTGCATTAAAAGCATCATCTAATTTTTCGGCAAAGGTGGCAGAGGGCAAAGAAGGGTCATCTGTATCAAATGTTGTGCAGGCAGCATTACAGGGAGGGGCAGACCCGGACATAACAGTAAATGACTATTCAAAAGCGCTTGCCCTTGCAGAACCTTATATATTCAATACCATATGTGTTGATACAGAAGACACAGCAGTGCATTCATTGCTTTATTCCTTCGTGAACCGTATTTTTGACAATGGTTCACTGGCACAGGCAGTCATAGCAGAAAAAAATTCTGTGCCGCTGGAAACAAGGCAGAAGCGTGCAGCAGCTTACAATGATGAGAAGATGAATTATGTGCTTAATGCACATGCAGGGACATTATACGGGGAAATTGACGGATACCAGACAGCAGCAAGAATAGCAGGAATGATAGGTGCAGTGCCTTCTAATTCATCACTTACACATACGGTTGTGCCAGAATTTACAGAAATACTTGAACGCCTGACACCGTCACAGATGACAAAAGCTGAAACTATGGGCTGCATTGTATTTTCTATGAATACGAAAGACCAGGTGTGGATTGACAATGCCATCAATACATTAATCACGCCTCCAGATAATAAAGACAGGGGCTGGAAGAAAATCCGCAGGGTGAAGACCAGGTTTGAACTTTTAAGGCGGTGCAATGAAGTCACAGACAACCTTGTTGGCAAGGTTGACAATGACGCAAACGGGCGTCTTACAATTACAGGCCAGCTTTTAGATGTATGTTACAGCATGCAGAAGGAACAGAAAATAATTTCGTATAATGTAGCAGAAAGCAAGGAATATAAGGCAGACGGGGACTCAGCATGGTTTGACATTGATATTGTGGACAAAGATTCCGCAGAACATATATATACAGCATTCGGGTTCCAGTTCAGCACAAATGCAGGATAACGGAGGTAAGACAGTATGAGGAACGCACAGGCAGCGGGTGATACAAGGCATGGAAGGACAGGCAAGGACGGGGCGCTTTATACAGATGATGGTGTACTTATCGCAACAGTGGAAACATTTACATCAAACGTAACTTTTAACAATGCAAAATATTCTGTCCTTGGTGATGCGCAGGAGCATGAAACAGCAAACACATTTTCAGTAAGCCTTACAATGTCACAGGTAGTAGTTGAAGATGATGTTTTCTTTGAGGAAATAATGAAGGCACTGGAAGACCAGACAATGCCATCATGGAATTTCCAGGGTTCGCTTCTTGGCGTGAATGGTTCAGAAGAGCGTGTAACATATTATGGATGTGTCCCATCAGGACAGATAGACATACAGAACATAGCGGTTGGTGATGTAGTCAAGCGTAACTGGAACTTTTTTGTAAACAGGCCGCCTAAGCTTACCAGCCTGCTTACAGTTGACAGGTAATGTATACCAGGCGTTTTTTATTAACAAGTGTTTAACAGCAGTATTTAAAACCAGGAAAACCTTTCCTGGTTATTTTAAAGATGGAGGGAAGACAGATGGCACAGACAGGTACAGAAAAAAGAGGGGTAACTATAGGCACAGGCAGTGAGGGGAATACAGGACAGAATGTAAAAGAGGAAACTTTTACAAGTGAGGAAACAACAAACCAGTTAAAGATTACTGAAGAAGATTTCTTACAGGGGCTTATAGATGCTGCCTGTTATGCAGATGATGAAAACCAGACGAAAGTAATTGAAATTATACGCCCTGGAAAGAAAAAGGGTGAAAAAAGGGTTATGTTCAGGTTTTCAGTCAAACCCCTGTCTGAAAGGGAATATAACAAATGCAAGAAAAAGCATACAAAATATGTGCGTAACAGAAGCCTTGGTGTAAAAATGCCAGAAGATACAGACAACGTAAAATACAGGGCAGAAATCATTTACAGGGCAACAGTGCCAGAAGACCGTAAGAAACTCTGGGACAACAAGGAGGCATGGGAAGCCTTAAGGGACAAAGGCATGCAGATTTTAAGCGGCCTTGACATGGTTGAGTACTGCCTGCTTGCAGGGGAAAAGGACAGGGTAATTGATGTAATTGACAGCATAAGCGGGTATGGTGACAACCTGGAAGAAGTAACAGAAGGGCTTGAAAACACAATAAAAAACTGATAAAAGCAGGCGGCAAGACGTGCCTGCTCCATTTTATATTCCAGAAAACAGGCATGACACCAGATGAGTTTTATGCAAAACCGGAAAACATACAGGCTTTTATGCTTGCTTCAATGACAGTGTATCTTGAAAGCCTGAAGGGTGGTGGAAGTGATGGCGGCTGAAACTGTAAAGATTGAGATACCAATAGAAACAATAGATGAAACACTGGCAGGCGTGCAGAGTGCCGCCAAAAACCTTGAAGCCCTCCGCAGGGCAGCTTCAAAGGCAGGAAGTTCAACGGACAAGGCAAGGGAGAGCGTCACAAAGTATGACAAGGCACAGGAAAAGACGCAGAGGGGGCTTGCAAAGTGGGTTAAACAGAAACATGCCATACTCCTTGAAGCAAAAGAACGTATTTCCCCTGTGCTGTCAAAACTTGGCATAAGGCTTAAAAACATAACCAGCCGGACATGGAAAATAACAATGCGTGCTTTTGACCTGGTTACGTCACCTGTAAGGGGCATAATAAACCTGCTTAAGAACCCTCTGTTCCAGGCAGGTGCAGTCCTTGGCGTCAGCATAGGGCTTAAAGACACCATAGACACATATAAAAACTTTGAAGCCACAATGTCGCAGGTAAAGGCGATAAGCGGGGCAACAGGTACAGAATTTGACAAGTTAAATGCAAAAGCAAAGGAAATGGGGGCAGCAACAAAGTTTACAGCCGCAGAAACAGCAGAAGCCTTTACCTATATGGGCATGGCAGGCTGGAAGCCGCAGGAAATGCTTGACGGCATAGAAGGCATATTAAACCTTGCTGCTGCATCTGGTGAGGAACTTTCAACGACAAGTGATATTATAACTGATGCCCTGTCAGCGTTCCACCTGACAGCAGCAGACTCAGGGCACTTTGCAGATGTGCTTGCACAGGCATCTTCCAACGCCAACACAAATGTAAGCATGATGGGCGAAAGCTTTAAATATGTGGCATCTGTGGCAGGCGCAATGAAGTACAGTGTTGAAGATGTTTCGCTTGCCCTTGGCCTTATGGCTAACTCTGGTGTTAAAAGTTCCATGTCAGGTACAGCATTAAAGACTTCACTTGTAAACCTTGCCAAGCCTACAAAAAAGATGGCTGCTGCAATGGACAAATATGGCATAAGCCTTACAGATAAAGGCGGAAAAATGAAAACCCTCCGGGGTGTTATGGACAACCTAAGAAAAAGCCTCGGCGGGCTGTCAGAAGCAGAACAGACAGCCGCAGCAGGGACTATATTCGGCAAGGAAGCTATGGCAGGCATGCTTGCTATCGTAAATGCCACTGAAAAAGATTATAACAAACTGGCAAAGGCAGTAAACAATGCAGACGGGGCATCTAAAAAGATGGCTGACACAATGCTTGATAACCTTGAAGGTTCAATTACCCTGTTCCAAAGTGCGCTTGACGGCGTAAAACTTTCACTTGGTGAAAGGCTCTCCCCTTATGTACGCAGCATTGCAGACGGGCTTGCGGCAGCAATGCCAGACGTTGAAAAAGCAATGGAAAGCCTTATGGATAAGGCAGACAGCAAAATAAGCCAGCTTAAAAATAAGTTTAAAGAAATTTCATTAACAGAAGAATGGCAGGTGGCAGATTTCCCTGGTAAAGTTTCCATTGCATGGGAAGAATTTATTACAGAACCATTTACAAAATGGTGGAACGGGACAGGCAAAGCTAAAATAGCCAGTGCAATGGGTGATTTTGGCAGCCTGCTTGGTTCAGGCATACATACAGGGATAATGGCATTATTAGGTTTTGACATGTCAGATGCATCAGATGAAGGTGCAAGCATTGGGAAATCATTTGCAAAAGGTTTTTCTGAAGGTTTTGATCTGGAAGAAATAAGCAGCAAGTTATGGGAAGGTTTAGGCAATATAGTTAAAAATGCAGGGAAATTACTTCCAGGCGGTGAAAAAGCAGACATGTCTTCCCTGTTTTCGGCGGTACTGTTAGCAAAAATAGCAGGGCCGCTTTTAAGCCTTGGCACAGGTGTAGCAGGTGCAGGGAAAGCACTTTTTACCCCGCTGGAAGCGGCAGGAGGTGCATCACTTGCAGGTTCTGTAATAGGTTCAGCAGGTGCAGGGACAGGGCTTTTAGGCCTTGGCTCTAACCTTGCAATAAAGCTTGGTGCAGGAAACCTTGCAGGAGGGGCTTCCCTTAGTGCAGGTGCTTTAAGTGCTGTGGGGCTTGGAAGCATAGCAGGCGGGATAGCAGGCGGCATCAGTCTTTTTAGTGGCTTTAAAGACCGGTATATTGCTGTAACAGAGAAAGACATAGACCCAGAAAAGAAAGCTGCTTATACCGAATCAGGAAGCTGGAAAGTTGCTGGTGTGACTGGTGGTGCGCTGGCAGGTGCTGCCATAGGAAGTTTTGTGCCTGTTATTGGTACAGCAGCTGGCGGATTAATTGGTGCAGGTGTTGGCGGTATTGCAGGCCTCATTAAAGGTAACAGTGTTAAAAAAGAATATGAAGAAAAGCAGGCAGCGGCAGAAGCGGAGGCAAAAGCTGAAGCCGAAAAAATACAGAAAGCATATGCTGTTACTGGCAGAAACATTGAAGACATAAAATTCAGGACAAAAGAATTGGACAATGCATTAAATGATACAAAGACAACAACAGAAGAATTTGCATTAATGTTCCAGGAGGCAGTTTCAGGAAACCTGGCCAGCCATTTTGGTGATGTTGCCCTGTCACTGGAAGAAATACAGAAAGCAGCATCAGGGATTGTATCTGGGGAACAGACAAAAGAAATGGACAAACTGGAGGAAGCATCACAGAAAACAAGTGAAGCACTTAAAACGTTCCAGGCATCTGCAAGGGATTTACAGAAGATGGACTGGGAAATGGGCATAAGCCCTAAGCTCCGTCCTGCTGACAAGGAAAGTTACAAAGAAATGGCAGGCCAGTTTTCAGAGAATGCAAAAAGCTACCTGAAGGGCCAGCATTATGAAACCACAGTGGCACTAAAACTACTGGCAGGCAAAGACAGCGGGGACATGACAGAAGGCCTGGATAATATGTATGGCAGGTTACAGAAAAAGATTAAAAAATACAGCAAAAAACTTGATGCCAGAATAGAAATTTCAGCAAAAGACGGGGTCATTAGCATTAATGAACAGGAAGAAATAACCAGGTTGCAGCAGAAGATTTCAGATATAACCCAGAAAGTATCAGAGGCACAGGAAAAAGCTTCCTTTGCATCAATGGAGATAAAATACAGTGGTGCTGCTTTGTCACAGGAAAGTTTTGCTGCAATGCAGGAAGAAATAAAAAACAATATAGCATCAATGTCAGAAAATTATGACAGTGCTTTGCAGGTGTCATTATCAAGTATCCAGTTACAGCTTGATGAAGGTGCTATTGATGAAAATACATATAATGAACTTTACCAGAAGATTGCAGACGGGTATAACAAACAGATTGAAGGCCTGGATGGAAGGGCACAGGATTTCCAGTTAGATGCCATTGCAGACGCATATAAGAAAGAACTGGAAAATATCCTGCCAGATATTGAAGGCAGCACATCAGAACGCCTGAAGGAAGCTATGGACAAGGCTGTAGCAGTTGAACCTGATGTGCAACAGTGGACAGCAGAGGACATTTCAAAGTGGTTCGGGCTTGAAAACCTTGATACTGTAACACAGGAAGCAGTAGCAGGACTGCTTCAGAAAACAGCAGAAACCATACCAGAAAGCGTGTCAGGTGCTTTACACGAAAATTACCAGCAGACAGTATCAGAAAATATCCAGCAGATTTTAGATGATTCTTCTTTTAGCAGCCAGTTTATGCAGGCAGGGACTTCATATGGGAAATCACTTACAACAGGGGCATCAGACAGTATACTGTCTGGTTCTTCACTTTTAAGGACATCTGCACAGACATCACTGGATAATGCTTTTGCCAGCCCGTTCAGTGTAACTGCAAATGTAAATGTAACCCCTGAATATAAATTAAATGGTACGTTTGCCATGCCTGGCCCTGGACTGCAAAAAAACAGTACAGGTACAGGAGGGACAAAAACACCAGCACCGTCAAAACATGCCGCAGGCGGCTATGTCGGCACACCACAGCTTTCATGGCTTGCTGAAGAAGGGTATGGTGAATTTGTAATACCTACAGCACCAGGAAGACGCAGGAGGGCACTGGAACTGTACAGGCAGGCAGGGGAAGTTTTAGGTGCTGGCAGGCATGCAGACGGCGGTTTTGTAACACCAGCAGGGGACAGGACACCAGATATACAGGGGACAGAACCAGCAGAAGGACAGGGGTTTTATCCAGCCACAGGCACAATGGCCGCTGGAAACAACACAAGCCCGCAGGTAAACATTGAAATTAAAATAGAACCAAAGATTGAAATAAAGACAAATGAAGGACAGGGTGAAGAAAAAATTGCTTCAGTTATTACAAGGTATATGGAGAAAATGGCTGACAGCCTGGTATCAGGGATTGCAGACCAGATAAGTGATGCTTTTTCAAACATGCCAGTGCCGCTGGAGGGGATATAGATGAAAATAACTTTAAAACCAGCAAAGGGAAGTAAATTTGTTTTTTCAGTATTGCCAGAAGAAATACAGGGAAAAAGTTCAGCAAAGTACCAGGGGTTTGACATTATATCAAAAGGTGCTGTAAAAGTTCCTAAAGGCACTGATGTTACAGAAATTTCATGGAATGGCGAATTTTTCGGAAAATCCAAAAAGAAAGAAGCATTAGTACAGAAAGCATACTGGGAACCACCAAAGAGCTGTGTTAAAACCCTTATGGAATGGATGGAAGATGGCACAGAACTGAACCTTATTGTTTCAGGCACATGGATTAACCTTGATGTAACAATTTCCTCATTCAGCCCTGTGGAGTACGGGGCATATAAAAATATAAAGTACTCCATAACATTTGTGAAGTCAAGAAACCTGGAAATTTATACTACAAAGGAAACTAAAACTGGCAGGAAGAAGAAGTTAAAACCAAGGCCAAAGAAGAAAGGCCACAGCTCCCAGGAAAAGTCTTCCGGGGGACATTATACTGTAAAGAAGAATGACACATTAATTAAAATTGCAGAAAAGACAGGAAGCCAGTGGAGGGAAATTTACAACTGCAACAAAGAAGTAATAGAAAAAACTGCTAAAAAACACGGGTTAAAAAATTCTGACAAAGGTTACTGGATATTCCCGGGAACAAAACTGGAAATACCATAAAGGGGGCTTTAACATGGTTGACATGGCAACAGTACAGTACAAGGTAATTGCTGCCACCAGCAAAAACCAGGAATACAATATTACAGGTTTTATAGAAAACCTTTCATGGGAAGAAAGCAGGGACGGCATTTCAGGGCGCATTACTTTTTCCTGCCGTAATGACAATACAAAAAAAGGATACCTTGCGCAGCTTATAGAACCAGGCTGCCTTGTCCTTGTCTATGCAAAAGACGGGAAAAGGAAATACACTGAGGTTGCAAGGGGCACTGTAGCCACATGGACACCAGCAAACCAGGGCGGTTCCCACGACTTTAAGTGTGTATGTTATGACGGGCTTTATAACCTCCAGAAAAGCCAGGACAGTTTCTTTTTCCGTTCTGGCACGTCTACAAAAACAAGGATAAACAAAGTCCTTGGCAAATGGAAAGTACCCCTTGGCAGGTATGAAGGGCCTGATAAAAAACATGGCAAAAAGAAATACCAGAATAAATATTTGTCTGATATACTGCTTGGAATACTTGATGATGCGGTAAAAAAAGGCGGAAAAAAATCTGTAATACGCATGGAAAAGGGCAAGGCTGCCATAATACCTGAAGGCAGCAATAAAGATATTTATGTGTTCAGGGGCAGCAATATAATGGCTGCTGTAAGGGAGGCAGGCACAGAAAGCCTTGTAACAAGGGTAAAAGTAACCGGCAGGGCCAAAGAAAGAGGGAAAGAAAAAGTTGTTGCTGTGCTTGACGGTCTTACAAAATATGGCATAAGGCAGAGGATTTATACAAGGGGTTCGGACGAGTCCATAAAAGACGCCAAGAAAGCAGCACAGGCAATACTTGATGAAGACGGGGCTGTAAGCATGGACATTACTGTTGAAAGCCCGGACGTCCCTTATATATGCAAGGGTGACCTGGTTTATGTAAAAACAAGGGGGCTGGAAGGGTATTTTATTGTTGCCGGCATATGCCATAATGCATCATCTTGCAGCATGTCAATGGACTTAAAGGAAGCACTGGAAAACAATGTTGGAAAAAATAAAAATACCATAAAGGACAGCTACAGGACAGGGGATGTGGTTACGTTTAATGGCGGGAAACATTACGTTTCCCCGTCTGGCTCCAGGGGGTACAGTGCCAGTGCAGGAAAAGCAGAAATTACAAAGATAAAAAGCCAGGAAAAGCACCCATACCATTTAATACATGCAGATAAAAACAGCAATGTGTACGGCTGGACAGACAAAGGAAGCTTTGTATAAAAAGGAGGGGCACCTTGGAAAATGGCAATATAAAACATGGGGCTGAAAAGCTTGCATCAGTTTTTTTAAGGGAAATAACCAGGCGGCAGGACAGCAGCCTGGTACTGGACTTTGGCACAATAAAAAGTAATGGAAACCTTATGGCAGATACCTTCCCGGTTAATATAGGCAGGGAAGATTATTCTGTGCTTGCACACTGTATATGCCACGGCTGCAACTGTGAGTGTCCTGTTAAAGATAAAAAATGCTGTAACGGGATTAAAAACTGCCACAACAAAACAGTAATTAAAAATGGTGAAGAAACCAGGGTGCTTGTAGCATGGGCAGGTGATGAACCTGTAGTTATTGGTGTACTTGGATGTTAAAGGGAGGCATTTTATGGCAACAGGGCTTTTTCCTGAAGATAATATGGAAAAAATGACAGAGTGGGACAGTGAAGAAGATGAATATGACACAGGGTATAAACGCAGTATGAAATGGGATCCGGAAACAGGGGATTTTGTGCGTGACAGTGCAGGGCGGGTTGCAGAAGCAGACGGCTATGAAGCATTTGCAATGTGGTGTTACAAGATAATACAGGCTGAACGGGACAGCCACATGGCGTACATGGAAACAGTGTCAGGGAATGACCTCGGCGTTGAAACAGAGGAAATTGCAGAAGAAGACGACAGGGAAACTGTAGAATCAATGTTACAGAGGACATATACAGAGGCACTTATGGCCAACCCACGCACAGAAACCGTTTCCGGTTTTGAATTTACATGGGAAGGTGACACAGTTTACTGCACGTTCCAGGTAAAAGGCAAAGGACAGGATAACACAGTACAGATATCAGTTTAGGGGGTGTTTAATATGCCGCAGCCAGAATTTATACAGCCGGATTTTATGGACGGCAGCCAGGCAGAAGACATACATGGAAGAATGATGGCAAACCTTCCAGATGATATAGACAGCACACCTGGGGGGTTCCCGTATGACCTTACAATGCCGTCTGCAATAGAAAAAGCAGAACTTGTAAATTTCCACTTAGAAAGGGCGCTTATGCTTGCTTTCCCACAGTTTGCATGGGATAGCTGGCTTGACCTGCATGGACAGCAGGTACATATAACACGCCATAAGGGGCAGCATGCTTCAGGGGCTGTGGAAGTGTCTGGTGAACCAGGGACAGAAATAGCAGCAGGCACAGTGTTTTTAGTACCAGCAGCAAATAATACAGCAGCGGCGGGCTTTACGGCGGACAGTACATGCATTATAGGGGAAAACGGCACTGCCACTGTTAATGTCACTGCCATAGAAGCTGGTGCTGCATCTAATGTAAAGGCTGGTGCTGTAACAATAACAGATGAGCCCCTTGACGGGGTTACAGGCATAACAAACCCCCTGGCAATAACAGGCGGCACATCTGATGAAAGTGATGATGATTATTATGACAGGATTGCCGCAGAATATGAAAACAGCAGGACATACCTTGGCAATGACAGTGATTACAGACGGTGGGCACAGGAAGCTGGCGCAGGCGGCTGTATTGTTGACCCTGCCGCAGACGGCCCAGGCACAGTAAGGCTGGTATTAATTGACCAGAACGGGCAGCCTGCCAGCCAGAAATTAACAGAAGAAGTTTACAATTACATTGTATCACCATCTGACAGGACAAAACGCCTGCTTCCTACAGCATGTGCAAAACTGGTATGTGTACCTGCTGCAACTGTGCCTGTAAATTATTTATGCAGCGGTTTGCAGTTTAACAGCACAGTAACAAACATGGAAGAAATAAAAAGGGATTTTGAAGCAGCTTTAAAAGATGTATATGATGAAGCTAAAGCAGAAGGCGTTTTAAGGTATAACAAAGTAAGGTCTTTAATTGTAAACATTGATGGTGTTGAAGATTTTGCTGTATTCTTTATGAATGGCGGGACAGAAAACATCCGCTTTAAAAGTGAAGAATACCCGGAAACAGGCACATGCAGTTTCAGCCAGGAGGAAGCATGAAAGAATTTGACATAGAAAATTTCCCAACAAGCAGGACTGCCCTGGACATGCTCCATTCAATGCCAGAAGATTTTTATAAAGACTCCTATGTAATGAAGTGGCTGTTACAGGTAACTGGTACAGAATGGGACAGTATAAAAGACATTATAGAAGGACTGCCTTTACAGTTTTTCCCAGAAACAGCTACATGGGGGCTTATATACCATGAACAGAAATGGCAGCTCCCAGTAAAATACAACCTGGGATATGGGGAAAGAAGGAAACTTATATACCAGAGGCGGGATTTTAAAGCCCCTATGACCCCTTACAAAATGGAATTATATATTGAAAAAATCCTTGGCATAGAAACACATATAACAGACTGCCATGACCCAGGGGAACGTGGGTATATGCCAGGACACCCTAATATTTTCAAAGCCATATTTATAACAGAAAATACATTAGATGTTGCTGCTGTATCTGCGGTGTTAAATAAGCTTAAACAGTCGCATACGGTATATACACTTGAGGATTTAATACAAATAATTATTAATAACTGTGAAAAATTTTTATTTATTAGTATAGATTTCAGGTTTATAGTACCATTTTGGGGCTGCAAACTGGTAAACGGCACAAAACTGTTAGACGGATCTGGATTAATTAATGCCAGCAGGAGATATAACCTGGTACTTGGGGTTAAAAACAATATAAAGGCATATATAAAAGAAAATATATATACAGGCAGGCTTTATATAAAAATCCTGCCTTGTTATAATGTACATGAAAACATTAATGGCTTAAAAACAGTATTCAGGCTTGGAAGTTGCTGGTTTTTTATATTTAGTAATGGAAAACAGGATATACCTTTAAGCGTTACAATGCCAGTACATGCCAGCATAGCACAGGAGATAAACATTGCAAGGCTTGTTATTAATGGCATAGAAGTGCATACGGAAGAAAAAACTGGTGCAGCATCAGTTTTAAGGGCTGCTATTAACAGCCTGCCAGTAAAGCCCGGCCTGCCATTAAAAACAGGGTTTGTATCACAGATTAACACATCACAAAATACAGATGTAAGCAGCCTGGTTTATAGTGGCATGGAAGTGCATACTGAAGAAAAAGCTGGTGCAGCATCAGGATTAAAGGCTGGTATTAACCACTACAAGACACCAGGCGGTACAAGGGTTACCCTGCCTGCCAGTACATGGTATAAAGCGGCAGTTGTAACGCATGAAAGCATACAAGGTTTTACTGTAATTACTGAGCCTGTACAGGTAGTGTTTGACAGCAGCGGCCTGGCCAATGCTGGTTTTGAAGTTGTATATAATGGCAATGTGGTACTTAACCCAGAAAGTTTAACAGTGTATAAAGGTGATTTAATAACCATTAACATACTGCCTGGTGAGCATTACAGCCTGGCAGATGGTGCATATGTTTTCAGTACAGGGACTGCATATGGCCTGGATAACGGCACAGTTACAATAAAAATAAAGCATGGGTGCACAACCAGGATTACAGCAAAGGCAGTACCTGACAGACATACAGTTAATTTTATACATGACCTGACATGTGGTTTTGAACTGGAACACAATGGAAAAAAATATATTAACCCGCAGTCGCTGGTGGTTGCATATGGTGATGAAATCAATATCAGGCTGCTTACAACACATAATGGTAATTTTGCCTCTTCCCCAACATTAACTTATGGCGGAAAAGTTACGGGGTTTGATGGTGATGGCCTTAACTGTTATAAAAACATAACTGTAAACGGGGATATGGATATAACTGTATATACTGATTATATTTTTGGGCCGTATGACAATGTGTACCCGGATGATGACTTTGACCCGCTGCATAAAGACACACAAGATATAATAAATTTAGCAGATATATTTGCCCTTGGCGGTGCAATACCATTGTCCGCCAGCAGTTACTGCTGTATGCCTGCCAGACATTTAAAATGTTTTGTGTCCGGCGTATTTATGCCGCCAGTGCCTGTTGAAATGACATTAGAAGGTAAACTTAATGGCAGGGAACAGAAATATACTTACAGTTTTGCAGCAAATAAAACACATTACTTAATAAGCATCCTCCAAATAATGGAAGGCTGTACAGATGTAGTGTTAAAATTTAAAAGCCTGTCTACAGATGCAACAGCGGATATTAAATTAAGTTACACCACAAAACTCAGCCGCACAGTACATATGGCAAAAACCAGGAACACTATATCCGTTTCAGCATACAGTTATTTGAATGTGCCAGATGATACATATACTGTCACAGCAAAAATTTATAAAAACCCTGCAACTGTAAAGGGTACCAGTACTTTATCATCCAGGTATTTATTACAAAGGACAAGCGGTGATTACATGGCAGAGCTGTCTGCAAAGCCTGATAATGGTGATTATTTTACAGTACATGCATATAACTGACAGGTACGTGTCCTTTATGTCATGGGGAAAACAGATATAAGATGTATTTTATTTAGGAGGAAAAAATAAAAGATGGCAGAAAATGTGATTATTACAAAAAGAGCAAGGGAAAACATGGTTAAGGCAAGGGCAGGAGCTCTTGTCCTGCCTAAAATTACAGGAATGGCATTTGGTGATGGCGGTGTAAATGCAGACGGCACAGTAATAAAACCCACCGAAAACCAGGCTGCACTTGCGAATGAATTATTACGCAAGGAAATAAGCGGTTACGAATTTGTAAATGACACCACATGCAGGTACACAAGTACCCTGGCAGAAGCAGAACTTGCAGGTGAAGATATAAGTGAAATTGGCCTGTATGATGCAAACGGGGACATAATGTGCATAAAGAATTTTAAGGCAAAGGGCAAAGATGGTGACATGGAAATGACATTTACGCTTGATGATGTATTTTAAAGCTTTTAAGAACGGAGGCAGGCTATGAAAGATTACACAGAAAACAACCCGGTATTTTCGGACAAAATAACAATACTTGATCCAACAGACACAGACCATGCAGATAATTTTAATGTACCATTAAAGCAGCTTGCAGATAACAGCCAGTATTTAAAACGTGCAGTAGATGATACAAAAGACAGCACAACAACCTTTGTCCACAGCAGGACAAGAGAAAACATAAAATCTGGTGAAAAGCACAGTACAATATTTGGCAAGATAGCCAGGTACTTACAGGATTTAAAACTGGTGGCTTTTACAGGTAAATATGATGACCTGTCTGGTAAGCCGCAGGCAATGGCACCAACAGCGCATACCCACACAAAGAGCCAGATAAGCGATTTTGCACATACCCACACAAAAAACCAGATAAGTGATTTTCCTGCATCAATGCCAGCCAGTGATGTAAAAGCGTGGGCTAAAGCAGCAAATAAACCATCTTATTCATGGAGTGAGATAGGTAACAAGCCACAAACATTCCCACCATCAAGCCACAACCATAATTATGCAGCATCAAGCCACACACATGCTAAATCAGATATAACAGATTTCCCACAGTCCATGCCAGCATCAGATGTTTATTCGTGGGCAAAAGCAGCAAATAAACCATCTTATTCATGGAGTGAGATAGGCAGCAAGCCGCAGACATTCCCTCCGTCAAGCCATACACATGATTATGCAGCATCTAACCACAGCCACAGCAGTTATGCCACAGCAGCAGACCCGCTTTTTAATGGGACTATTAGTTTAAACACATATGCAAAAATCGCATCTGTATATTCTAACCAGATTACTTTGTATACAAGTATGGGTGGCTGTACAAATGAAGATGGCATATCTGTTTCATCTAATACTGATGGCACAACTGGCATTTATGGTGCTGATAACCGGTGTACGTGTGGCGGCAGTAATGTAAGATGGAAAGAAATATTTGCGGTATCACCAGTTATATCCACATCAGATAAAAGGGAAAAATACGATATATCATATATTGGCAGTGACAGCAGTTATGATACTGCCATGACTGATGATATGCTTGTAAAGCTCATGATGGGTTTTGCACCTGTTGTTTTTAAACGTACCAATGGTGACAGCGGAAGGCCACACCACGGCATAATATCGCAGGACTTTGAGGCACTGATGAAGGAAATCGGTTTAGCTGACCATGCTGCTTTTATTAAATCACCTGTCACTGAATTAGTGAAAAAGGAAACAGAAGATAAAGACGGCAACATACACCTGGAGTTAATGGAAGAAGTAGTCCCTGGGGAATACAGGTATGGAATGAGGTACGAGGAATTAATTACTGATACCATACGGTTTTGCCAGATATTATACAGAAAAAATGAAGCCCTGGAAAAAACTGTACAGGAATATAAGGAAAAGACAGAAAAACTGGAAAAACGCATTGAAGCGTTAGAAAAAATAATTAACCAGAGAGCTTAAAGGCTCTTTTTTTAATAGGAAGGAGGGTGGCAATGGACGCACCAATATTACGTGCAGAACATGATGAGTTTTGCAAACGTATGGAAACAGAAAACAAGCGGCTTGCAGATGAAGGCAAACGCCTGGGACGCAGGATTGCCTTATTAGAAGATAACACAAAGCAGATACAGATACTGGTTACTAATGTCGAACGTCTGGCAGTATCAATGGAAAACATGACAAAAATCCAGGAAGAACAGTCAAGCCGCTTAGATGACCTGGAAGCCAGGGACGGGGAAAAATGGCGGCAGGTAACAGGGTATATAATAACAGCCATTACAGGCATAATTTTAGGCTTTATAGCCACACATTTAGGATTATAAGGAGGATTATTATGGTAAACAAAAAACATATAAAATGGTGTAATGCTGCTGGCACCAGGGCAATAAAAACAATGGCACAGACTGCCATTGCAACAATAGGCACATCAGCGGCAATGGGTGATGTAAACTGGCTGGTGGTTATATCAACATCAGGACTGGCTGGCATACTGTCAGTTCTTACATCTGTGGCAGGATTGCCAGAAGTTGGACAGTAGTATTAATTTTTTAAGACAAGGTGCTGGTGGCAAATGCCAGTATATAATTTTATTAATAATAGAAAGAGAGGCAAAGTAGTATGAAAAAGTATGTGGGAACAAAAATGATTGAAGCAAGGCCAATGGACAGGGGAGAGTATAACAGATACCGCGGCTGGACAATACCAGAAGATGAAAACCCTGCAGATGAAGGATATCTTGTAAAGTATTCTGATGGTTATGAAAGCTGGAGTCCTAAGAAACAGTTTGAAGAGGCGTACAGGGACTGTATGGGAATGAATTTTGGCATTGCACTGGAACTTTCAAAAAAGGGTGTCAGAGTAGCAAGGGAAAACTGGAACAGGGGCATGTTTGTGGTATACCAGAAAGGATATCCGCAAGGAATACCATGTAATAAACAGACAGCAGAAGCATGGGGGATGGATGAAGGTGATTTGTTTGTATGTAACCCATACTTACAAAGCAGGCTGGAAGATGGCTCACATTCCATGTGGATACCTTCAATGGATGATATCCTTGCAGATGACTGGGTAATAGTGGAATAAAGATATTATCAGAAAAGGTAAGATTCAAACTCTGAAAAAAAGGAAGGTAAAAAGATATGGAATTAAGAGATACAGTTGAAATGATGAACAGCGAAGACTACAAGGAGCGTTTTAAGGCAGAGTATTGGCAGAATGTTATCCGCTACCAGAAGCTGGCGGCAATGCTTGAAAAATGGGATAATGGAAAACTGGATTTTGAACCAGTTTGCCCAAGAAGTACCTACAATATGCAGGTTAAAGCAATGACAGATTATATTGCTGTGCTTGAAGCAAGGGCAGTCATGGAGGGTATTGACCTATGAAAAAAATTAAAAAAGTAACAGTACATGCAGGCCATAACCCGTCTGGCAGGATTGCCTGTGGGGCTTCAGATTTGCTTGACGAAAGCACAGAAGCAAGATGGATAACCAGAAAAGTCATAAAACTCCTGAAGAAAAACGGCATTAAATCTGTAAACTGCACAGTAAACAATGGCACAAGCCAGTCTGATGTGCTTTATAAAATCTGCAATAAATGCAACGCTGTGGCAGATGCAGATTTGCACATATCAATACATCTTAACAGTGGCAGGGCTGATAAAGCTGGTGATGGCAGGACAGGAGGTACAGAGGTATTAGTTACGCAAAATATATCTGATAAGGGTGATATAGCAAAGCGCATCTGCAACCAGATGGCAAAGCTTGGATTTACTAACCGTGGTGTAAAGACCAGGACAGACTTGTATTTCCTCAACCATACAAAAGCACCAGCATTACTTATAGAGGTGTGTTTTGTAGATGATAAAGATGATTACATGTTATATAAAGCCAGCAGACTGGACGTTGCAAGAGCAATAGCCAGGGCTGTAATAAACCACAACAAAGATATTGGTTAAATAAATGTAGGCATTGCCAGAAACGGATTAAAAGCAGTTACAGGGAATGGATTAAAAGAAGGTTTAATGATATTGATACTATAAAAAATGAAGATTATGAGGTTTTTTCCAAAAATGGAATAAACCCAAAAGGAGGCAGACCCCAGGCAGAACATCTGGCCAAATCTGACACCGTTAAGGGAATGGCAATGCCTGGACGCAATGAAAAGGGTAAACAGAATGGCATGTGTATTTTGTTTTTCGCAACAATGCCCCACATTATTGTGAAAGAAGGAATATGTTTATGGACAGTTTTATCAGCTGGGTTGGAGGAAAGAAACTATTAAGAAACAAAATTTTAGGTCTGTTCCCTGGAAAGCAGGAATTTAACCGTTATGTTGAAGTGTTCGGAGGGGCTGGATGGGTTCTGTTTTCGTCAGACAGACATGCAGAAACAGAAGTTTACAATGACATGGATGGAAGGCTTGTAAACCTGTTCCGCTGCGTGAAGTACCATCCTGATGCACTGCAGAAAGAACTGGAATTTACACTTAATTCCAGGGAGCAGTTTTTTGATGCTAGGGGACAGGCAGAAGTACGTGGCATGACAGATATTCAGAGGGCAGCAAGGTTCTATATATTAATAAAAGAAAGTTTTGGCACAGACCTGCGTTCTTTTGGGATGCGTACAAAGGACATGGGGAGAGCAGTAAAATATCTGGAAAAAGTATCAGAAAGACTGCGTAGTGTGGTCATTGAGCACCAGGATTTTGAGAAAGTGATTAAAAACCATGACAGGGAAACCACATTATTTTACCTTGACCCTCCGTATTATGGGACTGAAAGTTATTATGCAGAAAAGTTCCAGGAAGAAGACTATGGGCGGCTTAAAAGTCTGCTGGATGGTATAAAAGGGAAATTTATATTGTCATACAATGATTGCAGCCAGATAAGGGAATTATATAAAGATTATGATATTACAAAAGCTGACAGGATGCATAACCTTGTGAGAGGGGGTAAAACAAAACCGAGATACAAGGAACTTCTGATTAAAAACTTTTAATACCGTATAATGATACAAAAATACCGTATAACGTTATTTTTGATTAAAATACAGCCAGATAAACTTTATTATGATACTATTTCCAAGGGGCATTGTTATGATAAAAATACATTTATCAAAACTTCTTGGAGAACGGCGCATGTCGCAGAAACAGTTATCAGAACTTACAGGGATAAGACGTAATGCCATAAACGAATGGTATAACGAGATTGCTACCAGCATAAAATTCGAGCACATAGATAAGATATGTGAAGTGCTTGGGTGTTCAATAGATGAGCTGATAGAGTATATCCCTAATAAAGTGCCAAGGACAGGCAGGCATCTGATAATTGAGGAACATGGGAACCAGAAGGACAAAGAAAACCAGTAACTGTATTTACAGGTTTCCAGACGGTGCACATGGAGCAGGAAGTCCTCCTGTGCACTGTTTGTCTTTTATTACAATACCCTTCCGCATCTGATTTTAGCATTGTGCTTTGTTATATCTGGTTTTTCAAATACTGCAAGGTATGTCCTGTTTTTGCCGTATTTTTCCCATCCTGAAACATAAACTGTATATATGTAGTTATAACGCTGTCATGCGGTTCTAGCCATTATTTCCAGCTTTTCTATTATAAGTTCTTTTTTACTTTTTCTGTAAACATGGGCTTTAGTTTTTGCCCAGGCCAGTATTGACGGACAGGCAGTTTAATTAATATTCCTTATGTTTTTGTGTGAGTAATAATTTAACAAAACAAAATAGTTTTGCAGGAGGTTTTCACCTCCTGTTTTTATGTCTGTTTAATCGAAGCTAGTTTGTTATTTTACCTTATCTATTCTTCTTTGAACTAGTATCCTACTATCTCCACAGGTGTTAATCCGAGCAATCCCTGCCCTATAACGGTTTATACCATACATTTATACCTTGTATATTTTACGTGCTGGAGAAAAGCTTGGTTTTCGCATGATATTTCCCAGCATAACCACATATATACAGTTATCAATGTCCGAATATTAAATATATTATAACGGAAAATTTGCTTTATAGCAATTATTAGTTCCGTGGTCTTAACCCATCATCTAAAGTTAATGAAATTGTAACACATTATTTCAAAAATTTTCGCAAAATTTACTTAAAAAGAGATAAAATATGTCAAATTTGAGGTAAAGCACTTAAAACTACGAAAAAAATTAATTGAATTTCGCATTTTTTAAATAAAACTATTGACAAATACGCAAATACGAAGTATAATATATACATAATCAAACAAAATAATTTGATTAAATTAAATAAATAGGAGGCCAAAAATTATGAGAACAAAATTTATGAATCTTTTAGAGGAAACATTAGACAAAGAAAACACAGATTTATGGTTACTTGATAAAACCAATCTAAGCCATGATAACGATTATCTGGATGAGAAGCAGTATAATGCATTGCTGGTGGTTATAGCAAACAGAAAAGGAATTGGAAAAACAAAATTTATGGATCTTTTAGAGAAAGCATTAGATAAAGAAAACACAGATTTATGGTTACTTGATAAAATTGAATTAAGTCATGATAACGATTATCTGGACGAAAAACAATATAATGCATTGTTAGTAGTTATAGCAAACAGAAATAAAGGAACAGAAATAAAAAAGTCAGATATAGTAAAAGAGGCGGTTATGGAACAGAATTGGAAGAAAGCATTACAGATAGCGAAAAACTTCCGCATTGGAGTAACACAAGACCAAAGAATAAAGATGGAAAGAGCCTATGAGTGTATTGTTCACCCAAATTTCTACCAACAGATGGGTACTGATATTCCAAAAGCAATAGAACAGGGTAAAACAATAGTAAAAGAATATGTAGAAAATATAAAGAAAATTAGAGAGGGTAATCATATGAAGAGAGTTTATTATACAATCAACGAAAAAAGTGCAAAACTTGCGCATGAAATGATGTCTTTTAGTGAATATAAATCTGGTAGTAAGACAGCCGAGTATCAGCAGTATGTAAACAAGGCATATGACTTAGCTGATAAAGTAGCTGAAGCAAAACCTAATGAGTCAGACCGTGTTTATATGTTAGCAGAGAGATATTCAAAAAAAATGTCTGAGTACATAAATACAGAAAGTCATATAGGAACATTATGTCCGTCTGTAATGATTTCTGGTGCTGGTAATTTTCCTGTAAGAAAAAAGGAAAAACAAAACCAGGCATGGGAAAAAAACCATCAGTTTTTCCTTGAAGTACAAGGTATCCTTAGTAAAATAGAGAATGTCATATATGGAAAGGAACAGATTAAGTCCAGTGATAATAATGCAGTTGAAAAATTGACAGAAAAACTATCAAATCTGAAGAATAAACAAGAACAAATGAAGGCAGCAAATAAGGCAGTCCGTATGAAGGATTTAGAAAAAGGAAATGAAAAATTAAAAAACATGGGCTATTCAGATGCACAAATAAAACAATTAAGAGAGCCAGATTTCTGTGGCAGGATTGGTTACCCAGATTATGAATTAAGAAATAACAACTCCAATATCCATAGAATAGAGGAAAGATTAAAAATATTGAAAGCAGAAAAGGAACATGGAGTACAAAAAACAGAATATGGTTTATTCAGAGTAATAGAAAATACAGATATCATGCGTTTGCAGATATTCTTTGAAGATAAACCAAAACTTGAAATCAGGGAAATATTAAAAAGTAATGGCTTCAGATGGACGCCAAGTAACCTGGCATGGCAAAGGCAACTTACTAATAATGCCAGATATGCATTAAAACGGGTAATTTGTAAACTTAAAGAGGTACAAGAGATAAATTAATTAGATATATGATGGAACTTGATTCAAAAAGGTACAATAGGTTGTTAAAAATTAAATTTTTTTAATTACTATTCTCGCAAAATCGAGATAATTAAAACCAATAATACGCAAAAATAACAAACTATAGATTGTTATAAGACTAACTATTAAAAGTCAAGACCTGAAATGAATTTTTTGAATGAATTGC
>CAJUJY010000009.1 GCA_910586555.1 uncultured Lachnospiraceae bacterium
TTGCTTACTTGAATCTTCCAAGATTTGTGAGATTTTTGAAAATTGATTTCCGTGCAGAAAGTATATTCTATAAAACTTTTATTATATTTATAGTAAAAAAAACGCAGAGTGGCCTACTCTGCGAAAGCCGGCTATATTACATTGTATAATACTTTTTCTAATTTTATACATAATTTATTTATGGCGGAAGGCGGCATACACTTTTTATTTTATTATCTTTGAAAAAATATATAGATAAAAATAAGGAGGATACACATAGATGACTGGCAGGAAACATATATCAACTAAATTTAAAAAGCTATTATACAATGCAAATATACAAAATGAAAAATGGCTTAAAAAGGAAGCGTTAAAAATAAATGATCCATACACTGGTAAAAGAAATTATTTGTCAAATATTAAAAAACAGATAAAAATTCCAGCTAATATTATATGCAGAAGAAAAGATATTGTTATAGAAAATATACTAGATAAAGGATATTATAACTTCCACAATGCCCTGTTTATAATTAACTCTTTTGGATATTCACCATTAACAGGACTTCTAATATTTAACACAAATAAACCCTGTAAAGTAAAATATACTATTAAAGGTCAAAATCATTCCAGTGATTATACTAACTGTGATGAAACATTCACTTTACGACACCAGGTACCTGTACTTGGACTATATGAAAGCTGTGTAAATACTATAATTTTTTATCTGCTTGATAAAGATAATAAAGAGTTTGAAAGTAATACAATAAAGATAAAGTGTTCACGGATAAGTACGGTTTTACATAACCATTATCCATATGTCTTTAAACTACCTTGTACTTCCAAAATATTTCCACAGATAAACACTATTTTATGCAAAGGCCTTGTAATCAATAAATCTTTTAACTGTTCTGCTCATTTTATTATGGCAACTGGAGGTTATGGCAATGTAAATTATGCTTTTGATAATAATGCAAATATACGCTGGTATCTTACAATGCCTGTACACCCATATGGTATACATATGCTTTCTAATGGCCATATGCTTGTACCTGATAAAAGAATAAGAAGACCAAACTATGGCAATGCACATTCTGTTACGGCATATGAAATTGACTACTTAGGACGTATATATAAGACTATTTACCATAAATCAGGTTTCCACCACTGGGCAGTTTCAAGGAAAGATAACGGTAATATATTGATGGCAACAAGTTCAATAAATGACACTTATATGGAAAATAATATTGATGAAATTGATAAAAATACAGGTGAAGTTTTAAGGCCAATAAGTGCCAACCAGCTTTTTGACAGTACTTATATAACAAGGTATGACTGGGCGCATGTAAACTCATTTGAATATATCCACGAAGAAGATGCTATAATTGTTTCTTACCGTAATATACATACAATAGCTAAAATAAGCTTTGATAAAAATGAAATAATATGGCTGCTTGCCAATCCTGTTTTCTATAAAAAAACAAAACAGGCAGACAAAGTATTAAAACCCGGTAAAAACATAAAATGGTTTTTCCAGCAGCATGGTATTAAAATTCTTGAACGGATTAATGAAAATGGTAACAAAAAGATTAAAATTGCCTTATTTGACAACCATACAGCAAACCGCAGACCAGTCAAATATTTTGATAATATACAAAAATCTAATTTAATGGTATTTACCATTGATGAAACTAATATGGAGGTACAAATTGATAAAGTTATTCCTGTACCACCTTCCATTACACGTTCCAATATAGAATTTGACCAGAAAAATAACTGTATTTATGCAATGTGTGCTAACATGAAAGATGAAGAAGTAAAAGACCATGCTAAAATCCTTGGATATAATTATAGTACTAATGAATGTATAACAGATATTTCTCTTAATAATGATTTTTTTATTGCAAAACTTCTAAACTTTAATCTTTCAAATATAAAAAACACTTTTAAAAAAGATAATATACCACTATATATTGGAAAATTATATAGTCCTGTTGCTGCAAAAGAACTTCCTGCCAGTTTCAATAAAGATAACCTGCTGCCTGCTGGTTTAAAACGGAAACTGGTATTTTCACTTAATGGAAATATACTACAGGTATTATGCAAAGACCATTCTGTACAAAAAATATTTTTATATAATGATAATATTGTTTTTATGCAATATTTTGATGATACAAAACAGCTTACTAAAGTTTTTAAAGAACAGCATTATATTATTTCAATGCCATTAGAAAATATTAGCATTGGGAAATACCAGATTGGAATAGAATATCTTAAACCAGATAATAATGAAACTAAAAACAGCCCTATATTATTTAATACTGGTTACTGGATAGAAATACACTAATATAATTAACTAGAAAGGCAGATTATATAAATATGAAATATATAAACAAAAACAGCCAGGGTACAAAACAACAAAAATATTTATAACCGTTACACTTCTTGTTTTTTCATGGTATTTTTTTATAGGGACATCTTTTATATGGAAAAAAGATGGCTGGACACAACACTATAAAGCACTTGTTTATTATTCTCAGTATTTATGCCAATTAATTTATAATATGTTCTATAGACACCAGTTTGTTATTCCACAATGGGATTTTAGTTTAGGTGAAGGTTCTGATATACTGGCCGCAATGTGGTCTTATCTGTTACATCTTAAACAAAAAGAAATAAAAGCACTTATTATCTGTAATACATTTTATTTTGTTATTTGCATGACAGTATGCCTGATATCAGGCAATCCTAAAAAAAATATATTTATTTCAGTTTTTCTGGCATATATATTTATTATTATAATGTCACAAACAATATGGCTTAAAAATAAATTTAAAATGTCTGGCAGGAAAAACAGACAAAAGATTGCTGTATTAATTATAATATTTAGTATTTTCTGCAACAATTATTTTTCATATGTTATTTGGAGTGTGGGTATGGCTACAAGAAACTAAAAGAAAAAAACTGGTAATTACAAACACAACAGCCACATGCCACTTTAAAATATTTTACATTGCGGCATATGGCTATTTAACCTTATTAAGCAAAACGGCAATGAAGTTAGCTTGCCAGTGGGCAATCCGCCTGACTAAATTTTTCAGGCAATTACATCTGGGATTCTGCCTGCTTCCCGCCTGTTCTTGTCTTTCTCAAATAAAATCCTGGTTGCATTTATAACACAAAGCATTGCTACCCCTGAATCTGCAAATACTGCAAGCCACATTGATGCAATTCCTGCGAAACCAAGTACCATTACAATAGCTTTAATTACAAGTGCACCTGTTACATTCTGCATGGCTATTTTTTTTGTCCTTTTGGCAATTTTTATGCTTTCTGGAACTGAGCTTAAGTTTGAATTCATAAATACAACGTCTGCGGCTTCTATTGCTGCATCTGCACCGCTTCCCATTGCTGCGCCTACATCAGCCCCTGCAAGTACTGGCGCATCATTAATTCCATCACCTATAAACATTACTGCACCGTGGCTGTCACGTATTTTTACAAGATTATCAAGCTTATCCTGTGGCATCTGGCGTGCAAATACTTCATCTATGCCAGTGAGAAAAGATACATTTTTTGCATTTTCCTCTGTATCACCTGTAAGCATGGCTGTCCATAAACCATATTTCTTTATTTCTGAAACTGCCTGTTTAGAATCTTCTTTAATGGTATCATTTATAATTATACGCCCTGCATACCTGCTGCCTGCTGCAATAAATACTTCTGTACCATAAGTTTCATTATTACTGGCTGGTATTTTAATTCCATTTATGCTAAGAAACTGCCTGCTGCCGCATAAAACTCTGTCCCCGTTTTCCAATGTTACTTCCATGCCTTTGCCTGGCACTTCTTTTATGCCATTTGTTTCTGGCATATGGATTTTCCTGTTATTAACTTCCTTCATTATACTTGCTGCTATAGGGTGCGTTGACAGCCTTTCTGCACAGCCAGCGTATCCAAATAGTTCTTCTTCTGTTATGCCGTCCTCTGTTATAATGCCTGCCACACTAAAATTCCCCTTTGTAACAGTTCCTGTTTTATCCATTACAACTGATTTAATCCCTGCAAGGGTTTCAAGTGAAACCCCGCCTTTAAATAATATGCCCTTTTTAGAGCCAGTGCCAATACCTGCAAAAAATGCAAGCGGCACACTAAGCACCAGTGCACATGGGCAGCTTATTACAAGAAATGTAAGTGCTGTATAAACCCAGTAGCCCCAGTTTCCAGTAATTAAAGAAGGAACTATTGCTGTAACTGCTGCTGACAGTACAACTATTGGAGTATAAATACTTGAAAACTTTGTAATAAACCTGTCAATCTTTGGCTTTGATGCTGCTGCATTTTCAACGGCTTCAAGAATACGGCTTGCCATAGATTCACTAAGAACTTTTTCAACTTCCAGGTATATTACACCTGAAACATTTACACAGCCTGATAATACATGGCTTCCTTCACTTATAGCAACTGGAACTGGCTCACCTGTTACAGCAGATGTATCTGCCCTGCTTTCCCCTTCTATAACTACACCATCAAGTGGTATCCTGTCACCTGCACGCACTTCTATTATATCCCCTGCCTTAACATCTGACGGGGCACATATTACAGGCTTTCCATTAACCATAAGCCTTACTGTTTCAGGCCTTAAATCCACAGCGTCCATTATCTGCCTGCGGCTTCTTCCAACAGCCACATCTTCAAAAAGTTCACCAATCCTGTAAAAAAGCATTACTCCTGCGGCCTCAGGGTATTCACCAATAACAAATGCCCCTATTGTAGCAATACCCATAAGGAAATTTTCATCAAAAACCTTGCCTCTGGAAATGTTTTTAACAGCAGTTAATAATATCTCTCCGCCAAGTATAATATAAGATATAACAAACATGGAAACATATATTAAAGCTGTACTTGCAAATTTCTCTGTTATAAGGCCAGCAATAAAAAATACTATGCCTGCCCCTATACATGCAAGCTCCTTTTTTTCATCAAGAAAAGCAGATAAAAGGCTTGTGCCATTGCCATTTTTTCCAGTATTTGTATCTTCTTTATAATATTTATGCCCTTCTTCCATATATACATGTCCGTTATGCACATTATGCACATGTTTTTTATGCACATCATGTATATGCGCTTCATGTGTATGCCCATCATGCACATGTTCTTCATGCTTGTCGTGCACATGTCCACCACCACTACAGCATCCACATGTACACTCCCCATGTATATGGTTATGTTCATGGCTGTGGTTATGATTATGGCTGTGTCCATTATGCGCATGGTTTATAACATTGTTTTTTGGGCTTCCTGCCCTGCCTAAATCTTCTATTACTGTGCCAGGTTCTTCTTTACTAGCCAGTTTCCTTAAAGCTTCCAGTGCCTTATCTAAATCATCCGCCTCCACTAATAACTGTCCTGTTGCAAATGACAGCACTACATTATTTACTTCTGTAAGGTTATTCATCTTAGCTTCCAGTTTAGCGGCACAATTTGCACAGTCTATACCACTGATTGAATACTTCTTTTTCATATATACTACCCCCTGTCTTACTAGATTATCCAGGAACACGCCTGGTATTCTTGTGATAGCATATAAGCCAGTTTTATTTGTAAAATACAGCTTATGCCATACCAGTTCCTGTGTCTGTTCATATGAACAATTATTCATATGTTTACTTAAAATATATCATAGTATATACAAAAAAGCAATACCTAATCCAAAAAAAATTATAATACAGGGGCCAGAAACCTGCCCCTGTAAAACTGCGGTAGCGGCTATGAAGTTGTTTTGCAAGTGGGCAAGTTGTGGGTGCCTGCTTGACTTTTCTATTTACTCCTCTACATGTTCAATGCCTTGTCTTAGTATTGTAAATACATGTTCATCTGCCAGTGTATATAACACAGTCTTTCCTTCTTTACGGAAGCGTACAAGCCTGTTCTGTTTAAGTATGCGTAACTGGTGCGATATTGCACTTTGTGTCATATTTAAAATATTTGCTATATCATATACACACATTTCATTTTCAAATAATACATAAAGTATTTTTATCCTTGTGGAGTCACCAAAAACTTTAAATAAATCTGCAAGTTCATAAAGCTCACTTTCTTCTGGCATCTTATTTTCTATTTCCTCTGCTGTTTTCTGGTCAATAGTTATATATTCTGTTTTTTCTTCCATAATTAACCTTTCAAAACTTTTATAACCGTCCTGCCCCATTTTTTAACTGGCATCTTTTAATGCCCTCTTCTGGTATTTCACCAGATGTCCTTATATCCAGTATGCTTTCTGTTTCTGTTAATGCATTCTGGTACCATATTAATGCTTCATTATAATTGCCGGTGCCTTCATAATACATTCCCAGTTCACAGCATGTTTCCGCACTTGGTTCTGTGACTGCATCTTTAAGTACATTGCTAAAAAATCCTGCAAGATTGCCTTTAATACGGTAATACCTTGCAAGTACACATAAGGCCTCTTTTACTTCATCCATGCTTCTGTTATCCTGTTCTATTGTCTGCATAAACGCAGGTGCGGCTTTACAGAAATCATTGTCACTGCCTGAACGGAATAATTCCATAGCATACATATGGTGCATTTTTTTAGACAGCCTCACTCCAGCCTGGAACAAGGCAGCCATTGCCTCAAGGTCACGCGGTGCATGGTTACCTTCCGGCCTGTGCTGTATTTCTATATCACTATCAAAAACAACTGGTTCCGTACGAAGTGTTTCATGTATTGGATCAATCCATGTAAATGTCCTGGTCCTTCTGTAAAGCTTTACCCTGTGTTCCTTTTCAAAATTATATACAGTAGAAAGCTCTTTAGGTGTACAATATAGCATTTGTACTATTTCTATTTCAGGCAGGAGTATCTGTTTAAGTCTTTTTAGTTTTTGCCTGTTCTCTTCATCAAGATATTCATCTGCATCAGCAGTATATATATATTCTTTTGTTGCTTTAGAAGCAACGAAGTTCCTTGCCTTAGCAAAATCGCCTGTCCACTTGAAATCATATATTTTATTTGTATATAAACTGGCAATTTCTTTTGTACTGTCTGACGAGCCTGTATCAGCTATAATTATCTCATCAGCTATATCTGACAGACTATCAAGACATCTTTTTAAAACCTTTTCTTCATTTTTAACAATCATACATAAACTTATAGTAATCATTTTGGTACTCCTATGCTTTTATACTTTAAAGCTGGAAAATTATTCTTCTTCCAGCGGAACTGGATCTGGATCTTCCAAACCTTCTTCTGGATCTTCAGCAGGATCATCATTTCCTACATCTTCTGGATTATCACCACTTTCCACTGGAATATCCTCTTCGTCATCTGGTGGTATTATATCTGGATCTTCTCCGCTATCAGGGTCTGGATCTTCTGGGATATCTGGAATATCTGGAACATCTGGCTCATCTGGTTCTTCTGTTTCTTCTGGTTCTTCTGGTTCATCCGTTTCTTCTGGTTCATATATATCTATATCCTGATCCTGTCCGGCAGGATCTTTTGTTACCTCTGGAGGTTCTGTTAACCCGTTGCCATCACCACTTCCAGGATAATAGCTGTTGCCGCCACTGCCGCCATTTCCACTGCTGCCGCTGCTATATGGTTTAAAGTCTTCATATTCCAGGCCTTCATGTATCTGCCCCATAAATTCTTCCCATATATATAAAGGATAAGTATTGCCATACAAATTGTCCAGTGTCTTTGGTGTATCATACCCTACCCATACAGCAGTTGAATAATATGGTGTAAAGCCACAGAACCAGCCGTCTTTTTTATCGCTTGTTGTACCTGTCTTGCCTGCACATGCCATATTACTAAGGGCATGGCCTCTTGCTGTACCAGTTTTTAATACACCTGTAAGTATACTTGTCATCATACGTGCAGCATTTTCTTCATATACATGTTTTTCCTTGCGGAGTTTATTATTATTTACAATAACATTTCCTTCTGAATCGGTAATTTTCTTAATACATGTAGGATCACGGAAAACACCATCATTTTCAATAGCAGAATAACCTGATGCCATTTCAACTGTTGTTACACCATTTGTCAAGCCTCCAAGTGAAGCTGCCGGGTAGTAATCATTATCATCTATCCTGTTAAAATTCATTTTCAGTACATATGATAATCCTGTTTTAGGCGTAAGTTCTTCAAATAATTTCCATGCAATTACATTCTTGGATTTTTCAACTGCATACCTTAATGGTATCTTGCCTGAATATGTCCCGTCTGAATTTCTTGGCCCTCCTTCAAAATAAGTATCATCTACTATTGTATCAGGGGTATAATCCCTTTCAAGCTGCGGGGTATATACAGCAAGCGGCTTAAATGAGCTTCCTGGCTGGCGGTAACTCTGGAACGCCCTGTTAAGGGTATATCCAGTTATGGATTTCTGCTTACGTCCCCCTACAACTGCCACAACATACCCGTTTTTATTATCTATACATGTAGCAGCGCCCTGTAAAGTATATACACCATCTTTTTTCTCTTTAAATTCAGAAAGTTTGTCATTAACTGATTTTTGTAAAAGTTTTTGTTTCTTTTTGCTTAATGAAGTATAAATCCTGTAACCTCCTGTGTATAAAAGGCTGTGGCATTCATTATATACCTCGTCATAATTATTATTATACTCTTCTTCCTCCGCCTTGCTGCCAAATTTATATTGGAATTCAAATCCCCGCGACTGCATAAGTGCCTTAACTGCACACCTTACAGCAAATGTTGTCATATAATTTTGTGTTTTAATAGCTTCAGCAGGATTAAGTATTATATCTTCATAATTTGCATCACTGTACTGGGCAGCAGTTATTACACCTTCGTCCATCATCTGCTCTAGTATACGTGATTTCCTTTTAATAGTATTATCATAATTATCAAACGGGTCATAAAGACTGGGATTATTAGGTATTGCACATAAAAACGCCGTTTCTGGCAATGTAAGCTCTGATGCTGGCTTACTGAAATACCCCTTTGCTGCTGCCTCTATTCCATAATAGCCATTAGCAAAATACATATTATTAATATAAAATTCCAGTATCTGGTTCTTACTGTACTTTTTCTCCATCTCAAATGCAATAAATATTTCCCTTATTTTTCTTTCATAAGTCTTTGCATTATTAAGGAACACAAGTTTAGCCGTCTGCTGCGTAATTGTACTGCCGCCACGCTGTATTTTCTCACCCATTATCTTGCTTTTAACAAGCAGGGCAGCCGCCTTAAATGTTGACAGGAAATTCACACCATCATGTTTAAAGAAATCCCTGTCTTCTATTGCAACCATTGCATCCTTTACATACTGTGGTATTTCATCAAATGTAAGGTAATATGAATCCTTATCACCTTTGAGTTTTGCCACAAGCGATTTATCCGCAGCATAAACCATACTTGTTTCTGATGACCTGAATGTATCAACAGTTGAATTTTCGATAACCTTTGTTGCTTCATTTTTCCATTGTAACAGTTCATCACCAAATTTAAAATAAAATACTATAAGTGCTGCAAGAATACCTAATAAAAGCAGCAATAAAAAAACTTTAACTCCAAGCCAGAATTTTTTATGTTTCTTTTTATCCTTTTTTACAGGCTTGCCACTTTTATCTGGCACTTTTTTTGTACTTTTCTTTTCAGCCATAAAGCACCTCCTGTCTTAATAGTCCAAATAATAATTTCCTAAAAGCCCTATGTTGAATATAATATCACATTTTATGCCAAAATGCACCTTCCTGGCATTTACTTAATAAAAAAATAAGAATAATGGCAAAAAGCAGACACAAAAAACTGAATATCCTAAAAATTCCTGGGAATAATATCCATATAAAATATTTTATTATTCATCAATTAAACCGTACTTACATATAATGTGCGTAGAAAAGAGGTAACATATGAAATCATATTTAAAAAAATGGCCTAAAGCGCCTAAACTTCCATTTCTTATATTTATTTATGCATTATCTTTTTCAATGCTGCTGGCGGGCATTAATTTTTTTAAACCAAAAAGGATAGAAAGTCCTGCACAAATACAAGAAAATATAGCAGATAATATAATAAGGCTGCATGTAGTTGCAAACAGTGACACAGATAATGACCAGGCACTTAAATTAAAAGTGCGTGATGGCATAATAGACGGGCTTAAAGAAACCATTGCTGGCACTACTACTGTTACTGGTGCTGAAGAAATGCTTCTGGCAAAAAAAACAAATATCCAGGATTCTGCCATGGATATCATTTCTTGCAACGGATACAGCTATCCTGTAAATGTTTCCCTTGAAGAAAGGTACTTTCCCGTAAAATCATATGGTGACCTTGTATTCCCTGCTGGCAGTTATAAAGCATTATGTGTTGAAATAGGGGAGGCAAAGGGAAGGAACTGGTGGTGTGTACTTTTTCCAAGTCTTTGTTTTGTAGATGAAACCTATGCAGTAGTGCCTGAAAGTTCCAAGGAAAAACTTAGGGAAACTTTAAGTGAAGAAGAATATAAAAGCCTTGAACAAAATAAAGAAGAAAAAGAAGAAAAAAAATTTTTTATACACTCCGCAATATATGACTGGTTCCGTGAAAAAACGGGACTTTAGGATATTGGCAGTATTAACATTTCCCTTGCTATATGTTATAATCTTTAGAAATATTATATAAAGGGATTAAAAGCAATATGGATACAAATGTAATTATAACAATTAAAAGCCTTGAATATGACGGATATAACGGGACACCTGGCACAGAAATTGAAACCATCCAGCCAGGCATCTATAAATATATACATGGCAGGCATATAATAATATATGAAGAACCATACGATGATACAATCCAGAATCCATCACTATTTACTAAAAACCTGGTTAAAATAAGCAGTGATTCTGTTTCAATAACAAGACGTGGACAGACTTGTGCAGATATGTTTTTTAAAAAAGATTACCATTATTCCGGGACATTTGGAACTGATGGCGGTACACTTTCCATTCCAATAGATATTATAACTTCAGACCTTAATATTAAAGAAAATACAGGCTGTATTGATATACAGCTTAGTTACAGCCTCGAACTTAGCCATGATTATATATCAATGCATACAATTTATATTAATATACATTTTTTAGAAAATACAAAAAAGCAGTAACCTTATCTGTTAAGCAGCCAGTCCCCTGTATATATACAGAGGGCTTTAACCTGCATAACTTCACTGTTTCTCTTTTGAAATCCTTTTTATACACAGGAAACATACTGGCACAATATACAATACTGCGCTTACCCATGCTGACTGGTCTGCAAAACATATAGCTGTAAAACCGTAAAGTGGTACAAATATTTTGCTGACAGCAATTCTTGCAACCATTTCAACTGCCCCTGAAAGTATTGCACGCCCTGGATAACCAATACCCTGTACAGTCATACGGCAGACATTTAATATGCCAAGGGCCCAGTAGAAAAACCCAAGGCAGCGCAGGTATTTTGCTGAAGCAGCAAGAACTTCTGTTTCATCTGCACTTATAAATATTCTTGAAAGCAGGCCTCCAAAGAATATAAGGACTGTTCCTGCAAAAATCCCATATAAAACACCTGTTATAATACCTTCACGTAATCCTTTTTTTATACGTGCTGGCTTTCCTGCCCCAAGGTTCTGGCTACAAAAAGTTGAAACTGCTGTAGCTATTGCATCAAAAGGGCACATTGCAAACTGCTTAATCCTCATTCCTGCTGTAAAACCAGAAACATATACACTTCCAAGCCCGTTATTTGCAGACTGCATAACCATGCTTCCAATAGCAGTAACAGAATATTGTAATCCCATAGGCACACCCATTACTAACATATTAGTTACTACACTCCCTTTTATCCTGCAGTCTTCCTTTGATAACTTAAGTACCTGGAATTTCTTCCATATATATACAAAACATAAAATGCCACTTATAGCCTGTGCTGTAATAGTAGCAATAGCAGCTCCTGCACATCCCCATTTCAGGACAATTATACAGAATAAATCAAGCAGTATATTTAATATAGTAGAAAATACCAGAAACATAAATGGTGTATTGCTGTCACCAACAGAACGCAGTATTCCTGATAACAGATTATAAAGCATTGTAAATGGTATTCCCAGGAATAATATAAGAAGGTATATGTAGGCATTGTTATAAATGTCATCTGGTGTTGACAATATATTTAAAATAGGCCTGCATAATAATGCACAGGTTAATGTCAGTATAGCTGACACAATAATAGTTAAAAAACCTGCATGGAATATACATGACCTCATTGCTTTATAGTCTTTTGCGCCAAAACGTTGTGCTATAGGTATTCCAAATCCACAGCATATTCCAATACAGAACCCCATTACAAGGAACTGCACACTTGCAGATGCACCCACAGCCGCAAGTGCATTTGTGCCAAGATAGTTTCCTACTATTGCAGCATCTGCTATATTATATGTCTGCTGGAAAATATTTCCTGCCAAAAGCGGCATTGCAAACTGTAAAATCAGTTTCAGGGGTTTTCCCTCTGTCATACTTTTTGCCATAATAACCCTCCACTTCACATCATTAAAACCATACAAATATATTTGTATGGTTTTAATAGTTTCACATTATTTGTCTTTTTTAGAAAATTTTGCTTTAACTTTTTCAGAAAATTTCATTTTCTTTGGCCTGGCTTCAAGATTTGAACGCAGGCCTTTTACTTCCATAATGTAAATGCCGCTTACAACCGCACGTATTTCTTTTTTAACAGGTATAAGTGCAAAAATTTTTTCATCACATAAAAGCGGCATAATCTTAGGCCCGACTTTTGCCTTAACTACTGGAACTTTTTGTCCCCTCATGTACTTGGGCGTTTTGTCAATAACAAGCTGCGGAAGCCCTGATTCCTTAAGTTTCATATGTTTCTTATCAATTACAAGCATTGATACACTTTGTGAAGCAGCCTGCATCTCCTTCTGTGTTTCTTCCTGTTTTTTCTGGAGCTTTTTGCCATAAATGCTAAGTGCCACAAGCGCAGCAACCATAAGTACAAGTATTACAATTAAAACTACAACAAATGGGCGTATGGCAAACACAGGAAACAGCATAATTCCATTACTCATAGCTAACCTCCCTGGTCATTTATACACCTGCTGCCTAAAAACATGCAGCAGGATTCCTGATTATTCCAAGTTAAAATAATGCAAACATAATAATGATATCACATTTTGCATTTTATGCAATAAAATTTTTATATTCTTGTAAAAATTATATTTCTTGTGCATTTTGCTTTATTTTTTCTGATATTATCTGCCTTACTGTTTCCCCGACACGTTTTTTCTCTTTTTTATCCATGCTTTCCATATAAATAGGTGTACAATATTCAATAATAACATGCTGGCTGTGTATCCATGGAAGATGTTTCTCAAAAACCTCATCTGTATTATTTATTGCAACAGGCACTATAGGGCTTTTTGACTTATCCGCAAGCTTAAAGCTTGCATCATGGAATTCTAAAACCCCGTCACCTGTATTGCGTGTACCTTCTGGTGCAATATATATGGAAGTCCCGTTTTTCATAAGTTCAATGCCATCTAATATTGTTTTCATGCCTTGTTTTATATCTTCCCTGTCAAGAAACAGACAGTTCATGCATTTCATCCACCATGATATCATAGGCACATTTTCAATTTCTTTCTTTGACACATAAGCTGTGCGCATTGGTGCTGTTGTATAACCAACCAGGATATCAAAGAACCCCCTGTGGTTATATGTATAAAGCGCTGCACGGTCATGTAATATATTTTCTTCACCTTTAATAGTCAGCTTTACACCAGAGATAAAAAGAATAATTTTAAAACCTGCTACCACACACCTTTGTGCAATAACCGCCTTTTTCTGCGGGTTTACCTTGCCTACTGCCCACTCTACCAGACACATTGGAATAGTAAAAAAACTATATATTATTAAAAACAGTGATACTAAAATTAATCTCATAAAATTACTTCTGCTACTAAAAACATATACAAAAGTGTATACTTATCTAATCAGCTTTTCCTTTCCTAGACTTTTTTGCCCTTGGTTTTTGTGACTGGACCACTTATACTTCCTTCTTTTTTATATTTTACTGGATATTAGCATCTTCTACTGTACCATCTCCAGAACCAGGTTCTTCTGCTGGTTCTTTTACAGAAGGTATAGTGGTGTCTTCTGCTGGTTTCTGTGTTTCTGCTGGTTCTTTTGTTCTTACTGGCTCTGGTGTATTTTCTGGTTCTTCTGTTTTAACTGGTTCATGTATCTTTTCTGGCTTTTGTGTTTCCTCTGGTTTCTGTGTTTTTTCTGGCTTTTGTGTTTCCTCTGGTTCATGTGTTTTTTCTGGCTTTTGTGTTTTCTTTGGTTTCTGTGTTTTTTCTGGCTTTTGTGTTTCCTCTGGTTTCTGTGTTTTTTCTGGTTCTTTTGTTTTAACTGGCTGTTTAGTAATACCTGGTTCTTTTGTTTTTTCTGGTTCCCTCGTCCTTGCCAGTGGCTGTGTAGCTACTGGTTGTGGAGGAGCCTGGGTTTTAACCGCATATGCAGTAGTTTTTGGCGTTGGTGCTGTATTTACCTGCGGTCCTTTTGGTGCATTTGTATCCACATCTTTTATATAACTGTCTTCTGGCACTTTATCGTCTACAGTTGTAGTCTGATAGTATTCTTCCAGTGTAATTTTTTTCTTATAAATATACTTTGCAAGATTAACACCAACATACCTTATATGCCATGGTTCATATGAATAACCTGTAATGCCAGACTTACCTTTTGGATATCTTATAATAAACCCGAACTTATGGCAGTTTTTAGCAAGCCACCTTCCCTCCGGGCATGAAGCAAATGATTTCTCTATTGTGCAGTCTACTGTATCACTTGACACATCAACTGCAAGTCCTGTCTGGTGTTCACTACAGCCAGGTTTTGCTGATACTTTATTTGTATCTTCTTCACCACGTGTATTTATATTATTCTGGTATATTGCTTTCTGCCTTTCATATGAACGGTAAGCAGAAACTACTTTTAATCTGAATTTTTTCTTTTTTGCTGCCTCTTTAAACATTTTTTCTATAGCTTTTGCTGCAGCTTTACGCATATAGCTTTTTTCATAAATGCCTTTATAACTGTACTCTACACTAGGAATTACAAGATCTTCTGGCACATAATCCTCTGGCATAGGGTAATCCCTGTTTACAAGGACAGTATAACTTGCTGGTGTAGTATCTACCTTTATTAAAGGTGCGCTTGTACTATTATTTTTTATATATTCCATACTGTTATCCCCTGGACTTTTATTATTATAATATTCCCCAGAACTATCAAGCGTACCAGAAGAAATATCATTATTATACATTCCAGGAAAATGTTGTACTAAAAAAACCCCAACAAGAAGTACAATTAATATAGCAAGCACTGTGGCTGCCCATTTTATATAATCCCTGCTTTTTTCTTTATATTCTTTATCCTGTTTATCTTCCATAATTTATATAAACCTCCATGCTGCCTGTACTTGCAGCACAAACATCTAAATTTTCCATTGCTGCCAGCCATGTATCTGTAATACGGCAGGCATGGTTTTCTTAACTAAATTAAACTAGCCTTATAAGTATATCACGAACACGAAAAAAAATCTCCAATAATTTTTCTTTTTATGATAAAATATCTTTATTATTTAATAAATGGAGGATATTATGTCTATTATACCAGAAAATACAATAAAAATAAAAGCCCCTGCTAAAATAAATCTTACACTTGATGTAACAGGGAAACGTGATGACGGCTATCATAACCTTGAAATGGTTATGCAGACAATAAGTATATATGATGAACTTGAAATTTCTGTACTTCCAGAAAACAAAGAAGCCCCGGTAACATTTGCAATGGATAAGGAACTTCCTGATAAAATCCCGCCACAGAAAAACCTTGTATACAAAGCTGCCATGCTTATGAAGGAAAAATATAATATCCAAAATTCTTTTAATATATTCCTTAAGAAAAATATTCCTGCCGCCGCAGGACTTGCCGGCGGAAGTTCTGACTGTGCTGCTGCACTTAACGCAGTAAACAGGCTGTGCCACCTTAATCTTACAGATGAAGAACTGTGCCAGGCAGGTGTAACACTTGGCGCAGATGTGCCATACTGTATTAAAAAAGGCACTATGCTTTCCAAAGGCATAGGGGATATACTGTCACCACTGCCAGACCTTGCAAAGACATGGCTTGTACTGGTTAAACCTTGTATATCTGTAAGTACAGCTTATGTATATAAAAATCTTAAACTTGAAAAACTCACATACCATCCTGATACTGCAAAAATGGCAGATGCCATAAAAAATAATAATATAAAAGATATGGCCTCCTGCCTTTCTAATGTACTTGAAACAGTTACAGCTAAAAAATACCCTGTAATAAATGAAACCAAAAAGCTATTAACAGATAATGGGGCAGCAGGTTCACTTATGAGCGGCAGCGGCCCGTCAGTATTTGGAATATTTGAAAATGAAGTGCTGGCAAGAGAAGCATACCAGACAATAAAAGAATATATAAAAAAAGATGGCAGCTATAGCAAATCTTATATTATGCTATGCCATACAGTACAATCCTAATAAAGCCTGTTCGATGGATAGCCAGGCGGATATCCGCAATCCGGATTTCAAGCAGCCTTTTATTTTGCAAGCAGGCACCCACAACTTGCCCACTTGAAAAACAACCTCATTGCCGCTACTGCAGCTTATATTTCCACAACATAGAAGCGTGCCCTTTAAAGGGCTGGCTTAATGAGGTTAAAACCCGCCCTCTGGAATCTTTTTACTCCTGCATATACCAACAAGCGCAGTACCTGCTTCTTTTTTATCTGTATAAATTTTATTTTTCAGTACCATAGAAAAACGGTCACTGTTTCCCAATATTACAACCGCCGCTTCTAATTACAAATACTTCTCTGCTTCCCCAAAAGTTAATTGATGGTTTTTAACCAACAGTTCTTTAATTTAATTATCGCTGTGCTTTGCATGATTCGTGCCAGATCCAGGCAAAATTCCGGCGGCAATTAATCATTGACTAGAAATTTTAACAACGGGATGGTGCGGATTATGCAAAGCAGATGGACAATTTCTGACTGGATGCAGCAATAATTTGCCCAGATATTTATTTGAGAAATAGATGGATGGACAAAAGAAATGTTACATACAATATAAACAAATTAATCCTGTCCACTTTGAGGAAAAACGCTTTCAAATATAGGATCTAAGCATTTATCTAAAAGCAGGAAAAATAAAATAGAACAAAATATAGCTAAAAGAATACCTATTAGTGTGACATTAGATAATAGATTTATTTTATACTTGCTTTTATCCCACACTAGTGCTAGAATTTTCACCAGACATAATATTGGAGGTATTATAATGAAGAAAATTTCTATAATTAAAACATGTAAACTATGTATTTTATGCTCTACAGTGCTTTTACCAATTATTATGGCAGGGCATAAAACCAAAGCATCAGAAGTTAATGTTACAGATATTAAAGAACTAAACAATGCCTTATCAGAAGCAGCAGATAATGCATCTGAAGAAGAACCCTGTACAATATCTGTACAGCCAGGAAATTATAAGCTAAGTTCCACAATTAATCTTCCAAGCTATACTACACTTGTCTTTGAAGATAATGCCACCATTTCATGTAATACAGGGGATTATGCAGTCCTTATTACAGGGGCTTCTGATGCTGTTATTGACGGTGGTTACTTTAAAGGAGCTGGTATATTTTCCAAAGGCGGTGAAAATATCACAATAAAGAATACAACTGTAGAATCAGCACCTGACTGTGGTATTCTTGTTAAAAATGACAATGAACAAATTTCCATTGAATCAAATACCATCAAAAAAGCTGGCAGGTTTTCCATAGCACTTATGGGTGCAGATTATAAGGGAAGCATTGAAAAAAATACCATTACACAGTCAGAAGATATTGGAATATACCTTTATACTTCATCTTTTGAAGGTGATATATCTGGCAATACTATTAAAAACTGCAAAAGGACTGGTATTTATGCAGGCGTTACTTCAATAGACGGCGATATTAAAAATAATACATTTAAAAATGTTAAAGGACATGGCATTGGAATTTACCACGGTTCACATGCTAACGCTATTGATGGCAACAAAATGGATAAAATTGGCGGTTACAATAATGGCGGCAATGGTGACTGTGGCATTATGATAAATGGTGATGAAGGCAAAGGTAAAAAAGCTGCACCTACATATGTGAAAAGCATTACAAACAATAATATTAAAAATGTTACATACTCTGGCATAAAGCTTTATTCAGGGCCTAGCGGTGCAAGTGATGACAGTAAAGCCAACCAGGATAAGACATATGTTAAAAACGATATTAAAGGAAATATCCTTTACAATATAGGTACATATAAGCACAGCAAAGACTGGAAAAAGGAAATCCAGAAAGGCGGAAGGTACGGTGCACAGACAGGTATTTATATAGATGCACATGCAAGGGTTTATGGTGATATATGCCAGAATAAAATTACAAAAACAAATCTTCATGGAATTTACATGCGTGTTGGTGCTGTTGCAAAAGATATTTACAACAATACAATTACAGATATAGTTGAAGACGGAATATGCATTAATAAAAAAGCTAAAGTTACAGGAAGTATAAAGAATAATAAAATTACAAATGCAAAACTATGTGGCATTTGTGTACGTGAAGGGGCAACTGTAAATAAAGTTTCAGGAAACAAGTTTAAAAAAGTTGGATATAAAAATATTTTTGAAACTGCTAATGGTAAAATAAAGAAAAATTCATAAAAATAAACAATGGTGCCAAATCTTAAAATTTTATAAATATTTAAGATTTGGTGCTTTTTTCCTTCTGCCTGCTTAAATTTATATGCCAGCAGACCGATATAAATAATACAATAGTAACCATACATAAATATAAGGTTATCAGGACATTAAACCGCATACAGCCATAAAAAGGCTGTAATGTTATAAAAGGAGGTATATTATGAGCGTATCATCAATATCAGGAACACCACAGACATATGAAACTACCACAGCTACTGCTACTGCTGCCGCTAAGGAAGCACAGCAGAAAGATACAGCAGAAAAGAGTACAGCAGCAGAGAAAAATACATCTAAAGATGTTGTATATGAAAAGAGCAATACTACTAAGAAGGACAGTGCTAACCAGATTTATAACAGGGATTCCATTATTTCAAAGTTAAAAGCCGACCAGAAATCACGTGCAGATTCAATGAGGGGTCTTGTACAGAAGTTACTTTCAAAACAGGCTGGCAAATTCAATATTGCAAACCAGAATCTTTCAACTATTTTTGGAGAAGCAGCTAAAAATGCTGACCCTGAAACAATCAAGAAAGCACAGGAAGATATTTCAGAAGATGGTTACTGGGGTGTTAATAAGACATCAGACAGGCTTGTAAGCATGGCAATAGCATTATCAGGAGGAGATACAGGCAAGGCAGATGAAATGATGGCTGCTATCCAGAAAGGCTATGATAAAGCTACTGCTGCATGGGGCAAAGATCTGCCTGATATTTCCAAAAGGACACTTGAAGCTACAAAGCAGAAAATGGAAGACTGGAAAAACGGCAAGACAACAGCACAGGATTATGCAGATTATTTATCTTAATTAATTCCATATAAAGAAGCTTTTAAGTATATAAAAATATAACAAAGCTGTGGGTATACCACCCACAGCTTTTCCTTATCCCTAAGTATTTACTATTTATATCTGCCTGCCATATCAATCCTTGTCAATGCTTTTTTAAGTGCAAGCTCTGCACGCACCATATCTACAGACTTCCCGCCGCTTTTTAAGCGCCGTTCTGCACGCAGCCTTGCTTCTTCAGCCCGGTTTACATCTATCTCATCTGGCCATTCACATGACTCAGCAAGTATAGTTACTTTATTCTTTGTGATTTTAACAAAACCATCATGAAGTGCTGCTTCCTTTTTGCCATCTGCCTGCCTTATGCGCAGCACACCTGGTTCAAGAATAACTGTAAGGGGAATGTGCCCGGCCAGTACACCAATCTCACCCTCTGTAGTTTTCATTTCTACCATTTCTGCATCACCATCAAAAAAAACACGTGTAGGGGAGATAATTTGTAAATTAAATGTTTTACCAGCCATATTTCCTCCTTTCTACCTAGACTTCATTCTCTGGACTACTTCATCGATTGTGCCAGCATTAAGGAACATGTTTTCTGGTATTTCATCATGCTTCCCGTCAAGTATCTCCTGGAAGCCACGTACAGTTTCACTTACTGGCACATACTGTCCTGGAAGCCCTGTAAACTGCTCTGCAACATGGAAAGGCTGTGATAAAAACCTTTGTACTTTCCTTGCCCTGTTTACCACAATCTTATCATCTTCTGAAAGTTCGTCCATACCAAGGATTGCAATAATATCCTGGAGTTCTTTATATCTTTGCAATATCTCCTGTACGCCACGTGCAGTTTTATAATGGTCTTCACCAACTACGTGCGGATCAAGGATACGTGATGTAGACTCAAGCGGGTCTACAGCCGGGTAAATACCAAGCTCTGATATAGAACGTGAAAGAACTGTTGTAGCATCAAGATGTGCAAATGTATTAGCAGGAGCCGGGTCAGTAAGGTCATCTGCTGGTACATAGACAGCCTGTACTGATGTAATAGAACCTTTCTTAGTAGAGGTTATGCGTTCCTGTAATGCGCCCATCTCTGTTTGTAATGTCGGCTGGTAACCAACCGCACTAGGCATACGCCCAAGCAGCGCAGAAACCTCTGAACCTGCCTGTGTAAAACGGAATATATTATCAATAAATAAAAGAACGTCTTTACCAGAACGGTCACGGAAGTTTTCTGCCATTGTAAGCCCTGTAAGACCTACCCTCATACGTGCACCAGGTGGTTCATTCATCTGTCCGAATACCATAGTGGTTTTATCAATAACACCTGATTCAATCATTTCATAGTAAAGATCGTTTCCCTCACGTGTACGTTCCCCTACACCTGTAAACACTGAATATCCGCCGTGCTCCTGCGCAATATTTGTTATAAGTTCCTGTATTAATACGGTTTTGCCTACACCAGCACCGCCAAAAAGCCCAATCTTTCCGCCTTTCTGGTACGGGCATAGCAAATCAACTACCTTAATGCCTGTTTCAAGGATTTCTGTAGCTGTAGACTGTTCCTCGAATGCTGGTGCTTTTCTATGGATTGGGTCATATTTAACCCCTTCTGGGGCAGGCTTTTCATCAATAGGCTCACCAAGCACATTAAACATACGTCCTAATGTAGCTTCACCAACTGGTACTGAAATAGGGCCGCCTGTTGCCTGGGCTTCCATGCCGCGCACAAGCCCGTCTGTAGGCCCCATTGCAATACAGCGCACAGTATCATCACCCAGGTGCTGTGCAACTTCAACTACAAGTTTTTTGCCATTATTTAATGGCACTCTTATAGCATCGTTAATTTCTGGAAGTTTTCCTTCTGGAAACTTTATATCCAGGACAGCACCGATAATCTGTGTAAGCTTACCTGTATTTAATTCTGCCATCGCTTTTCTGCTACTAAAAACATATACAAAAATGTATATGCCAGATGATCCGCTACAACCTTACAGTTTGTGGTTTTGTGGATTTCATCTGCTTAGCTTTTCCTTTCCTAGATTTTACTTTTTTATTTTTTGCCCTATGAAATAGCTGATGCACCTGCTATAATCTCTGTAAGTTCCTGTGTAATAGAAGCCTGCCTTGCCCTGTTATATTTAAGTGATAAATCACTAATCATTTCTTCTGCATTACTTGTTGCAGAATCCATTGCCTGCATACGTGCACCATTTTCACTTGCATGTGACTCTACAAGGCCTCCAAATACCAGGCTGTTTATATATTTAGGAATAATGGCATCAAGGGCCTCCTCTGGTTCTGGCTCATAATTCATAAGTGTTATCTTGTCAAGCGGGCTTTCTGGTTCTTCTTCCTGTTCTGAAATTATATCTTCTGCATCAATAGGAAGCAGTTTTATAAGTGTAGGTATCTGCACTACAGTATTTTTAAATATTGTATATGCAAGATATATCTCACCAATGCCACCACTCTTAAACTGGCTTAAAAGTTCTTTGCCAATTTCCATTGCATCGGCATAAATTGGCTCATTAATTGCTTCTGAATAATCACCAGCTATTGTATACCCCTGCCTTGAAAGGGAATCACGTCCTTTAGTCCCTACAGCATAGATAACAGTATTATTTTTATTAAAGCGTTCATCTTTAGAAACCATTTTAACTATATTAGAGTTATATCCCCCCGCAAGGCCCCTGTTTGAAGTAATGGTTATTACTGCCTTTTTATCAGACTGGCTTTTTTGTAAAAACGGGTGTGACATCTGCCCTGATTTGGCAATCATATCTGCAACCGTTTCATACATTGTTTCAAAATAAGGCTTTGAAACTTCTGCGCCAACCTTTGCTTTCTGCAATTTTACAGAGGATACAAGCTTCATAGCCTTCGTAATCTGCCCTGTACTCTGGACACTTTCTTTACGCCTTTTAATATCTCTCATTGAGGCCATATTAACACCCTCATTTCTGCGCTGCTTTTATAAATAAGACAGCTTTGTGCCAGGCAGCGCACAGGCACAAATATTAAACTTATTTACCTGTTCCTAGTAAAATCTGCTTTAAATTCTTCTATCCCTTTAACCAGCTTCTTTTCTGTATCTTCTTTAATTTCACCATCTGTACGTATAGCCTCTGGTACTTCAGGATACTTTGTGTCCATATATTCAAAGAGCCCCTTTTCAAATTCAAGGATATCATCTACTTCTATATCTATAAGATACTTTTTAGTAGCAGCATATATAATCATAACCTCATTTTCTACTGGCATAGGGTTATACTGGTCTTGTTTTAATATTTCACGTATTCTCTCACCCTGTGCAAGCTGTGCTTTTGTTTCAGGGTCAAGGTCTGAACTAAACTGTGAGAAAGCCGCAAGTTCCCGGAACTGCGCAAGTTCAATACGGATTGGCCCGGAAATCTTCTTCATAGCTTTAATCTGTGCAGAACCTCCAACCCTGGACACTGAAAGCCCGGCATTAATAGCTGGACGGAAACCAGAGTTAAACATTTCTGTTTCAAGATAAATCTGGCCATCTGTTATAGAAATTACATTAGTAGGGATATATGCAGATACATCACCCGCCTGTGTTTCTATAATAGGAAGTGCCGTAAGGGAACCCCCGCCTAACTTGTCAGAAAGCCTTGCTGCCCTTTCAAGAAGCTTTGAGTGAAGGTAAAATACATCACCAGGATAAGCCTCACGCCCAGGAGGACGCTTAAGCAGCAGTGCCATTGTACGGTATGCAGCAGCATGTTTTGTAAGGTCATCATATATTATAAGCACATCTTTGCCAGCTTCCATCCATTCTTCACCTATTGCACAGCCTGAATATGGTGCAATATACTGTAATGGTGCAAGTTCGCTTGCTGTAGAAGCTACAACTGTAGTATAATCCATAGCGCCATACTCTTCAAGTTTATTAACAATAGATGCAACAGTAGACGCCTTCTGTCCTATTGCAACATATATACAATATACATTTTCTGTTTTCTGGTTAATAATAGTATCGATTGCAATAGCTGTCTTTCCTGTCTGGCGGTCACCAATTATAAGTTCACGCTGCCCCCTGCCAATAGGAACCATTGAATCAATAGCCTTAATTCCTGTCTGTAACGGGGTATCTACTGATTTTCTGGATATAACACCTGACGCAACCCTTTCAATCTGCCTTTTTTTCTTAGTTTCTATTGGGCCTTTTCCATCTATAGGCTGCCCCAGGGCATTAACTACACGTCCAAGCATTGCATCACCAACAGGAACTTCAACAACCCTTCCAGTAGTCTTTACAATGTCACCTTCATTAATGTTCTTATGGTCACCTAAAAGCACAGCGCCAACATTATCTTCTTCAAGGTTAAGCACCATGCCATAAATTTCATTTGGAAACTCAAGAAGCTCACCCTGCATAGCCTTTGCCAGTCCATGAATACGGGCAATGCCATCGGCAACCTGTATTACAGTACCTGTATCTGCAATTTCAAACCTGGCACTATAGTTTTTAATCTGTTCTTTAATTACAGAACTGATTTCCTCAGGTCTTAAATTCATGTTACTCCTGCACCTTCCTTCACTTATTAATTAGAAAGCTGGATTTTATTAAGTTCCTTTGCCATATTCTCCAGCTTTGTCCTTACACTGCCATCTACTACCCTGTCACCTATCTGTATAACTATGCCGCCAATTAAACCAGGGTCAACGGCATATTCCATATGGAACTCTTTATAACAGGTAGTTTCAAGAAGTTTAGCCTCCACTGCTTTCTTTTGTTTGCCTGACAAGGCAGCAGCAGATGTTACACAGGCAACACCAATCTTCTTTTCCTCCCATACTCTTGACATAAAATATGAAAAGATATCCTCTATTTCTGTAAAACGCCCTTTTTCCACAATAGTTATAATAAACCCTGCCAGCTCATTACAAACTTTGCCTTTAAACGCCTTTTCCACCATGTCTTTTTTCTCATCAACAGGGATTTTAGGGTGTGAAAGAAGATTAATATATTCTTTATTATCTTTAAGCACCTGTAAAACTGCTTCCACTTCTTCAAGCAGGGTATCCAGCCTGCCTTCTTCTACGGCAACTTCAAACAAAGCATCACCGTATGTTTTTGATACTAACTTAGCCATGTTTCATCACCCATCTCTTTTAAAGTGTCTGCAATTAACTGTGACTGTTTTTTATCATCTAAAGAAGATGCAACAATCTTGCCTGCCATAACAGATGCAACAGCGATAATTTCCTGTTTTACATCATCTTTTACCTTTGATTTCTCAAGTTCCACCTCACGGCTTGCCCTTTCAAGAATTCTTGCAGATTCTTCTTTTGCCTCATTAATAATGGCATTTTCTTTCTTTATTGCCTTCTTACGGGTGTCACTAAGGATTTCCTCAGCTTCCTTGCCAGCCGCCTTAAGTTTCGCATCATACTCTGACTTAAAATTTATGGCATCTTCTTTTTCTTTAGCTGCTGTTTCAAGCTGTTCCTTAATGAAATCCTGTCTTTTCTGCAACATATTACGTGCAGGGTTAAAGAGCAGGTAAGAAAGTAAAAGGAATAATGCAAACATCGCAACCATTGTTATAACTGCGTCAACGAGAAGCTGTGGATCAAGGCCAAATATATAATCACCAAGTGCGCTGCCTGACAATGCCACTCTTATTACAACATTCACTTTTTAAGCCTCCTTTCTGCTGCAATCTTTCAACTGCATAAATCAAAGTTTGCTATAAAGCGGGTTAGCGAATAACAGTATTAACGCAACTACAAGTCCGTAAAGACCAGTTGTTTCTGCTACAGCCTGGCCTAAAATCATTGTTGACATAATATCACCCTTTGCACCTGGATTACGTCCAACCGCAGAAGCACCATAACCAGCAGCAATACCCTGTCCTACACCAGGACCAATACCAGCAATAACTGCAAGCCCTGCACCTATTGCAGAACCCATTAATACTAAACCTTCATTTGTTATATTCATTTTAAATCCTCCTTAAAATAACATTAATTGTTCCAGCCTGCCTGTGGTAACTTAAGGAACAAGGCTGGTAAAAAATAACATAACACTACTTTACAAAGAACTGGAAATACCTAAGCATCTTCCCCTATTGCATCAGAAATAAAACTCATTGTCAACATACAGAATACATATGCCTGTATACACCCGGAAAATACATCAAGATATGCATGAAGTGCGGCAGGCCATATAAGAGTAAGAACCCTTGGCAGCAAACCATAAAGCAGTCCCATCATAACCGTACCTGATAATATATTACCAAATAAACGGAGTGACATTGATATAGGTGTTGAAAATTCACTAATAAGATTCATCGGGAAAAATAGAAAAATTGGCTCAAATAAAGCCTTAATCTTTCCCATTCCCTGGTATTTAAACCCATTATACTGAATCATTACCCATGTAATAACTGCCAGCGGAAATGTTACACCAAAATCTGCTGTTGGCGGCCTTAACCCAAGCAGTCCAGACAGGTTACAGGCAAGTATAAATAAAAACAGTGCACTTACATAGTTCCTGAAAGACAGTGCCTTCTTTGGCCCCATTGTGCCCTTTACCATTCCATCAAGCGATTCAACTATAAGTTCAACCACATTCAGGAACGGGCCTGGTACTTTATTAGGATTTGCATTTTTAATAGCATGGTTTGCACATACTGCAAAAATTAATATTGCAGCAATAACAATAATCATAGATATATGCGTTGTTGTAAGATACACATCCCATCCAAAGAATGAGAACTTTGTATTTGAATAACCCCTTATAAAGAAGTCAACCTGGTCACCGCTGCCCGCAAGAAAAACCCTGCCAGGTCCCTGCGGCAAATCTAAGACGCCATTTCCCACATTTTCACCCTCCTTTTCTTAAATATTGTATTGAAATAACAATATATAAATATTGTCAAAACACTACCACCTTTGTATACGTCCTGCCGCCTTATGGACTACAGGTTGTAAATAAGCAGAAATTTTCATGCCAAACAGACCTAGTACTGTGCCTACAGGATGTACATACTTATATCCTGCCATAGAAACTGCCAGTACAACTGCCATGAAAAAAAATCTTTTTAAAGTGGCAAGCTGCATATGCCTTTGTGCATGTTTTACATCAAGATCCAGAGCTATATCAAGATTATGGAACATGTGTAATAAAAGGCCTGCTGCTGCCATGCCTCCAAGTAATACTCCTGCTGCCATTGCAAGCTTATTCCTGGCTATTATTACTAATATAATCAAAACTGGTACTAACCATACCAGTAAACCAGCAAACATTTCTTTCAGGATTTGTTTTGCCTTTTTCATCTTTAAAGCCCTTTCTGCCCTTTATTACCAGGATAACGCCCTGTCTTTTCTATCCCTCCAGGCTCCTGTGCTTCCCTGGGGCAGTTTATGCTGTAATCCTTAAGATCCTGTATATACTTAAGCCTGTCATGCTCCTTCTTCATGTCCGCAGAGTAAAATGACTTCGTAAGAATATACAAATTCCTAAATGATGCACCAATGCCTATAAATAAAAGCACCAGAAAACAGGCCTGTGTATTAAACAGACGGTTCAGCCACACACCAAGGGCAGCACATAAAAATATAGGAACCATCATGCTTACACTGATCTGGGTTATCATTGCAATGCTCTTTATTACCTTACGGCTTTTATCCTCCATAATGCTGCCTCCACAACTGGTATTACTTACCATATATTATTATAAGATATAGTATTTGAAAAGTCCACATAAAATATTTCTTATTTACAGGCAAAAATTCCTTTACAATATGCCATTACACTATTATAATTATTCCAACACCTTATTTTAGCCTTATTTAAGTATAGAAAGGAATAAAAACCATGGACAGTGTAAAGTTATTCCGCAGACGGTTTATACCAGAAGAAATAATAGAACTAAAAAACGACCATATTATAATGTTTAAAGATAATATTATTATTACAAAATGGAATGTATTAAAACCAAGGGACGACATTAATAATGGCATTTCTGCGTATTTTATAGATGATGGGATAAAAGTCAGCAAAATATTTGATGGAACAGGCAGGTTTGTATACTGGTACTGTGATATTATTGAAACAGTCCATAATAAAGAAAGTAATTCCTACACATTTAATGACTTGTTAGTTGACATACTTGTATATCCTGACGGGCACGTTGAAGTTGTTGATATGGACGAATTTGCAGATGCAATGGAAAATGGCGTACTTAAAACAAAAACTATAGCTTTTGCCATGCGCAGCGCAGATGCACTTTTAAAAACTATTTATTCAGGTAATTTTAAAAAATATACACACTATATAGAAGATATTTAAAAGGAGTACCTATGTGATATCTTTAAGATATCCAAAATGTACTCCCTTTATGTCATGGTGCCGTTTAGTTTACATTTTGTGAATAACTGAAATTATTTATGCCTCCTGATATTACATTATAAACATAACTTCCATTAATTGTAATATTATCTTTTGTATTTGCAACAAATATATTTGTTGCAAATCCTATTTCCAGATTATCACCATTTTTATTCTCAAGCTTGTATACCACAGGATCTTCCTCATTAAATACAATATTTGTATCATTATAATTCTTAAATACAGAAGCTATTGTACTGTTTCCATCCTCATGTGCATAATATACCTTCTGCCTGTTTAAATCATACACTGTAAAAGTACGTGTCCTTAATCCATTATAAATAAGGACTGCATATCTTTTACTATCTTCTTCTGCCCATTGTATATCACAAAAATATCCTTTAATAACAGGCATTTTTCTCTGGAATTTGCCAGGGTTTAATATAATCTGTTTTATAGCTTCATTACCTGTTGTATCTTTTTTTGTTACAATTTCTACATACGTAGTATCCCCACTATCCAGTGTATGTGTATTTTCTTCTCCCTCTGTGCTTCCTTCATTAGTATAATCTGTCCTGTATTTTTCCAGTTCTTCCTTTGTCATTTCCTTTTGTTTATATTTTTCCTCATCTTGGTCCCAGATATAATAAACAGTCTTTTTTAAATGTTTTACACTAAACACCCCTGTAGTTTTCTCTGGTATATTAAACTTGCATGATGCAGCTTCTTTTTTAGAAGTATCATAAATTGCACCTTCAATCCTCTCAAATGACATTTCTCCTACATTCCATATATGGTACTCTTTAAGGACAGAATTTTTCTTTCTGGCCATGCCAGTAACCTCCCTCCACCTCTTGTTTGTAACATCTGCCTGCTGGCCAATAACAAGTTCATTTATGCCATCAGCATTGTAATCATATACAAAAAGTTCTGTTCCTTCCCCAAAATAAAGCTGCCCTTTAGGGACATCATTAAAAATATAACTTATATCTGCCTGTCCAAGCCCTGAATTAAAAGTATCATTAAGCTTTAACTCAAAACTTCCCGTATATCCCTTTCCCTTTTCATAACTGCCAGAAGTCATCACAAGCTGGATTCTTCTTACAAGGCCGCTTGGGGAAACTGTATCCAGGCTTGCTACAACAACCTCTTTTCCAGTACTAAAAAGCTGCCTGTCTTCTTCATGCCTGGTTTCTGTCCCCCAGGTTCCCCCGTTCCATAATATTTGTAATGGCCTTAATAAAAATATCCATGTAAAACACAAAAACAAAGTAACCAGCGCAAGCAATGAATACTGGCGGTGGCTCTTGTCCAGGTAAATAAGCCTTTCTGCCCTTTTTTTTGCATATTTTTCATTAAAAAACAGCAATGTCTGGCGTCCTTTAAAACTGCCATTATCTAAATTAAATAATTCCTGTGCAAAACCATTTGCAGAATTTCCACCATTCTTTTTTACAACAGCTTCATCTGCTGCCATTTCAATATCTAAAGTTAATAAATAATATGCAAGCCATATAAAAGGGTTAAACCACTGGACTGCCAGCACAATAAATGCAAAAACCCTTTTAATCCCATCTATGCTTTTACTATGTGCCTCAAAATGCTGTAGAAGATATTTTATATCATTTACCCTTGTGCCAGAAGGAAGGTACATTTTTAGGAAACACACACCTGTAATTAAAGGTTCTTTAAGTTTTGATGTCTGGTATACCCTTTCATATACATTGGCAGCATCTGAAAGCCACATCCTGTTACCAGCCTGGCGCACCAGGGTAAATAATAAAATGCCTGCTGTCCCTGCACACCATATTAATGTACATATTATATAACTTCTGTCTGCACTAACCTCATGGATAAATACGCTTAGCCACCCTTTCATTATTCCTGCATTATCATTTATTTCAAGCCCAAGCTGTGCAAGCAGCATATGGAACTTCCGGTTCCATTTCTTTACAAGGCAGAAAGGGCTTGAAACTGATACTGGGCATATACCCCTTACAAAATATAAAAGCCACATATAAACAATATATTTCTTTGGTGCTTTATGCAATATAAGCCGCATAAGCAGAATAACCGGCATTATAAAGACACTTACAGCCGCCATTGAAAATACTGTATAAAACAGCTTACATAATAAATCCATACTACCCTCCAGACATACCTGTCCCAAATTAACTGGAAAATATACCAAATCCTGCATTTTTACTTGTACGTTTGTAAAACAATCTTATTGCCGTTTAGTTACATTATGGCAGGCAGCAGTATTACTTTAACTTTTCTAAATCTTTTATCCATATATTTACACATGCATCACTTGGCATCCTCCAGTCCCCACGTGGTGAAAGTGCAACGCTTCCCACCTTTGGGCCGTCCGGAATACATGAACGCTTAAACTGCTGTGAAAAAAACCTACGGTAAAATATATTAAGCCATTTATATATTGTTTCTTCACTATATATCCCTTCAAATGTATATTTTGCAAGCCTGTATATTTTAGATGGCATATACCCGTAACGCATCATATAATATAAGAAAAAGTCGTGAAGTTCATAAGGGCCTACAAGGTCTTCAGTCTTTTGTGATATTTCCCCGTTTTCAGGAGGTAAAAGTTCAGGGCTTACAGGTGTATCAAGTACATCCATAAGTATATCTTTTAATTCTTTGTCATTACATGTTTCTGCATAATAAAGCACAAGATATCTTACAAGTGTCTTAGGCACAGAAGCATTTACACCATACATTGACATATGGTCACCATTATAAGTTGCCCACCCAAGCGCAAGTTCAGACATATCGCCAGTCCCTATAACCATGCCGCCTGACTGGTTTGCAATATCCATAAGTATAAAAGTACGCTGCCTTGCCTGCGCATTTTCATAAGTTACATCATGCACATTAATATCATGTCCTATATCTTTAAAATGCAGTTTTACAGCCTCATGTACTGGCACTTCTTTTAATGTAACACCAAGTTTTTTAGCCAGGCCGCATGAATTATTATAAGTCCTTCCTGTAGTCCCGAAACAAGGCATTGTAACTGCCTGTATGCCTTTTCTTTCAAAACCAAGAAGGTCAAACGCCTTTACAGTTACAAGAAGTGCAAGAGTTGAATCAAGCCCCCCTGATATTCCAGTTACTGCACTTTTGCAGTTTGTATGTGCAAGACGTTTTTTAAGTCCCATTGCCTGTATACTTAAAATCTCACTACAGCGTTTCTCCATATCAGATTTATTGCCAGGAACAAATGGTGTACGTGGATATTTCCTTGTAAGCACTGTTTCCTGCATATCTGTAAATTCAAAATACTCAGCCTCATATCCTGCCTCAGAAGGAGATGTAATATTAAATGTTGTTATACGCCTTCTTTCACTTAAAAGCCTTCCAAGGTCAATTTCACTAACCACCATCTGGTTGCTGAAGCGTTCTGATTCTGCAAGGATATTGCCATTCTCTGCAATAATATTATGGCCGGAGAAAACAAGGTCTGTAGAAGATTCACCTTCCCCCGCATCTGCATAAATATACCCACATACAAGCCTTGCAGACTGGTTTTTCACAAGCTCACTGCGGTAAATATTCTTACCTGTTGTTTCATCACTTGCAGATAAATTAGCAATAACTGTAGCTGAAGCCATTGCATGATAAGAAGAAGGAGGCACAGGCATCCATAAATCCTCACAAATATCTATACCAAGCACAAAACCAGGCAGGTTTAAAGCTTCAAATAAAACCTTTGCTCCAAAAGTTACACTAGCTCCAAAAATATCAATAAAATCATTTTCAGATGGTGCAGGTGAAAAATGCCTTGCCTCATAAAATTCAGAATAATTTGGAATATTCTGTTTAGGCACTATTGCAAGTAAACGCCCATTATGGATAACAGCAGCAGTATTATAAAGCCGTCCTTTATACATAAACGGAAGCCCCACAACAATAAGCATATCAAAACCACCAGAAGCCTTACAAATCTTTGCAAGCCCGCTAACTGCCCCATTTAAAAGCGTGTCCTGTAAAAAAAGGTCGCCACACGTATAACCTGTAATACATAACTCAGGAAAAACTACAAGTTTAACACCTTTTTCATAGGCTGTTTTTATACCACTAATAATGCTTTTTGTATTAAACTCTGTATCACCAACATGTATATCTGGTGTAGCAGCAGCAACTTTTATAAAATTATCCTTCATTACAATTATCCTCCATTCACAAAAAACTTTATAACAGTATTTTCTACATAATCAGTAAAAAAATCCAGGACTGGCATCTGTATACTGCCTGGTATAACATTACCATATAACTCCATAAAAATAAACTAAAACCTTTAATTTGCATTTGGCCGTTATTTCTGTAAACAAATATAATTAATAATTAAAAAACTTGAATAAAAAAAATGGTTGACATTATAGACCTATAGTGCTATTATAAGTCTACAGAATAGACCAAATATATAAAGGAGGCATACTTTAATGAAAGTAACTGGAAGTGAATGGTATATATTAGAGTGTCTGTGGGAAAGTGAACCCCAGACACTTATGAATATTTTTACCCGGCTTAATGAAACCCAGGGATGGGCAAAAAGTACTTGTGCAACTATGCTTAAGCGTATGGAAGAAAAAAAACTTATCCACCATAAAGAAGAAGGCCGTACAAAATATTTTTATGCTAATGTCAAACGTGATGAAGTTGCACAAAAAGAAACAAGGAACTTTTTAAACCGTATCTATAATGGAAGCATAAGCATGATGATGTCTGCACTTGTAGCTAAAAATGAACTTAGTGACCAGGATATATCAGAACTTGGACAAATCCTTGAGAAGCTTAAAAAATAAATACATACCAGGTTAAAAATAATAATACTAAACAATTTGTGTAAACATAAAACAGGAAATAAGGGTGAAAAATAATATGGCCACATTTTTTATTACATCTGCTTTAATGGTAATTGCAATTCTTGCAGTAAGGTTTTTATTTAAAAATAAATTGAGCTTTTTAATTTTATACCCATTATGGGGGTTAGTGCTTCTCCGGCTTTTAATTCCAGTAAATATTATTGAAAGTCCTGTAAGCATTATGAATATTGCGGGCACTTTAAACAACCTGGATAACAATAAAGTCCCTGTAACTGCCATACAGCAGGAAAACAAAAACTCTAACAAAAATTTTATTCCAGATATAAAAAACCACCCTGTAAACAAGCAGGAAAAAGAAATTACAATAAATAATATAACCAATCCAGAAAAAATTAAAAACCAGCCTGGAAAAAATATACAGGATAATAAAACAGAATATAAATCCCAGAATCTAAAGAAAGATTTAATTACAAATAATAATCCATTTATAAAACTTGCAGTTACTATATGGATATCAGGAAGTATTGTATTTTTTACATTTATAATAATATCCAACCTGGTATTTTATAAAAAATTAAAAACAGGAAGGACACTTATAAATACAGCTAATAAAAATGTACCAGTATACATATCAGATATTGTAAATACACCCTGCCTTACAGGTATACTAAAGCCTTCTGTTTACATTCCTGCCACTTTTAATTCCAGTATACAGGATAAATATTTAAAGCAGGTTTTAGCCCATGAATACACACATATAAAACATAAAGATAATATATGGGCATTAATGCGTACAATCTGCCTTGGCATTTACTGGTTTAACCCATTTGTATGGATAGCAGCTTTTTATTCCAGACAGGATGCTGAACTTGCATGTGATGAAGCAGTTTTAAAGAACTGTACAAATAATGAAAGATATGATTATGGCAAAATGCTTTTAACAGTAAGCCAGAAAAGCAGCCAGGGCAGGTTTTTTCTTGCAACATCCCTTGGCAGCAGTAAAACTAATTTAAAGGAGAGATTAACAATGATAACAAAGAAAAGAAAACCTAAAAAATACCATGCTGCCCTGATAACAGCATTTTCTATTATACTTGCGGGCTGTGGCATGACTAATGGAAGCACAGTTTATGTTAATAAAAACCAGGCAGCACCAGACCCTGTAAATACAACAATACCTGAAAACACAATAATACCAGCTACAACTGCTGCATCTAATCTTTCAGAAGATGAAAGAATCAAATCATTTGAAAAATTTATGAAAAAAGATATATTATCTTGTCCTGAATGGAACGGCTTCAAAGGCAATACAGATGATTTATACTTCAGTATACAATATACTGCCAGTAATACTCCATGTCTTTTTGTAACAGACCATACATTTGAAGTTTCTGATGATGCCAGCGCTTCTTCACATGCTTATGTATATTATTATGATACAGAAAACCAAAAACCAGAATTTTTAATACGTATGGCCTGTAGCAGTTCGGGAGAGCCTGTTTCAATAACAGATGGTGTATTTATGACTGATACACACCATTCATACACCGCATATACCTTTAACAGCACAGACAATATAAATACACTTGTATCAGAAACAATAGAAGGCTACTATATTTATGATGGTGAAACAGATAAACAGTCTGATAATTTCACATATACAAAACATGAATTTGAACTTCCTTTTAATAATAAAACCAGAAAAAATATAGCAGACATACCATATAAAGACTATGCTAAAAACACTTCCTCTGTTTCACATTACAGTGTACCAGATGCCCTGGATTTTGCCAGCAAATGGTACAGTGCAATACCAGTCAATTATTATAAAAATAAACAGGCTAAATGGAATAAATTTTATAAAGACAATGGAATGGTTTTAAATTATACTTATGGCGTATCTAGCGGCAATGTAGATAATGAAATCTTAAAAAGCCTGGATAATATAAAAGATGAAGATTTTAAGGAAGTCATGGAACATGAAACAAGGATTATAAATGAAATAAGGATGACTTACTGTGGCAGCCTTATAGGGGATACAGAATTATACTACTTAAATGCCAGAAATGGCGCAAGGGCAATTCTCACCTATACAGGTGCCGGGCATTACCAGGTACATGGCGTAAGAAAAGCCCAAAAAGGGCTGGATGACGGCTTTTCAGAAATAAACCTGCCACAACTTTTTAATGGCGATTTTGACAATGATGGCGAAGATGAAACTGCATTTTATATAGAAGACCAGTTATATATAGTTAAATACAACTATGATTACAGTTATGAAGATTATAATATAATTACATCTTCAATATATGAAATATATACATTTACAAAAGATAATGCAAGGTACTTTACAGAACAGTTCTGTAAACTTTATGACGAAAACCCAAAACAGCTTGGCACAGAAACATTAACTAAAATAAAAACTATTAATAATGACAAAAACTTCCAGTCAAAGAAAGAAATTATGCCTGGAGGCTCTGTTGAAACTTGTGGTTATATACTTTCAGGCGGCAGCCTTTCAAATAACTATGAATTTGGCTATAATAATTCATATGATATTACAACGGGAAATGGCAAACCTTCACTAAAAACATCAATTACAATACGGTATTACAAGAAAGGTGATACAGAGAAACACTATAATTATATAAAATTAGAAGCAGGGCTTCAATTTTACAACAGTGAAGAATATGGCAAGGAATTTACATTAACACAGCCGTTTTCATTTACCAGGTTAGAATAATATAAATATTGATATTTTCACTAATGCAGGATTGGAGGCAGTATGGCAACATTTTTTATTACATCATCGCTAATGGTAATTGCAGTTCTTGCTGCCAGGTTTCTTTTAAAGAATAAATTAAGCTTTTTAATATTATACCCCTTATGGGCAATAGTGCTTTTACGCCTTTTAATACCAGTAACATTTATTGAAAGCAAAACAAGCATTATGCACTTTATATACACTTTAAATAATAAAGAAACCTCCTCTCCTGCTATTAAAAATACAAAAAAAACTTTTGAAGAAAAATTACAAAATAATAATAGTAATATACAAGTTTCCAATAACCAGAAAAACATTACTAACAAAATTAATAATAAACCAGAAGTTAAAAAAAATAAAAATACGGATACCAGTATTATTTCCAAAAAAGCCAAAAACCAGAAACCAGAAGAGAAAAAAATTCCTGCTAAAAAAACTGTAAATAAAACACCATCTTCACCAGGCAATTTATATAAGTTTTTAACAAAATCTGCCATTATTGCCTGGATAGCTGGAAGCATTATATTTTTTGCAATTATAATAATATCAAATACCATATTTTATAAAAAGCTTCAAAAAAGCAGAAAACATATATATACAAACACTAGTGGCATAAATGTATTTATATCAGGAATTATAAATACACCATGCATTGCAGGAATACTTAAACCATCTGTTTACCTTCCAGCATATAACAATAAAGATTACTTAAACCATAATAATACATACAGTACAAACAATGAGTATTTAAAACAGATTTTAGCCCATGAATATACACATATAAAGCATAAAGATAATATATGGTCACTAATGCGTATAATCTGCCTTTGTATTTACTGGTTTGATCCTTTCGTATGGGCAGCAGCTTTTTACTCTAAACAAGATGCAGAACTTGCATGTGATGAAGCTGTCCTTAAAAACTGCACCGCTAATGAAAAATATAACTATGGCAAAATGCTTTTAACAATAAGCATCAAACAAAAACAAAGCAGCCTCCATCTTACAACTTCAATGGCTGGCAGTAAAAATAATTTAAAGGAGAGGATAATAATGCTTTCTAACAATAAAAAAAGATTTAAAAAATACCATGCCATTTTAGCAGCATTAATTACTATTATATTAGCAGGATGTGGCATGACTAAAGAAAAAACACCCATAAAAAATACAACAGCAGGCAATATAATAAACACAGTTAATAAAACAGAACAAACAAAAGCTCCAGTAGAAGAGGTTAATAATAAAAACCTTTCAAATAATTATGATAAATACCAGATAGAAAAAATATTCCAGGATTTTATAAACAATGGAATAAAACTGCGCCCTGAATGGAGAAAGTGGAAAGGCAATACAAAAAATTTATATTTTAGTATACAGTATGCTACAGGTAATACCCCCTGCCTTCTTGTAACAACAGATGTAATTACAGATACTAATGAAACTATAAATGCATTTGTATATTACTATGATACAAAACAGAAAAATATTGAACTTCTTACATACCTTGCAAGTAATGGCACAGCAGACCCGGTAAAAATAAAAGATGGTAAATTTATTATTACAACACATCATTCTTTAAGATGTTATTACTGGGATGGAAACAGCAATGAAATATCTGCTGATGAAGTATACGGCTATTTTATGGATAAAGAAAATTACACTTATTCATTATTTAAATGGGAAGTTCCATTCTATAATAAAAAAACCAGCTTTGATGCAAGAAAAAGTTACTCCAAAGATAAAATTGATACCTATGCATATAAAACTGCCACAGAACAAAATTTTCCTAAAATTAAAGCAGATTATATTTATAAAACATATTCTGATGCAAACCCTGTTCCATTTTACAAAAATACAGAAGAAAGCTGGAACAATTTTTATAATAATGGCAGTTTTAAAACCAATATACACCGTATTACATTGCATGGCTGCAATAATAATGAAGTTAATGATAATGACAGCATTATAATGGATATAGTTAGTAAACTTTCACCTGATGATTTTATTATGGCAGAAGAAAACTCCAGTATATTAATTAATAATGCTAGTGCAAGACTTCACTATTCTGGCAAATTCAGTGATAAAGAAGTGCTTTATTTCCTTAATTCTGGATATACAATGCGTGCCTTTATACTGCGTACAGGAAAGCCAGAAAATGCTTCTTATGATGTATATATGCTTGATACATCACACTGGAACAAAAAAGATGTACAACGTGATAAAGAATCACTTGATGTTTCACCTGAAATATTTTTACAGCTTAGAAAATCAAAACTTGCAAGAGCTGATTTTGATAATGATGGTAAAACCGAAATAGCGTTTTATATAACAGAAAACCCTTATACACTTAATGGATATAAAACATTTTATATATTTGACCCAGAATTTTATGAAAATGGTTATAAAGAATATAAATTATACAGTTATACCAAAGATAATTACAGGTACTTTACAGAACAAGTTTTAACAAACTTTGATAACTATGAAAACCAAAACCTGAATAAACAGACAAAAGCACCAGATTTCTTTGGCAATATAAAAAAACAGCCAGATAGCAACAGCAGTTACAAATCAAAAAAAAATACCCTGCCTGGAGATATACTTAATGATTATAATTATATTATTACAGACAAAAATTATAAAAATAACTATGAATTTGGAAGCCAGAATAATTACTATATCACCCTTGAAGATGATAAAACTGAAATAAGAACAAGTATTGGAATAAACTACAACAAAAAAGGTGAAAAACAAAAACATAATATAGAAATCAGTGCAGTCCTCCAGTATAAAGGAAACGGGAAGTTTATTTTAAAATCCCCTTACTCCTTTAAAAGCATGGATTAAAAATAAATTCTATCTGTTAAGCCAGATAATATCCATAATCCTTATGTTAAACAACGGCTGCCAGGCTTTGCCTGTCATCCTTATGTTAAATAATCCTGCTTGCAAGCAATACTGGCTGCAAGCAGGTACTTAAAAAACATACAAATTATTCATCAATCCCAATCATTCTTTTATATATTCCAGAAGATTTTTCTTCAATCATAATTGCATTTACACATTTCTTATAGAAACCAATAGCAGATTTTGAAGGCCACCCTATAATTGCATATGCGTATCCAAGTTCCTGCATTGATTCTAAAGATTTTAACAATAATGCTTTTCCTATTCCCTTTTTTCTTTCACTTTCTAATACAGCCATAGGACCAAAAAAGTTTCTTGCAGTTGCCTCATAACACGCAAAACCAATTATTTTCTTTTCTCTGGTAGCTATATAACAAGTTACAGGATTATTAGAAAAAGCTGCCCTACTTCATCTGAATAATCCTCTTTTGCACATGTTTTTGCAAAACTGGCTATCCTGTTTCTGTCAGGAGCTAGTGCTTTTTTTATTCTAACACCATTTTCTAACAGCCTTTTTGTTATAACATATGAATTATGAATATTATATAATTTAACTAGCATATCTGCCATAATAATACCTCCATAAAGCCTGGTTTAATTAATATAACCATACAATCCTTCTTTTCCTTCTTTACACTCTATATCATATGCTTCAAATAAATAACTATCTGGTTCAAGAAAAAGCCCTGTTCCAGCATCATTTAATAATTTATATAATTCACTTTCCAAAAGCCTGTAGTAAGCATGTTCTCTGTCTAATTGTTCCTTTTTCATAATATATTTAGTTAATGCTATAACACACATTCCTTTTGCAGTTATTATTTTACTTTCAGTCATATATTACCTCCAGTCAATTAATTTTAACTCTTTAATTAATTTATCAGCAATATCATGTTTCCCAATAAAATATTGTATACCAAGATTTTCCGTTTCAAGATTTCTTAACAAAATTTCCATCGCTTCTGTTGTTCCAGTTTTCCCATAAATTCCATCACTATATGCCCTTATACACAATGCAGTATTATCATCTGCTGTTGGACCTGCAACTAAATCATAATTATGTGGAATCCCTCCTTTCTCCCGGCACATAAGTACAAATTCCAGCCATTCCAAATCTGCTTTTTCAAATATTTTTATATTTAATGTATCTACTATTTCTTTATTAATTCTAACTTCATATAATCTTTCTAAAAAATTTAATTCATTTTTTTTATTATTCCGTCTTAATGCTTCTTTATATTTTTTATGCATCATTCCGATTGCCTGCTGTTTTGAAATTGCCATATAAAATCCTCTTCCAAAATCTTTTCTTTGTCTGCCAAGTGTAACATCTACATGTGAGATTTCGGAAATTGTACCATGATAAAGTATATTTTTAAAATTGTGATACATAATCTTCAATCTCCTTTACCATTTCATGTTCTGTCATACTGTCAAATATATCTGGACATTCTGATACATAATTTATTATTAAATATTTTTTATCCAGTTCCAGAAACTGCCCTATAGTAAGATTATGTGCTTTGCAATAATATTCTGTTACTAAATACATTAAAAATATTGTGTTATTTAATCTTCTTTCTGACATATTTCCCCTTTCCATATTTTTACTATAAATACTTCTGTCTGCCAATAACAATAAATTCCTATTTAAAACCACTATACTGTTATTTCCTTGCCAAGTGCAAATGAATATATAATTTTTTCTTTAACTTTTTTACCAGTTATATTTTTAAGCGCCCTTGCATAATATGAAAGCTGCTTTTCATATTTTTCTGCAAGTTCTTTACTGCTGCCTCTTTTTACAAAGTCTGTTTTATAATCAACAAGTACGATTTCACCATTTTCTTCAAAAAATGCATCAATTATGCCCTGCATTAAAACAACCTCTTCACATACACTGCCAGGGATATCATATATTTCTGAGGCTTTAAGCCCTATTATAAATGGCTGTTCCCTTTTTAAAAACCCATGTTCCTGTGCCCTGCACATACGGCTGCATATGCTGCTTTTACCAAACTCCATAAATTTCTTTATATTAATTACTGATGCTTCTTCTTTGGTCATATAGCCATTACTACACATTTCTTTTATAAAAGTTTTAAAATCAAACCCGCTGTTTAACTTATTATATGGCAGATGTTCCATTACAAGATGGTAAAGTGTACCCTTATCTGTATTTGATATTTTAGCGCTATCTTTCATAAAACGTGCTTTTGGTACAACATCATAATCTGGTTTTGTTACAATATTATCTTCATCACCTTCAATTATTTTTGCTTTTTGTTCTGCCATTCTTTTAATTTCTGTAACTGATATTTTAACTGGAAGTTTTTGTCCACTGTAATAAGGATATTTATAACCTAACTGCTTTTCTATTTCTTTATACATGCCATTATCATAAACTGTTTCTATATCCCAGTTTTTAAGCAGGTTATAATTATTTATGCTTTTTTCAAGTTCCTGTTCTTCTTCTGTTATAATATCCCCCTGTCCTGTTATATTAATATTAAACAGATTTTCTGCCTTAACCCCTCCATTAAGCAATACTGGCATAATCCAGTCAAAATATGTCTGTGCTCCCATAAGAGAAGTCATATTATGGTTTCCTCCCTTATTTTTCCACCTGTCCATCTTCTTTTCTGCACCTGCCACTGTCCCTGTAAGTATTAACTTCTCTTCTGCACGTGTAAGTGCAACATAAAGTATTCTTATTTCTTCAGAAAGGGTATTTTTTTTAATCTGGTTTGCCATAAACTTCTTCATAAGTACAGGCTGTTTCACCCTTAATCCAAGGTCAATATAATCTGCCCCGATTCCATAATCTGCATCAATTATTGTAGCCTTTCTTGCGTCCTGCAAATTAAAATGTTTGCCCATTCCTGCCACAAATACAACTGGAAATTGCAGCCCTTTGCTTTTATGTATGCTCATAATCCTTACTGCATTAGTATTTTCACCATTAACCGGTGCTTCCCCAAAATCAATATTGGATTTATTAAGCCTTTCAATATAATGTGTAAATCCAAAAATCCCCCTGTGCCCGTTTTCTGTAAACTCAACAGACTGCTGTAAAAGAATATCAAGGTTTGCTGCCCTCTTTTCACCAGCAGGCATGGCTGACATAATATTATAATATCCTGTTTCCTTATAAATACACTGTAATATTTCGTAAACCGAAGAATACTTTGACATATTATAATAACGCGAAAGCATATTGCAGAACTTAATAAGTTTTTCTGCCAGTTTTCTTCTTTCCTTATGGTCTAATGGAATTTTTTCTATATACTTTTGGGCATTAAAATCTTCTTTTAATTTATCCTCTTCTATAACCTGGTTTTCTAAAATCCAGTTTTTTAAAACACCATCTTCTAATATATCATTATTTTCCATATTACAAATTTTAATAAACAGAAGCACACTATCCATATAATTTAATGTACGTGGCAGCGCACCAATACATGCAAGCTCCTCATCTGTTACATTCCCTATAATAGAACGTAATACAGCTACAAGCGGTATATCCTGTCTTGGGTTATCAATAACACGCAGAAAGTCTAATATAGTACACACTTCCATTGCTGAGAAATATCCTGTCTTTGTATCAGAATATGCGGGTATTCCCATATCTGTAAGGGTTTCTATAAATTCTTCTGACCAGCCGCTTATACTTCTTAAAAGTATAACAATATCCCTGTATTCTGTACGCCTGTAACCATCTTTCCCATTTATATAAAGCGGATTGCCACCCTGCACCATTGTGCGTATACAGTCACCTATTGAAGCTGCTTCAAGAACACGTTTTTCTATATTTTCTGCTTCCTCACTTTTTTGTTCAATAACAAGCACATCTGTTTTCTTTGAAATATTTAAATCTGTACTAGTATAATCCCTGCCTTTTACAAGCCTGGCATCATTATCATAATCAATCCCGCCAAGGCATTTTTTCATAATATTTTCAAAAATAAAGTTAGAAGACTCCAGAATAATTTCCCTGCTCCTGAAATTCTTATGCAAATCTATTCTCTGGTATTTGCCACCAGAAACAGAATAGCTGTTATATTTTTCCATAAAAAGCCCTGGCCTTGCAAGGCGGAACTGGTATATGCTTTGTTTCACATCACCTACCATAAATAAATATGGTTTCTGTTCTGGCGCACGGCACAGGCTTGTCAGTATAAGTTCCTGCACAAAATTGCTGTCCTGGTATTCATCAGTCATAATTTCTTCATAAAATTCCTGCAATTCACATGCAGCCTCACTAGGTTTTACTTTGCCATTTTCTTTATATGTAAGGATATCTAATGCAAAATGTTCCATATCTGCAAAATCCAGAATACCCTCTTCTCTTTTTCTTTCTGCAAATAAAACAGAAAAATCTTTAACAAGATTTACAAGTTCTTTTACCAGAGGATACATAGCTTTAATATCTGCAAGCATTTCTTCTGGTTCCTGGTAGAAAAAATTTTTCTTAAGTACTTGTAAACCATTTTTCTGGTAACTTTCCCTAAGTGCTTTCACTTCTTCTTTCTTTTCTGGAATAACACTTGGATCACGCTTTGCAGAAAGCCTTGCAGGATTAAGCATACAGAAAGCTTTATAATAACTGGCATAACTATCTGATTCCATTACAATTTGAATCTGTTTTATATCTGATTCTATCGCATCACAATAATTTACAGGCCCGCCTGCACTATTGCATATTCCAAGTGCAGTCCTTGCTGTTTCCATATAATCATTTAATGAACTTCCTATATATTTTTTAAGTTCCTTAAGCCATACCGTTTCTTCAAATTCCTCCATAGTACTGCATGAATACATATCTGCACAACTATTTATCCATTCTTCTGGCCAGGGGTAACTTACAGATATATTAAACAGCCTTAAAACAAGTTCTTCTATATTACTGTCAGTCCTTCCAGGTGAAAAACTTTCTGTAAAATCCAGAAAATCCTGGTTATTATTTTCCCTGCTGTCTTTATATTTATTTTCCAGAAGTTCCTCCATAATATCAGTTTTTATTATTGCAAGTTCATTTTCATCTGCAACCCGGAAAGAAGGATCTAAACCAATTACATGGAAATAATTACGTATAATGCTCTGGCAGAAACTGTCTATAGTTGTTATCTGGGCATTATGCAAAAGTGCTGCCTGTCTTTGCAAGTGTTCATCACCAGGGTTTTCTAAAAGCATTTTTTCTATTGCATCTCCAACACGGTTTCTCATCTCTGCTGCTGCTGCCTTTGTAAAAGTTACTACCAGTAGCCTGTCTATATCAACAGGCCTGCTTTTATCTGATATAGTACTTATAATCCTTTCTACAAGCACAGCGGTTTTTCCTGAACCTGCCGCCGCAGATACAAGTATATTTCTGTCACGCAGGTTAATTACAAGTTCCTGCTCCTTAGTCCACTTTGCCTCTCCCATATAAGCCTGCCTTTCTATTCATTATTTTCCTGCTGTATTTTATTAAGTACATCATCATCACTTAATTTATTAAATACCCTGTAATTATTGCCTGGAACTCTTACATCAAACCTGCATATATCCCTGTACCCACAGTAGCCACATGCCGTCTTTCCTTCAGTATCATTTTTCCTGTAAGGATTTATCTCTGTTTTTCCATCCATAATTTCATTACCCATATTTCTTATTTTTTTCTGTGTGTATTCTATAATTTTATCAAAATCTTTTGTTGTAATTGCCTGTGATGCCTTTCTCAAATTGCCATCTTTATCAGTGCCAAATGGTGCTACCATTGATGAAACTTTAACAGGAAGGCTGCCCGTATCTGAATAAAAATTAGAATCTAACAATGGCAGTACTGGATCATCTTCATTTACAATCCCCTTCATTCTAAGGCTTTTTAATATTTCATTTTGTGCCTCATCTTCGCTGGTTTTCCCTTCAATTACAGGATCAGCAATATTATAATAAAGTACACCAGCAGGCACTACAACCTTTGTTTCCTCTGCTTTTCCTGCTTTTTCCATTGCAGCCTTAAGATAAATTACAAGCTGCATCTGTAATCCATAATAAAGATCTGAAAGTGACATATCTTTTTTGCCTGTTTTATAATCAACAATTTTTATATAAGCACATTTATCATCTTTATATTCATCAATCCTGTCTATACGCCCTATAAGGTGCATTACATCTTTATTATTATCCTTAGTATTTTTGCTGTCATCTTTTATATCAAATACAAATTCGCTTTTTATTGTATCAAATTTACCAAGTTTCATCTGTTCTGTTATAGCCCATACAGTCCTGTTTAAAAGCTTTTTAAGCCTTTTGGCCATATAGGTGTTCCTTTCTGTTTCATACATAAGGCTGTTTTTATACATATTTGTTACTTCATCAAGACACTCACCTGCCTGTATACGCTGCTCTTTTTCTGTAAGTTCCCACCATTGTTTTCCAGCTTTAAGAAGCTTCTCTGTATATAGCTGCAAAGCCTCATGTACAATATTACCTATATCAAAAAATTCAACTTTATGTTCTGCCCTTTCTTCAAGCTTAAGCCCATATCTTGCAAAATATGAAAACGCACATGCTGCATATCTTTCAAGCTGTGAAGTGCTTCCCCTGAATACTTCCTTATAAAGTGCCCTTGCTGCTTTTTCTGAAATTTTACTTTTTACTTCCCTGTAAAAAGCAGCATCTATAAGTTTAAACAGCAGGCTGTTATAATTATTATTTCTAAGATAAAATTTATAAAGTTCTCCCCATTTATTGTTATTGTAATCATACTTTCTAAGCCCGTTTATAAGATATTTTAATCCAAGGTCATTTGATAAAATATGTTCTTCATCATTTCTTATTTCCTCTGCAATTACACTAAGCCCTGGGAACATCTTTATAAACCTTTCTATAATATATGAAGGGTTTCTGGCATGCCCGTCATTGCCTGTTTCACAATATGTTATATAAAGATGGCGTGAAGGTTTTGTCATATTAAGGTAAAGATAAAACTGTTCCTGGTATACAAGTTCCCTTGACGTTGGGGCTATTTCAAATTCCCCGCCAGATAAAAAACTTCTCTCAGAATCAGAAAGTATGCCGCCACTATTATTTCCTTTAGGTATATTTGAATCATTAACACCTATAAAAAATAAATATTTAATACCAGAAATACGTGTCCTTGAAATATCACCCACAACAATCTGGTCAGTGCCAGGAGGTATAAGCCCTATTCTTGCTTCCGAAAATCCTGTATCAAGCAGTTCTTTAAATTCAGAAAGTTTCATCTTTTCATCACCTAGAAGTTCCACAAGCCTATCAAATACAGATAATACAATTTCATAAATCTGCATATACTCTCCTGAAAGCGCAAGTTCCCCTTCATTTGCAAATTCATCTGCCTTTTCCATAATAATCTTGTAAAAGCCCTGTTCTTCAAAAAAATTGCATAATACCTCTGCATAATGCCTTACAGTATGTTTTCCAGAAGCAACTTCTTTATAAACTGGCATTAATTTCTCTTTTATTTTTTCACGTACCGAATTTATAACACTGTCTGCATATTCTTTTGACTCATCAGTGCGCCGCTGGTATATATATCCACTTTCCCAGTCTTTATCCCATTTTTTATGCCCTCTTATTCCTGTTGCAAGAATAAAATTATCTGTAACATCAGACTGTTCTTTAGTAATTCCTGCAAAACTTCCTTTAATGTACCTCATTATATCTTTATAACTAAAATCCTTTATAAAAATATCAAGAATTGCATCTATAGCATCTACAAAAGGGTTTGCAAGCACACTTTTTTTCTGGTCAATAAAGCATGGCAGGCCGACACGTTTCATTTCATTATCAATTATAATTCCATATTCCTGTAAATCGCCTGCTATTATTGCAATATCTTTATATCTGCATTTTTCCTCCCTTAAAAGGTGGAATATTTCTTGTATAACATATGAAACTTCATCCCCTGGCTGCTTTAATAAATGTATTGAAATTTCTCCAGGATTTTTATATTTTAATGCCGGGTAACGGAATAAATTCTTTTCTAGTGCAGAAAGTGACGGGGCATATGTAAACCTGCTTTCATTGTTTTTTAAGCCTGTCCATATATTATCACAGACTTCTATATTATTTCTATATGCAATATCCCTTAACTTGCATATAGTTTTCCTGCTCATATGGAAAAGGTGGTGTTTTTCACCCTGGCTTGTAACAGGTTCATTATTATCTATTGCCACAGTTACATATACCTTGCCTGCTGCCTTAATTAATTCTGCCAGAAGCTTATACTGCAATGGTGTAAAGCCAGTAAAACCATCAAGAAATATAATGCTGTCTTTTATAATTCCTGATTTGCCAGCAATTTCCGAGAATACAGTTATTATTTCTTCTGAAGTAATATAATTATTATTTATATAATCAAGAAATGCTTTATAAGCCACAGACATATCTTGTAATTTCCTTTTAAGTACAGGTTTTTTCCCTGCACTGTTAATCATTTCCCCAAGTGTTTCATCATCAATACCATATTGCACAAGCTCAGAAAGGAAAGATTTTATTTCTGTAATATAGCCTTTTTTATGTATATTCTTTCCAAAATATACAAGCTCTTCCTGCCGGTCAAGCAGGACTTTTTTTAATATCATAGTTTTGCCCATATCATCAAGTACAGGCTCATTGCCTGCCCCTAATTCAGTAAAAACCCTGAAAGCAAGCCTTATAAAACTCTGTACTTCAATATTCATAATCCCTTTAGAAGGGCTTAATTCCACAATTTCCTTCTGTGTCTGCATTGTAAACTGTTCAGGCACAATTATTATATATTCCTTTCCAGGGTTCTTAGATGCTTCATGGACAGCCATATGCTGTATATAATATGTTTTACCCCTGCCTGAACCTCCAAGTATAAATTGTAATGACATTTAACCCTCCTTTATATTTATATAATTTAACTTTGCATACAATATAAATTGCAAATATCTGCATTGTTTTTGTTACTTTTTATTATAACACAAAAGGTGCGCCTTTTACAGACACACCTTTAAATCATTTTGCCTTATGTTCATCTAAAATATTATCTACTTCATTTAAAATCATCTTTTCTGTATACTGCCCTTCATCTGACAATACAACCTCATCTAATGATGCACCTGCTGCAAGCTGGTTTGAAATTGACTCCACTGAAGGTTTCATAAGCGGATACATTGCAGACACTGTATCATCTAAGTTTATCATCTCCACTGATTTAACCTGTTCTTCATCAAGAACCACTTGCAGGTTAATAACGCTGTCGCCTACAGCCATTTCTTTATTATAGACGCCAGCTTCGTAGATAACTGTTTTTTCATTATCTGCCCGTTCTTTATTCTCATCTTTACCATCAGGCCAGAACATAAAAAACAGTATTATAAGCAGCAGTATGCCCAGGCCTGCAAATATAGCTGTATATATAATTTCCCTCATCTGTAAAATCACAATCCTGGTTCTTGACATAGCACCCTCCCTTTCCAAGAATGATCTACTGGAATTGATTTATACAATATATTCTATACCTGGCTTTAATATTCCTGTTAATATTTGTTAAGTATTTACGCTTTTATAAAAGGCTTTGAAGCAGCTTCACCAAAGATCTGTTCCCTGTACCTGCCTAATGCACGTACAAGCATTGTCCCAAGTATACAGCATGAAATAACCTCTCCAATGCCTACAGTAACCATAAGGAATGGTATAGTTAAATCTATCCCCTTAAAAATAACTGGCGGCACACCATATGCATACTTAAGTACAAACGGTACAATAAGCATATTAGCTGCTACAGGAGGCAATGTTAGTGCAAACTTATGGTTTCTTAAAAGATATGTACCAATAGCACCAATTAATGTTGCAATGCTTCCAAATATTATATCTGGAATAAGGCTTCCTATAAGTACATTAGATAGAAAACAGCCTATAAAAAGGCCAGGCACAGCGGCTGGCGTAAAATAGGGAAGGACTGTTAATACCTCTGAAATCCTTATCTGGATTGATCCTGAAGCAAGATTAAAAGCACTTATAAAGTATGTAAGCACAATATAAACTGCTGCAATCATTGCTGCCTGCGTGATAAATAGAATTTTTTTGTTCATAATCTTAATCTCCTCTAGTTTTGATATGCGGGTGGAAGGTTGCGAACACCCGGGATGTTTTAAGAAAACAGCCAAAACACAACAAAACAAAGTATAACATAATTATATATGGATTACAAGCCTTTAAAAGACAGACAGGCATAAAAACAAGGGGACAACCGTTTTTATGCCTGTAACTGCTTTTAGGGTCTGGTATCCACAACAGCTTATATAAGCCAGTTATAAACTTTGTGGCGCTTAACTACTTCAGATCCAGAAGTAACGTCTGCCTTTTTATTATACATTTTATCCTGCAAAAGTTTTAACCTTTTCTTCACAAAACATATCTAAAATTTCACAAAAAGGATTATATTAAAAAATTCTTCTTCAAGATAGCACCCTGCTTCCCCTCCGTTTTTTTCTGCAAAGGCAAATACACTCTGCATTCCAAGCCCATGCCCTGCCCCTTTTGTACTTTTTGGCAGTCCTGTAACAGTATCAAATTCAATTTTTTTATTATACCTGTTTTTCATATGTATTAATAAATGTTCATCTGAACAGTTAATCTTTATATATACTTTTCTTTTACTTTCCTCAAAATCTTCCACACACATTATCGCATTTTCAAATAAATTTGCAATAACCAGTGTAAATTCATAATCATTAACTGGTATTTTTTTAGGAATTATAATATCAAGTTCCACATTAATATTAAGTGACCAGGCTTTATCCATCATTTTTGAAATAATAGTATTAGCAATAAGGTTGCTACAATATTTAACTACTTTATTTTCATCTGCCACATTATTAATATGCTCTGTTATTTTCTTTATCTCACTATACTTTTCCTGTTCCAGCATAGCATCAATCATTTTGGAGTAATGCCTCATATCATGGCGCAGTATTTTAAGGTTATGTTCAGACTGTTCTATCATATAATACTGGCTTTCAAGTCCCTTAATATATTCCTCCATAAATACACTTTTCCAGTAAATATCTGTCTTTTCAGACTGGCTTTCCATATAACGCAGCACAACCACATAAGATACAAACATTGTTATAATAAACAATATAACCCCTGGTATATTAGAAGGATTATCATAAAGTGTGTTAGGAAAAAATGCTATAAATGAAAAACCACAATAAAAAAATACAGGAATTAAACATAATTCCCACCAGTTTTTTAAATACTCACTTTCCTGGCATTTCAGGCATATATTCCTTATTCTGAAAAACAATATAAGAAGAATACCAATATGTACAATAACACTTCCTATAATTGACACAATTTCATGTCCTGTACATATATACAGGACAGTAGCTATAATACTTCCTGCTATTACATAATTAGACGAACTAAGGCCCATAAATAAAACTTTATTATCCCTTTTACTGGAAACAATAATAGCAACAGACTGTGTTATAATAATCTGTGTAATAGTAACTATCACATAGCATAGATTACTTTCTGAAAAAATAACCAGTTTAAAACAATCAAGAAGACTTATTAAACAAAATGCAAAAAAACATATTAAAAATGTTACAAATTTTGAATAACGGTGTAAAATAAAAAAGAAAATAAACAACATTAAAAAAATATGGCTTATCATATATGATATACTTGTAAAATAATTCATTACTGTTTCCTGTCCTGCTCTTTTAAATGTCAAATATATAAAATATAAAACTATATTTATAAATTATTATAGTATAATAAAAACTAAAAGTCAATTCGGGAACATCTGCCCTGCACGCCTGTTCCATAAACTTTAATTTTATATAAATAAGGGATAATTTATAGTTATCCACGGTTTATTTTAAATGGCAGGTTAAAATGTTATGCCCTGGCAAGTCCAAAGTAATCCTACAGGCAACCCGCTTGCGCTTGGACGGGTTCACGCAACGGCGCGTAAAACCTGTATGCTTCAAAGAAAAAATTTCTTTGAAGCATTTAAAACCAGGTTTAAACGCCGGCGGCCCCGTACAGTTGCCTTTTAGGATTACATCTGGCCTTTGCCAGGTAATATACGTTTTGGCAGTTTATAAAAATATTTCCTGTAGATTTCCCTGGTTTAATGGCATTGTATTGCATTGCACATATAACAGTGCTTAATGACAATGCAAAAATACTTTTTATATGGGACATAAAATTTTATCAAAAAATTAAAATACAAACAGGAAAACTTTTAATTCCCAAGAATCATAGTAACATGCAGACAGTTTTATATATTTTCTGTAAAAGGCACTATAGCGCCACCAGTGCTTAGGCCTGGTTTTTTACAGGCCTTATGCACTGCTAACACTATATATAGTGTTGTGCGCCTATTGTAGTGCAATGTCATTAAGTTAAGGAGATTTGCAAAAATATTTTTATAACTTGCAAAAACGTATATTATCTGGCAAGTTCCAAATGTGCTTCCAATGAACAAGCTGTAGATTTGTAAAGGGACCGCCGGCGTTTAAATCTGGTTTTCAATGTTTCGTAGAAACATTTAGATTTCTATGCGCCGTTGCGAGTGACGTCCAAGCGAAAGCGGGCTGTCCTGGTTTGTCAAGGGACACTTTGGAATTGCCAGTCTGTAATATTTCGGCTTCCGTTCCCTTAACTTAATGACATTGTATTGTAGCGGGAACGTGCCTGCTACAGAAAATATATAAAACTGCTGCATGTACACAGCCTTTAATATATGCAAAAATCCAATGCAGGATAACTATAAATTATCTCCTGTTTATATATAATTAAAAATTTATTAAACAGACGTGTTTATATATTACAAAAAACTAGGAAAGACAAGTTATTTTATGATATAATAAATATAAAAAAATATAATGGAGGTGCAATATGTCCAAAATAAATTTTAAACCTGGCAATATGCTTTACCCATTACCCGTGGTTATGGTTAGCTGTGGTAATATAAATGGCTTTTCCAATATAATTACGGTTGCATGGACGGGTACAATATGCACTAACCCGCCAATGGTTTATATATCAGTGCGCCCGGAGCGTCATTCATATAATATAATAAAAAATTCAGGTGAGTTTGTAATAAACCTTTCTACTAAAAACCTTGCACACGCCACTGATTTTTGTGGTGTCCGTTCTGGAAAGGATATAGATAAATGGCAGGCATGTGGTTTAACAAAAGAAGCCGCAGATACTGTAAAATGCCCTATGGTAAAAGAATCACCTGTTAATATTGAATGCCATGTAACAGAAATAAAAGAACTTGGCTCACACCATATGTTTATTGCAGATGTAACTGCAATACATGCCAGTACGGAATATATGGATAAAAATAATAAATTCCATTTAAACAATTCCGGTCTTATAGCTTATTCACATGGTTCATATTTTTCACTTGGAAACCAGGCCGGGACATTTGGATTTTCCGTTAAAAAATAACAGAATTAACACTGTAACAAAAACCATTTCCATCCATATAATATAAGAAAGGGAATATTTTATTATGAAAATCTGTTACCTGGAAATTGTTAATTTTAAATCTATACGCAGGCTTGAAATTAACAATATGGAAAACTCTCTTATACTTGTTGGCAAAAACAGCACAGGCAAAACATCTGTAATAGATGCAATCCTTATTGCGGCAGGCCTGCGCCCGTTATATGAACATGAATTTCTGGATTCTTTAAAACCAGTTGAAATATCAATGCAGATTGCTTTTACAGACGAAGATTTAAATTACTACTATACTAAAGGAATATTAAGTAAAACAAGAAATTATGACAAATGGCTTGAAGAATTTAAAACAAAACTTCCATCATTTAAAGATGGCATAGTTTCTTTTAATTGTTATATAAAACCAGATTTCTCCATACATTATAAAGATGGTTTCCATAAAAACAACCCGTATATAAAACAAATAATTCCCAAAATATACCATATAGACCAGAACAGAAATCTCGAGATGCTGCAGAATGATGTATTCAGTTTCTATGATAAAGAATCTTTTAAAATGTTAAAGGATAATGAATGTACTTTTGATTCTGCGAGAAAATGCAACCTGTGCTTCCAGTGCATAGGGCTTATAAATAAGAAAACACCTAGGGAACTGACCCTTTTTGAAACTGCACGTCTTTTACAATATAAACTTTTTCATACAAAGCTGGCAGAATTTGCTGCAAAAGTAAACAGGCATTTTTATGAAAATGGCAGTCCTTCACAAGAAATACGCTATGTTATGGATTTTGACATAGACCACCTTTTAAAGATTGACACACAGGTATACAATAAAGAACGTGGAGGATTCCTTGGCTCTATAAATATGCTTGGTGAAGGTTTAAAAAGCATTTATGCTTTATCACTTCTTGAAACATACGTTGAAGAAGATGATACACTTCCATGTATTATTTTAATGGAAGATCCTGAAATATACCTGCATCCGCAATTACAAAAAATTGCAAGCGGAATCCTGTTCAGGCTTTCCAAAAAAAACCAGGTAATTTTTTCAACACATTCACCAAATATGATTTTTAACTTTTCTACAAAACAGATCAGGGAAGTTGTGCTTGATAGTGAATATTACACAATAGTAAAAGAAAATTCAGATATTGATGTAATACTTGATGACTTAGGATATACTGCCAATGATCTTATGAATGTCAGCTTTGTATTTATAGTTGAAGGCAAACAGGACAGCAACCGCCTTCCATTACTTTTAGAGAAATATTATTCTGAAATATATGACCGCGATGGCAAACTTTCGCGTATCACAATAATACCTGTTAATAGCTGTACAAATATTAAAACATATGCAAACTTAAAATACATAAATAAATTGTATCTTAAAGACCAGTTCCTTATGATACGCGACAGCGATGGTAGAAACCCCAAACACTTGAAAAAACAGCTATGCAGTTATTACAGCCAGCGTTCTAAAGAAGATCCTGGCAACCTCCCCAGAATAGGGCCTGAAAATGTACTTATTTTAAAGTATTACTCATTTGAAAATTATTTTCTGGAACCATCTGTAATGGCAAAAATTGGAGTAATTAAAAACGAAGATGAATTTTATAATATACTATATAAAAAATACAAAGATTACCTTTTCCGTTTAAACAGTTTTAAAAGAATGCAAAAGATCCTTAATATCCGCATAAAAAGCAAACAGGATATTAAAGACAATATTGAAAACATTAAAATTTACGTGCGCGGCCACAATCTCTTTGATATTTTTTATGGAAAATACCACGGGGAAGATGAGCAGAAAATATTAAAAAAATATATTGATGCTGCGCCGCGCCGGACATTCCAGGATATTTTTGATGCCATAGATTCGTTTGTTTATTTTGAAAACCGTAAAAAATAGAGTTGACATAATTAATCATTTGTTTATAATAATGTTATGCGTTAAACTATGCAGATTGATAAAGACATATAGCAGATATTATTTGTGGCAGTATAAATTTGTAAAATTATTTATAGAATACTACTTACGTTTGAATATATATTATGAGGTGCAACAATATGGAAAACCAGTATATTATAAAAGGTGGCACACCTTTGCGCGGAGAGGTAACAATCGGTGGCGCTAAAAATGCTGCACTTGGCATACTTGCAGCAGCTATTATGACAGATGAAACAGTTTTAATTGATAATTTACCAGATGTAAGGGACATTAATGTATTATTAGAAGCTATAAAAGGAATAGGTGCAACTGTTGAACGCATAAACCCGCATACTGTTAAAATTAATGGAAGTACAATTAATGATGTCACAATCGATTATGAAGCTATACGCAAAATACGTGGTTCTTATTATCTTCTTGGTGCCCTGCTTGGCAAGTATAACAAGGCAAATGTAGTACTCCCAGGCGGCTGTGATATTGGAAGCCGTCCTATAGACCAGCATCTTAAAGGTTTCCGGGCACTTGGCGCTACAGTAAACATTGAATACGGAATGATAAATGCATCCGCAGACAGGCTTATTGGTAAACATATATACTTTGACGTTGTGACTGTTGGTGCTACAATTAATATCCTGCTTGCTTCCTGCATGGCAGAAGGACGCACAGTTATTGAAAATGCTGCTAAAGAACCACATGTTGTTGATGTTGCAAACTTCCTTAACAGCATGGGAGCTGATATTAAAGGGGCAGGTACAGATAAAATCCGTATTAACGGGGTTAAAAGATTACACTCAAGTGAATATCCTATTATACCTGACCAGATTGAAGCAGGCACTTTTATGGTTGCTGCCGCTGCCACCAGAGGAGATGTCCTTATTAAAAATGTTATACCACGCCATTTAGAAGCAATTTCTGTTAAACTTAATGAAATCGGTGCAACAGTTGAAGAATTTGATGATTCTGTAAGGGTAACATGCAACAGCAGGTTATGCCATACACAGATTAAGACACTGCCATATCCTGGTTTTCCTACAGATATGCAGCCACAGATTTCAACACTGCTTGCAATGTCTTCTGGAACAAGCATAGTTACAGAAAGCCTTTTTGAAAACAGGTTTAAATATGTTGATGAACTGTCCCGTATGGGGGCATCTATTAAAGTTGAAGGAAATGTAGCCATAATTGAAGGTGTTGACGGTCTTACAGGTGCATCTATATCTGCACCTGACTTACGGGCTGGAGCTGCACTTGTTGTTGCAGGCCTTGTAGCTGATGGCTATACTACTATAGATTCTATCCACTATATTGAACGCGGATATGAAAATTTTGAAAGAAAAATGACAGCACTTGGTGCTTATATGCAGAAAATTCCTGTTGATGATGAACGCGCAATACAAAAATTTAAATTAAAGGTAAGCTGACAAAATTATGATGCTTTTTTGTGGTATGATGACATAAATTGGATGTTGTCATACCTTTTTTACCAAGTATTAAAATACAATGGAAGAAGGGAGGAACATACAATAAAATCCCAGATATTTAAAGATTATTACCATATATTACAAGTGCATTATGATGCTTCGCCAGAAGTAATAAAAGCAGCTTACCGCAAGCTGTGTACCTTGTACCACCCGGATACAAGCAATAATGCCAATGAAGATGACAGAATGTTAGAGATAAATGAAGCATACCGCGTACTTAGTGATAGTACAAGCCGTACAGAATACCATAAAAAATGGCTTTCTAATAATACAAACAGGGCTTCATATGTTTCCTCTATGTCATTTTCTACCCGTGGGATATTAAGCGCATCCCCCAAAGATGTACTTGACCAGTTTTTCCATGCCATGCTTACTAAAAACTGGGATAACGCATATTCATGCCTTTCCCTGGAAGACCAGACAAGAATAACACTTTCACAGTTTAAGGAATGGAGGGAAGCAATAAGCGCCTGTTATGAAATGCAGGATTACCGCATACAGCCATACAAAGTATATAATAAATGCCGTATTGAAGATACTGTATACCCTAAAGTTACAGAATTTGCAGTTATTATACATGATGTAGACTTGCAGACTTCCAAAACAGATAAAAGTACAGCGCACAAATATGTAGTATTTGATGGAAATTCATGGAAAGTATGCCTTGGTGTACGTTCAGTAAAACGTGCTACGCTTAATTTTAAACTCCTTGCCCAGAGGCGCCAGAATTATGACCCTGTTTCAATTTACGAAAAGGCAGTTTCACGCAATGACCCACTTACAGGACTGCTAAGTAAAAAAGGGTTTTATGACGATACTTTTAAAGAGGTGGAACGCCATAAAAGATACCACAACCCTTTATCTTTTGTGGCACTACAGATAAACTGTGCTAACCCTGACAAGGAGATACAATGCTTGTGCCAGTGTGCAAGCATTATACGTGCAAATTCCAGGATCAATGATATTATAGGCCGTTTTGGTAATGACCAGATAGTATGCCTTCTGGTTGAAACCAACGGGGAACAGGCTATGCTTGCAGTTAATAAATACATAGCCGTTATAAAACAAAGACAGACTGAACAGTTTACTATAAATGCAGCAGTTATGGAATACAACCGGTCACATACACTTGAGGATACTGTATTTGCCGTATGCTCTGACGCAAGCAAAAGCAATGACACCATCAAAATTATTAAATCAAAGTTTTAATAATGGAAATTAATTAAATAACAAAGAAAGGAGGAAATAACATAAATGAAAAAATTAGGCTTTCTGTGCCTTATGCTTTTACTTTGTACTGGTTTTATATGGAATAAACAAGAAGCCAGTGCTGCTCCAAAGACAAAATTAAAACAGACTGAAAGTACCATTTTTGTTAATGAAAAGTATACTATACCATTAACTGGCAGGTTAAAAAAGGCAACTTATGTATTTACTTCCAATAAAACCAAAATTGCAAAAGTAAATTCCAAAGGTATAATTACTGGCATTAACAATGGTACTGCATCAATAAAAATAAGGTATAAGTATAAAGGTGACTTTTATTCAGTTGGTACATTTAAAGTTACAATCCATAAATCCTCATTAAATACAAAATATAAATCTCTAGATATGCTTACAGGGGATAAACTGGAACCAGCTTCTTACCTTGACGGGATAAACCCTAAAGCTTCATATATTATTACAAGCTCTGCATCTTCTGTAGCGAAGGGTGGGTCTAATGGTGTTATTATGGCTACTAAAGCAGGCAGGACCTCAATATCAATACATGAAGTTTATAATAACAGAAGCAGGACTATTGGTTCAATCGCATTATCTGTAACAGGTGCATCTTTTAAACATAATGAAATAAAGATGGCATATAATTCCAACATCAACTTTACAGATTTACTTGATGATATGGACTCTGGTTCAAGGTACACATTTACATCTGGCAACACAAGCCTTGTAACTGCTTCAACTTCAAGGATTTCAACAACATCAAGGGGAAAAGGCATACAGACATGCCAGGTTACTGTTGATGAAACAATGTCCAATAAAACAAAACATACAATAGGTTCATTTACAGTTAATGTAACAGATGAAACATTTATCTCTTTCCTTAATAAAGATGTTGTAATAGGATTTGGTGAGATAATTACTGTTGGCAACAGCGGCATTGTAATCCAGAATAAAGTTGCAGGGGCACAGTACAAACTTACACCTAGAGATGCAACTGTACTTAAAACAGAAGAAATTAAAAACAGGTCAACTAACCTTGAAGCAATAGGATATGGAATAACCCCTGTTACTATTGAAGAGGTGCGTGGAAGCAAAACCAGGACATTGGAAGACACTGTAGATGTAACTGTCAGCCAGGCATACATTCTTAAAGATTTAGCTGACAACGGGCTTACACTATCAGTTGGCAATTCACAATTTAACAGATATCCATTTGAATGCAGGAATTTAAAAGCAGTTTATGATTATACATCTGCTGATTCAAAGATATGCAATGTAGGTTCTGCTGGCATGAATAAAGACCAGGATTATCTCGTAATAAATGCGAAAAAAGCTGGTACTACAGAAATATCAGTTTATGAAACAATGAACGCCACAAGGGCAAGAAAGAAAATAGGCTCATTTGATGTAGTTGTGCATGAAGCTGGTTATAATCCAAATTATACACCTGCACCAGGTACATCAGGTACTCCAAGGCCAGGTACATCTTATACACCTGCACCAGGTACATCTTATACACCTGCACCTCCAAGGCCTACAAGCAATCCAGGAGGCCCTGATATAAGCTTAGAAGAGTTCCTTGATAACCCTGTTGCAAGCAATATTATAAGCAGTATAAGGCTTGAACATAATGGCAAGACTTATTATGGATATGCAAGTGATTCAGGACTTGAATGTTTATTTGGTGATGATGATAACTTAAGCGATTATATTGATTATGGTACAGACTTTGATAATATAAGCCTTGATGAATTTACAATTACACTTGCAAATTCAGGTTATGAATTAATCAGTGTTGAATCATATGGCGGAACAGAATGGTCACTTGGAATACAGTTAAATGATGAAGATAATACAGTTGAAGAAGTCCCTGTATACCTTAATGCAGCAGAATTTAATACTAATTCAATCCTCTCAGATGTTACTGTAAAAGTTGGCGGTGCAACAAGACATATACCATCAAGCCCATATCCGGCAACATCATCTCTGAATGAAGATGAAGATAACCAGTTTGAAGAGGACAATAAAGAATTTAAGGCATACTTTACACCAAGGGAATTTGCTAAAGCTGGTTCAGATGAATACTTTGACCTTCTATATCCTGATGCTGAAGACTATCCAGAAGACCCTAAGACGCTTTCTGATCTTACCAATGTAAGCTGTTCTTATACAGAATCTGGAGGAAACACAGCAGTAAGAAGTATTTCACAGCCTGTAACAGATGATAATTACTACTGGACATTTGAAGTAGAATTTGAAGATGGCACAACTGAAGAATTTTCTGTTTCAATCGAAGTAGATGATGAAGGTTATTAATTTTATGGAGAACCCAGATGGACGATGTAAAAGGACATTTCATTGTTTTTGAAGGAATAGACGGAAGTGGTAAAACTACCCAGATAAACCTTCTTAAAAGGCGTATTGAAGAAAATAACTTTTTATGCCATATAACACAGGAACCGACTGGCAGGCCAGTTGGTTCCCTGTTAAGGGATTGTCTTGCTGGCAGGGTAAAAACAGATGAATTTACACTGGCTGCCCTGTTTGCAGCAGACAGGCTTGACCATATACTAAATGATGATGACGGGCTTCTTAAACAATTAAAAGAAGGCATATCTGTTATATCTGACAGATATATCCTTTCTACATATGCTTACCAGAGTGTAAGAGTACCATTTAACTGGGTTATGGATTTAAATTCTATGGCAGCCAGGAAGCTTAAACCTGACTGCCATATATTTATAGATACCAAACCAGACACAGCACTCATGCGCATATCAGAGGGACGTAAAGGCAAAGAACTTTTTGAAAATAAAAAACGCCTTACAGAAGTACGGGACAGGTACTTTGAACTGTTTAGGCTGTTAAAAGATACAGAAAACATAATTATAGTTGATGGCACAAAAAACATTCATGAAATTTCTGATATTATATGGGAAAATGTATCAAAATATTTTACAAGTGCATAGATTATGTACAGTACATAATCTATGTACAATACATAATATATATATTTGGAAAGGAGATGCCTGATTTGGATTTAAAAGTTACACCTATGCAGCTTTTGCAACAGACTGGACAAAAACCACAAGTAACTGCAAGTGATACTTCTTTCCGTTATACCCTTCTTAATACACTGGAAGAAAGTGAACTAAAAGCCGGCCTTGCAACCATGATGGAAGATATAACACAACAGGGATACAAACTTGGCAAACGCATGGACGTAAGAGATATGAAACTTTACCGTAAATTAATTAAAGAATTTATGAATGAAATAGCTGGACATTCACATAAATTCAGCCGTGAAAATTTCCTTGACAAAAAAGGCCGTCACAGAGTTTATGGCATTGTAAAACAAATAAATGAAACATTAGATGAATTAGCAGCAGAACTTTTAAAAGATGAAAAAGACCATATTGCAATATTAAGTAAAATTGATGAAATAAGAGGGCTGCTTCTTGATATTTTCACATAATTAATGCAAAAACAGACAGTATAGTACTAAAGGGGGGATTATAATGGCCAATTTTAAAGATATTATAGGACAGCAGCAAGTAAAAAAACATTTGCAAAATGCAATAAAACAGAATAATATATCACATGCTTATATTATATATGGTGAAAAAGGTTCTGGCAAAAAAACCATAACTGATGCAACCGTACAGACAATCCAATGTAAAAACAGGGATGGCGGGATGGATGCCTGCGAAATTTGTAAATCATGTATGCAGGCAAAATCACATAACCACCCTGATATAAAGTATATAACACATGAAAAAGCCAGTATAAGCGTTGATGATATACGTGAACAGCTTAATAATGATATATCTATTAAACCATATAGCAGTGAATACAAAATATATATAATACCTGATGCTAACAAAATGACAGAACAGGCACAGAATGCTTTACTCAAAACTATTGAAGAACCTCCTGCATATGCAGTAATAATTCTTATTACTGATAATATAGCAGGACTTCTTCCTACAATACAGTCAAGATGTGTTACACTTAATTTAAAACCTCTTAATAACAACGAAATTGCAGGATATCTTACAACACATTTAAAACTTGAACCTGAACGTGCCCAGATTGCGGCAGGTTTTTGCCAGGGAAATATGGGTAAAGCAATCCGTTTCGCATCGTCTGAAGATTTCCAGGAAATGAAAGAAGAAGTACTTTCACTGTTAAAATCATTAGATACAATGGATATACCAGAAATTACCAGTACAATAAAGAACTTTTCACAGAACAAAAATAATATAAATGATTATCTTGATTTAATGCTTCTGTGGTACAGGGATGTACTTATGTTTAAAGTAACAAAAGATACAAATATTCTTTTATACCAGGGAGAATATAAAGCAATATCAAAACAGGCAAGCACACGTGGATACGAAGATATTGAAAAAATAATAAAAGCTATTGATAAAGCTAAAAAACGCCTTGATGCAAATGTCAACTTTGAAGTTGTCCTTGAATTAATGGTATTAACTTTAAAAGACTAAATAGTAAATGGAGAAAAATATGATACTAATAATAGGCGTCAGATTCCGCAAATCTGGCAAAGTATATTACTTTGACCCTGCCGGGCTTTCTATAAATAAAGGAAACCATGTTATAGTTGAAACTGCACGTGGAATTGAATATGGTACTGTTGTACTAGGCCCACGCAATATTGATGATGAAAAAGTAATACAGCCTTTAAAACCTGTAATACGCATTGCCACTATTGAAGATGACAATATAAATATAGAAAATATAGAAAAAGAAAAAGAAGCCTTTGGGATATGTCTTGAAAAAATACAAAAACATGGGCTTAAAATGAAACTTATAGATTCTGAATATACATTTGATAAAAACAAGCTGTTATTTTATTTTACAGCAGACGGGCGTATTGATTTCCGTGATCTTGTAAAAGATCTTGCATCAATATTCCGTACCCGTATAGAATTAAGGCAGATAGGGGTAAGGGACGAAACAAAACTTATGGGCGGAATAGGTATATGTGGAAGGCCCTTATGCTGCCACACATATCTTGCAGACTTTGCACCTGTATCTATAAAAATGGCAAAAGAACAGAACCTGTCACTTAACCCGGCTAAAATTTCAGGTGTATGCAGCAGGCTTATGTGCTGCCTTAAAAATGAAGAAGAAGCTTATGAATATTTAAACAGTACACTTCCACATATTAATGATACAGTAAAAACTATTGACGGATATGAAGGAACTGTACACAGCATAAGTGTATTAAAACAAAAAGCAAAAATACTTATAACAAAAGACAATGAAAAGGAGCTGCGTGAATACCATGCCAGTGAACTTACATTTGAAAAAAGAAATAATAATCCAGATATAAATAATGTTACATTTTCACTTCCAGATGAAGAACTTGATGAAAATGCACTTAAAGAACTTGAAGAAATGGAACAGAATGATTTAGAAGAACTTGCAGGTGCACAGCAGGACGAAGAAGGACATATACAAAATGGACAGCCTTTTAACCAGCCAAAAAAATACCCCAGAAAACCATATAACAAACAAAACCATGTAAACCATAATAATACAAACCATAAGAAAAATTACAATCCAGGGCACAAGGAATACTATACAGGCTACAATAGCAAACCATATAAACACACACAAGAACCAAACAAGAAAAACAGCCATTATAATAATAACAGGAACTATACCAGACCAGATTATAACAGCTACCATAATGAACAAAATTAATTTTATGCGCCATAAACGGCATGGGAGATTAATATGTCTTTGGAAACATCCTTTTTACAGCCCGGTGAACGGTTAGATGATTTACAAATAAATAATTATAAAATAATACAAAATCCACAGAAATTTTGTTTTGGAATGGATTCAGTTTTATTATCCGCCTTTGCAATGGTGCACAAGGGCGGTAATGTTTTAGATCTTGGTACAGGTACTGGAGTACTGCCAATACTGCTCTCTGCCAAAACCGGGGCAAGCCACTTTGATGCCCTTGAAATACAACAGGAAAGTGTATGCATGGCTAGAAGAAGTGTTGCATTAAACAAACTTGAAGATAAAATAAACATAACCTGTGGTGATATATGCAAAGCCTCAGAAATATTTGGCAAAGACAGGTTTGATGCAGTTGTTACAAACCCTCCATATATAAATAATAACCATGGGCTTAAAAACCCAGGGCTTCCAAAAGCAATCGCAAGACATGAAATATTTTGTACACTTGAAGATGTTATAAGGGAAAGTTCACTTGTATTAAAAGAAAATGGAAAGCTATATATGGTACACAGGCCATTCCGCCTTGCAGAAATATTTAACACATTACATAAATACAGACTTGAACCAAAAAGGATGTGCCTTGTCTATCCTTTTATAGATAAAGAGCCCAACATGGTACTTATAGAAGCAGCTAAAAATGGCAATCCTATGGTTAAAATAGACCCTCCTGTTATAGTCTATGATTCCCCTGGAAAATATACAAAAAGGATTTTGGAAATATATGGCCCGGATATATAAAACTTTATACTAGCCAGAATATATATGCATTGTCTGTAAGCAGGCATTTGCTATTTACTTAATCAGGTAAAAACAGAAAGGTATGGTTAAATTATGCCAGGTATACTATATTTATGTGCTACACCTATTGGAAACCTTGAAGATATAACATTACGTGTACTGCGCACTTTAAAAGAAGCAGATATTATTGCAGCAGAAGATACAAGAAATACAATAAAACTGCTTAACCATTTTAATATAAAAACCCCTATGACAAGCTACCATGAACATAATAAATATGATAAAGCAAAATACCTTGTTGGCAAACTTTTAGAAGGAACAAATATAGCCCTTGTAACAGATGCAGGCACACCTGGAATTTCCGACCCAGGAGAAGAAATAGTTAAAGAGGCATACAAGGCCGGAATAAAAGTTACATCACTTCCAGGTGCATGTGCATGTATAACAGCACTTACTTTATCAGGGCTTAAAACAAGGCGTTTTGCCTTTGAATCATTCCTGCCATCTGATAAAAAAGAACGCAAAGCAATAATAAATTCCTTTAAAGAAGAAACACGTACAATAATAATATATGAAGCCCCACATCATTTAAAAAATACTCTTTCTGAACTTTATGAAGCACTTTCTGACCGTAAAATTACTATTTGCCGTGAGCTGACTAAACTACATGAAACAGTACAGCTTTACACACTTTCATCAGCTATAAGATATTATATGTCAAACCAGCCAAAAGGTGAATATGTGCTTATAATTGAAGGCTGTACCATAAAAGAAATTGAAACAAAAAAGCAAGAAGAATGGACACAAATTGATATTCCAGGACATATGGATATCTATCTGTCTAAAGGCATGCCTAAAAAAGAAGCCATGAAAAGGGTTGCTTCTGACAGGGGAATATCAAAACGTGAAGTATATAACAGCCTTTTGAAAAAATAAAACAAAAAAGCATAATTACTGTAAAACTGGCAATAATTACTGGCAAACAGGTATTACATATTTTAGGAGGATTGCCAGTTATGGAACTTTACAGAAAACATTTTATTAAAAAAGGCCTTGGAATATCTTTATGTATTTTATGCTGGACATCTTTTGCAATCCAGTTTATATACAGCTTAAATGTAAATAACAATAAAATGGTTAATGCATTTTTAGAAACTTCTAATATAAAAACAATAAATATAAACAAAAACACTAAAGAAATTATAACACCACAAGTCTTAAAAAACCAGAAACAAGCATTAAATATTATAACAGGATTTCTAAAAAAACATGATAAAAATACCTGCCTGGTTTTTGCAAATAATGCAGGAAACTATTATGATTATTATTTCTACAGCCCGCTGCTAGATAAAAACTACAATATAACACCATTATCCCAAGGCTTTAATATCCATATAGCAGTTACTAATGCACCCATCCATATTTATATAGGAATACCCTATATAGATTATGATTTCTGACTTTATATTTTTAACACTATTAGCATATTGCTGTTATTTTAAAAACATTCTGTCTTTATGGCACATTCTCCTGTTTCTTCTATATCCCATTTCATTACAAAGCATAACTTGTACAAGGGCTGCAAACCATTTTCTGCTCTCTTTTGTACAGCAGTTGCCGTATTTTTCTTTAGTGCACATTTCTTTAACAATCTTTTCAACTGTAACTTTATCAGGACATTCATCAAACATTATACTTCCGTCATATTCCATTTTATCGCAAATTTCTTCAATTTCCCTCTGGATATCTTTAATTTCTGGTGGATATAAATATTTATTATCAAGAATTTTTTCTTCTTTCCTTACTTCTGTTAATTCTAATGGAAATGTCATCATATTACCTTTGGTATATTTATTGTATTCCATAATTAACCTCATTTCTGCATATTTAAATATTATTTTGCACTTACTTATAGCAAATTTATATTATTATATTCAGGCTGCTTAAAAAAGTTCCAGAAATTTCAAAAACATTAAATATTTTTCATATATATTAAAATGGTTGTTTTTTTTAATTAAAAACATTATACTATACATATTATACAAACTAGTAATATGGAGGATTAAAGTGAAATACTTATATAAATTTATACTGCTTATATTTACATTTGGACTTTCACTATTTATATTTAAAGATGAAATACCAGATGCAACAGCAGGAAAAACGATTGCAACAAGCTTACAAGATTCAACATTCCCGTCTATTTCTTTACAACTAGGCAAGTATAATGTAAATACAATACAAGGATACAGCAGTGAACTTGACAGTGGGAATGTAAGGGAATCAATAACACCATTAGACACCTCTAAATCATTTTATGTTAAGATTACAGAAAATGAATCAAAAATAAAAAAATTAAGCTTTGAGCTGCGTGATATTTTAAATAATAAAATAATTGAAACTAATACACTTACAGCTTTTGGTTCTGATAATAAAGATAAAACAATAAAAATTAAAATTTCTGAAGCTTTAGATACAAGTACAGAATATGGAATGAAAATAACACTCACAACAAACCTCAGTAAAAAGATAAATTTTTATACCAGAATTAAATATTATGAAAATGATTTTTTCCTAAAGGAGAAACTGGACTTTGTAGAAAATTTCCATAAGGCAACATTTGATAATGGCAAAACATTTAATATAACTAATTACCTTGAACCAAATGTAGGAGATGATTCAACATTTGCTAATATAACAATTAATTCTAACTATAACCTTATTACCTGGGGAAAGTTAAAACCTAAAAAACTTACAGATATAATACCATCTATAAAAGAGATAAATATAGAAACGGCTGCAATAGAACAAAAATATTATGTCAAAGCTGATACCCCTACAGGTACAGAAACATTTTTTATAAAAGAATTTTACCGCATAAGATATTCTGGCAGCCGTATGTACCTGCTTAATTTTAAAAGGACAATGGAAGCATTATTTAACCCGGAATTTATTTCAACTAAGAAAAATGAACTTAAAATTGGTATTTCTAATGCTGGCAGCCTGGAAATAACCTCTAGTGATAAAAATAATAAATTTGCATTTGTAAGGAATGGTTCATTATGGTATTATAATCTGCCTGAATATAAACTGCATAAAGTATTTTCATTTGAAAATAAGAAAAAAGATTTAACACGTGAAAAATATGACCAGCACGATATTAAAATATTAAAATTAAATGATGACGGTACAATCAGTTTTCTTGTATATGGATATATTAACAGTGGTGACTATGAAGGGAGGGTGGGAATTATTCTTTATGATTATAATCCAGAAGATAACAGGATTACTGAACGTGTATATATACCTCTTCCAACTACTTATGAACAGTTAAAACAAGACCTTGGAAGTTTCTGTTATGTAAACAATAAAAATATTTTCTACTTTTCATTAAATGATGTAGTTTATGCTTATAATATTGCTTCAAAGAAATATAATATACTTACAAAAAATGCCACTAAAGACAATTTTGTAATGTTAGAAAAAGCCAGATGTTTCGTATGGTCTGATGCCTCTAGTTCAAAATATGCGAGAAATATAACAATATTAAACCTTGATACTTCAAAAAGCCTTGTAGTACATGCTAAGAAAAAACAAAGCATTATAGTTCTTGGTGCAATAGATTCTAATATTGTATATGGATATGTCAGGAATAAAGATATTTACGAAGCAACAAATGGCGAAATTGTAAAACCTGCATACAAGCTTGTTATATCAGACTGCAATGGTGATATACTCCGTGAATATAAAAATAAAGATATTTATGTAACTGGTGCAACTGTAGATGATAATGTAATCAGGCTTAAAAGGGCAAAAAAAGTTAATGGCAGGTTTAAACCAGCTTCAAATGATGACATTATCAGCCAGAAGAGCAATAAAAAACCTTCAATAAGCATAACAACACGTGTAACTGATAAAGCTTTAACAGAAAAATATATTTCACTTCCCGCTGGATTTTTACTTGAAAAAAAACCTTCCATAGATTCAACTGAATATGTAATGGTTACTGAAAATACCACATTACATTTAAAAAATACCGCAAACAATACAGAAAAATACTATATATATGCATACGGCGGAATTACAGCAAGCATGGCGGATCCAGCAGCAGCAATACAGCTTGCAGATGAACAGATGGGCATTGTAATGGATAATAAAGCCCATATAGTATGGGAACGCGGCGGCAAATTCCTTTCAAAAGAATTATCAGGCATAACATACCCGCAAAACAATATACCAAGCATAAAAGCATGTACCCAGATGCTTTTACAGGCAGCACAGCATACAGTATCTGCCAGCGAATTGAAAGGCAGCTCAATAATATCAATGCTTTCAAAATATATTGACCAGCCAGTAAACCTTACAGGATGCACACTTGACGAAGTATTGTACTTTGTAAGTGGTGAAAAACCAGTAATAGCAATGTTAGATAATTCCCATGCCGTACTAATAACAGGTTATACCTCATCAACCATAACATATATGGATCCTGTCACAATGCATACAGCTACAACTTCTATTATAAGCGCAGACAAAAAATTTAAAGATGCAGGATATGTATTTATAAGTTATGTATCTAACTAGACTAAAAATTTCCCATTCCTAAAAACCCTGCCAGGCTATATAACCTGGCAGGGTTTTTAATATAAAACAATTAACTTTTAAACCCATTAAGCAAGTAACAAATATTACATTTATCTGAAAGGGCAGGATATATAATATTTCCATAGTGTAAATATATATTAACTGGCAAGCACGTCCGTTTCATAAATTTTTAATTATATATAAACAGGAGATAATTTATAGTTATCCACGGTTTGTTTTAAAAGGGGTTGTACATAGAAATTTTTATGCCCTGGCAGTTCCAAAGTGTTCCATGTACAGCCCGCTTGCGCTTGGACTTACACGCAGCGGTGCATAAAGCCCTTATGCTTCAAAGAAAAAACTTCTTTGAAGCATTTAAGACAGGGCTTAAACACCGGCGGTTGCGTACATCTGTCCATTGGAAGCACATTTGGAACTTGCCAGGTAGTATACGTTTTGGCAGTTTATAAAAATATTTCCTGTGGGTTTCCCTGGTTTAATGGCATTATACTGCACTTGTACATATAACAGTGCTTAATGACAGTACAAAAGTACCTTATACATGAGACATAAAATTTTATCAACAAATTAAAATACAAACAAGAAAACTTTTAATTCCCACGGAACGTAGTAACATGCAGACAGTTTTATATATTTTCTGTAAAAGGCACTATAGCGCCACCAGTGCTTAAATCTGGTATTTTCAGATTTTATGCACTGCCTGCACTATAGTGTTGTGCGCCTATCGTAGTGGGAACTTGCCTGCTACAGAAAATATATAAAACTACTGCATGTACAAAGTTTATAATGTATGCAAGAACATATAAAAATCCAATGCAGGATAACTATAAATTATCTTTTGTTTACACACAATTAAAATTTATGAAACAGACGTGACTGGCAAGAAGTATGTATTGCAGGCATCTGGCATTTTTATAACATATGTAAATAAAACATAATATTTTTTAGTCATATTTACAATAGATTTTTATTAAATAAAAAGTTACAATAGTAAATAATTTAAAAAACATTAATAGCCTGATTTACTTGCCTATATTTATAGGCAAATGCAGCTATCAATTTTAATCACATTATGTATAATAATATAGAAAGGAACACCAAAAATATGAAAAAAACTGCCACACTGCTAATACTGGTATTTATTACTTCTATAATACTTGTAATTCCAGAAAATTATATCCATGTATCAGGAAATACTTTTACAATGCCACAAGATAATAAAGAAAATAACCAATACCATACATACAATATAGAAAATAATAAACACAAACCTGTGGATAAAAAAACAAATAATAAAAATTATAACAGTAATAAAGGCAATATTACAGAAAAACCACAAACAAATAAAAACCAGGATAGCTACAGCCAGGAAAACAATACTATACATAATTATAGTACAAAGCCTGAAGCAAATAAAAACCATGGCAGCTACAGCAAGAAAAACAATACTATACATAATTATAATACAGATCCTCCAGCGGATAAAAGTTATAATAACAGCCCTAAAACCCAGAATAATAATTATAATAATACAAAAAACAAAATAACGAAAAGTAAACCCGCCCCTGGACAAAGTACTACCCATATACCAAACATTAAAACAACATCTCCAGCAAAAAGTACCAGCCTTCCAGGCAGGCAAAAAATTTGCAAAAAGAAAACAATAAATACTATAACAAAAATAGAATTTCAAAAACATTTTATTAAAATAGCCGCAGGCAGTTGTGAAGATATCTTATTTACAACAGTACCATCTAAAAACCCTGGCATAAATTTTGTTTATAAAAGTACTGATAATTCTATTGCCTCCTTTAAAAATAAAAAATTAACTGGGATTAAAAAAGGATTTACAACAATATTAATAATACTTCCAGATGGCACTGTTAAAGCAGCATGTCCAGTAAAAATTATATAATATTTAAAGGAGAACTCTATTGAATAAAAACTATAATAATTTATATCCATTACTTCCACCACAATTAGCAAAAAACTGGCATATTACAGATATATTAAACACATCTTCACTTTACCAGGTATATATTATTAACCAGAATCTGCCTTCTTCAGATACAAATAATAATGATAATAAAAGAATATTAAAAATTGTTAATGAAACAGGATTTTGTAAAAAAATTTATAAAAAAGCCCAATCTATAAAAAGCCCCCATATACAAATACCATTAGAAATAATTTTATATAAACACAACTATTATATAATAACAAAATACCAGGTTAATTTAAAAACACTAATATGCCAGACTGGAATACAGGCAGCAGATATACTAAACATGGCTGTTGATATTTCCTGGTCATTAAAACTCCTTCATTCTAATAAAATCCTCCATTTAGATTGTACCCCTTCAAATATTTATTTAAATAATGATGGTTCATACTGTCTTGGGGATTTTTCTTCTGCTATATTTTTTAACAGTAAAAATATATCTGTAAATACAACACCAGGTTACACCCCTCCAGAAATAAAACAAGGTATTAAGCCTGGCTGTTTAGCAGATATTTATATTTTTTCATGTCTTTTATTTACACTTTTTAATAATGGTTACACAACAGGCTGCAATAATCCATACGGCAGTATTAAAGATAATATTCCACAAGAATTATACTCTGTAATTTTAAAAGGCTGCTCTGCTAATCCTTCTGAAAGGTTTTCTTCTATTGATGAAATAAACCAAATATTAAAATCAGCAGAAATACAAGATAAAATTTCAAACTGTAATTATAATTTACATATTACAGATACAAGACACCAGTTATATTACCTAAAAACTTCTTTTAGAAACAGCTATACACATACAACACCAAAAAAGCATAAAATAAATTATTATGCATATATAGCGCTTATACTTGTAACATGTACAATTTTTACATTTTCTGTTTATAGTTATATAACAAAAACCAGGAAAACACAACCTGATGTAATTTTACAAAACATTAATGACACTAGCAGTAATATTACAATCAATGAACTAAAAGAACTTGATATAAGTGGTACAAGTATTTCATCAGTTCCAAGTCCACAAAATGCTAGTTTTTCCTGCTCCGAATTAACAATTTTATATGCCAGTGTTAATAAAATTGATGATTTAAATAATATAAAGTACTATACCTCACTAAATGAATTATATTTATCAGATAACCAGCTTACTAATTTAACTTCTTTAGAAACATTATGTAATCTGGAAACACTTGTACTCTCATATAATAATATAAATGATTTATCCCCTGTTGCTGCACTTAAATCACTTATAAACCTTGACTTATCAGGCAATTCTGATTTACACAATATTAAAAGCCTTGCAGAATTATATAACCTTAAAACATTAAACCTTACAAATACAAATATAACAAAAAAGGAGATTGAATTTCTTAATTCAAATCTCCCTGGCTGTGATATTTTTTATTAATATTAACTGGAATATTAATATTTAATAATATTATCTTTTGAAATATACGCAATTATAGTTTTTTCTTTTTTTACCTTTGTACTGCCCATTTTATATGCCTTTTTAATATAATATGATGCAGCATTTAATTTTTCTTTATCTGAAGAATACAATTCTGCTACCACATCACCTGTTTTAACAAAATCACCTGTTTTTTTATAAAACTTTATCCCGGCATTAAAATCAACCGGACTATCTTTTACTTCCCTTCCTGCCCCAAGAATAACTGCTGTCCTGCCACATTGCTCTGTATCCATTTTTGTTATATAAACATCTGATTCAGATACCCATTTGTAAGAATAAGGAGCTTTTTCAAATAAAGATGTATTATAAATATACCTTTCGTCCCCGCCTTGCATTTTAACCATTTCTGCCAGTTTACAAAGGGCAGAGCCATCTTCTATTGCCCTGTCAGCCATTTTAATGCACTCCTTTCTGCTTCCTTTCCCTGCCATACTAAGCATAGATGCAGAAAAATTCCTGCATATTTCTGTAAAATCTTCTGGCCCGTTTCCTTTTAATGTTTCTATTGCTTCTATTACTTCAATATTATTTCCCGCTGCAATTCCAAGTGGAATATCCATATTTGTAATATATGCTGCCGTTTCACGTCCTGCCCCTTCACCTATTGCTACCATTTTCTTAGCTAAAGTAATAGCATTATCTATATTCTTCATAAAAGCGCCTGTTCCCATTGTTACATCAAGTATAATTTTATCGCTTCCAGACGCAATTTTTTTGCTCATTATTGAAGCAGCTATTAATGGTATACTGTCAACAGTTGCTGTAACATCCCTTAATGCATATAATTTTTTATCCGCAGGCGCTATACTGCCTGACTGTCCTATAACCGATAACCCAATACTATTGACTATTTCAAAGAATTTTTCCTTTGGCAGTAAAGTCTTAAAACCAGGTATAGATTCAAGTTTATCAATAGTCCCTCCTGTAAATCCAAGTCCTCTTCCGCTCATTTTAGCAACTTTGCCACCACATGCTGCTACAACAGGTGCTACAGCGATTGTAGTTTTATCACCTACTCCCCCTGTACTATGTTTATCAACTTTTATCCCGTCTATACCAGATAAATCAACTATATCACCAGATTCTGCCATAATATTTGTAAGATCCAAAAGCTCAGTATCAGACATTCCTTTATAATATATTGCCATAAGAAGGGCTGATACCTGGTAATCAGGGATATCCCCATTTATATATCCAGTTATAAAATATTCTATTTCATCTTTTGCAAGTTCCCCGCCTTTTTTCTTTTTATCAATTATATCATACATTAACATAACATCCACTCACCTTCCAAAAATATATAGTGTCCAAACTATAAACTACACCATTTAAAGCACTAAAAATTACTTAATAGATAAATCCATCTTTCCAAAACCCAAAGGCAGTAAATCTTTAAGTAATATTTCCTTATAATCATTTTCTGATTTAGCAAGGATTATTTTAAAAACTTCCGGATTACAAAACTCCATCATAACCTGCCTGCATACACCACATGGAGGGCAATAACCCTTTATTACAGAAGAACCTCCGGTTATAGCTATACATTCAAATTCTTTTATACCTTCACTTACTGCCTTAAAAAATGCTGTCCTTTCTGCACAGTTTGTAGGTGAAAAAGCTGCATTTTCAATATTGCATCCTGTATACAGGTTTCCATTTATATCTTTAAGGCATGCACCAACCTTAAAAGATGAATATGGTGAATATGAATTTTTTCTTGCTTTAATTGCCATTTTTATTATTTTGGTATAATCATTAGCCACTTTACTGCCCCCTTTTTGTTTTATTTTAACATTTATGAATATTTTCTACAATAATTATCAAAAAATATATATACATAATAAATAATTAATAATTATTCCCTTTAAACTATCACAATTTCATATTATAATAGTAAGTAATTATAGTTTGGAAGATTATTATAAAATAATTTTATGGAGGTAAATATGAAACTTTTAAGCGTAACTATTCCATGTTACAATTCTGCCGGATATATGAGAAAAGCCATAGAATCAGCACTGGAAGGAGGAGATGATATTGAAATACTTATTATCAATGATGGATCATCTGATAATACAAAAGAAATTGCCAATGAATATGGTAAACGTTATCCAGGTATAGTAAAGGCCATCAATAAAGAAAACGGTGGACATGGTTCTGCTGTTAATATGGGCATTGCCAAAGCCACAGGTTTATATTTTAAAGTACTTGACAGTGACGACTGGTTTGATAAAGACAGCCTGCTTAACGCAATAAATTTACTCCGTAAAGCTGTAACAGATATAATACCGTTAGATATGCTTATATGTAATTATGTATATGAAAAACCTAGTGTTAATAAACAAAAAGTTATTTCATATGGCAGTGCTATACCCAAAAATAAATTCATAACATGGAATGATGTAAAACATTTCCGTATGAGCCAGAATCTTATTATGCACTCTATAATTTACAGGACAAAGCTTTTGCGCGAATGTAATTTAAAACTTCCAGAGCATACATTTTATGTAGATAATATATATGCATATAAACCACTTCCATATGTTAAATACATGTATTATCTTGATACTGACCTGTACCGTTATTATATAGGCAGAAGTGACCAGTCTGTTAATGAAGCAGTTATGACAAAGCGCATCGACCAGCAGATAAAGGTTACAAAAATTATGATTGACAGTTTAAACCCTATGCAGATAAAAAATAAAAAATTACGCAATTATATGATAAAATATCTTGCAATGATGATGATTGTAAGTTCTGCACTTTTAGTAAACGAAGGTTCTCCTAAAAACCTTCAGAAAAGGGAAAATCTCTGGAAATACTTAAAGGACAGAAATAAAGCTGTATATAAAAATATTACAAGAAGGAAATTAGGATACCCTATGCAGTTTTCAAGCAAATCAGGAAGGAAAATAATTGTATGGGGATATAACTTTTTCAACAGAATCTATGGTTTTAATTAAAACCCGTATAAATAGTAAGGGAGGATAAAATGGAACAGTTAATATACTACGATGAAGAAGAAGAATGGAGCAAGGCATTGCTTTTATATAATTCAGCACTTAAAGAAATTTCAACTAAACTTGAAATCCTGAATAATGAATTTAAACTTGCACACCAGTATAATCCAATAGAACACATAACTTCCCGCCTAAAATCTGCACAAAGCATTGCAAGGAAAATGCGCATAAAGCAAAAAGAACTTACTGTAGAAAATATTATAAGATATATTAATGATGTAGCAGGTGTAAGGATTATATGTTCATTTACGTCTGATATATACCGTATAGCAGATGCAATAACAAAACAAAATGATGTAACTGTTTTGAAAATAAAAGATTATATTGCAAAGCCAAAACCTAACGGATATACAAGTTACCATATGATTGTTTCTGTACCTATATTTTTATCTAATGATGTTATAAATACAAAAGTAGAAATACAAATCAGAACGATTGCTATGGACTTCTGGGCAAGCCTTGAACACAAAATATACTATAAATTTGAAGGCAAAGCACCTGAAGGAATACGTGATGAACTTCGGGAATGTGCCAATATTATTTCATTTCTTGACCAGAAAATGCTGTCAATAAATGAAAGTGTACAAAATTACCATAAAGATTTTAACGGGGGTACAGTTGTTAATGATATTGATGTAAATATGGATTCTATTTCTAATTCTTTAAAACCATTATATGGCTCAGTTGCAACTGAATAAATAACTGCAATAAAAAAAACAGGCTGCCGCATAAAACAGTCAAGCAGATATTCGCAATCCGCATTGCCTGCAAGCAGGCATTGGCTACTTGCCCACTTGCAAATCAACCTCATTGCCGCTTTGCGGCAGTCCTGTTTATCTTTAATTTTCTATTCTTTCTTTCATTTTGCTTATTCCAATATTCTGTTTTGCTTCATTAAGTGCCTGCTGTTCCTCTTCTGATAAAATAACAAATGTTTCACCATTTACCACTTCTTTTGTATAAGTATAACAGCCTTCTCTTGAACTATGCATTGAATTAAGTATAAAACCATTATCCTCAGATGTCAGCATTACAAGTACGAAACTTAACTGTCCACCAATTTCCTGGAATGCATCATATTTTACTAATGCAATCTTTTTATATGTTGTTGCAAGAACTTTATTTATTTCTTTAATTTGTATATTAATATCACTTACACTATTTTTCAACATATCAATAGCTTCAAATTTATCTAACAAAGCCTTTTCAAGATTTTTTCCATCTTCACCTTCCATAAACTGGTTATATCTGGTACGTATATTGTGTATTTTAACCATACTGGTTATAAGTAATATAAAAAGCAGTAAAACAATACCTGCCATTCCTATAACTACATATCCTATATCTATCCCAAACGAATTTAATAATTCCATATTTATCTACACAGCCTTTCTATATGTTATTATTATGTACCATTTATGAATTAATATTTGACATAATTTCAATTAATCTCTCAAATTCATCAGGAGAATAATATTCTATTTCAATTTTTCCCTTTCCACCTGGTTTACGGTTAATTTTTACTTTTGTACCCATTATAAGTTTTAACTTTTCTTCATACTTTTTAAATACCAGCTCTTCTTGCTTATTATCTTCTGGTTTTACTTTACTTTTTTCCTCTTTTGCATTTATAATCATTTTAACCAGATGCTCAGTTTCACGGACGCTAAGTTTTTCATCAAATACTTTTACAGCAGCATTGTATTGCTCTTCCCCGTCTTCTATAACAAGCAATGCCCTGGCATGCCCGCTTTTAATTTTATCTTCTATTACCATATCCCTTACTCTTTTATCAAGTTTTAATAAACGGAGTGAATTTGTAACTGCAACTCTGCTTTTACATACTTTTTCTGCAACTTCATCTTGTTTAAGATGAAATTCATCAATTAACATTCTAAAAGCTTCAGCTTCTTCAATAGGGTTTAAATCCTCACGTTGTAAATTCTCTACCAGTGCTATCTCCATTATCTGCTGGTTATTATAATCCCTTACAATTACAGGTATATCTTTTAATCCAGCCATTCTTGCAGCTCTCCATCTTCTTTCACCTGCAATTATACTATAAAATCCCTCATTTATTTTTTTAACAATTAATGGTTCTATAAGTCCATGAATCCTAATAGAATCTGCAAGCTCCTGCATAGAATCTTCATCAAAAGCTTTTCTTGGCTGGCTATTATTAGGTTCTATTCTATTTATATCTACTGTTTCAGTTTCCTTAATAACCTCTTTTATTACTTCCTTAACAACTTCTGGTGCACTGGTATCTGTATCTTTCTTTACACTTTTTTCAGTTTCCGGAATTAATGCATCAAGGCCCTTCCCCAATCCTCTTTTAGACATCTTTCCACCTCATTTCTATCCACTATTAATTTCCTCTTTCTATTACCTCTTTAGCAAGGGATCTGTATCCTTCTGCCCCTGTGGATTTTGGCTCATAAACATTAATTGGAAGCCCGTGGCTTGGTGCTTCTGCAAGCCTTACATTTCTTGGTATAATACTCTTATAAATATTCTGGTGGAGATTGTCCTTAACATTTTCTACCACCTGTAAAGAAAGACAAGTCCTTGCATCATACATTGTAAACACAATACCCTCTATTTCAAGTTTTGGGTTTAACCTTTCCTTAACAAGATCAATAGTATACATAAGTTCACTTAAACCTTCCAAGGCATAATACTCACACTGTATTGGAACCAGTACCGTATCAGCAGTTGTCATTGCATTAACAGTTAAAGTATTTAATGATGGAGGACAGTCTATCAGTATAAAATCATATTTATCCCTGATTTTATCAACCTGTTTCTTTAAAACATACTCCCTGCTCTCTTTGCCAATAAGTTCTACTTCTACACCAACAAGCCCTCTTTCAGATGGGATTACAGATAAATCTTTTACTACCGATGGAAAAATAGCATCATTAATTTCTATTTCTTCTAAAAGGACTTCATAACTAGTATGTTCAACACTTTCTTTATTAATTCCAAGACCACTTGTTGTATTTCCCTGTGGATCCATATCAATAACAAGAACCTTTTTGCCCTTTTCAGCTAAACATGCTGACAAATTAATTGCCGTTGTTGTCTTGCCAACTCCGCCTTTTTGGTTAGATACCGCTATTACCCTGCTCATATATCTTTTATCCTTTCACAATATTTCACATGAAATATTGTTTCACATGAAATATTGTTTCACGTGAAACATTTATTTAATATAGTAATCTAATTTAATTATAGCACTATAAACGTTCATCTTCCATAATAAAATTATAAAATATTATGCAATTTTCTGCTTTATAAAACCAAAATGTTTCACATGAAACATTTTGGTTTTATAATGGATTTTTTTTGGGTTTCCCTGCTTGTCTTGGATAAGTTTTGGACAGTTTTTTATTTCTTTCAAAAATATAAAATCTTCTTGAAATATCCGTTTCTGGTAAATTAAAACTATATGATTTTATAAATTTACAACCAAGTTTGTTCTGTGCATTTGTAGTCTGTTTTATTTCATCTTCTGCCTTTTCTGATTTATATGAAATAAACTGTCCCCCAGTCTTTACAAATGGTATGCAATACTCTAATAAAACAGACATATTGGCAACAGCCCTTGATACACAGTAATCATATTTTTCCCTGTATGTTTCATTATGTCCCAAATCTTCTGCACGGCTGTGGACTGTTTCTACATTATTAAGTCCACATTCTTTTATTATTTTATCAAGAAACTTTATTCTTTTGTTTAATGAATCTACTAATGTAAAATGTGCATTATCAGATATTATTGCTAATGGTATTCCTGGAAAACCTGCACCTGTCCCAATATCTATTATTTTTCTGCCATCTAAATTTATATAATTCTTTAATGCAATGCTGTCTATAAAATGCTTATTAACTATATCTTTTTTTTCTGTTATAGCTGTAAGATTTATTACTTTATTTGTTTCAAGCATTAAATCAAAATATACCTGGAATTTTTCAAGATGTATACTGCTTAGATTTATTCCAGCCTTTTTTGCATTATTGTATAATAGTTCTTTCAATATAGTTCCCCATTTCTAATTTTTTTCAAGATACACCAGTAAAACAGAAATATCGGCTGGTGATACACCAGATATTCTTGAAGCCTGTCCAACTGATGCTGGTTTAAATTTTTTCAGTTTTTGCAATGCTTCTATCCTAAGGCTGTATACTTCATCATAATTAATATCTTCTGGTATTTTTTTATTTTCAAGTTTTTTAAACTGTTCAACCTGTCTTAACTGTCTCTCTATATATCCTTCATATTTAATAGCTATATTTACCTGTTCCCTTACATCGGCAGGAAGCTCTGGCCTGTCTTTATCTGCTGGCAACAGTTTATCATATGAAAGTTCTGGCCTTTTAACCAGTTCTGCCATAGTAGCCCCCGATTGTAATAATGTACTTCCATTTTCTTCTAATATTTTTTGTATATCCTCCTTTACTCCTATATTTAAATTCTCAATTCTTTTCTTTTCTTCCTCTATAAGTTTTTCTTTTTCTAATAGTTTATTATATCTTTCATTATCTATAAGTCCAATATCATATCCAATTTTAGTAAGGCGTAAATCTGCATTATCCTGCCTTAAAAGCAGCCTGTATTCTGCCCTTGAAGTCATCATTCTGTATGGTTCATTAGTACCTTTTGTTATAAGGTCATCTATAAGTACGCCTATATAAGCCTGTGACCTGTCAAGTATTACAGGGCTTCTTCCAAGTATTTTCATAGCAGCATTAATTCCAGCTATTATACCCTGTGCAGCCGCCTCTTCATATCCTGAACTTCCATTTGACTGCCCCGCACTGTAAAAACCACTTATTTCTTTAAATTCAAGTGTAGCTTTTAACTGTATGGGATCTATGCAGTCATATTCTATAGCATAAGCATTTCTTACTATTGTAGCATTTTCAAGCCCTGGTACAGAGTGGTACATCTTATATTGTACATCTTCTGGCAGTGAACTTGACATTCCCCCTATATACATCTCGTTAGTATAATTTCCTTCTGGTTCAATAAAAACCTGGTGTCTTTCTTTATCAGCAAACCTTACAACTTTATCCTCAATAGATGGACAATATCTTGGCCCTGTACCTTTTATATTTCCTGAATATAATGGTGACCTGTCTATATTATCCATTATTATTTTATGTGTTTCCTTGTTTGTATAAGTCAGCCAGCATGAAACCTGGCTGCGTTCCAGATCTTTGGGCCTGTTTGTAAATGAAAATGGCACAATGTTTATATCACCCTTCTGCTCTTCCATTTTAGAAAAATCCACCGTCCTTTTATCAACTCTTGCTGGTGTTCCTGTTTTAAACCTTCTTACATCTATTCCAAGTTTTATTAAACAATCTGTAAGATGGTTTGCTGCTGCAAGACCATTTGGGCCTGTATTCTGGCTTACATCTCCATAAATGCACCGGGCTTTAAGATAAGTACCAGTACACATAATAGCTGCTTTACATGGATAAACTGCATCTGAAACTGTACGTATTCCTGTAACCTTACCACCACTTACAATTACTTCTGAAACTTCACCCTGTTTTATAACAAGATTATCTGTATTTTCTAAAACATTCCTCATAGCCCTGCTATAATCTTTTTTATCTGCCTGTGCCCTTAAAGAGTGTACAGCAGGGCCCTTTGACAGATTAAGCATCTTTGTCTGTATAAAAGTCTTATCAATATTTTTTCCCATTTCCCCACCAAGTGCATCTACTTCGCGGACAAGATGCCCCTTAGAACTTCCACCGACATTAGGGTTACATGGCATCATTGCAATACTGTCTATACTAACTGTAAAAACCAGTGTCTTTAAACCAAGCCTTGCAGATGCTAATGCTGCTTCACAGCCTGCATGTCCTGCACCAATAACAACAATATCATATGGTTCATATGTATAAGACATATTTTTTACCTCCAATCTAATATGGCAAATCTTACTTACCCATACAAAAATCCTTAAATATTTTATTTACCAGATCTTCTGAAGCTGTTTCCCCATTTATAAGCCCAAGTTTTTTATAAGCGTCCATCATATCAATAGCAATAAAATCTTCTGGCAGCCCCGACTTCATGGTATCCACTGCCTGTATAAGACTTGACAGTGCATCTTCTACTGCTTCTTTATGACGCAGGTTTGTTAAATATACCTGGTCATTAAAAGTTATATCCCCATGCAAAAACGAGTTTTTGATATATTCGCTTAATTCTTTAAGCCCAAGCTTTGTTTCATTAGAAAACCCAATACATGTCCAGCCAAGCCTGGATTTAACTTCTTCTTCTGTTAATCTGGCTTCCAGGTCAGACTTATTCATTAATACAACACCTGTTTTACCTTTAAGCAATTCTATTATCTGCATATCATCATTATCTAAAGGAACACTAGAATCAACAACATAAATTACAAAATCAGCATTTTCAAGATAACTAACTGCCTTATCTACCCCTATATTCTCTACTACATCATCTGTTTCATGTATACCGGCTGTATCAGCAATATTTAAAACAATATTATCAAGATATACGGTTTCTTCTATTATATCACGTGTAGTTCCTGCAACATTAGTAACTATTGCCCTCTCTTCATCTAAAAGCAGGTTCATAAGTGAGGACTTTCCAGCATTTGGTTTTCCTGCAATAACTGTATTAATTCCCTCTGACTTCATCCGTCCATCATTAAAATGCAAAAGAAGACTTTTTAATTTACTAACCTCCTCTTCCATTTCTTTTAAAATTTTATCCCTGTATATATCTAAATCATAATGTTCTGGATCATCAAGTGCTGCTTCAATCTGCCCTAAATTATTAAGTATTTCATTTCTTATTTCCCCAATATACCCTGATATGCTTCCTTCTAACTGCTTTACTGCACTATTTAATGCAAAGCTGCTTTTAGAAGATATAATTTTCATAACTGCTTCAGCCTGTGATAAATCTATTCTTCCATTTAAAAATGCTCTCTTTGTAAATTCCCCTGGTTCTGCAAGTTTTACACCATTCTCTAATAATAATTCTAAAATTCTTTTTACAACAAAAGGCCCTCCATGTGCATCAATTTCCACTACATCTTCTTTAGTATAACTGTGAGGCGATTTCATTAAAAGCACAATAACTTCATCTATAATACCAGTACCATCTGTAATAAAACCATAGCTTATTGTATGTGTTTCTTTATTATAAAAATAATTAAAATCCCATTTAATATCTTTTTTAATCTTTCCAAGCTTCTCGTCTACAAAACTTTTCGTACGGAATATTTTTCCAGCAGCTTTTAGGGCATTGTTCCCACTTATACGTATTATTCCTATTCCGCCACCCATTCCACTTGCAATCCCTGCAATAGTATTATCCTGCATACAAATACCCATGCCTTTCCAGTACCCGCAGCTTCCTTACCACAGGCACAAATCCCAAACTCCTGCTTTGCAAAAGTTAACCTCAATGCATCTTTTATGGCTTCAATAATATAATAGAAACACCAGTATAAAAAAGAGGACTGTAACCAGCCCCTTTTCCATTATTTATTAATGTAAATTGTAAATATTAATTATTCATTATCTTCTGCTACTTTTCCATTATATGGTGTATTATTTAAATTTTCTTCATTTCTATTGTAACTTCTTTTATTATAGTAATCACTACTTCTTTTGCGGTAATTTCCCCTTCCATTATATTTATTACCATACTGGTATTTTCCCCTGTGCTCATATCCTGTATCAACACCAGGTTTTAAAGTAATAACTACCTTGCGGTATGGTTCCTCACCCTCACTATGTGTTTCAACATATTTATCTTTTTGCAGGGCTGAATGTATAACCCTGCGTTCATATGGGTTCATAGGCTCCAGATACACAGTATGGTGTATTCTCTTAACCTTGTGTGCAAGGTTTCTTGCCAGGTTTTCAAGTGTTTCTTTTCTTCTTTCACGGTAATTTTCTGTATCAAGCTTAACTTTAACATAACTTTCTGTATTCTTATTAATAACAAGGCTTAAAAGGTACTGCAAGGAATCAAGCGTTGCCCCTCTTTTGCCAATAAGTATACCCATTTCAGCACCACTAAGGTCTATATTCATCTGGTTTTCTAATTCATTATAGTCTAACTGGATATCAACTTTTAAATCCATTGCATCAAAAACCTTATTAAGAAAGTTTTCAGCAGTATCTTTAATATCAAATTTAACTTTAACACGTATTTTCGCAGGCTTACTGAAAAGCCCAAGTATTCCTGGACTTTCCTTTTCTATAATTTCATATTCAACCTTGTCACTGGTAGTCCCAAGCTGTACTAATGCATTAGTTAAAGCTTCATCTACTGTTTTTGCTGTAAATTCCTTCCACTCAGACATAATCTCCTCCATTCTGCCCAAAAACAAAACTTCTTATCTTTTTCAATTATTTTTTATCATTTGAATCCCTTGCCATCATATTAGCATATGAAGCAATGCTTCCTTCCTTATATTTTTTATTACCACCTGTTTTATAATTACTTTTACTATTCTTCACACTATTAACATTCTTACTAAGATTAGTTTTTTGGTTTTTACTGTCTGTTGTAATTGTACTTGTCCGTTTCTTAGCTATTTCCTGCATTGTAGTATTAGGATCAACACCCATTTTTTCATAACGCTTTTTTGTCTTTTCAACATTCTTACGGACTTCTGCCTCCATATCCATACGCTTAAAATAAAGATTTATCCCTAATGACTGGAAAATCCTGAATACATTACCTACAATCCAGTATATTCCAACACCTATAGGGAACATAAAACACATAAGGCCTGACACAAATGGCATTACATTATTCATCATTTTCATTGATGCTGCTGTAGGATTACTTGAATCCATTGCCTGTGCATTACCTGCCATGCTTATCTTCATGCTTAATATTTGTGTTATAACAGAAAGTACAGGTATTATAATACTTATACTTTTAATTCCTGGAGTATCAGCAATATTTAATCCTAAAAATGAATTAATGTGTCTTGACTCATCTGCTACAGATGTAATAACACTTTCCAAAGCAGGACACTTATCCACAAGGCCGCTCCATGCAGATGTATTAAACTGTCCAAGTACATCTACAAAATAACTTATATCCTTACTCTCTTTTGCTGCCTGGACTGCATCAGTAATAACGTAAGTTTTAGCTGTAACCATATTAGCAAGTTCTTCAACTGTAACCCCTGCTGCCTGTATTTTTTCTGCAAGCCCGCTATAAATATCGTACACCTGTGGTACATATGCAGGTATATTATAAATAACACGGTATAATGCAAATATAATTGGAAAAGTTATAAGCATTGGCAGACATCCACTTGCAGGGCTTACACCATACTTCTGGTAAACAGCCTGTGTTTCTAATGACATCTTCTGTTGTGATGCCTGGTCTTTTTTATTTTTATATTTTTTCTGTATTTCTTGTAATTCTGGATTCATAATTGCAGACATCTTTGAAAATTTCTGCTGTTTAACCTGCATTGGAATCATTAATGCATTTACTATAAAAGTAAATATAATAATACATATGCCTGTATTTTCAATCCCAAAATTTGATAACAGAGCATATAATGCCTGTAAAATATACCCAAGCACCCTGGCAATTGGCCCTAGTATCGCACCCTGGTATGTTGTCAAAATCACATTCATAGTCTAAAGTCCTCCTGCGCCATTTAAAAACAACAGTTATGGTACTGGGTCATAACCACCCTTTGCAAAAGGGTGGCATCTTAAAATGCGCCTTACAGCTAAAAAACCCCCTTTGAAAAAACCATACTTTTCCAATGCTTCTATAGCATATTGTGAACAAGTTGGTGTATAAATACACACCGGTTTTCCTTTTAAGGGAGATAAAAACTTCTGATATAAATTTATAGTAAATATCATTATTCTTTTCATAAATTACCTTATTTCTTTAATAATCTTATGAATCCTGCCAAGGTGCAGGATAGCACTCTCAATATCTTTATACTCTTTACCTCTGGCTGTATTCCTGGCTACTATAACAATATCATAACCTATGGCGAACTGTTCTTCATTCAATCTGATACTTTCTCTTATCAACCTGGTCACCCTATGCCTAATAACACTATTTCCAACCTTTTTACTTACAGTGATTCCAAATCTATTAACAAGCTTCTGGTTCTCACAAATATACATAACCAGATATTTATTAGCATAGGATTTACCACGGTGATATACATTCAAAAACTCATAATTCTTTCTAATTGATATAAACACATTAATCCCTCTGCCGCTGAAGCGGGACTTTACTATAGAAGAAAAGGCCACATAAATGCGACCTATGCGGATAACTTATGTCTTCCTTTTGCTCTCCTGTTAGATAAAACCTTTCTTCCATTAGCTGTACTCATTCTTTTTCTGAATCCATGAACCCTTTTTCTGGGTTTTTTCTTAGGCTGGAATGTCATCTTCATTATCAAAACACCTCCTTTTTACTATTTATCCAATCTGCCTGCGGTAACTTAAGAACAGGGTATATTACAAATAAATAACATGGGATTTTCTTGCAAGCAGGAAATACCGCTTATGCCCTGTCCACAAATGTTTTCTGGCCTGCTTCTGGCATATGCCAGGCAGTCTTGTTAAAACCATATCTGCCTGCCAGGCTAAATACGCAAAATCACATGTATCTCATATTATATTAGCAAAATCCCATTTCGTCAAGTAAATTCTGCCTAAAAGGTTAAATATTTCTATAAATTTTATTTAACTTCATTAGACCATCCCTTTTAAGGCAGTCTGTAAAATTTTTTGTTAATATGTGGATAACTTTTAACAATTATTTATACCATGTGGATAACTTTTAATTCTTAAAAGTTATCCACATAATTATCCACAAAGTTATCCACAAGTTATCCACAAGTTATCCACAAAGTTATCCACATATAAAATTTGTGGATAACTTGTTTATTGGCCATCCAGACGCATTATAATAGGTAATAATTATTTTATCCACAAAATTATCCTGACTTATCCACAATAATTATATCCACAATAGATATAAATTTGCCGGATTTAGTAAACATCCCCCTCTACTTTTGTAGATAACTTTATTATTTTTGCTAAGTTATAAACAAATTGTGGATAACTTGTTTATAACTTAGGCCTTTATTGGGGAGTTATCCACACTTATCCACAAGTTATCCACAATCCCCATTTTTTTAATTAACAATTTGTATATTATACACTTATCCACAAAGTTATCCACAATCTTTGTGGATTTGCTGTGGATAAATGTGGATAACTTGTTAAAAAGGCAAATTATTTATCCACAAGTTGTCCACAAAGTTATCCACAGGATTAAATTCATACATTAACAGGTTTTATTTTCCCATTTAACTTGCACGGAAATCAATTTTCAAAAATCTCACAAATCTTGGAAGACTCAAGTAAGCA
>CAJUJY010000010.1 GCA_910586555.1 uncultured Lachnospiraceae bacterium
TTCCAATATGAAAAGTATCAAATATAGCTATTATTGTTACTAAATATAAAAGTACACAAGTGATGAAAGTCTTAACAGGTTCTTTTTCCGCTGGAGCTCCCATTGCCATACAAAGTATATAAAAAGTTGATATAATATAAGAACAAAAAATTTTTAAACAGTTATTGCTACGGAATCCTGGGGTATGTTTTATAATGTTATAAAAAAAATTATCAGGATAACGCAATTCTATTTCAATGTCTTTTTTTAACTGTGCGAGGTTCTTGTAACGCAGTTCATAATTTGCTGTACAATTTTTAAAAATATTTTTAGCAGCTTTAGTACATATATCTGGCAGTTCCTTTTTATTTTTATCTTTTGGAGAGTTACCAGACAGCATAAAATAAAATATACAGCCAAGGGAGTAAATATCTGTCCGGTCTGTAGGGTAAGTAAAATCAATAATTTCTGGTGCAGTATAAGGTAATGTACCAAATGCGTGTGTTACAGTATGGTTTTCCATTTTTATTTTATTTGCAATGTCAAAATCAATAAGTTTCACAGATATTTTATGGTGGATTCCTGGGATATGGTCAAAAAAATTATCCCATTCAAAGCGGTCAGTTATAAGTATATTCTGTGGTGATATATCCCCATGCTGAAAGCCGTTCTGATGTAATACAGAAACTGCATCACATAACTGGTAAAAAAATATCAGTGCCTCTTTTTCAGACAGACAGCCGAAACTTCTGATATACTGTTCTAAAGACAGTGAACGTGTATTAATTGCAAGTCCAGGGCTAAGTGAGCGGTAATTTAAAGAAACCGGGCGTGGGATAAACTCATTTATGGCAATAAAATAATTATGGCATTTCTCTGAAGAAAAAGTGCCATATACTGTTTCTAAATAAGGACTCCAGTTGTTAGATATAATATTATATAAAGAAAGGTATTCTTTTGGAAGTTCTTTTAAAATAATACTGCTATGGTCCGGAACAAGTTTTAAATATTCTTTTTTTATATCTGCAAGGTATATATGGTATTCTTTGTATTCACTACAGTTTTCATTCAGACAGTCAATAAGTTCAAAATCTATATATGGAGATAAATCTGTTTTAAATTGTTCTAAAGTATTTTCTAACATAGTGTATCTTCAAAACCTTCCTTTAGTTTTTCATTAATTTTATCAAGTGGGAGTTTATCTTTAATTCCATTTAATATAATAAAATCACGTACATTTCTTGCATATAGTCCATTATATCCTAATCCGGTTAAAAATTGCCTGGTTTTTGTTATATCATAACCAAGGACAATTAGCAGGGATAGTATTTTATCACGGTTCATATTTTTTTGTCATTCAGAAAGTCTGAAAGATGTGAGGGTGTAATATTACATTCTGTTGCTATCTGGTTAATACTATATTTAGAATTTTTAGTAATGTCATAATGAAGAAGGTCTTTTAATTGTCTAGGTGTAACAAAGTCAATTTCTTCTTTAGAAACGGGTTCATTCTGGTCCAGCCTTTTTAAAATTTCATAAGTTGTTAAAGTAGTTTTTTCTTTATTCATTATGGTATAACCTCTGTTATTATAGATTTTTCTTATTATATACACAAATTTTTATAATTGCAAGTGTAAAAAAAACACTGACAGAGAATGAAATTAGTTTTTTAATAATGTATACTATAAAATAATGAAATTCAGGAAAAATATTTTTGGCAGTACAGTCAGGATATTTTCCTAAAGTAAGGAGCAGTATAGTATGGATAGCAGATAGTTTATGTACATAATAACAACATTTTTAGTATTGACCGAAGTTGGTTCAATTATAAGCGGAGTTATAAAATTAATAAGGGCAAAAAACAGCAAAAGGGAGCTGGATATAAAGTAAAAGTTTTTGGAACGGGTTTTAATGATATTAATGAAAAGGTATCATTTGTAGTTTTTTGCAACATATGTTATGGGTGGAAATGATTGTAAAAGAAATAGCTTGTTACAATAATCAAAGCACCTGGTCATTATCAGAAGGTATATAACAAGCAATATCTTCAAGCCTGCAATTAAGAATACGGCATAAATCATTTAATGTAGTAGTATTAATAGGTTTGTTTTTTCTTAATTTATCTATTGTGGCACTAGATATATGATGCACTTTAATTAGGGTATATGTAGTTTCTTTTGATTTTTTTAAGGTTTTCCAGAATGGGCTATATTCAATCATTTTTTTCTCCTTATTAAAAGGTATAAAAAAAGAATATTGTATAAAAATAAGCTTGACTATAGTCATTAAAATGACTATAATATAAGCTTACATAAGAAAAATATATAAGTTGTAGTAATATATGGTATTTATTGTATTATCAAAGGCAGGATTGCCAAAAACCATAAGAATAGTAAGTATAGTAGCATAAACTGCTTTATTGTTAATTGATTATTATGAAACCATAGAAGCTGGTATATATAATACATGAAAGGAATGGTGTTAAGATGTCTATTGCAAATGATGTGGATATTATTATTCAAAGAAGAAATGAGAAAGTAGAAATAATCAGAAAGCAGAATGAGCATATAGAAGAAATATGTTCAGGCTTAAATAAGCTCCAGGAACAAAAGGATAAAATTTTAAATAATAATAAGCTAAAATTAAGTAATGAAAGCCTGGAATGTATACAACAGATTGATTTACATTCATTCCAGTTAAAACAGGCTAAACTAAGGGAAGCTTTCAGGAACATAGAGGAGCGTTTTTCAAGAAAAACTATTAATATTGCGGTAATTGGAGGAGCAAGACAGGGAAAATCAAAACTTCTCCAGACAATAAGCGGTCTTAGCAATGAAGTAATACCAGCTTTTGATACATCAGATTGTACTGGTGCAACATCTATGATTAAAAATGTAAAAGGTGGTACTTTAAGGGCGGATATAATTTTTAAAAAGGAAGTTGACATGATACAGTGTGTACAAAAGTATCTGGATGAAATAATTGGAAAAGATGAAAAAAGGATATCTTCATTCAAGGAAATAGCAAGTCTGGATATAGATGAGATAAAAGGGAAGATAGCATCAGATGCCCAGATAGCCAGGTTAGAACATCTGGAAAAATACATAAAATATTTTGATGAGTGGAGTCTTTATGTTGGAAAGCAGGTTACTGTTACAGAACCAGAGGAAATAAAAACATTCGTTGCACAGCATAATGGCAAAAGTGAAGGAAGCCCGGACAGGGAAGATTATTATAAATACCTTGCAGTAGAAAAAGCAGAGATATCCTGTGAATTTAATTATGCAGATGCAGGAAAAATTGTATTACAAGATACAATAGGGCTTGGTGATACGTCCCTCGGAATTGAAAAAGCAATGCTTGATACGGTTGCAAAAGACAGTGATGCTGCAATTATTATAAAGCGTCCGGAAGTTGGTACTGGAAAGTTTGATAGTGATGATTATGAATTATATAATAAGCTTGACAAGAACTTTAAGGGCAGGAATATGGGTAAGTGGCTGTTCTGGCTTATTAATGAAACAGATAAAGATACTATATATGGTAATAACCATGACCGTTGTGAAGCAGTAGAAGCCAAAATAAGAAAATTCACCGGTCTGGCAGGACATGATATAGTAAATGTTGCTGATACAGAGGAAGTAAATAACCAGTTTTTACATATGGTTCTTTCTACATTAACTGCAAATATGGATGCTATAGACAGAGGGCTGGTTACAGACTTAAATAATATGGCAGCTTCCCTGCACCATGAATATGAAAATATACAGAAAATAATCCAGGGTATATTAACAAGTGAAGTGAAAAATATAATAAATGTAACAGAATTTGTTGATAAAAGATGGTATTCTTTCTATAACCAGAAATTAATGAGAAAATTAAAGGAATATAGAAATAAATGGAAAGAAGAGTCTGGAAAAAAGTGTGAGCCATTTCAAAAATGTATTGAAAATATTTTGGAAGATGCCAAGAAATGCGTACCAGATATAAACGAACTTGAAGAGGAACTGAAAGGTGGAGGTGACCATGGGGTAACAGATGTATATAAATACCATTTAGATAAAATGCGTACAGATTTTACAGAAAAATTTTTAGATATTGATGAAGAAATTTTTGATAAAATGATTAATGAAATAAAAGAGGATATTGTAAATATTTTTGCTGAAGATGATGGTGGCAGGATGAAGTATATTGTGCCAGTTGATGAAAACCTTCCAAGGGCAGAATGGCTTTCTTATGCTGTTATAGACCAGATTTTTAAAAAGGATATTTACAGACAGTTTAAAACAGCATTTAATGTATTAACTAACTTTAAACTGACAGTAAGGGGCTTTTTAATGCACAAAGTCCGTTTTTGTTCCCAACGGCTTGAATCTGAAAATAATATGAATCGTCCAGATTTTTTAGGTAGTACCAGTAAACAAGCAAATGAAGCATACAAGAACCTTTATGTAGGAATAAAAGAAACTTGTGAGGAACTTGATGAGGAGCTTTCTGGTATTTATACCGACCCTAATAGAATATTTTCTTCTGTAATAACAGAATTTTATGACAGGCTTAATTTCTCATCAGTTATTGAGAGAATGGGGGCAGAGGGTTTATGGAAATCCCTGTATTATGAGAACTGCCCTTATGTATGGGGAGAAGAATTTAATGATGTTAATGAAATGAGTGATATTTACAGTGAATGGGAAAGTTTAAAAACAGAACTTGGCAAATATTCAAAACAGGATTTTGTAATAAATATTTAAAACATTTAAAAGAGGAGAGCTTTATGGCTGGAATAACTAAGAAAATTTCAGGCTTTTTTAAAAAGAAAAGTAATAATAAAATAAAAGAAGAAATAGTACAAGAAGCGGTACAAAATATTTCTAAAACAGTAAAAAAGATAACAGAGCCAGACATACAGGTAATGATGCTTGGGGCAAGGCGCGTTGGAAAGACAAGCGTATTAGCGTCTATGATAAACCAGTTTAATAATGTTACAGATGGTACAAACCTTATACTTACTAAAGAAAATAGTGCGAGGGCAATTGATGATGCACTTGACAGTATGAAATCCCATTTTCTTAATAACCCATCATATTATGATGAGGTCAGGATGGACACGCTGCAAACACCAGGATTTGAATATTTTGATTTAAGGCTGTCAATAGCAAGGTCAGTTTCAAAATCACATGAAGATACGAAAAGGGGAATGTCAAGAATAATACGTTTTAAAGATTGTGCAGGGGAATGGATTTCAAATTATACCAATAAAGAAGAGATTAGCATGGAAATTGAGAAAAGTGATGTTATTATTATTGCAATAGATTCTGTGCTGCTTATGGAAAAAAATCGTAAATATAACAAACAGAATGCAGTGGAAAATGTAACCAATTTTATTAAGGAAAATTTAAGACCACAAGAAGGGGCTAACAATCATAAAATGGTATTATTTGTACCTTTGAAATGTGAGAAATATTACTGGCAGGATAAAAATAAAGAAAGCATTTATTATGGCAGGCGCATGAATGAATTAAACCAGGCAGTAAAAGAAGAATACCATGAACTTTTTAGCTTTTTCCAAAAACCTAATTATAAGCAATATTTTGATGTGGCAATTTTACCAATACTAACAATAGGTGGTATTGAGTTTTTTGAATTTACAGTAGATAAAGAAGCAAAAGTAGTAGGGTCAGAAAATATTATATACCATTATACTAAAAAAACTGCATTTAATCCAAAGTATTGTGAACAGCCATTAATTTATACTTTGTTATTTGAATATAAGAAAATACGGAATGAGTATGAGAATAAGGCTTATAATAAAAATACTAACAAAAGAAAAATAACTGCAACAATCTGGGAATGGATACAGGATAAATGTGAGTGGGTAAAAGATTATGATTATATATCAGAGATGAAAAAATTAGAAGATTGTATTAAAGAAAACGTAGATGGTATTGAGATTGTCCAAGGCAGTTCTATAAGATAAGTCTGGCAGAAAGGTAAGGTTGTTTTGTTAGTATATACATATTGTTCATATAAAGGAAGTTTAAAGGGATACCAGTATTCATTTTTTGATACTTCTAAAAATAAGGATACATGCCAGCTTGTAAAGTCAATGGAAAATATGGACAACCATATAGAGAATATGGATATAATCAGGAAATGGTTTGAAAACAGGCATGGCTGGAAACTGGTATTAAAGAAGAATAATGTGCCAGGTGAGGGCATATTGCTGGTTTCCAGGCTTGAGGAAGAAACTGGTATATACTATAAAGAAAATGAAGAGATTGTACCAGAACAGAGATTTTTTATTAATATAGCATTTGCAGGACGCCTTGAAACCCTTATGTTAATTGCAGCACATTATATACATGATTTAATGGATAGCAGGCCATATAGCTCTGTCTGGACAGGACATATGGAAAAATTTCTGGATAAAACACCAGATAATAAAAAATACCAGTTAAAACCAGCAGAGTGGGACAGACTGCTTGATGAAATAAAAGAGTGGGTAAAAGAAGAACGTAATAAAATAATGCTGTCAAGTCAGGACAATAAGCTGATATCTGTAAGACTTAAAAGACTGTCAGGAGAAAGATGCAGGGAACGCAGGGAAAATGTGAAAAACAAAATAATAAACAGGTTATTACAATATCCAAAATACAAAGAAGAATATATTTTATTTATAGGTAATGGCAGACATTTTGAAGAAATGTCAAAGGCAAATATGGCATTTGATATTTCTTATGCCAGAAACAACTATAAGTAAAGACGGAGAGGAAATATGCGGATATTCTATAAATGTTCTTTTAAATCAAGCGGTGGTTATAAGCTTGCATGTTATGATTATGATTTGGATGAACTACATTATATTCCTGAAGATGATAATATATATAAAGAAAAAATATCAAAAACGGTACTTTCAACATTTAATTATGGTCTTGGAAGGAGCATGGTTTTAGCTTCAGATGAAGTGGGAGATTGTTTTTTTGGCATTTATGGACTGTCAGAAGAGGATAGCGGCAAGTATATAAATGCGGTTTTTATAGATAAGGATAATACAAGCGTTTTTTATTTATTTAACTTATTCTGTATACAATATAACCAGTCAGGCATAATTCTTAAAAATACTGTAAAACGTAAGACACCAGATGAAAATGGGCTTGAATTTTTTATAGTAAAAGAAGAAATACACAGATTGCTGGAATCTGCTGCTGAAACTGAACCTAAATTTAATATAAGAAACGGTAATAATAAGTTATTTGCTTTTATTACAGAGGAAAATTATGGTGACTATATTATAAAAATAAGCCAGAACTGCCTGCTTGATACCAGAAATGCAATTTTAAAGGGAAATATTGCATATAATCGGGAATGTCTGGATTTAGAGAATGTATTAACAGAAAATTCTTCAAAACATTTATGGTATTATATAGCAAGTATAATAATTATAGTAATTACGATTATTATGGGATATGCCTTATTGTGATTTTTATTTATATTTGTGTTGTAAAAATGTATTAATGAATTAGTATATATTCAAGGAGAAGGTAAAATGAAATTATTTTCAAATAAAAATACAGTCCAGAAGATACAGGCAGAAGATAATAAGAAAGATAACCAGAATACTAATTTTGGTTTAGCATCAATGGTTGTTGGTCTGGTTAGTGTTGTTTTGTCATGCTTGTATGCAGGATTTTTAGGTATTATTGGTTTTATTCTTGGAATTGTGTCATTAATAAAAGAAGAACCTAAGAAGGGCAAAGCAATCACAGGTATTGTCTGTTCTACAGTTGCATTTTTTATTTCAATTTGTATTTTAGTGGGAAGTTCAATGGATTTGTCTGGGTATACAGAAAATAAGGAAGAGCAGGCAACAGCAGAAATATCAAGAGAACCAGGGAAAACAGAAAAACCAGCGGAAACGAAAGAGCCAGAACCGTCCACAAAGCCAACAGCAGAGCTAACAGCAGAACCAACATTATCACCAGAAGAAACAGAAGAACCAGAGGGAACAATAGAACCAGCAGAAACAAAAGAACCAGAAAAACCAGAAAATCATGAACTTATATATAATATGGAAAATATAAAAGCTTCTTTAACAAGATATTCATATGAAGAAAATCCATATTATCTGGAAAGTCTTAAAGAGTATATACAAAAAATTAATGAATTATATAAAACTATGAATACTGATCAAAATGCAAGTATATTGTCATTAGAAGATATTTTAAAAGATATAGGAATGTCGTTTAAAATGCGCAAAAAAATATTGAATACAGAGGGTAAGAATGTTTTAACAGATGAAGATTTTTGGCGTATGGATGAAAAAGAAGATAAAAGTCTTTTTTTCTCAAAAGGTAATTATCTTGAAGTATCATCTAAAGCAAAAGATGATATAAATGTGTTTAATATCCTGTCCACGTTTTTTTATTTTGGAGATTTAAAAGACAATAAACCTGATGGCGAAGGAGTAATTTTTTCTGTTGCAGATACAGGAATGAGAATACTATGCGCAGGAGAATTTGAAGATGGGAGACTTAATGGTAAAGGAGTACTATTTTCAAAAGATTCTTTAGGAGCTGTAATTGCAGAACAAGGCAATTATAAAAATAATAATAAAAATGGTAATTGTACCAGTTATAACAATTATGACATATTGCAAATGTATGAATTTTATACTGATACTTGGAACAGATATAAGAAAAAGTATTATAAATCTTATACTAAAGATAAAAAAAATGCCATTATTGAAAATTTACTTAAAAAAGATATTATTGCCAAATTAATGTATATGTCCCAAGCTTATAATGCACAAGATAAAGATTCTCTTTTTTTAGTCCGAGTTAATTATCCAGTTATAAAATCAGCAGTTTCTTATAAGGGCAATTACAAAAAAGGTGATTATTCTGGAAAAGGAACACTCTACGGAAATAGTGGTACATTATGGTATAATGGAGAATTTAAAAATGGATTGTATCATGGGAAGGGAACACTTTATTATACTTTTACAGGAATTGTTAATTACGAAGGAGAATTTAGAAATGGAAACATGGATGGTGAGGGTATTCTTTATAATATGGATGGTTCACTTAGAAAAAAGGGAGATTTTGATAATGAAGCAGTAGATTCAGAAGACGAAATGTTGGAAACGATAGGATTATATGACAGACTATATAAAAAGTACCAAGAAGTTGGCTTGAAAAAATTTTTTGAGAGAAATAATACGGCTAGGGATGATAAAGCTAATAAAAAAAATAAGTCAGACAAAGAATATATATGCCCTAAATCAGATGTAGAAAAATTATCTGTAGAAGATATTAAAAAGCTTTCAAAAGCAGACAGGCGTCTGGCTAAAAATGAAATCTATGCACGTTATGGAAGAAAGTTTAATGATGAAAATTTACAGGAATATTTTAATGGAAAAAGCTGGTATACTGGAAATATAGAACCAGAAGATTTTGATGAAGGTGTCTTTAGTAAAGTCGAAAAATATAATATAAAACTTTTAGCTAAATATGAATAAGTACTAAGAAGTTTATTTATATTGTTTGTAGCAGCATGGAGGATTATTATGAAGAGCAGGCATGATGTTACTATACCATTTTATAAAAAGTATAAACGTTGTCCGTTTTGTTGTTCAAGATTAACGTTATCTGGACGGTGTAGATTGAAACTGGGAAAGAAATTAATATGTTATAATTGTAACCTGGTAATACAAAATAATAAATTTATAGTTTATTAGATATTTATAATATTTATTTTATGCAAAGAAAAATAAATATTATATATACTAAAGTAATTATAAAACTATATTAAATAAAAATTTAAAGAAACTACTATTATACAAAAATTATTAAAAGTCTAAGTATTATTTTAGCAGCATTATTAATTGCAGGGACAGTGTCAAGTGAACTAGTGGATGCAAAAAATATTTCTTTTTCTGGAGAATATAGTAGTAAAAAAGGAGCTGTATTAAATTTATCTGAATATACAGGAACAACGCCTGAAGAAGATGAGAGGCATGAAATTGCTACTTATCAATTTGATGTGCCTCATGTTTATAATGCTTATAGTGGAATTCTTATAAAAATGGGTAAAAATAAATACCATTCAAAGAAAAAAGGATTAATTTTTAAAGTTTATAAAAAGAAGGTTATTGTAAAAGTTACAAATAAAAAATATGATAAAGATTTAAAAGGTACATATAAATTAATTAGGCATTTTTATTCATAAAATAAGACTAAAATTTTTTAAATTTATAAAATAAAGCAAAAAATATACCTGTAAGTATATTTTTTGCTTTTTTTTTGGTGTTTTCTGAATTTTCATTTATACATTATCTCCATGTAACAAATTAAATTATCACTGAAAGGGGATTTTATGAGGAACATTTTATTCAAAACAGGAAAAATTATATGGAAGGTACTGAAAGAAACAGCAGGAAGCCTTATGGGAGGAAGGAAGACATGGATTTTAGCAAAACTCCCGGAAAAGTACATAATACAGGGTGAACAGGTTATGCCATACCTTGTGTTTTCAAACACACATGACGGTTCAGGGGCTATAAAGATTGCAATGACGCCTGTAAGGGTGGTATGCAATAATACCATTAACCTTGCCCTGGAAAATGCAGACCGTATATGGTCAGTACACCATACTGGTGATACTGGTACTAAACTTGAAGATGCAAAAGAAACCATATACAGGGCAGAGGAATATATGTCAGGGCTTGGCAGGGCATTTGACATGCTTTCAAAGAAAAAGGTTACAGATGCCGCTGTAAAAGAATATATATCCCTTCTGCTGCCTGTCCCAGACGGTGCGTCCCAGACAGCAGAGAAAAATGTGCTTAAACAGCGTGGGGATATAATGGTGCGTTATAAGTATGCACCAGACTTAAAGGACATGCCAGGGAACTGCTACCGTTTTATAAATGCGGTATCTGATTTTGCAACACATTCAAAACCATTGCGTGAAACAAGGAATTACAGGGAAACCCTGTTTAACAAAACAATGGAGGGAAACCCTGTGACTGACAAGGCTTTTAAGCTTGTTATGGCATCATAAGAATACATGGATATGGGAAATGGAGGAAAAAAATATGCAGGGGACAGAAAGGTTTGCAGAGGAAACAGCCAGTGTTTTAAGAAAGAAACTTGGCAATGGGTATAAAGTAAGACAACTTACTGTAGAAAAAATAAATAAAGGTAAACTTTATGCACTTTTAATAACAGACGGGGAAAACATGGTTTCACCAGCTTTTTACCTTGAAAGTTTTTACAGCAGGCATATTTCATACGGGTATACGGCTGACGAAACAGCAGAAAGCATTATAAAGAAATATAACAGCATAGAAGGGCTTATTAAAGGGGACAGAAACCTTGCACTAAACCTTTCCAGAAAGGAATGGGTAAAAGATAGGCTGTTCCTGGTACTAATTAACAAGGACAAAAACAAGGATTTCCTCAGTGATGCAGTATATTCAGGTTATGCAGGTCTTGCACTGGTAATGGATGTGGACAGGATTGTTACAGGCAGGGAAAACGGAATAACAGGTCTTGAGTGCAAGACAGCAAGCCCTTACAGTGCAGAAAAATGGAAGGACGGTAAAATACCAGCACATTACATAATACAATGCCACCATTACATGTCTGTACTTGGCGCAGAAGCATGGTACATAGCAGTAATGGTATATGGCAGGGAATTTAAATATATGAAAATTGAACGTGATGAGGAAATAATACAGCAGCTCATAAGATTTCTTTTTGATAGAAAGAAAAATAATCATAAACCATATAATCGTATATATAAGCTTTATTTGTATTTAAAGAGTAATTATTAAATGTAATATTATAATCATAGTATAAATTTAATAGTGGCTCAATACTATTTTTATTGATACTGAAATTGCAATGTATACCCTCATTAATATTATATAATTTATAATTTTCAGTATAAACATATGGATTGAACAAAGCACCATATTTTTTAGTAAAACTAATAACTTTTTCAAGTGTATCTGCCTTAGCCAGTTCTGCATATATAGGCTGTTCTAAAGTTCCATTCTCTGTATCTAATATAGTTATTTCTTTACTTGGTATTTGACCATATGCATTCACCGGGTTTTCTTTCCTAATGGATTTGATAACATAATCATATATATTTTCTTCTGTTTCATCAGTTTCACTTTCATCTACAAAAAAATCATCATCTTTCTCCAATAAATTAATATCGTATTCATAAAAATATTCGTTAATTGATTTTGTATCATATCCATATAGATATTTATTATCAGACTTTATATTATTATACAAATATCTGTCAATTGGATTAGCATTATTATGTGAATAATCTTCAACCTCTTCAATATTATATTCTTCAGTAAAAAATGGGATTTTATATAATTTATATTCTTCCTATATATAATTTTTAAATGATATTTTCATAATAAAAATTTCCTTTCCTTCTTATATATGTATATTTATCTAATGGCATTGCTTAATAATATAAAATTAAAAATTTATACATTCAGTATTTTAATAAATTATAATTTGTATAGTTACAATGCAATTATACATCAATAGACAAAAAATAATTGCCTCAGACTTTTTATATTATACCATAAACAAATACATTGTTTAATATTTTTGGAAAAAGATTTTCAATCAGGATTATATTATTCTCAAATATTTTCTCTGGTTTATGCAAGTGGTAGATATAAAGTAGATGTATTATTACTAAATCTTGCAAATGATGTAAAGGCAAAAACTTATTTATGTCAAAGTATATACAATATATGGTAGTGTAACAATATTTTTACACCTAATATTGATGCCGCTTGGATGAAAATAACCTTTTGCCATTAGCATAATCATATATAAACGTTGAAAGGGGAAAATATTATGGATGAAACAAAAAATACTAAAATGGATTTGTATGATAATAAGGAGGTATACAAAAAAATTGCTAAAAACAGACTTGATAAGTATATGTGCAAAGCAGTACAAAAAAAATATAATCAAAATGAACTTATTATCAAAAACGGGGAAGCTTTATTATCAATTTCAGGGTCAAATAGCTTATGTAAAAAAGTAGAAGGATATTTAAAATTACCAGGCACAAATATTATTACGAATATTGATATTAAACAGTCCGAATTAGTTTTACTATTACCAGGCAAGAATAAATTAATTATGCCTTATAATAATAATTCTGAAATTATATGCAGAGGATACAAAAAAGATAATTTAAAAGATTTTATGCTGCTTCTATATGCGGAAACAGAATTAGATTATTTACTTGTAATTGAAACTGTCTGGAACACATAATATTTGTATGAAATACCAAAATACCATAAGGCAATAAAATCAGGTGTTAATAATAGAAAATACAGAGCTTAATGGTAATTGGAAAATACCTGGGGATATTGTATGGAAATTACAGTACAACTCTTTGACTCCTGCATTCGTGGGTTCAAATCCCGCTGGCCCAGTTATAAAAAGAAAAACCACCTGTAAATACTAGTTTACAAGTGGTTTTTCTTTCTATAGCAGTTATATGTAAAGTTCTACTTGCTAACAGGCACATAACATTTACAGTACTTATTTATTCTTATATTTATTAATTATGCCACATATCCTGTTATTAATCCTTTTTAGTTCTTCTAATGGTTCTTCTATTCCCTCAGCCGTCCCTTCTCTTAATATTTCAACAACAGGCAGTGTTGCCTCAAGCATTTTGTTAAACCCATAGTTTCCAGACAGCCCTTTAAGTGTATGTGCCCTTTTAAATGCAGTGCCTATATCCCCATTTAAAAGGCACTCTTCAAGCTGTGAAAGATTTTTATCATCAGTAAACCTGTACAAAAACTGCTCATAAATTTCTTCACTTCCTACAAAACGTGTAACAGCACCTTCATAATCCACCCCTGCATTAATTAGTTCGTTTTTAAAACTATCTGTCATAATCCCACCTCATCTCTAATGTCTAAATCTTTATTTATTGCTTCCAGATAATGTATAAATACCTGGTTTGTTACTTTTATTATATAACTGCTGTCAAGTTCTTCACGCCGGAAACTTTTCCTTCCTCCTTCAAGTGCCCTTTTCCAGAATTTCAGTACTTCCCTGTATGGAACATAATAGCAGATGCCTGCTTTGTTAAAATATATTATTAGAAATGCGATCCCTTTCTGTACTTCAAATTCTTCCATAAATTTTATCTGGTGCTTATGTATATTCTGCAATGGAAATGTATCTGTTGCACATTCCTTTGCATCAAAACATACAGGTATCCCTTGTACATTTCCAATATAATCAACTGTACTTTTCTGCTCAAAATATGCAAGTGTAATATGGTGCCTTTCTTTATCCATTTTAACCGGGGTTACAGGGGTAGGTATTTTCTGCACCAGGGCAAGTTTTTCCTGCCGGTACTTATTATTAGTATAATTCAATGCCTCTTCAAGCATTGAACCCCTTAATCCCCTTGAATTCCATAATGGCATTTTATTACCTCCTAAAAACTTCTTTATCCATTCCAAGGCCTTCCATTATATTAACAAATTCTTGTGGAAGTGGTGCTTCAAAAACAATATCCTGGTACTTTCCTGGTATGTTAAAAGATGTTCCAAACTCAAGCCTCCATGCATGTAAAAGCTGGTGTCTTAGTCCAAATTCACGTTTAAATTCCTTATATAAATCTTTATGCCCATATTTGGCATCACCCACAAGCGGATGCCCTGCGCTTTTTAAATGTGCCCTTATCTGGTGTGCCTTGCCTGTAACAAGACGGACTTTAAGCAGGGTATAAATATTACCAGCAAGTTTTCCATATTGTAATGGCTCATACTCTGTTATAACCCTTGAAGAACCCTCTGTTTCATAATTTGTTATAGTAACATTATTATGTTTGCTGTTCTTGACAAGATAACCATTAAGTTTTTCTGGTTTTGTTATCTTTCCCTTTACTATACAAAGGTAATATTTTTTAAGTTCCCGCTGCCTGAAAATATTATTCATGCATTGGAGCCCCTTTATTGTTTTTCCTGCTACAAGCAGCCCGCTTGTATTTCTGTCAAGCCTGTTACATATTCCTGCACTAAATATAGAAGAACCCTCTTCATTTTTATACTGCTTTTTTAAATAAGTATTTATATATTCAACAACAGAAATATCATCTTTATCTGCTTTTTGTGATAACATTCCAACAGGTTTATTAATAACAAGAATATCGCTGTCTTCATATATAATACCAGGCATATCTCCTGGCATGTCCTGTACCATAACTTGTGTTTTAGTGTTTTGAAAACCTTCTATAGTTTTACCAGATAGAAAAAGCCTGACCTCATCACCTTTTATAAGCCTTTCGCTGCCTTCTGCTTTTTTTCCATTAAGCACAATATTCTTTTTGCGTAACATTTTATAAAAAAAACCTTTTGGTGCTTCTGGCATAAATTTTGCAAGAAACCTGTCAAGCCTCTGCCCTTCATCTTGTGATGTAATTTTTAAAACCTGCATTATCAATCTCCTTTATACAACAAGCGAAATAATATAGGATTTAACTTTAGCTTCTTCCTCTTTATCAACTTCCTGTACCACAACATTGTCAACTTCCCTTAAAAAGCTTTTTTCATTATCAAGGACTTTAACTTTATAGCCATCCCCCCAGTTATTAACACCATCACTTAAATACTTCTTAATATATGGGATTTCCTGCTTTTTACTGCCTGCAAGCACAATTACATGTTTATTTCCTATTGCAATAAAATCAAGAAACATTATTTTCTCAGAAGAAGTAACAAGCATGTCCGTATAAAGCTGCATCTTGGTTCCAGTATGTTTCCTGGCTTTATTATAAGACTCTTTGCTTGACTGGTGATATGGAAATGTTATAATAAACCTGACAAGATATTTTGCACCTGGAAGCACAAACAGTACTGCTATAACAGAAAAAATATTCCTGTTTGACATTTTATTTAATAAAAGACCAGCAATAAAAACTGCAATGCCAGCCGCTGCCATTACAATAACACCTGCTAATGCCCTTTTTTTTCTGCTGTTTATATACCCATAATCACCTTTTTGTATCTTCATATATTCCCTTTCTCTGTTTAAACTTTATATTATAACATACGCCAGCCTGCATTATATTTATTTTTAAGCCTTCCCTGCCCGTCTGCCTTCCCCCATCCTAATGGAAAGCCATCAACGGTAACAAGAACCATGCCTTTATAAGCTGCATTAATATTTATAGTTTCACCCTTAAGGTATTTTATAACATTTATATCTGATAAAGGAATATCCAGCCTGTTTTTATAAGAACCTGATAAAGCTGAAAGTGCAAGCTGGCATGAAGGTTCAAAGTGTTTCTTTGTTTCACCTGCTATAAGGCCGTTTTGCACTACCCTTAATAATTTAACCCCTGCTGTTTCTTTTGGTATAAGCTGCACTGTATTTTTATGTCTTACAAGGCAGTAACTTTCAAGATAACTGCCTGGCACAAATTCTTTTATCTCCTCCTGCCAGTTACAATTATCTTTACTTAAGTTTTTATTGTTATTATTTTTATTAGCTGTTATTTTGTTATTGTTCCTGCTTTTTGCTATATATATATTTCCTGTCTGGATTTCTTCCTCTCTGGCTTCCTTTCTTTCTTCTTTTTTTAGCAGTGTGGCAAAATGCCCTTCACCTTTTGAAATATGCGGGAATATCCTGGTGCATTTTTTTAATTCCCTGCTGCCATAAGAAAGCATGTCCGGCCTGCCAGGTGAAAAACCCTCTTTAAACGGAATTTCACATATTTCCATATCCTTATATGTATCAATAAACCATTGGATCATTCCTTCATTTTCTTCAACAGAAAATGTGCATGTTGAATATACAAGGCTTCCACCTGGTTTAAGCATACTGTAAGCCTTAATTAATATATCCTTTTGTATGCGGACATAATATAAAGGGCCTTTTTCCAGCCAGTTATTAACCATGCCAGGCTTGCGGCAAAACATTCCTTCCCCTGAACATGGCACATCAAGCAGGATTTTATCAAAATATTCTTTAAAATGTACTGCAAGGCGTTCAGGTGTTTCTGCTGTAATTAAAATATTAGAAGCACCCGAAACCTGTAAATTCTTAGCAAGTGCTGCTGTTCTTGAAATACTTATATCATTAGCAACAAGAAGCCCTGTACCATTAAGCCGTGCTGCTATTTCCACAGCCTTTCCGCCGGGTGCCGCACATAAATCAAGCACTTTGTCACCTTGTTCTACTGGCAGTACAGAAGCCGGAAGCATTGCACTTGGTTCTTGTATATAATACAGGCCAGCAAAATAATATGGGTGTTTTGATACTTCTGTTTTATCTGCATTTTTAATAATAAAACCATTCTGGCACCAGGGGATTTCTTCTGTATCAAAAGGACATATTTCCTTCCACTTCTGCAAATCTGTTTTTGATGTATTAACCCTTATTGCCACTACAGGTTTTTCCTTAAAACTTCCAAGGTATTTATTAAAACCATCTTCACCTAAAAGTACTTTCATTCTTTCACAAAATTTTCCAGGAAGCGAAACCATATAACAACTCCTCATGCCTTTCCAGTGCCCGCAGACTCCTTGCCGCAGGCACAAATCCCAAACTCTTGCTTTGCAAGAGTTGTGAAAAAACTTTCGTATATGTTTTTTTCACACTAACTCCTATATATCCATAAAATTGCCTGCAAGTGACTGTATGCTTTGTGCATGGTAAGTTTCAGACAGCATGTCAAGCTGCTTGTTAAACCTTTTTAAAAGTGCCATATCATCTTTTTTATATATATTAAAAAACTCATTCTGTATTTTTGTAACTTCCCTTTCATTAGCTATATGGTATAAGTTTTCTATATTATTTAAAATATTTGTTATAATATTTGCTTTCTGCCTGTTAGAATTTTGTGCATCCATAATTTCATCACGTACAGATGCCATTTCATGATCAAGTGCTTCAACAGCATCTGCTGCCCTTAAAAGCCGTTCCCTTAGTTCATCTGGCATATTTTCTTTATATTTATACTGGAGTGAATGTTCTATTGTTGACCAGAAATTCATTGCAAGTGTCCTTATTTGTATTTCTACCTCAAGGTTTTTTGGGCCCTTAATAGTCTGTACCGTATAATATACAATTATATGGTAGCTTCTGTACCCGCTCAGTTTGCTTTGTGTAATATAATCCTTCTCCCTTTTTACTATCATATCACTGCGTTTGCGTATAATATCAACAACTGTTTCAATATCTTCAACAAACTGGCATATTATGCGCACTCCTGCTATATCTTCTATTTTTTCTTCAATATGTTTTATATCCACACCTTTTCTATGTGCTTTATCAAGAATACTTGAAATCCTTTTAACCCTTCCCGATACTGATTCTATTGGGGAATACATTCTTGCATTCTGGTATTCCTGTTTAACATGTGTAAACTTTACCACAAGTTCATCTACCGCCAGACGGTAAGGGTCTAACATTTCCCTCCAAAGTTGTGTTTCCATGTCTGCCCCATTTCTGCGCTATATTCTTATTAACCCGTAATTGTGCCATACAGCGCAAAGACACAATCCATTCTGCTTTTATGTGTTTAACGGGATAAATATTTTAACAGGTAATAAGGATTTAAACTAACCTCACCATCTGCCCTCCTGGCATATATCCCAAAGTGGAGATGTACATCAAACTGTCCTTTTGTACCTTCCGGCCCATAACCCGTATTTCCCATATATCCAATAATATCACCAGCATTAACATGTTTTCCTTCTTCTATGCCATCTTCATACTGGTCAAGATGCGCATAGTAATAATAAATGCCTGTGCTGCTTCTTATTCCAAGACGGTATCCTCCAAGTTCAAGCCAGCCCTTTTTTTCAACAATTCCATCAGAAACAGACCTTATTTTAAGACAGCCTGGCTGGTTCACTGTAGACATTATATCTATTCCCTCATGTTTCCTGTCACCCCCGTATGTCCTTCCCGCACCATATCCATCTTCAAAATAACATTCTGCCTTCCCTTTGCTGTCAGGGCAGACTGGAAAATATTCCATCTCTTTTATAAGATTTCTGGCATATTCCCCTGCACCTTCCTGTTCAAGCTGTGTACGTATATTTGTCTTGCAGCACATATCTTCTTTCCATTGTACACAATATAGTATACATGGAATTGTTACGCAAATTAATATTATACAAATTACATTTCTAATCCGTTTAATTATATTATTCTCCATATAACAGGTATATGTACCAGATATATAAAAAGAACTATTTAATTTCATTAAGCCAGTCCTTTAAAATTCATGCTTCTTAAGCGGCTGGCCTTGTTGCCTGGGCTTTAAAACCAGAGGAGACTTGAATTTGGATTGCAAATACCAGCTTAGATACTACGTGACTTATCTGCACATTCCTTCATGCATTCCATAATGCTGCTTCTAAAACCTGTTTTTTCAAGAACCCTTACAGCTTCTATTGTTGTGCCTGCTGGTGAACATACCATATCTTTTAATTCACCTGGATGTTTTCCTGTTTCAAGCACCATTCTGGCACTTCCAAGAACTGACTGCGCCGCAAACTGGTATGCCTGTTTTCTTGGCATTCCCTCTGCCACTGCCGCATCTGCCATAGCCTCTATAAACATAAATACATATGCCGGGGAGCTGCCACTTACAGCAACTACAGCATCCATCATGCTTTCCTTTACTACTTCTGCCTTTCCAAATGATCTAAGCAGCTTAAGGGCCTTTTCCAGTTCCCCTTCTGTAATATTGCTGTTTGGACAGACTGCTGTAATGCCTTCTCCTACAAGTGCAGGCGTATTAGGCATTGTCCTTATAATCTTACGTTTGCCGCCAAAAGCGCTTTCAACCCATTCTACAGACTTTCCTGCTGCAATAGTTATAATTATCTGGCTGTCATCTAATTCCAGATCTTTTATTTCATCTATAACCTGTTTATAATAAACTGGTTTAACCGCCAGGAAAAGTATTTTAGCCTTAGCAGCCTCCCTGTTATCCAGCGTTGTCCTAATTCCAAACTTTTGTGCTACCTTTGTAATAGTTTCATTAGTTGCAGCGGAAGCAATTATCTCATCTTTGCTAACAATGCCATTATTTATAATTCCACCAATAATTGCCTGTGCCATATTGCCAGCACCAATAAATCCAAGCTCCATAATTAATACATTTCCTTTCAATAATATTTAATAATTCTTATATATCTTTATTTTACCACTTTTTAAGCTCCATTGCATTTAAAAATTTCTCCTGGAATATTTTTTCTTGTGCAAGTTCCACATGTATTGCCTCCCTTGAATATTTTAAAGCAAGTTCCCTGAAACCATTATCAAATAAAGCCTGTGCTGCCCCATTCCCTGCTGCATTTCCTATAAAATGCAGCCTGTCTGTATCTATGTCAGGATACAGCCCAAATGAAATTGCAGAACCAGGGTGTATAAATTTCCCAAATACCCCGGCAATTTTTACTTCATCAACATCTTTAAGTAAAATTCCTGCTTTTGTAAATAAAACCTCTGCTGCTGCCTGTATTGCTGCCTTTGCAAGCTGTATATTCCTTATATCTTTTTGTGTAACTACTATTTCATGCTGTTTATTACTTAAACCTGTTTTACTATAAAATACAAAATAATTTCCTTCACTGCTTCTGTAAAGCCTTTCTGCAACACTGGCCTTAACACCACTTTGCATGGCTTCATTATAATCCATAAGATATCCGTCCGGCTTAAGCACCTTAACCTTTAAAAGCTCTGATATGGCATCTGCAAGCCCTGAACCACATATTCCTTTTGGAATTAATTCTTCTGGCGGCATACTGTTTGTGGCATATTTTCCTGTGTCTGTAGCAGGAAGCTTTGTGGTATGCCGTGACAGGTTTTTGTTATTAGAATATTCTTCTGTATCTAAAACATCAAGCACTATGTTGCCAGTTAATTTATTTATTTTAATGCCGTTTATTGCCCCCTGGCATGCCCTTATGCCGCATTTTACTCCCTTTCCTTCAAATGCAGGGCCTGCTGCTGCTGAACATGCATATATCCTGCCCTTATTATTTAATATAATCTCTGCATTAGTCCCTATATCAACTGCAAGCTGTACTTTATCCGTCCTATAAAGTTTCTGGCTGCAAATAACTGCCACTGCATCTGCCCCTGTGTGTGCAGCTATGCCAGGCAGCACATATATATCTATCCCAGGACATTTCTTAAAACCAGCTTCCTTACCAGTTATACTGGCACTTCCGCTATAAGCTGCCTTAAACGGCGCTCCTGACATGCCGCTTAAATCCCTGCCTAAAAATATATGGCACATTGTGGTATTTCCTGCAACAGACATTTTTATAATTTTGTCCATGCTGCATATCCCACTGCTTAACCGCTCTATTATATTTTCAACCTGCTCTATTATAATACCATGCAAAATCCCGGCTTTTCCCATTACAGAATTCATAATACGCATCATTACATCAGCCCCAAATTTTACCTGGGAATTAGTTTCTGTAATGTTTCTATAATATTTCCCACTGTCCAGTGCAAAAAGGCTGGCAGAAATGGTTGTAGTACCTATATCAGCAGCTACCCCGTAACAGCCATTATATTTATGGCTGCCAGTATTGTCCTGGACTGCTGTTATTACCTCTTTTTCCGGGTTATATAAATTCCTGCGTATTATTACCATAAAAAACGCACCTTTCCATAAACCATATATAATTTATAAATCCCCCTCCTGTTTTACCAGTATCCATCCTGTATCTATGGCGTTACATTACAAAAAGAATACCAGACAAAAAGAGCCATCTTCCGATGGCCCTTTTTATTCATGTTTACAGGCTATTGTGTCTATTTAGCATAATCTGTAACCCTGGATTCCCTGATAACATTAACCTTAATTTGTCCCGGATATTTCAACTCGTCCTCAATCTGTTTAGAAATATCCCTTGCAAGCAGAACCATATCGTCATCTGTCACCTTATCTGGGACAACCATAACCCTTACTTCACGCCCTGCCTGGATGGCAAATGATTTATCAACTCCTTTAAAGCTATTGGAAATATCCTCTAATTGTTTTAATCTGTTTGTATATGTTTCTAAAGTTTCCCTTCGTGCACCTGGACGTGCTGCAGAAATAGTGTCAGCAGCCTGTACAATGCATGCAATCAGTGTTTCTGGTTCTACATCTCCATGATGGGCCTCTACAGAGTTAATAACAACTGCTGACTCCTTATATTTGCGGCAGAGTTCAGCCCCAATCTGGACATGGGTTCCTTCCATCTCCTGGTCAACTGATTTGCCAATATCATGCAACAAACCAGCCCTTTTAGCCATTCTGGCATCAACGCCTATTTCACCTGCAATAAGCCCTGCCAGATGGGCCACTTCAATAGAATGTTTTAATGCATTCTGTCCATAGCTGGTTCTAAATTTCATTCTTCCTAACAAACGAATAAGTTCTGGATTTATACCGTGAACCCCTACTTCAAGAGTAGCAGCCTCCCCCTCCTCACGAATCATTGACTCAACTTCTTTCTGGGCCTTTTCAACCATCTCCTCAATTCTAGCTGGATGAATTCTTCCATCAACAATAAGTTTTTCAAGAGCAATTCTTGCTACTTCTCTTCTGACCCCGTCGAAACCTGATAAAACTACCGCTTCTGGTGTATCATCAATAATAAGGTTTACACCAGTAAGAGTTTCCAAAGTCCTGATATTACGGCCTTCTCTTCCGATAATCCTACCCTTCATTTCATCATTTGGAAGCTGAACAACAGAAATTGTGGTTTCTGCAACATGATCAGCAGCACAACGCTGTATTGCATTAACAACATAATCTTTTGCCCTCTTGTCAGCCTCTTCTTTTGCTTTTCTGTCAAGTTCTTTTATAAGAACGGCAGTTTCATGTTTAACGTCTTCTTCAACAGATTTTAACAGATATTCCTTTGCTTGTTCAGTAGTCAGGCCAGAGATTTTTTCAAGTTCTTGTAAATGACTGCTTTTTATAACTTCAACTTCTTGCATCTGCTTATCTAATTCAGCAATTTTTACGTTTAACTTAGCTTCTTTCTTCTCTAATGCCTCTGACTTTTTATCCAGGATCTCCTCTTTCGATAATACACGCTTCTCATACCGCTGTATTTCTGCCCTTCTTTCCTTGGATTCATGTTCAATCTCATTTTTGGTACGGATTGCTTCCTCCTTGGCCTCAAGCAGTGCTTCACGCTTTTTAGTTTCTGCAGTCCTTAAGGCTTCATCAATTATACTTCTTGCCTTTTCATCTGCATTTCCAATCTTAGCTTCTTCTACTTCTTTATACTGCTTTATAGAAACTGATTTGGTAACAAGCGCAGTTGCAATAACCGCAGCTAATAGAACAACAATGGCTATAATTACTTTAACAACCATTGGCATCGAACAGGAGCACCTCCTTATTTTTATTCATTGCACATAGTACAACATATCAATTCTATACTTTTTACACTAATATGTCAAGCTTATGGCATATTCTTTTTAGTAACAATTTACTAAATGTATTATAAAAAGTAATGCAATTATTACATTTAATGCTATGTTTCCCTGCCTGGCAGCAGCCCGTTAAACAGAAAACCACTATTAAGTAATGGAAGCATTTTCAAGATATTTATTCCCTGTTTTTATAAAAATATAAAAAATTGCTAATTTTACGGCACAAAATAAAAAGCTTCTGCATAATGCAAAAACTTTAGTATATGTTATGCATAATGCAGCCGCCTTTAAAAATTGTTTATCCTTATATCCTACAGCCTTGCTTTTTTGCGTATATCACTTACTAAAAAACCTTTTCTGTAAAGTTTTGCAGCCATCTTTTGCCTTTCCTCATATGACAGTCCTTCTAAATCCCTGCCCTTTAATATCTTTTGTATTTCTTTGTTAATGGCTTCACTGTCACCATCTTCTATAGATTCAAGGGCAATGGATATATATTCTTCTGGTACATGTTTTTTAGTTAAATCCTGCCACAGTCTTTTTTTACTTCTTGATTTATGGTATATATCCACAAACCTTACTGCATACCTTTCATCATCTATATAGTGGAAACTTTTTACATATTCTATTGCGCCATTCACTGCTTCTTCTGAAAAACCTGCACAAGAAAGCTTGTCCATAAGTTCCCATTCTGTGCGGTCATTATAACTAAGCAGTGTCATGGCCTTTTCCCTGGCACGTAGTAATTCCCCGCTGTCCATTATTCTTCATCTTCCTTTTCTGCTATAGCAGGCATACTAACATCTGTTTCCATGGTACTAATGCTTTCCATGCCTGCACCAGAAAAATCTGTCTTTTTATCTTCTTCCTTTTCTTCTTCATCATCCTTTTTTATAAACTTGTCACGTACCTTCTGCTCAATCTCTGCCATGGCATCTGGATGTTCTTTTAAGTAAATCTTTGCATTTTCCCTTCCCTGCCCTATTTTTGAACCATTATATGCATACCATGCACCGCTTTTATTAACTATATTTTCGTTGGCAGCAAGATCAAGTATATCACCTTCCCTTGAAATACCTTCGCCATATATAATATCCACTTCTGCTTCCCTGAATGGTGGTGCAACTTTATTCTTGACAACTTTTATACGTGTACGGTTTCCTATAACTTCCCCGTCCTTTTTAATTTGCTCACCACGCCTTACTTCAAGCCTTATGGAAGAATAATACTTTAATGCACGTCCTCCTGTCGTTGTTTCTGGATTGCCAAACATTACACCAACTTTTTCACGGAGCTGGTTTATAAATATTACTATACAGCTTGTCTTGCCAATAATTGCTGTAAGTTTCCTTAATGCCTGCGACATAAGCCTTGCCTGTAAACCGACATGGCTATCCCCCATCTCCCCTTCTATCTCTGCTTTTGGTACAAGGGCAGCAACTGAGTCAACAATCACAATATCTATAGCACCTGAACGCACCATTGTTTCAGTAATCTCAAGTGCCTGTTCCCCGGTATCTGGCTGTGATATGTATAAATTGTCAATATCTACGCCAATCCTTTTGGCATATACGGGATCAAGTGCATGTTCCGCATCAATAAAACCTGCAATACCTCCGTTTTTCTGTACCTCTGCTACCATATGAAGTGCTACTGTTGTCTTGCCGCCAGATTCAGGGCCGTATATTTCTACAATCCTGCCTTTTGGCACACCACCGACACCAAGTGCAAGGTCAAGCCCTAACGAACCTGACGGGAATGTTTCTACATTAAGATGTGCATTGTCACCAAGTTTCATAACTGCACCCTTGCCATATGCTTTCTCTATCTGTGCAATAGCATTCTCCAGTGCCTTCATTTTATTATCTTCGTTAGATGTTGTTACTGCTGTCTTCGCCATATTATTTATCCTTTCCGAACATAAGTTCATTTTAATTATAATAACCCCTTCTAACTATTCTGTCAACAATTATTTATCCATGCCTGATGCCAGATACCATGCCTGTTTTATAAATTATTCCTTAACCTGCCATATTATAAGGCATTGTGGAACAATTTTATTAAACGGGTATGGAAAATATAAAGTATTTAGTATGTTTAATTTACCACTTATTAATACGTATGTCAATATTACCTTAACCTTTGTGTTTCATAATGTTCAAATGTCTGTAAGCAGTGCAGTATTGAATCATATTGTTCCTCTTCACTTCCATCTTCCAGTACTATATCAAGTGCTACAGCAATATTATTTAATAAACGCTTGTCAAGGTATTTCCTAAGGCTTGTAAATATAATGTATTTTTCATGGTATGTCCTTGCATCAAGCATTTCCATAAATCCTTTTTCTGCAATTTCACTATCTGGTATTTTCCCTGCAATTTTCCTGTCTATAGTTCCATTTAACAATGCCTCTCTAAATACATTGCTGCTTATACATGCATCTTCTGTTTCTGTAACTATGCCTTCCTTAGCAGGTATACTATTACCTTCTGTTATGCCAGCATTTGCTGTTATGCCTGTTGTACCAGCCTGGCACGGCATGTACTTCTGCCAGTTTTTATTATTAAATATCTCACCCGTAAAACTTTCCAATGGTTCTTCCCATATATCAAATGGCGGGGACATTTTCTGGTAAACCACTTCCATTCCTTTATCTTTATAATTCTTTGCAATACATATTATCTGTAATATATTCCCGTCTGGATCCTTATAGAAACTTCCTGGTAATGGTATATTTTTGTCCATGCTAATCTCCTTCCATTGACATAAGTTTTAAAAACCACTATTATTTACATATTGTATTATTATACTGAATTTTATAAATTTCTACAAGTATATGCAAAGAAAGGAAAGATATGAAAATTAATAAAGAAAATATGCTTTTATATGCCATTACTGACAGAAAATGGCTAAATGGCAGGACTCTTGCTTCACAAGTTGAAGAAGTTTTAAAAAATGGTGTAACTTTTCTACAGTTGCGTGAAAAAAACTTGACTTATGATGAACTTGTTAAAGAAGCAATACAGATAAAAAAAATTGCTGCAAAGTATAAAGTGCCTTTTGTTATTAATGATAATATTTACGCTGCCCTGGAAGCTGGCGCTGACGGTGTACATATTGGACAAGGTGATGCCAGTTACCAAGAGGCAAGAAAGCTTTTGGGGGACAATAAAATCATTGGCATGACTGCGCATAACCTGAATGAAGCACTGGATGCACAAAATGCAGGGGCAGATTATATCGGGGCAGGTGCAGTTTTTACAACTTCTACAAAACATGACACTATACCAATGCAATTTAACACGCTTAAAGAAATAACAGATAATATTTCAATTCCTGTTGTTGCAATCGGGGGCATTAACCATGAAAATATTAAAGAACTTAAAGGTCTTGGCATTAATGGGGTTGCTGTTATTTCTGCACTTTTTGCACAGGAAAATATTGGCATTGCAACTGCCAGAATGTTAGATTTAAGCAAGGAGATTGTAAATGGATAAAAAATTATTTATATTTGACATGGATGGCACACTGCTTGATTCTATGCCGCTTTGGAGGGACTTTGACAATAATTACCTTAAATCATATAATATAACACCCCCTGGCAATATTAACCAGATAGTAGCATCCCTTACGCTTAAGGAATGTGCAGATTATTTTATAAGCCTTGGCATAAAAAAGGACAGTAACTTTATTATTTCAGAAGTAATTTCCATTGTACGTAATGAATACGAAAACAATATTCCATTAAAGCCTGGCATGTATAAACTGTTAAAGGAATTATATTTAAACGGGCATACAATATGCCTTCTTACCACATCAGAAAAAGAATATGCAATTCCTGCCCTTAAAAGGCTTGGTATATATAATTACTTTGATGCAGTTTATACAAGCTCAGAACTAAATATGGATAAAAGGACTCCTGGGATTTATAAGGCTGTCTGCAATAAATACAATATACTGCCGCAAAATACCACTGTATATGAAGACACAATTTTTGCAGTGCGTTCTGCAAAAGGTGCTGGCTGCCATGTTGTAGCTGTGTATGATAAAGAATCTTCCCCGTACTGGGAAGAAATACAAAAAACAGCCGATGAAGTATTTACATACAGCTAGTACCAGTCCTGTTTATATTCCAGCAATGGTCAGCAGGGCCGTTCCCATGCCCTATACAAAGCCCTGCTTTTAATGCATTTGTTAAATAACTTTTTGCCAGTGCTGCTGATACTGCAATATCCTTTCCAGATGCCAGGCCGCATGCTATTGCAGATGAAAGTGTACAGCCTGTACCATGTGTGTTCTTTGTGTCCACCCTTTCATGTATAAACCAGGCCTTTCTTCCATTGCCCTCAACTTTTATAATATCACCTGCATTTTCTATAAAGCCAGCCCAGGCACCAGGGCTTGCCCATGCAAAATCCAGGGCTGTTTCCTCTGTACAGTACAACAAATCATCAGCACCCCCGGTTCCATGCCCTCCTTTAATAAGCACATTTGTACCACTTTTTTTACAAAGTTCTGATGCTGCAAGCAGCATATCATTTTTATTATTTATAGTAATTCCTGTTAATGCCTGTGCTTCAGGTATATTGGGTGTAATAAGCACTGCAAGCGGCAGCAGTTTTTCCTTAAGTGCTTCTGCCGCCTGTGGTTCTAAAAGCTGGCTTCCACTTGTTGAAACAAATACAGGGTCAACTACTATATTTTTAAGGTTATATTCTTTTATCTTCTGTGAAACTACATCTATTATTTCCTCTGAAAAAAGCATACCAGTCTTAACTGCATCAGGCATAATATCTGTACATACTGCATCAATCTGTTCTGCTACAGTTTCTGCGGGTACAGGCTCTGATTTTAAAACCCCTTTTGTATTCTGTACAGTTATGGCAGTAATAACACTCATTCCATAAATACCATATGCTGTCATTGTTTTTAAATCAGCCTGTATGCCTGCTCCCCCGCTACAGTCTGAACCTGCTATAGTTAATACCTTTTTACGTATACAAGGCATTAATCCTGGTTTACTTAAATCTTTACTATTATTTTCCATAATAACCCTCATTCCCGTCAAAGCCTGGTTTATTCTCCCCATATATTTTATATAACACAATAAGTAATAATTTCCAGGCAGTATTTTGTATTCTTTGCATATATTTTACTCATCATAAATTGACACAATTTCACCATCAAGTATACGGTTCATATTTTTAACAGCACAAAAATTCCCGCACATAGAACATGTATCTTCTTTTCCAGGTTTTGCAGATTCGCGGTAAGCCCTTGCTTTACCTGGATCTATTGAAATGTTAAACATTTCTTCCCAGTCAAGTTTTTTCCTTGCCATGCTCATAGCATCATCCCAGTCCCTTGCACCTTTAATGCCTTTTGCAATATCTGCGGCATGTGCAGCAATTTTAGAGGCCATTATCCCTTCTTTAACATCATCTACATCAGGAAGGCGCAAATGTTCAGCAGGTGTTACATAGCAAAGGAAAGATGCCCCGTTTGCAGCAGCTATGGCTCCTCCTATTGCAGCAGTAATATGGTCATACCCTGGTGCAACATCAGTAACAAGCGGTCCAAGTACATAGAAAGGCGCACCATTACATATTGTCTGCTGTATCTTCATATTTGCTGCTATCTGGTCTAAAGGCATATGCCCAGGGCCTTCAACCATTACTTGCACATCCTTTTCCCATGCACGTTTTGTAAGTTCACCAAGTGTTATAAGTTCTTCTATCTGGGAAATATCAGAAGCATCTTTTAAACAGCCTGGACGGCACGCATCACCAAGGCTCATTGTTACATCATATTCACGGCAGATATCAAGTATTTCATCATAATATTCATAGAACGGGTTCTCCATTCCTGTCATTTCCATCCACGCAAATATAATTGAACCTCCTCTTGACACAATATTTGCCAGTCTTTTATTCTTTTTAAACCTGCCTGCTGTTTCTTTATTAATTCCGCAGTGTATTGTCATAAAATCTACACCATCTTCTGCATGCATCCTTACAACATCTATCCACTCCCTTGCAGTAATTTCTTTTAATGCTTTATGGTAATATACAACTGCATCATATATAGGCACAGTACCAATTACAGCCGGGCACTCTTTAGTAAGCCTGCGCCTGAATTTCTGTGTATCACCAAATGAACTTAAATCCATAATAGCCTCTGCCCCAAGATTTACAGCACTTTTAACCTTTTCCATCTCCATTTCAAGATCTATGCAGTCCCTTGATGTGCCAAGGTTCACATTAATCTTAGTGCGTAACTGGTTACCAATGCCACTTGGCTTAATACATGTATGGCGTTTATTAGCAGGAATAATTGCCTTTCCACATGCTACAAGCTCCATAAGTTCCTGCTCTTTCATATCTTCACTCTCTGCTACATAAGCTAGTTCCTTTGTAATAATACCCTTTCTTGCTGCTTCCATCTGTGTAGAATATTCCATATAGTACACTCTCCTTTTATATTAATTTATTTAGGCGGATATCCGTATTGCCAGCTATTATTTTAATAAAATTACTTGTACAAATATATCTAATATTATTTATATTTAATATATTTTATTTAATTACTAAAACAAACACCCTAGATATAATAACAGAAAATATATCCAGGGTGCTGTAATTATAAACCAGGCAGATATCCGCAATCTGCCCTGCCAGGAAAAACATTTGCCTTTTAAACATATGTAAAAAAATATAATTAAGCCTGTCATCTTCCTACGACGGTACTAACCGTATCAGGTCAATGGGTCGGATTTTATCCCTCTCAGCTTTAAAGCTCCCCAGATAAATTTATTAAAAAGTATAGATGTATTATGTGGTTTTGTCAATACAGCAATACATTTGAGTTTCGTAATTTTATAAAATCAAATATTTTATTATTTTACTATTATTTAATTATAACATTAGTGAATTGTTTTTATATTTTTTATTTTGGAATAAAACTGGCTAACAGAAAAAATTTGAAAATCTAAAATTAAAATATGTTGACAATAAAAATTTGTTATGTTACTATTAGGCACATGAAAAGAATTTGTAAGACAAAGGAGTCGTACATGTGTTGTACGTCTCCTTTTTTCTTTTCTACATGAATATGCGCATATTCTACCCCACATAAAAATTTGTTACTATTTATGCCGCCAGCTAAAAGGCGGCGGAATGGAGGATTATTATGAGTAAAACTTATTTTATAAATAGATACTCTGCAAAAAATATAATTGCTTTTAGTGTAACATCTGCAATTATTGCAACATCCTTTTCTCCAATAAAAGCCTTTGCTGCATCAGGAGAAATTACTAGAAGTGAAAGACTCCCACAGCCCCAAATAACTACTGAATTTGAAGCAAATGAACTTGGTGTAGTCAATTTTACTCCAAAATGGGGTGATAAAGAGGCAAATACTGAACGCATGGAAGACTATATTGATGATGCCCACAAAAAAGGAGTAAAAGTTCTTCTATTTCCAGAAATGTGTGTTACAGGCTATGTTTCTTCAAGCAATCCTGACTCTGAAAGTTATAAATGGGCTGTTGAAAGCGCAGAACCGCTTGACGGACCTACACAAAAGAATTTTGCTAAGATTTCTGATGAATATGATATGTGGATTATATATGGCTCCACACAAACAATAGAAAATGATTCAAAACATGCTTATAATTCTGCATTTATATGTTCACCTGATGGTGATGTTACAGCATACCAGAAAATCACCCCTGTAGAGGGGGATTGGTGTGTAGCTGGTGATACTCCTGTAATTATTGATACTGAAGAATATGGAAAACTTGGAATCAGTATTTGTTTTGATACATACTCCACACCAGAATTAGAAAGATATTATGCGGCACAGGGCTGCAATGTTCTTATAAATCCTACTGCTTCCGGAGGCGGCTGGAGTCTTGGCAATATGAACGGCTGGCAGGAATACTATAAGCTGCGTCTGGAAAGCATCGCTTCCCGTGACGGCTACACTATTTTAAGCTCTAATATAACTGGTGTCAATATGCCTGATGGAAGTGACAAATTTCCAGGCGGAAGTGTTATCATGCAGGGAAGTTTTAATGGTGCTAAATATTTTGCCGGGGAAAAAGATTCTGATGGCAAAATAACTATAGATGCATCAATTATAACAAGTAAAGAAGGGCTGCTTACAAACAGCACAGCCCTGATTGCCACTACAGGCTCTACATGTACAAATGCTGATTTTAATCCTGGACTCTACACATCATTATATAAGGAACTGGCCAAAAAGCAGGCAGCATCAGGAGGATCAATTTCCTATAGTCCTGCTAAAACAAATGGATTAAAGGCTGCAACCGTAAATATGACAGGTTACTGGGGCAACAAGGCTAAAACAAAAGCTAAAATGCTAGAATACATTAAGGAAGCTGGAGAAAAAGGTGTTAATATTCTGGTATTTCCTGAAACAGTTTTAACTGGTTATGGATGGATTGAGCCAGAGCAGGATCCATTCTATAAAAAATATGGCGTATCCATGCAGGTTGCTACTGCTGAAACAATTCCTGGCAATACAACAGAAGAACTGTCAGAATATGCAAAAAAGTACAATATGTATATTATTTTTGGAATGACTGAAAAAGACAAGGATGGTGCAATGTATGAAAATGGGGTAGAAAAAGTATATAACTCTGCTGCAATTCTCTATCCTGACGGAAAAATTGACTCATATCAGAAAATTCATAGAGCTGGTCTTGAAACAGAATGGTCTGTTTGTGGTTCAACACCAAAAATAATTGAAACAAAATGGGGACCTGCTGGTATTGATATATGCCGTGATGGACATTTTTATCCTGAGATTGGCAGATATTATGCGGCAATGGGTTGTGTATTATTCCTTCATCCGACTGCCACCACAGGTAATCCATGGTATCGTGCAACAAGAATAGGTTCATACACTGACAGGGATAGTATGGCTGCCATTACATGTAATCTTTTAGGTGGTGATGGTATTTATGTTGCACCTGGAGAAACTTTTAACCCTCTTAGTACTGATAATTTTGATGAAAATGGCAACTTTACAGGCGGTAGCAAAATCCCTGGCATCACAGAATATACACCTGATAACAAATCTGAATATTGGAATGGGGATAACTGGCTTGGAACAGGCAAAATATTTAACAGTACAAGCTTTATAATTACAAAAGGGCAAAATGGAAACCGTTTAAATTATAATAATACAGGTTCTGCATCAGAAGGATATGAGAAAAGAACTACAAGCCCGCTTGGACTCGAAATTTCAGATATGGACTTAACAGGATGCGGATTTAATGCTTCTAATTCAACATTTAGAGCAGAACTTTATTCTAAAATGTATGACAAATTAGCTTCCATGTATAGAAAAGGTTATAAACAAGTTTATGGTGATAATGCTATAGCTAATCCTGTAACAATAAATCTTTCAAAAGATACTACGCCAAATAATACTAATAAACTTCCTGTTAATGGAACAGAATTAACTATAAAAAATGCCATATATAAAGTTATAAAAGCCGGAAGCACAGTTGAATATGTAAAACCAACCGGTAAAAAGTCAAAAAGTATAAATATTCCTTCTAAAGTAAAAGCAGACGGAATTACATATAAAGTAATCTCGATTTCCGCAAACGCCTTTAAAAACAACAAATCAATTAAAAAAATTACTATTTCAACAAATATACAAAAAATTGGTTCATCTGTATTCCTTAACTGCAAAAAGTTAAAAAATATTACAATTAAATCTTTAAACATTAATTCTATAGGCAGTAAGGCATTTAAAGGCATTGCACCTGATGCAGTTATTAAAGTACCAGCAAAAAAACTTGCATATTATAAAAAGGCTCTTAAAAAATCAGGAGTTAATAGTAAAGTTTTAATTAAAAAATTCTAAGTTCTATTAAATAAAATAAATTTTCAGAGAACAAACCGGGCAAGCCCAGTTTTAAGGCTGTTGCACTAGGAATAAAAATACAAGATATAGTATTTTAGTAAAAGATAATTTTCTATATATTGTATAGTATTTTCTTAATGCGGCAGCCCTTCCTTTAACAGCGTCTTTTTCCTTAAAGGCAAAGAGATTCCCTGACAGACACCAGGTAACAATAAAATATATCTAAAAACCTGCTGTTATTTAAAAATCATACAGACAAGGTTAAAAAATATCTTATATATACTAAAAAGTAACAATTATCCTGAAACTACATATATATTAATTAGTACGGAAAATAATTCCCGTCAATTTTAACTGAAAGGATATCTCTTATGAATAATATGAATTTAAGGCGTCCAAACGACGGCGGCTGTAAAATGAATTACAATTTTAACCAGAATAGTAATAATTGTGGCTGTAATCCAAATTACAGAATGGAATGTGGAAACAATAAACCTGGTTGTGGACATAATCCAGAATGTGGAAATAATAAGCCTGGTTGTGGACATAATCCAGAATGTGGAAATAATAAACCTGGTTGTGGACATAATCCGGAATGTGGAAATAATAAACCTTCTTGTGGCTGTAACCATGAATGTGGAGTCAATAAACCTTCTTGTGGCTGTAACCATGAATGTGGAGTCAATAAACCTTCTTGTGGCTGTAACCATGAATGTGGAGTCAATAAGCCTTCTTGTGGCTGTAATCCAAATTGTGATGCAGATTCCAGTTTATATAATGACCCATTAAAAGGCATGGCATTAGCAATAGGTTATGTTCCCTGGCAGCAATGGTGCAAAGTTTATGATTTATGCAAGGGGCTGGAACGTGGAACAATTTTTCCTCCGCTTGACCTGCCATTTTATGGATGTATTCCACGTGGATATTTTAAAGGACAGGGGGGCGCGCAATGAACAAGGACAAAAACAAACTTCTTCTCTATATTTCACAGGTAAGTTTTGCCATTGATGAAATAGTTCTTTTTCTTGATACACATCCATGTGATAAAGATGCACTTGCATATTACCAGGAACTTAAAAAAGCACGTAAAGAGTCACTTAATGAATACACCCATAAATATGGGCCTCTCTTAAATGACAATGTAGACAATTCATGTTACTGGGAATGGGTTAAAGAACCTTGGCCTTGGGAATAGAAAGGAGATTAATGTATGTGGAATTATGAAAGAAGGCTGCAATATCCTGTAAATATTACCAAGCCAAACGCAAAAGCAGCCCAGATAATTATTAGCCAGTATGGCGGCCCTGATGGTGAAATGAGCGCTTCAATGCGTTATCTTTCACAAAGATACAGCATGGAAAACAGAAAAGCAATTGGGACACTTACAGATATAGGTACAGAAGAACTTGCACATCTTGAAATGGTTGCAACCATTGTACGCCAGCTTACTAAAGACCTTACTCCTGAAGAAATAAAAGCATCTGGTTTTGATAAATATTATGTTGACCATACTCTTGCAATATGGCCAACAGCAGCAGCCGGTATCCCGTTTAATGCATGTGAATTCCAGAGTAAAGGTGATACTATCACCGATTTATATGAAGATATGGCAGCAGAACAGAAAGCAAGAAGCACATATGATAACATACTCAGGTTAATAAAAGACCCTGAAATCGCAGATCCTATACGTTTCTTAAGGGAACGTGAAGTAGTGCACTTCCAGCGTTTTGGTGAAACCCTGCGCCGTGTACAGGATGACCTTAACAGCAAAAACTTCTACGCATTTAATTCACAGATTGATAAAAAGAACTGCTAATAAATAACTGTAAACTTCTGGTTTTTGCATTGTTTTAATGGCACACAGGCTTTATGGCCTGTGTGTTTTAAGTATTTATTTTCTGGTTTTTTAACATTAAATTACCACATATTTATAATAAAATTATTTAAAATATACAAACAAGGGATAAGGTTATTTTATGGGTATACATATAAATTTACATAATACAGATAAAAAAAATACTATAGAACTAAAAAACAAAACAAGCCAAAAACTACTGGTAATAAAACTGGCATTGGTTACATTTGCTGTATTTCTTAATATTTTATCCTGGAACAGCAATACATTTTCTGACTGGTATATTACCAATATCCTGCCTTTATGGATTAACACATACAGCCGGTTTATAAGCATTTTTCCTGTATCTGTAGGTGAAAAACTTATAATACTTGGCATTGTCCTTCTTGCCCTGGGAGTAATTATATTTATTCTTGGATTTTTTAAAAAAGAAAAACTAAAACTTCTAAGGCGTAAATACTGGAATGTAATTAGCTGGATTTTAATTTGTGTTTTATTAATACAGACATTAAACTGTTTTATACTTTACCATGCCTCTTCTTTTACATCAAAATATATAGATACAACAGAAGAAAATAAATATGGTTTTGAAGAATTATACAATTTACGTGAACATATTGTAGAAAAACTTAACTTTCTTTCTACAAAGTTTGAACGTGGCAGCAATGGGGAAATTATTTTTAATGAAACCAGCAGTTTACACTCTGAATGTATAAAAAGCATGGAAAGGCTTGGCAAAAAATATCCAAGCCTTTCAGGATATTATCCACAGCCTAAAAAAATACTATTTTCAAATATTATGAGCCAGCAGTATTTATCAGGAATATTTTTCCCGTTTACACTAGAAGCCAATTATAATACTGATATGTACATAACAAATATGCCTTTTACAATATGCCATGAACTTGCACACCTAAAAGGCTATATATATGAAGATGAAGCTAATTTTATTGCATTTATGGCATGCACCACATCTGATAACCTGTTTTTCCAGTACAGCGGCTATTTAAATGTCCTGAATTATGTGTCAAATGATTTCAGAAAAAATGCCAGTGAAAAAGAATGGAACATGCGTACACTTGTTACAGAAGAAGTTGCTGCTGACAATATATTTTTAACACAAGATGCATGGGAAAAAGTTAATAAAACTTCACCATTTAATACTGAAACTGTTGAAACAATTTCTAATAAACTGTTAGATGGAAACCTTAAGTTAAATGGCATTAAAGACGGAATAAAAAGCTACAGCCGTGTAGTCCAGCTTCTTATATATTATTACTCATAATAAAAAGCTGCCGCACTAAGTGTTTTCTTAATGCGGCAGCCCCTTTATTTTATTTCTTATCTTTTTCCTCTCCTCTGTTGCCAAGAAAGTGCATTTCATCTGCTTTCATTTCACCATAATGTTTTGATACAACCTGTAACTGCTGCAACTTGCGGCATTCAGAACAGACAGTACCAAATTCTATTTTTTTGCCACACATCTGGCAGTAAACGCCTGATATTGTCCTGCCATCTGATGTTTTATATACTATTTTGCCTTCCCTTATCCATGATCTTACTTTAGTAACAGGAATATTAAAATGCCTGGCTACATCCATTTCCCTTACATCTTTTGAACGGATATAATCTCTTACTTGTGAAAAAAGATTCATTTCCATGCACTTAGGACATAATTCTTCATGATAATCTTTATTCAGGTAGCGTCCACATTGTGGACATTCCCTTCTATCAGAGCGTATATCCTCATCATCCCGTTTTAATTTCATAAGTTATCCCTCCACTCCATATAAAATAATTTTTTAAAGGATTATGGATATGGCAGCCTTAATAATTTTACTGGCCTAAAAACTCCTTGCCACCCATATAAGGCCTTAAAACTTCTGGTATATGCACATTGCCATCTTCCATAAGATTATTTTCAAGGAAGGCAATAAGCATACGCGGAGGCGCAACTACTGTATTATTTAGAGTATGTGCAAAATATTTGCTGCCATCTTCCTTCCTTATACGTATCTGTAAACGTCTTGCCTGTGCATCACCAAGATTTGAACAGCTTCCCACCTCAAAATATTTCTTCTGTCTTGGTGACCATGCCTCAACATCTATTGACTTAACCTTAAGGTCAGCCAGATCACCTGAACAACATTCCAGTGTACGCACTGGTATATCAAGTGAACTAAATAATCCTACAGTGTTTTTCCAGAGTTTTTCAAACCACACAGGGCTTTCTTCCGGTCTGCATACAACAATCATTTCCTGTTTTTCAAACTGGTGTATGCGGTAAACACCTCTTTCTTCAATTCCATGTGCACCTTTTTCTTTGCGGAAACATGGTGAATAACTTGTTAATGTTTTTGGCAGTTCCTTTTCATCTGTAATTGTATCAATAAACTTTCCTATCATTGAATGCTCACTTGTACCAATAAGATACAAGTCTTCACCTTCAATTTTATACATCATTGAGTCCATTTCAGCAAAACTCATAACACCTGTTACTACATTGCTTCTTATCATAAAAGGAGGTATACAGTACGTAAACCCTTTATCAATCATAAAGTCCCTTGCATATGATATTATAGCTGAATGAAGCCTTGCAATATCACCCATAAGGTAATAAAAACCATTACCTGCTACCTTACCTGCTGCATCTATATCTATGCCATTAAACTTTTCCATTATTTCAGTATGGTATGGAATTTCAAATGCAGGCACTACAGGTTCCCCGAACTTCTCAATCTCAACATTTTCACTGTCATCTTTTCCAATAGGAACACTTTTGTCAATAATATTAGGAATAACCATCATTATTTTTTTGACTTTTTCCTGAAGTTCTTTTTCCTGGTTAGAAAGTTCTTCAAGGCGTTTAGCATTTTTACTTACCTCTTCTTTTTTAGCATCTGCCTCTTCCTTTTTACCCTGTGCCATAAGTGCACCTATTTCTTTAGAAATTTTCTTTCTTGATGCCCTAAGGTTATCTGCTTCCTGTTGTGCTTTACGTGCTTTTTCATCAAGCTCTATAACTTCATCTACTAATGGAAGTTTCTCTTCCTGGAACTTGTTTTTAATATTCTGTTTAACTATATCTGGGTTTTCCCTCAGAAATTTAATATCTAACATCTGGTTTCTCCTTTCATCAGGCTGTTTTTATTCCTTATCTGGTATATTTTACACATATTGGCGTTATATTGCAAGTGCCCCTTGTGTAGAAGGGTTTCCTGTTTCTTCTGGAGATGGCTCATAAGTTATAGCAGGCCCTGAAGGTACTTCTGGTGAAGGTGTTTCATCAGTACCAGATGAAGGTTTTTCTGGTTTTGGCTTTTTACCATACTTATCTATTTTAACAGCTTTAGAAAACCTGCCAAATGTTATATGGTACCCAACAGTTTTAAATGCCCTTACTTTAATATAATATACTTTATTTTTCTTCAGTTTCGTAATTTTTACAGTGCGTATTCTTGAAGCGGCCGTCTGCTTATATTTTCCATTCCTTGAATTTGAAATAAATATCTGGTATCCAGTTGCATTTTTTGTTTTATTTATTTTAAGTTTTACTGATTTCTTTGCCCTCTTAACCACCTTAAACGATGGTCTTGCTGGCCTTATGGCAGCATTTGTAGCAGAAGGTGCTATAGCTGCTGCTGATATAATTACTGCCAGTACAACTAAAAAAAGTTTCTTAAAATATTTTGGCATTAATAATAATCCTCCTTTATTTAATCTGATAAAAAGCATTTTTCAAATACATTATGCCTTACTTTTCCATAATACATTTCACCCTCAAAAACTTCACAGCCTATTTCTTTTGCAAAATCCTCCTGCATCTTTGACTGTATACCCCCACATGTAACTGAAAGTCCAAGTTCTTTTGCCATATCTGTAATTTTACGGAAAATAATCTTTTCACGCTTGTTATTCATATTTTCGTTAAAAAAGCCTCCATGGAATTTAATTCCAGTAACAGGAAGCCTCCTGATTGCATTTACCGCTGTATAATCAGAACCAAAACGGCTTACAACAACCTGGTATCCTTTTTTGCAAAGCGCCTGTACATTCATATCAAAAACAGTAGTACCTTCTGCAAAATACCTTTCATGTATTTCAAAAATAATATCATGTGGTTCAATGCTGTTCTTTCTTACAACTATATCATCTATTATATCGACCGCATTTTGTATTGAAAGTTCACTTGCAGTAATTTCTATTGAAAGCGGAACAGTTTTATTACCCTGTTTTTTCCATGCGCCCATATTTGCGCATACTGAAGACAAAGTTATAAAAGCAAATTCATTAAGTTTCCCGCCACGTTCAACATATTTCAGAAGCCTTACAGATTCAATATACTGCCCGTCATCTAATATAACCCTTGGTATTGCTTTACACCCTATAACATTTTCCTTATTTTTGTATATCCTTGGCATAAAGCAGACATCTATGCTTCTTGTCCTCATTGAATTATAAATCTGGTCTATAATTTCTTCCTCTTTAGACTTATCTTTCTTTAAATCTTCTGTATATATGGCATAATGGTTACCCATAAGCCCTTTTATGCTTCTTCTTGCAACATCTGCCTTTTCGAGCATATCCTCAAGGTCTTCATCATCAGGCTGTACAAGGTATATTCCTGTTGTAGTGCCAAAACGTATACCACCGCTTTTCTGGTCAAATTCCTCTTTTGTACGTACCATGGACGACATAAGTTTCATAAGCTCCTTATGGTTTGCATACTGGAACATTACTACAAAATAATCCCCGTCAACACGTGAACATATTCCATCTTTAGCAATATTTTCTAAAAGCACCTTTGAAAATATTTTTAAAATCTGGTTACTTATAGAGAAACCATAATGATGGCTGAATTTTAAAAATTCATTTATATCTGCGCATAATATTGCATAATGTTCTTTTTCTTCCCTTTTTTTCAGGATTTTATCTGCTTTGCTTAAAAACGCTGAGTATGGCATAAGGCCTGTTATATTATCTTCCGCTTTTGCCCTGGCAGCCCTTGCTAATGACACCAGCCTGCTTCCAGTATTTTCTTTTATTGCCTTTGTATCTGTATTAATACCATCTATAACCCTTGTCATTCCATAAATTTTATATGGTTTGCCATTACTGCCACAAACAGAAATAGCACTTATTTCTGTATCCTGGAAAATACCTTTGCTGTTCCTTATACGGTATATGCCCTGTGACTGTCCTTTATTATTTACCCTCTCATTAAAATGTTCTTTAACCCTTTTTATATCATCCGGGTGTATTATATTGGCAAGGTTTTTAATCTCTTCATTACTGCCAAGCTTTCTCTCCTGTGAATATGTAATTTCAAAATTCCCGCTTCTGTTAAGTGTACATGTATCTATATCATATGTCCACATAATAGCATTTAAAAAGTTTAAAATAACTTCTGATCTTTTTATATTATCCTCAACTTCCGCCTCAAATTTCTTTTTATCAGTAATATCTGTTAAAACACATAAGTAAACTGGCTGTCCATTATCATCATCAACCCTTCTGCCACTTACATATACCCATTTTACAGAACCATTTTTAGCAGATATACGGCATTCAAACCCTAAAAGCCCGTTGTTCTCTAATGTTACCTTTAAGTATTTTATAACTTTTTCTGCATCATCAGGATATATTACAGTATCACAATAATTTCCAAATTTCATGGAAAATTCTGCACGTGAATATCCTGTAAGCAAAAAATAGCCATCATTAGCATATATTAATTTATAGTCAGACATTCTGGCTTTTATCACACCACCTGGTATACTATTAGCCATAACATCTATCTCACGTTTTGCATTATATATATCGTCTATAGTTTTTTTGCTTTTAGTTACATCAAGGCAGGAACTATAATATATAAGCTGGTTATCCTTAACGATAGCCTGGGCAGATAATGAAAGCCATGCAATAGAACCATCTTTTTTTACAGCCCTGTATTCAAGTTTTAAAGTTCCTCCGGCAGCAGCCTGGCGTGCTATAAGGTTACGCAATTTCTGCTTTTCTTCATTAAGCACTGTTGCCATAACATTATTTCCAAACTTTTCAGTATATTCCTCTTTCGTATATTGTAACATAGAATAAAATTTATCATTAGCATAAAGCAGTTCTATTTCGGAACCAGATTTTGCAATAAACATAGCACATTCAGAAGAATTCATTAATGTCATAAATTCCTTTTGTGAAATACTTAATAATTCTTTTTCTGCTATTATATCTTTTTCCCTGTTTTCCATAACCATCACTCCCTTCTGGAATAAAATCAGTATTTTTTAACAAGAACTGTTGCATTATGTCCCCCAAATCCAAGGGAATTGCTAATAGCGGCATTAACTGGCATATATACCCCTTTTCCCTTAGTATAGTCAAGGTCACATTCAGGGTCATCATCAATTAACCCTGCTGTATGATGGATATAACCTTCATTTATAGATAAAATACATGTTATAAGTTCAACAGCCCCTCCAGCTCCAAATAAGTGCCCTATCATTGATTTAGTTGAGTTTATTTTAACTTTATATGCATAATCACCAAAAGCAAGTTTTATAGCCTTTGTTTCCAGCTTATCATTCATAGGGGTGCTTGTGCCATGTGCATTTATATAATCTATGTCTGCGGGTGAAAGACTGGCATCTTCCATTGCAAGTTTCATAGCCATGGCAGCACCTGAACCATCTTCAAGAGGGGCTGTAAGGTGGCTTGCATCACATGTTGCACCATAACCCCCTATTTCTGCATATATATGTGCATTTCTTGCAAGTGCATGTTCCAGTTCCTCAAGTACAAGGACTCCTGCACCTTCACCTGTAACAAACCCATCTCTTTTCCTGTCAAACGGAATAGAAGCCTGCAAAGGATCTTCTGAAGAGGAAAGTGCAGTAAGTGCCTGGAAAGTAGCAACACCAAACTTACTTACAGAACTGTCAACCCCGCCTGCCAGTATAATATCTGCCTCTCCATGCTGGATTGACCTGAATGCTTCACCTATTGAATTAGTACCTGTTGCACATGCTGTCACAATATCAAGGCATTTACCCCTACAGCCAAAAGTTATTGCAACATTTGCAGCCGCCATATTACCTAATACCATAGGTGCAGTAAGCGGGTGTATGCGTCCAGGGCCTTTTGCAAGAAGTTTATCATATTCCCGTTCTATCCCCATAAGGCTTCCTGTCCCTGAACCAATGGATACCCCTGCCCTGTATTTATCTTCCTGTTCCATATCAATTCCTGCATCATTTACAGCCTGTATTGCTGCTGCAACTGCAAACTGGCTGAACCTGTCCATTCTTTTTGCATCTTTGGCAGGAATATAATCTTTAGGGTCAAAATCTGTAACCTCTGCTGAAAGTTTTGCTTTATAAACAGTTGTATCAAAATTCCTTATTGGCCCTATGCCAACTTTTCCTTCGTGTATACTTTTCCAAAATTCTTTTATGCTGTTGCCTATAGGTGTAATAAGACCCATTCCAGTTACTACTACACGTTTCATATTTTTCCTCTCATTCCCTGGCTAAAATCCATTATTGCTGTTTTTAAATTTTACTTTTTCCTCTGGAAGATATTTTGCAAGTTTTTCTTCAATCTGTTCCAGGCTGAACGGCTTAAAAATACAATCATCCATTCCTGCCTTTTTATATTCTTCCATAACGCCTTCTACAGCATTGGCAGTAAGTGCTATTACAGGTACACTTTTAAAATAATCCCCATTCATTGACCTTATTTTAATAGTTGTTTCAATGCCATCCATATCTGGCATAATATGATCCATAAAAATTATATCATATTTCCTTCCCTTTTCTAATGCTTTTAAAAATGCCTGTCCGCTTGTAAATGTTTCTGCCAGTACTTTCCATTCCATAAGCTGTGTAACAGCCACTTTCAGGTTTACTCTGTTATCATCAACTATAGCAGCCCGTGCGCCGCTTACAATAATATTGTTCCTGTCCCATTTTTTAAAATAATGCGGATTATTATTAAATAATGCATCATAAATTTTAAATATATCAAAGGGTTTCTTTATATAATTATAAATCATATCACCTTTTTTAATAACAGCAAAGTATTCTAATAGTGCTACAGAGGTTACATCTGCGGGTAATTTTATATCTGCTGCCTGGAGCTGTTCATAATTATACAGAAAAATTTTCTTTGCCTGTTTGTATTTTCCAGATAAATAATAATCTAATTTACTAAACTCTTCTATAAATTCATTTTTAACTTTTATCTGGTCAAGGATATGCAAAATATCCTGCCTGTCATTATAATCTTTTTCATATACAAAAACTATATAATCATCAAGTGGTGTTTTATTATTATCTGGGTGGTTTACAATATCCTGTTCTATATTAATTGTAAAAGTGCTGCCAGATCCATATTCACTTTTAACAGTTATATCACCGCCCATATGCCTGGCAAGCCCCCTTGAAAGTGCAAGTCCTAGCCCTGTTCCTTTTTCCATGCTGTTATGTATAGTACCAACCTGGCTGAACTGGCTAAAAAGTTTAGGCAGGTCTTCTTTCCTGATCCCTATCCCTGTATCTTTCACTTCAAACAAAAGCTTAACTTTATTTCCAGAAAGCATTTCCCAGCCAATATATAGTTTTACTTTTCCATGTTCTGTAAATTTTACAGCATTGCCAAGTATATTAATAAGTATCTGGTGTATCTTTGTTTTATCACCACTTAAATATAACGGAATATCTGGTTTTATATCTATTTCAAATCTTATATTTTTTCCATAGGCCCTTGATGCTATAATATTTTCAACACCCCTTAACATTTCATCTATCCGGTAATCCTCCATGCATAGAACAACTTTTCCTGCATCAATTTTTGAGAAATCAAGTATATTATTTATAATGCCAAGTAAATTTTTAGCTGCTACTTGTATAGTCTGTACATATTCCATTTCATGTGGCAGAATATTGCTTCTTTCAAGCATATCAGCCATGCCGCATATAGCGTTCATAGGAGTTCTTATTTCATGTGACATATTTGCAAGAAATGTACTTTTTGCACGGTTTGCCTCTTCTGCTGTACGTCTTGCTTCTATTTCTTTTTCATTTACTTCATATATCATTTGTGGTGTCTGCAATATAAACTGCATTAAAAGGCAGCTAAGTGCAGACGAAGAACTTGCAAGAACCAGATCTGCATATATTGCCTGTATAAAAACAGCGCAGGCAGGAATTACAATAAATATAACTGATACTGTCTTGTATCTTTTTCCAATACTTTTCTTTTCACCTAAAACTGCACATAAACCTAAAATAAGATAAAATGCTGATACTATTATAAGGATCCACATATATGAGCCTCTTCTGTATCCATCTTTGTTATATGTAAATATCCATTTTGTAAAAAAAGTTGTATATATAAGAATCTGTGCAGCTATTCCAGGTATAAGCAATATAGCTGTTTTTTTATTTATAAGCGGGCTTTTCTTGCATATAGAAGTTATATAAACAAAATAGCAGCATGGAATTGCGCATTGTATGGAAAAATAAAGAATTTCCCCTGCATAATTTAAAAATATGTTATCCTTAAACCTCCTCATAAGTACCATTCCTGAGAAAATATCTGTTATGCAGCACCCCAGTGACAATATAATTAAAAGTAAGTATATTTTTCTTGCAAACCTCCATTTCCGTACTACATAACAGTTGTATATAACAAGCAATAGCAAAACTAAAGCTGAAGCCATACAAAAGTCATAGTTACAATCCATACAAAGTTTCCCCCAGTCCATATCCATGCCACACTTTTGCAGCATATAGAGAACCATATAAAATGCCTGCATGGTTTTAAATAAATATAACACATTAGTTAATATTAACTATATTGTAACACAATCATCAACTGCTATCAATATTATAATTTACGCCTATTTATAAAAGGAGGCCAGGTTGAAAAACAATTTTAAACCAGTAAAAAATGCTATCTAATAATTATTACACTCCAGCTTGCTATTTGTGCTGCAAAAGGCGCAGCATGGTATTAAGTTGAAAAACCATATATATTATTTTACTGGTTTTAGTTTTAATATATTTTGGTAATGGCATAGATATTAACTGCCTGGAATATGTGATATTACATAAAAAACAAAACATGCCTGGAAATAGCTATGCAGGATATTTTATTCTACCCTGTAAAAACAAATTTCCAGGCACGTTCTGCCGCACCTTAAAGATATACCTGTCCACTTAAAAACCAGCCTTGCCACCGCTTTTTAAACCTCTGCTAAAAGACCACAAAGCAGCAATAAGGCTGTTTTGCCAGTGTGCAGGCCGTTGGTATATGATTGGTTACAGCACTTAATTGCTTAAATGTGGATTGAAGATATAATTTGAAATGACTGGTTTTATAGTGTTGGATTTTTACAGCCTGCAAGGACCCTGGCCAATTTCAACTACATAAAAATCCGCAGCATAGCCAATTTTATCTTTATAAGCTTTGCCAACTTTATCAATAAATGTATCTACTGCTTCATCTTTCACAATACTTACTGTACAGCCTCCAAAACCTGCACCAGTCATTCTTGAACCTATAACACCATCAATTTTCCATGCTTCTTCTACAAGTGTATCAAGTTCTACACCTGTAACTTCATAATCATCACGGAGTGAAACATGTGATTCATTCATAAGTTTTCCAAATAATTCTATATCATTATTTTTAAGTGCACTTACAGCCTTAATTGTCCTCTGGTTCTCATATACAGCATGTTTTGCACGTTTTCTGCGGTCTTCATCTTTAATTGCCATCTGGACTTTATCAAACTGTTCTTCGTTAAGATCTCCAAGTGTATTAATGCCCATGCCAGACTGTATTTCTTTTAATGCTTCTTCACATTCTGCACGTCTTTCATTATATTTAGAATCACCTAAGCCACGCTTTTTATTGCTGCATGAAATAACAATTTTGGCCCCGTCAAGTTTTATTGGTGCATATTCAAATGATAAATCCGAAGTGTCAAGGAAAATTGCATTATCTTTCTTTCCCATTGCAATAGCAAACTGGTCCATAATCCCACAATTAACACCATTAAAATTATTCTCTGAAAACTGGCCAATAATTGCAAGTTCCTGGTTTGGAACATTAAGCCCAAGTGTTTCACTAAGTATATAGCCTGTTACTACTTCTACAGAAGCTGATGATGACAGCCCTGAACCATTTGGAATATTTCCATTTAAAAGTATATCAAACCCGCAATTAACTTTATAGCCCTTTTCATTAAAAGCCCATATAACCCCTTTTGGGTAATTAGTCCATCCTGCTTCTTTAGATGGTTTTAAATCATCAAGGCTTGATTCTATTATTCCAAGGTGTTCAAAATTCATAGAATAAAAACAAAGTTTCCTGTCCTTTCTTTTGCGTGCAACAGCATAAGTGCCTATTGTAAGTGCACATGGAAATACATGTCCACCATTATAGTCAGTATGCTCACCTATAAGATTAACACGCCCTGGCGCAAAAAATGCTTCTGCACCCTTTGCATCACCAAAAACTTCTGCAAATTTTTTAATTATAATATCTTTCATCTAGGCCTCTCTTTCTTTATATAAATTTTAATATAAGTTATTTAACTTCACTACTGAAGTTATAAGCAAGTATTTAATACCTGAAAACAATAAATACAAATAACCAGTATATACTTAACAGGTTTTATTTTTATAACAGCTTTATACTTATTTTATTATATCACACTATTTTATATAAACAATTGCAAAAACGACCATTTTTTTAAAGTTTATTATCAAGTAACAAGCTATGCAGTAAAGCTTCACATCCTTCACATATATCCTCATATGTTTTATCAAAATTACCTGTATACCATGGATCAGCAATATCACGCGGTGAACCAGCAAAGCTAAGTAAAAGTGATACTTTTCCTTCAGGATCACCTCCTGTTATACGTAAAATATTTTTATAATTCCAGGAATCCATCCCTATTATATAATCAAACTTATTATAATCACTTCTATCCATCTGTGACGCCCCGTGTGGCTCCATTGGGATTTTCTCACTTTTCAACTTATTCCTTGTACCATAATGGGGACTGTTGCCAAGTTCTTCAGTACTTGTTGCTTTAGAAGCAATAAAAAAATCCTCCTTATAACCACTTTTATCCACTAAATCCTTCATAACAAATTCGGCCATTGGGCTTCTGCAAATATTGCCGTGGCAGACGAAAAGTATCTTAATCATAATAAAAATTCCTCCTAAAATGCGTTGAATTGCCGTGTTTTGGCACGTTTTGCGAGGTTTATTTTTCCGATGAATATTGTTAAAAAAATCACAGAATGAGCAGAACGGGGCAAAATGTAGCAAGTTAAAGCCATGAAACGTAGTAAAACCGTAATAAGAACTGAGGGTATTTACTACTGCATTTATTTGTCTTCTTACTTTTATAGATATGTATAACTTATCCCTTTGGCATTCAATTGTACCACCATTCACTTCCCCCAGGTCATATGAGCAATAAAGCATCCTTACTTCCTTCTATTTTGTAGAATCCATATTCAAAGTTACATTATACGGATTTTTAATTACCCATGGAATAATGGCAAATGCAAAGTCACCATTGTTAATCCCTGAAATTATCATTTTGTTAAAATCAATACTTTCTTTGTCCAAATACTCTACCGGATATAAATAATCATAACCCCCTACACTAAATTCAATGCAAATCCCATTTCCATTGGATGCATAATCTTTCCACATATAATCCTGGCACTCATATGTGAGAGAATACACATCATACATTTGCGTAAAATAGTTAATCAATAAATGCACATTACTGACACTTCGGCCTGTTTCCATTGCAATCTTATTTACATCATAATTAATTTGAAATTCTGTTTCATCATTTAATGTTTTGTAAAAAGAGAACCATATTTTTCCCTGTTTTAATGTATCAATCTTCGTCCTTACCAGACTTGGCTCCCCGTCAAATGAAATAAATTTATATACTTTTCCATCTTTGATTGTTTTTCTCAAATAATCTATTTTGTACGGTGTTGTTCTGTCCGGTTTATCTCTTAAATTGCCCATTAACGTGACATATTTCTCATAAAATCCAAATCCGTTCATAACATCTCCTTAATTTATGCTGATTTTCCAATTATCATTCTACCATAAAACTGCCCATATTTGGAGATGAAATTATAAAAAATAACGCCCCGCAGAAGCAGAGCGCCTTATCAGCCTTTGTATTATACATTGTCATCATGGACGGACTTTAGGAATTTCCTCATCTGCTCCCTGGTGATTGCCTCCATATGCTCCTGTTTTTTTCTGTTTTCCTCAGAGGGTGAAAAATCTGCATTGCCAATAAATTTTTCAATTAACATTGTAAGCATCATTTTCCCTGTGCCATTCATTTTTGCAGGCTGGTTTGTTCCCACTAAAGAAGCGCCATAAATATAGTACAGGCACATTACAGGAAGTTCTTCTGGTGTCTGTACAGTACGTTTTGAATCGTAGAACTGTATAAGAAATGAAATGGCCGCCCGATAGCCAACTGGGCATTAGTCCGTAACCAGCTTGCCATAGATGACAAAATGCAGGCACGTATTCTGAAATATGAACAGTATTAATTCTGGCATACAAAACCAACAGCTTTGAAAACTGCCAATAAAGAAAATATATAAACTTACACATTTTACTTGACAAACCCGTAAGGAAAATATATAAACTTACACATTTTATTTGACAAACCCGTGTTTTCTTACTTCATATCTTTCTTTTTGATAATGTCAAGCACCTCTGCTTCTGTAAGCTGCACTTTCTTGGCTATTTCATTGGTATTCATATTCATTTCATAATACGCATAAACCATTCCCTCCTGCCTGCCTTCCTGTCTGCCCCTTTTCATGCCTTCTTCTATCCCTTCTTCTCTGCCTTCTTCTCTGTTATACTTTATCGCATCTTCAATGTTCCATTCTTCTAACATAAGCTCCATCATTTCTCCGCTCCTTTCTTCCATAAAACCAGCAAGTATGTTTTCTTCCCTGCACCACTCTACAGCTTCTTTAAGTGCCTCTGTAAATGTATATCCCCGTGTATGTTTTAACTTTTCAGCTTTCTTTACAAATGCAATGTAACCACCAAGTATATTATTTTTATCTTCATCTTTTATTACTTTTATATCCAGCTCTAAAAACGAATTGTCCCTGTACTCCTCTGGAAAAGTATCTGTTAAGTGCATGTAGTCCCCACATTCTTTATTGCCTGTATAAACAACATAAAATTCAGGGGCAGGGAGCGTTATAAGCTTACTGGAATACAATGATTTATAATCACCATTCCTTTTTATTATTTTCTCATATTCCTCTGCTATGTATAACAAAATCCTTACTGGCATGTTAGGGTTAATTGTGGACTGGTGTTCCGAAAGTATAATAAGTTTATCCCTTACCCCCATTGCAGCATCATTATACCTGCGTATTAAAAGTACATTCTCCAGTGCAATTTCTTCAATGTCATCTACTGTTACTTCTGTATCCTCTGGGTGGAGGACTTTATATAATTCTAAAAGGGTTTCTTTGCTGCCAAACAATGCAGTGAATACAGAGTCCTTGTATTTTCTGTTTGGTTTAGCCATGTCCTGTCTGGTACTGCCTGTATCTTCTTTTTCCATAACTGTAATAACTGCCTTCCATTTTCTTTTTATTATACCATTACTACAAGCCTGTTACAAGATAATATATATATTAAGATATTTATGGCAGATGTTTAAATTATAGCATGTTGTATGAAACATCTTAAATAATGTTTTTCATACAACATGCCATGCCTGTTAAATTAAAAACTGAAAATGTTGCAAATTAGTTGCAATAACAATAAATATTTTTCTGAAACCCTTGTTTTTTAAGCATTACGCTAACATATCATATTGCTGCCGTGGCAAATAAATAGTATTTTTATCATATTTTTTATATCCCTTCATAAGCCTTCAAATCTTGATACTTCAAGCTTTTTTGCATTTTTTCATTTAGGGCATTCCCCTTTATTAGTCAATCAATGGTGCAATTTCTGGCATCAGTATTTCTTTAAATTCATCAATCATTAACTTTCTGAATTTAAATTTTGGTATTGCATCTGGTATTGCCTCTTTATAAGCTGTATAATCAGCACTATCCTTTAGTTTATTCTCATTGGCAAGTTCTCCATCTCTGTAATTATATGCTTCATATTTGACATCATCCACTTTAAGATACCACTTCCTGGCAAACTTTTGTATTTCTTTATCAATAGCCGCATAACGCATTTGATTTATAATTACCGATATATCCTGCCCGGCATATTTTTCTCTGTCTGTTTCTATTTCATCAACAACCTTCGTCAGCAGTACACCAAGTTTAGGATTATCACCTGAAAACTCAACAATAATCTCTCGGAGCGTTCTTATTTTTGCTTCAAAAGATGCCTCGTCATAGTCCTCTAAAGACTGGTCTAAGGACTCAACAAATCCCCGTAATAATTCTACAATGTATTCAAAATCAATACGTAATTTGCTGTATGCTATAAGTTCATAGTCATCACGTACAGGATCGTCCACAGAATCTGTGTCATTCCCCGGCTTTTTTAGTTCTTCCATTACATTTTTATACATTGCAGCAAAATCTTCATATTCCGCCTCACTAAATCCCCACTCATTAAGTACACTGTTATTGTATATGGAAAAGGACTTCAGATGTGCGAAATCATGGTCTAAAGCGCGGAAAAGCTGTATAAACGCTTTTTTCTGTTTACGGGAAAGTCCTGCAATTTCTTCTGGTGTCTGCGCCAGATTCCGTACCGCCTTGAGTGAAATTGCAAATGACTTTTTCACATCATCCCAATCTTCTGCAACCGGATTTCCATCACCTCCACGGGAGTACAGCATAAGGGCATCATTAATAGCACTTTTAAACTTATCATGTGCTTGGAACGTCACAATCTGTCCGTATTGTTTCCCTTCATCAAACAGCCTGTTCGTGCGGGAAAATGCCTGAATAATATTCTGCGGGGCCATTGGCTGTCTGTCAATAAAAAGAGTTGAAAGACAAGGGGCATCAAATCCCGTAAGAAGCCTGTCCACAACTATAACAATGTCAAGTTGCTGCTCCCTGTTAAGATATTTTTTATCCTTACGTGCAAGGCGGTCATTCAGGTTACTGTTATACGCATTGATTTCTTCTATACCAAAATGAGTTCCAAACATCTGGTTATAATCGTCCAGTGATTTTTTCATTTTTTTCTGGTTAACCTGTGAAGCCTCCTCATTCTCGGAAACAGAATAGGTTATGGCAAACTTCGGAAAATCAGGGAGTGCCTTGTGTATATCACCACTAATTTTTAACTCATCCTCACCGTTTGTTATTTTTTTGAGAAGGTCATAGTATTTCTGTGCAATGGCGATGGACTTGACTGTCAAAAGTGCCTCATAAGTCCTTCCGCGTCCATTCTGCATTCCAAACTTGGTATAGGATTGATTTAGAATAACATTTAGAACACTGCGCATATGTGTTTCTGTATCATACAGTTGCGCCTCCTCTTCTAAAGATATCCCTTTTGGTCCAAGATTCTCAACCATAAAACCAAGTACAGCCTCGTCATGAATCGCCTCTTTAATGGTATAGCTGTGTAAAGGCTTGCCATTATTCCCATACAACTGGTCAGTCGTTTGAGGCAAATCACCTTTCTGCTCATATTTATTTTCTTCAAAAATAGGCGTTCCTGTAAAGCCATACCATAACGAATTATTAAAAAAACGTTCTAAATCACGTTTTGTCTGCGGAGTGACTGCCCTATGGCATTCGTCTACCACAAATGCAAGTTTCAAGCCTTTTATTTTTTCGTATTGTCTGCTTCCCTCTTTTAGCCGCTTACTGACCATAATCTGCATTTTCTGTCTTGTTGTAACAATCATCTGGCGGCTGTCATCAGTCATCCGCCCAATCAACGTATCAACATAATCCGTATCATCTACATCAACCGTATCGTTTTCTGCATATGACTGAAAAGCCAGTTTTGTCTGTGTATCCAAGTCCTTCCGGTCAATCAGGAACACTGTCTTATCAATTGACGGAATATCCATAAGCAAATTACGGGTTGCTTTATATGATGTCATAGTCTTGCCAGAACCCGTTGTATGCCAGATAAAACCTGATTTTCCCTTCTTAGAAGCCTCGCGCATTGCTTCAATAGCATGAATCTGATATGGGCGCAGGATAAGAAGCTTTTTCTTATCGTTATCTAACACAGTATATTTCGCCACCATCTCATGCGCCTCTGGAATTTTAAGTACAGCTTCCGCAAAATCAATGTAATTGCAAACAGGCAGGTTTTCTTTGTCAAGCCAGCCGGATATAAATTTTTTGTTCAGCTCTGTATCTCTTGCGGCGGCAAAATATTTTGTATCTACAGCATTGCTCACCACAAACATCTGCACATTTGAAAAGATACCGTGAAATTTACCCTCAGCAATATACTTCTTTATCTGCCGGAAACCATCCATATAAGAATGTTCTTTATTTTTTAATTCTATATGTATTAGAGGTATGCCATTAATAAGCAGGGAAACGTCAAACCGCCTGTTTCTGCTTCCCTCATCTTCCTTGGAGTGAAACGCCTGATATTGGTTTATTACTTCATATACGCTCGTTCCTCCAGCAATATGTTCATTATTCATAACAACAAGATGGAGTGTTTCATTTCCCCTCTGCACATGCACATACACCTTGCCATTTTCGCCAATCAGCCATTTGCCAGCATCATAAAAGGAAGCATGGGACAAATCATTCTTAATCTTTGCAAATTCTGACACACTTAACGGTGTGTCACCTAGTTTTGCCTTATTATTCTGTTCCAAGATAAATTTGAAATTATCCCATAGTTGTTCTTCTGTTCTGATATCTGGGCGGTATGTCCATTGCGACTCATTGCAGCATAGCTGGTCAATCAGCTTTTTTTCTATTACTGATTCTAATTCTGCCATAGCCGTTATCCTTTCTTTGGAAACATATTTTGTAGCATAAAACGCTTTACTTCTTTTAGATTGTCACACTTATGCTGGTGAAGAGTGATAAGGTGGTCAAGGTTACGGAAATAGTTTCCAATTTGTTGTTGTTCATCTAATGAGGGCACTAACATTTCTTCTTTCAAAAAGAAATCCTCATCAAGTTTATTTGAAGATGTATATGATATTTCTATACATTTCAGCAGTTTAGATGACATAATCTTCTCAATTTGTATTACATACTTCCAGTAAGCTTCATCATAATCATCAATATGCATATAAATCGGGAAAAGCTCAGAAATAATGCCATCTCCAATGTCGTTAGCAACAAATCTTCCATATTTATATTCAGCATTTGAGTGTCCTTCAAATGCAATATCACCACGCCTCATTACATAAGTTCGAGTATCAATATTATTTGAAGTAACTTTGCCAGGTTCTTGAAAATACATTTTAGCAACAGAAATCCATCGTGTATTATCAAACTGTCCGTTGTTTCTTTCCATTCTTCTTTTAAACATTGTACCAAACTTACGCTGTTCCCAACCTCCAGTAAATCCCACAAAACGAATCTCTGGAATTAACTCACCACTCTTGGGAAACATTTTTTGGAGCATAAATTTTTTTAATTGTTTCATCTCATCACACTTACGCTGGTGAAGGGTGATGAGGTGGTCAAGGTGCACAAAATAAGTACCAATTTTTTCCTGTTCCTCAACAGATTTGGGATAAATAATATCTGTATTCTGCATGGCAGATTTAGAAATTGATGTTACTTTTATCCCCTGCATAAGTGGTATAAGTTGTTGATGAAAAATACTTGAATTAAAATAGTATCCCAAATATCCTGTTGCAAATTTCAACTGTGGTCTATATGGAATTGTATGCAGTCCGGACAGTATTGTTTCATCTGTCAATCCTGCTATTTCACTACATTTACCTACTGTTTTATCTTCTGCCGTATCTGCAAAAATCACATCACCATTTTGTAAAAAAGAAGATTTGTATTTTTCAACAACAGCGTTATCTATAATATTTGGCATCTGCTCATTTTTTACATCTATTACTTCTCCATATTTAACAAGAACATCTCCATAATGAACATTCTTTATAGTGCCTTCTTCGTATGTCAGTTCTGATCTTGACAAAGTATTATTTTGCAAGTTACATAACGTATCCCCTAGCTTCCTCTGTTCCCAACCGCCATCAAATCCCTTAAATCTTATATCCGGTATATCCGCCATTGTTACACCTCCCGAAGAACGCTGATAAGTTCTTCTACTGCATCTTTTATCTCTGGCTTAGAAAAGGCCAGATTCCCCATCATTTCAAGCAAAGCAGCATTACTCTCTTTGATAGCCTTGTTTGTCGTTTTTATGCTTTCTGAAAGCTGGTGGAGGTCAATTTCCTGTTCTTCCTCGCTTGTGTCAATATATCTTGGAATATTCAAATTATAATCATTGGCTTTTATATCTTCAAAAGATGCCAGATAAGCCTCTTTATCAACAGACACCCTGTTGCGGTACAGTTCAAGCACATGGCCAATATGCTTTTCATGCATTACATTCTGCTTTTTTTCTTTTTCATACAGTTTTGAGGCATCAATAAACAGAACATCCCGCCCTTCCCTATGTTTTTTCAGAACGATAATACACGTAGGGATAGAAGTATTGTAAAACATATTTGCAGGAAGCCCGATTACTGCATAAACCGATCCGTTTTCAAGCAGAATCTGCCGTATTGTCCCTTCCGCAGCACCTCTGAACAAAACTCCGTGTGGAAGAACAATCGCCATTGTTCCCGTCTGTTTTAAATGATAGAAACCATGAAGCAAAAAAGCATAGTCAGCTTTGGACTTTGGAGCAAGTTTCCCTCCATAATCCATAAATCTCTCATCCTGTTTAAATCCCTCTGCTGCAGACCAATTAGCTGAATAAGGCGGATTCATAGTTACCGCATCAAACTCTGTTTCCTCATCTGCTGGCCAGTCAGCATCAAGGGTATCTCCGTTGCGCAGGTGCTGATTCTCTGGTAAAACACCATGCAGAAACATATTCATACGCGCTAAATTATATGTTGATGGCATAAGTTCCTGCCCGTAATATTTTATAAAATCAGGTTTCTTTGAATAGTTCCGGCAACTTAACATCAAAGAAGCCGACCCCATACATGGATCGTATACCTGCAATCCCTTTTTCTGTTCCTGGCCAGTCATTACAATCCTGCATAAAATCTGCGCAGGACCGTGGGGAGTATAAAATTCCCCTGCTTTTTTCCCTGTTTCAGATGCAAACTGGCCAATCAGATATTCGTATGCATTTCCAAGAATATCTCCCTCCGTGTGGATAAGATCAGCACCGTCCAAAACTTTAATAACCTCAGCAATCGTAGCACTCTGCTTTTGATCCCCTGTCCCAAGCCTGTTTGAATACAAATCCACATCTGCAAACAATCCATTAAAAAGCTCATCAGACTCTTGAATCCTATTAAAAGCCGCCTGTAATTTTTCCCTGTTGAATGAATTATTTTTTGCTGCGTTCAACATACTAATGTAAGTCATATCTGGATCAAGTGTATAGTGCATAGAATCCTTTATTTCCTCAAGCAGGTCAGGAGCATCATATGATTTCATTGCCTCCTCATATACTGACTGTGCCTCACTTAGACTATCAGGTTTTTCATCGTTCAATAAGTCATATACCTTTGCTAAGTAGGAGTCAGATAAATACTTATAGAAAACAAGTCCTAAAAGATAGGTCTTATATTCGTTTGCATCCATTTTTCCCCTCAAAACATCTGCGCCACTCCATAACACTGTCAATAAGTCTTTTCCTTCAGTCATAGTACATTCTCCTCATTTTTCATAGTTAATGTTGTTTTAGATTTTTTCTTTTTATTATATATTTATTGTCCCATCTTCCGTACTCTCCGAGGATTATTTAGCTTTTTTGTATCAATTGGCATAATCTACATACGCCCATTCAAAATTGCGTTTTCAATCCTGCATTTTTTACAATAAACTGTCATTCTTCTTTTGTGATATGTTCCATTTTTTGGTAAGCTCTGCTGATGTCATATATTTTATGTATTTTTCTCCACCAGTTTATCTATAATATATAATGTTTATTATACTCAGGATAGCAAATAGTTTCAAGTCTTCACAGATATTATAAAATATGTTATCACTATTGTTCCATTTTACATTATGTATCCAGTACATATTATACATTGTGTTTAAACCTTAATTATGATTGCTTTTTACAACAATATATGATAAAATTTCTTTAAGATTTTTAACTAGCACATAAAGTAAAGCAGTGGCTTTTGAGGAAATGCATATGAAAATAGTAATCTGTGATGACAGCATTGAGGACTTGTTAAAAATAGAAAAAATCTTATTAAAATATAAAACTTTTTATCCAGACACTGGTTTTGAAATTGAAAAATTTTCTGATGCCTCCCTGTTATATAATAGTATCCAAGATAATAAACTTGCAGATATATACATACTAGACATAGTTATGTCTGAGAAAAACGGAATTGATATAGGCCACCAGATACGCAGGCACAACAATGATAAAATAATTATCTATACTACATTTTCCAGTGACTTTGCACTTGAAGCTTATGATGTATATGCATTAAGGTATATTCTCAAACCATTAAATGAACACAGGATTTTTGAAGCCCTGGATTATGCAATGTCTTATATAAATATAAAAAAAGAAGCATCATATCTTATAAAAACCAAAAACGGGCTTATGACAATACCATATTCCCAGATAGAATATATTGAAAATTCTTCCAGGACATTAGAAGTACATCTGGTAAATGGGCAAATTATTAAAAGCATATTTATAAGAAAATCTTTTGAGGAGGAAACCGCAGGACTTATAGAAGCTTCCCAGTTTATACAAGTCCATAAATCTTTTCTTATTAATTTAAAATATATAAAACAGCTTGCCAAAAACAATGTTACAATGGAAAGTGGAAAGATTATTCCTGTCAGCCAGAAAAGGACTGTAACTGTAAAAAAAGAATACCTGGAATTTTTTTCAAAATATTATTAATTAATTTTCCGTAAGAATTTAATGCATTTTTGCGAAATAAAGAAAATTCCTAAATATTATAAAACATGTATAATGATATCTGCTGCAATTACCAGATATCATTTTTAAATTGCAGCAAATATTAAGAAGGGAATTTTTAAGCATGAAATTAAAAGGCAAAATCCTTGCCTTCTCACTAGTACCATTAATACTGCTTGGCATAAGCATGTTTTTAGTTGCAGCAGACAGGATTGCAAATGGTATTTATGATGAAGCATATTTAGGAATGAAAGCAACTACACTGGCGGTAAAAGATATCTTTGAAATTGGTTATGAAGGTGATTACAGGCTTGATGAAAACGGGGATTTATGGAGAGGGGACAGTTTAAATATTTCACAAGCCTATGATATTGTTGACCATATTAAGAAAAATACAGGGCTTGATGTAACTATTTTCTGGAATGACACCCGCATACTTACATCAATAACAGATAGCAAGGGACAGAGGCAGATTGGTACTAAATCATCTCCTGAAGTTTCTAAACATGTATTACAATATGGGGAATCTTACCAGGACAGAAATGTAGATATACTTGGTACAAAGTATATTGTCTATTATGCCCCTTTCTGCCAGCCTGGAACCAATAAAGTTGTGGGAATGGTCTTTCTTGGGACACCACAGCATACTGTTTCACAAATTATTAATAAAGTACGGCTTCAAATGTCTGGAATTATATTAATTGGAATTATATTTGCTTCCATATTTGTATATATAATGGTAACAAGCATTGTTTCTTCCCTTAAAATGAGCATGGAATATCTTAATGGCATTTCTAAGGGGAATTTAAATATACATATCGGAAATAAAATCCTTAAGAGAAAAGACGAAATTGGAAATCTTGGGCAAAGTATTGTAAATTTACAAGATAAACTAAAAGCTATTATTGTTGGAATACGCACAAAAAGCCAAGATGTATACCTGGAATCAGATATTATGAAAAACATTTCAAAGGATATCTACAATATAATGAATGGAATAAACCGTTCTGTCCAGGATATTGCAAACAGTTGCAGCCACCAGTCAGAAGATGCTGCAAATGCAGGTTCGGATGTTACACAAATGGGAGATATTATTGGATTTAATAATATAGAAATTACAAAACTTAATGATACTTCTGAAAATATCAAAAAGGTATCAGAAGAAGCAATGGAACAATTTAAAGAAATAGACAATGTAATAAATGATGTACATGAATCTATACATTTCCTTTCAGAACAAACAGCGCTTACTAATGAAGCAGTTGCGAAAATAAGCTCTGCAACAGAATTAATTACAAATATTGCATCACAGACAAACCTTTTATCATTAAATGCCAGCATAGAAGCATCAAGAGCTGGTGAATATGGAAAAGGATTTGCTGTAGTTGCAGCAGAAATCCAGCAGTTATCAAAACAATCCAATAATGCCGCAGCGGAAATAAAAGATATTGTAGAAGTGCTTAGCACACATTCTGCACAGACATTAGACAGAGTTATGGAAACAAAAGAAATGGTTGGAAAACAGGAAAAAAATATTTTAAATGCCAGTAAAAGTTTCCAGAATGTAAGAAACGGAATTTGTAAAACGGCAGATATAATGGCAGGGATTATGGAAAATTCCAGGCAGTTAGAAGCTATAAGAATGGACACTGTTGCTATTGTCCAGAATTCGGCTGCAATTTCAGAAGAAAATACAGCCGGTGTTGAAGAAATTGCTGCTGAAATTGAAAATGTTTATACAGATATTGAAAATATATCTGCAAAAACAAAAAAACTGCATAAATTATCAGAAGAAATGAACCAGAGAACTGGAATATTTAATATTTCATAATAACATACATAGCATCTGTACCATAAAGGCTGCCATGCATGATACAACTGCTACCATAAGCAGGCTTTTTCTTTTATATGCAAAGAAAAAACCTGCTGCTGCCCCGGCAATCCCTGGTATAATCCCGTCTGTGGAATATATTACTGCCGGAAATGTCATAGCAGCAAGGACAGCATAAGGTACATAATATAAAAATGATTTAATAAACTTGTTTTTTACTTTATTTTTGCATAATGCAAATGGCAAAGCCCTTATAAGATATGTAACACCTGCCATTACAGCAAGATATATAAAAAATTTGTCCGTTGGCATTACTCCTCCTTATCTTCTACAGGATATAAAACTGCACCTGCAAAAGATGCACACACTGCACATATTATTATTGCAAAACCAGAAGATATATTATTAATAAATGGAATATATTTAAAACAACAGCTTAAAACTATAGCAATAATTATTACTACAAGGCATTTATAATTATCCCTTGCCTGTGGAATAATTATTGCCATAAACATTCCATATATTGCTATTCCAAGTGCACTGCTTAAAACTTGTGGTATAACTTCACCAAGAAGCGCCCCTGCTGCTGTACCTGCTGCCCACCCAATATATGGTATAATTATTAACCCTGTCATATAATACTTGCTTATAGTCCTGTTTTTACCCGCTGCAACTGCAAATATTTCATCTGTAATGCCAAACCCTGTTAAAAGCCTTGCAATGGTATTAAAAGCTTTATCAGCCTTCTGTGCTAATGAAACTGACATAAGTGCATATCTTAGATTAATAACAAACTGTGTCAGTGCCATTTCAACAAAGCTTCCTGCCGACACCATAATGCCAAGCCCTGCAAATTGTCCCGCAGATGTAAGGTTTACCATTGAAATTAACAATGTCTGCCACCAGAAAAGCCCAGAATTAACACCCATAATCCCAAATGTAAAACTTACAGAAATATATCCAAGTGCTATTGGAATACCATTATGCATCCCCTTCTTAATATCTTTAAAATTATTTATCTTATCTGCATTTTCCACAACAATCCTCCATACCAGGCAGATATACGCAATCCACATCCGCCGCTAAGGCTAGATCTGCCCGCATATTTTATATTTTATCACTGCAAATGCCTCACGTAAATAACAATTTGGCAATGTAAAGGCAACAGTTTTTGCGCCAGCCCCTGATACATTTTTATAACCTTGTTTTTCTGCAATTTTTACAGCCCTGTATATATGGAAATTATTACTTACAATTACAACTTTAGCAGATTTATTTCCAATAATATCCATGCTGTATTTTAAATTTTCACCAGTATTAACAGATATTTCTTCTTTAATAACCCTTTCTGGCTCTATACCCTTATTTATAAGATAATCCCTCATTGCCTGGCCTTCTGTTATATGCTCCCCTTTTCCCTGGCCTCCTGATACAATAACTTTGCACAAAGGATTATCCTTAATATAACCAAGTGCAGCATCAAGGCGGTACTTAAGGTTTCTTGAAACTTTTGTGCCATTTACCCTTGCACCAAGTACAATTATATAATCTGCACCTGGTTCTGGTTTCTTAAAACCATTAGTTATTATTATAAACTCTGTTACAAATAATACAAGACATACTATAATTGTAACAGAATAAAAAACAGCTAATAAAGTCTTTGGAATTGTAATCTGCCTTTTACTAATAATATGTTTTAATATTCCTGCCCCAGCAAGCAAAATGCCAAGCACAAGCCAGAAATATGTAAACATATTATTATTGCCGGTCCATAATATATAAACAAAAAAATACAATGTACTTGCAAACCCAAGTAAAGATAATATAACTGCCGCCATAAAAACCGCCATGCCTCCTGGTTACCCACAGATTTTTTGCCACAGACACAATCCTGGCATTTATGTATACAGTTAGTAAATAAACTGTACCACTGCATATGCCTTGCCATCTTCCCCATCCAGTGAAACAAATGCCATATTCTTATCCTTATATACAACAGGAATAACCCTGTTTCCAAGAAGAGCCTGTTTTTTATATTCAACACGCAGTTCTTTTACCCTTTCATGTGTCCCCAGTGCAAACATTGCCATTCTTACATACTGTCCATTATTTACATGGTGGTTAGTGTCAAGATGGTATTCCCGTACAATAAACCCTTCTTTTTCCCTGCCATTTAAAGGCAGTTTTATCTTTCTTGGTGCATAATCCATTTCAAGGGGCTTATGCTTTCCATATACATCACCAAGCCCAGGTTCTATTAAGGCAGGCTTTCCTTTTTTTATATCCATAAGAACCCATGTTGAATTTGCTTTTATAATTGTCCTGCCATCTTCCCCTGTTATAAGAAAGTTCCTAAACCCCATAATTTTATCATATCCATATGACTGTGTGCCAACCTCTATCCTTTCACCAAAAGAAGGATAATAACTGGCAATTATCTGCCATGAACTAAGAACCCACATAATCTGGTTTTTAGTTAAAAACTCTATTCCAACCCCCAGATCTTCTGATTCAAAATTAGTACAATCCTGCAAATAATTAATAACTGCATCAAGGCTTAAACACCCTGTCGCATCTGTTTCACTATACCTTACACGGCTTTTAAATGTATACATATAACTTCCTCCTGGTTACATCTGGTACTGTGACATATACAAGTTATAATAAAGCCCCTTTTTCTTAAGAAGCCCGCTATGGTTTCCTGATTCTTGTATGCCTCCCTTATCTATATACATTATCATATCTGCATTTTTAATTGTTGAAAGGCGGTGTGCAATAATAAATGAAGTCCTCCCTTTAAGAAGCCTTTCAAGCCCTTTTTGTAAAATTATTTCTGTTTCTGTATCAATACTTGAAGTTGCTTCATCAAGTATAAGTATTGCAGGATTAGCAAGCAGTGCCCTTGCAAATGAAACAAGCTGCCGCTGTCCTGCTGAAAGCCTGCTGCCACGTTCATTTACCTGTGTATTATAACCATCTTCCATATTTATTATAAAATCATGGGCACATACAGTTTTTGCTGCTTCAATCACTTCTTCATCTGAAGCCTCTTTATTACCATAACGGATATTATCCATAATAGTTCCTGAAAATATAAAACTGTCCTGCATCATTACACCCATCTGTTTACGTAAGGAATTAATCTTTACCTTTGATATATCTATTCCATCAACCAGTATTTCCCCACTATCTACATTATAAAACCTGCTTAAAAGATTTACAATAGTTGTTTTACCTGCACCCGTAGGCCCTGTTATAGCTATGCATTGTCCATGTTTTACACTAAAATTAATATTCTTTAAAACTTCCACACCATCTTCATAGCTAAAAGTTACATCCCGGAATTCTACATCACCTGTTATGCCTGGCATATCTGTAGCATCTGGACAGTCTTTTACATTTATGGGTTCATCAATAGTTTCAAAAATACGTTCAAGATATGATACTGCTGTAAGCACACTATTATAAAAGTTTGCTATAGTATTTACTGGCGCCCAGAACCGGCTTATATAAGCTGTAAATGCAAATATAACACCAACCCCAATACCTGCACTGCTTTTACCCATAATACCATAAACACCAGCTACATAAATAAAAGCAGTTGTAACAGTTGATATAATGTCTACAACCGGGCTCATTGCAAAATTAAAATATACAGCCCTAAGCCATGACTTGCGGTAAAGGCGGCTTAAATCATTAAAAATATCTGTATTTTTCTGTTCACGTACAAATGCCTGGGTTACACGTATGCCATTTATGCTTTCTGCAATATACGCATTAAGATTTGACTGTTTATTGCTCTGTACCTGCCATGCACGTCTTTGTTTACGTTTAATTATTATAATATAAGCTGCAAGTAATGGAAGCCCGCATAAACACACTAACGTAAGCTTAAAACTCATTGCAAACATAAATACCAGTATAAAAACCAGGTTGCATAAATCAGTTATTGTATTTAAAATTCCATTTGACAGAAGGTCACTTAAACTATTAACATAATTAACAACACGCACTTGTATTTTTCCATGTGGGCGTTCATCATAATAACTAAAAGGAAGTTCCTGTAAATGTTTAAAAATATCTTCCCTTAACTGGTGTATTATATCCTGACCTATCCTTGTAGTTACACTTATTTTTATTCTTGTACTTATAACCTGGTATACTACAATTATTACTGCCATTAAAGACAATAATACTATTTTATCTATATCCTTCCCTGGAATATATATATCCATCTCCATTTGTAAAAACTTTGGTATAAACATACCAAGTGCAGAAGATGAAAGCATAAGAAAAAGCACTATACCCATTTTTTTCTTATAAGGTTTTATATATCCTGCAAGACGCTTAATCTGTTTTATATCAAACTGGTCTTCTAAAGTTTCATCTATATCATAACGGTTTCTTGCCACAACTGCCACCTCCTTGTTATTAGTATTTACTTGCACAAAAATTTATGTTACTGCATTTCTTTTCTTTAACTCTGCTGCCATAGGATACTGGTGGTAATAAACTGCTGAATAATAGCCGTTTTTCTCCAAAAGTTCCTTATGTGTGCCCTGCTCTGCTATCCGTCCATTATCAAGCACAATAATTTTATCAGCATCCCTTATTGAAGAAATCCTATATGCAATAATAAATGTTGTACATGAATGGTTTATATTTTCAAGCTGGCGCTGTATATAACTTTCTGTTTCCATATCAACAGCAGAAGTAGTATCATCAAGGATAAGTACTGATGGCTCTTTAATAAGTGCCCTTGCAAGTGAAATCCTCTGTTTCTGCCCTCCTGAAAGCCCTACACCTCTCTCACCAACCATAGTATCATAGCCATCTGGCATATTTTTAATAAAAATATTAGCATCTGCCATTTTAGCAGCTTTCTTAACTTCTTCAAAACTACAATCTGGCCTTCCATAAGCAATGTTTCCTTCTATTGTATCAGAAAATAAAAATACATCCTGCATTGCAATTCCTATATTTTCACGCAACTGGTACATATCCAGGTCTTTAACATTAGTCCCGTCTATAAGGATTTCACCATCTGTAACATCAAAGAAACGGCATAAAAGGTTAATAATTGTAGATTTTCCTGAACCTGTAGTGCCAGTTATACCTATAGTCTGGCCTTTTTTCACTTCAAAACTTATATTATTAAGGATATCTTCATCATCTGCTTTATATGATACATTATTAAATACAATATTTCCTTCAAGTTTCTTTTTTCTGACTGGATTAAGCGGTTCTTTTACATCAGGCTCTGTACTGTATGTAGCATATATTTTTTCTACAGATGTAATAAACCTTTGTATATCATTAACCCACCAGCCAGCCATACGCAGTGGTTCAGTAAGCATCCACAAATAACCATTTACTGCCACAAAATCCCCCATAGTCATTTCACTATTTACAACCATTATCCCTCCAGCAAGCATAAGGATAATACTAAGTGCATTTGAAAAAAACTCAAATACAGGTACATATTTCTTCCATATTTCTGCTGCCCCAAGTTCTGCATCCCTGTACTTGTCATTTTCAAATGTAAATTTTTCCATCTCATAGTCCTCTTTTGCAAATGCCTTTACTACCCTGTTACCACTTATATTCTCCTGTACATATGTATTAAGGCTTGAAAATGCATTGCGGCATTTTGTAAATGCTGGTTTTACACTTTTTGCCTGTAAATATGTAGTAATTGCCGCCAGTGGAAGAACTATTACCATACAGAGGGCCATTTTAAAATTTGTAACAAATATCATAACCAGTGCAAATATAAAATAAAGTATATTTTCATAAACTGTATAAATTACATAAGCAACAAAATGGCGTATTGCGTCCATATCACCTGTCTGGCGGCTCATAAGATCACCTGTGCGGTTTTTATTATAAAAAGCAAAATCCTCTTGCAAAAGCTTACGGTAAACAATATCTCTCATACTAAATAAAACATTCTGTGAACTTGTTTCAAAAAGCACATGTGAAAAAAACCTGCATACCCCTTTAACAATTACTAATGCTATAAGGCATGCAACAAGTTTTAAAAGGAGCTTTGTATTTCCCTTGTTAATTACATCATCAACAATAAGTTTAGATATATACGGCCCTGCAAGAGCAGCAGCAGAAAGCATGGTTACAAGCAAAAGCCCTGCTGCCATACGCAGCCAGTATTTCCTTAAAAATGAATAAAACCATTTCATTGGTGTCATAGTTAATACCTCCTTTTTTATAATAATAGATAAGAGTATAACACCAGCATAAAAACTATAATATAATAAACTTATCAAAAAATTGTATAAATCTATTATATTTTCCATAAACAAATTGTGTCAGTTTTGTAACAAAACATTATAATACCTGTACTTTTTTTAAAAAATATCCTATACTAGACGTTAAGCAAAAAATGCTGCCTGAATGGTAAAGTTAAATAATACCGGAATGGGGGATAACATGAAAAATTTATATGAATACGACGACAGGCTTAATGCTCCCTTAGTGGCATTTAATTATATTGCATCAGATAATAATTTCCCTATACTGCCACATTGGCACTATTTTATTGAAATTATACATATGCTTGATGGAAAGGCAGAAGCAGCATGTGGCAATTATGTATATACACTATATCCAGGTGATACAATAATATTTTTCCCACAACTGGTACACTCAATAAATAAACTTTATGACAATTCCAGGCCTAAAGGCCCTGATAAATCAAAAACTGCTATAAAAACATATGGTAAAAGGTATATGATGATGCAGCCTAAGTATAATTTAGAACATAATTCAATAACTCCTGTGCCAGAAGAAAAAACACTTACAATAAAAGATAATATAAAATACCAGGTACTAAAATTTGATATGGGCTTTTTAGACACTATTACAAATTATAAAACAAAGTTTCTTAAAATATCCAGCCTTGCATATGCTAAAAACCCTGAATATATTTATTTCCCTAAAGAAGTGCTAGAAGGGCTTCCTGTATATGAAATATTTGATACCTGTATAAAAGAACTTGCTGCTAAAAATTATGGATATGACATTGTAGCTTGTTCAAATATATCAATATTATTATCATATTTTATAAGGAACTGGGCCAGGCGCGGTCTTGACATAGATGAAGCAATAAGGACATCTTACCAGCAGACAGGTACATTTGAGGAAATTACAGAATATATTGAAAAACATTACAATGAACCTTTAAAAATCAGCAGCCTTGCCGGAATGTGCGGGATGAGCTATTCTAATTTTGCAAAACTGTTTAAACAGACATACAACCAGTCATGTAAAGAATATATAGAATTTATAAAGATTAATAAAGTAGAAGATTTACTTCTTATGGCAAATATAGATCTTACATATATAAGCAATGAAACAGGATTTGCAGATTGCAGCCACCTTATACGTACATTTAAAAAACTGAAGGGTATAACGCCTATGCAATGGCGCAATAAAAACATAAAAAATTAAAAGTAAATTAAGTTTGTATAACATTAATTGACTTGCACATTATAATGGAATATAATATGGACACTTGCAGGATTTATAAACAGAAATGGATTGGTTTTATGAATTTATGGAATAACTTTTTTGGACATCTTTCAACTATATTGCACCATAAAAAACTTGTAAGAGGGCTTTGTTTCCGGGCAGGGCTTTATAAACAGGGTATAATGCATGACTGGTCAAAATACCACCCTGTTGAGTTTTTTACTGGGGTAAAATACTACCAAGGCGGTAAAAGAAGCCCAAACTTTGGTGAAAAAGAAGCCTTTGGATATTCGTCAGCATGGCTGCACCACAAAGGCAGGAACAGGCACCATTTTGAATACTGGATAGATTATTCATTAAAACCACAGGACGGGCTTAAAGGCATGCCAATGCCAGAACGCTATGTTATTGAAATGTTTTGTGACAGGGTTGCAGCAAGCAAAAATTACAACAGGGACTTTTATAATGACTCATTCCCGCTTGAATATTATAAAAAGAACCAGGAACACTATGTGCTGCATCCTGATACAAGGAAACTTATTGAAAAATTACTAAATATGCTTGCACAAAAAGGGGAAGAAGAAACTTTTAATTATATAAGAAAAGAAATAGACTGGAAACACTCACGTAAATGGTAAATAGCCACTATAAACTGGCTGGAGGGCTTTTAATGGGTAATTTAAAACAATTTCTATTTAAATATAAACATGCAATTATAATACTATACATTCCAATATATATGGCATGGTTTATTTTGCTTGAAAAACGTACAGATGTAAAATTCATTGAAGTACATTGTATCATAGATGATTTTATACCATTCTGTGAAATATTTATAATCCCATATCTGTTATGGTTTATATATGTGGCCGCAAGCCTGGTTTTTCTTTTCTTCCAGACAAAATATATAGATGATTTTTACAAATGTGCTGCCATACTTGTTATGGGAATGACCACAAGCCTTATTATATATACATTCTTCCCGAACGCACAGAATATGCGTCCAGATTCATTTGAAAGGGAAAATATTTTTACAAATATAATATCTGTGCTTTATGCTGCAGATACAGACACAAATGTCTGTCCAAGCATACATGTATATAATTCAATAGCAATACATGCCAGCATAGCAACAAGCCAGTATTTTAAAGATAAAAAATGGATAAAGAACAGTTCCCTTATACTATGTATATTAATCTGTATGTCAACACTATTTTTAAAGCAACATTCATTTATTGACCTTATATGTGCGGCTGCCTTATATATCTTTTATTATAATATTATATACAGGCAGATTCCATTACAATACAATATACATTATAAGGCAGGCAAAGTACGCAGGTTTGCTAAAAGCATAAAACACCACAGGGAATTACAATAAAATATAATAGAAAATTTCCAGGTATTCCTAAACCAAAGAAATACCTGGAAATTTATATTGCCAAAAATTATTTTATGTATTTTGCAGCTTCAAACTATTGTTTATAAACCAGTATTTTAATCCCACCAGAAGTACCATACAGAAGAATCAATAAGGCAGTCTGCAACTTCACCTAATGTATAAGTTGCTGTGCACTGGTCTACCCTGTCATTTGAAAAAGCATAGTGTTCTTTAGCAAGTTCCCACGCTTCCTCTTCATTAGTTACAGGCCTTTCTACATAAAATTCTATAACATCATGTGTTATAACCGCTGGAAATGCACCATATTTTTTATACCAGTAACGGCAGACTGTTATCATTTCATCTGGTGCCGGGCACTCATTCCAGCCACCTATAGGAAACCAGGCTATAACTTTCCACGGCTCATCCACAGGGACTTCAAAAAGTATAGTTTCCTGTATTCCTTCTTCCCTGTATATCTCAAACGCAGATAATGAATCAATAGTACCGCCATTATCCATTGTTCCCATAAAATCTTCTAGTTCATCTTCATCTCCATTAAAGATTGCAATATTTGAATTATACCATTCCTGTAAAAGTTCCTCCCCGTTATCACCAGCAGCATCAATAATAGCCTGCCTCTGTTCCATATTAGTCTTTTTCTTTATTTCTTCTTTATCATTATCATCACAATAACTAAACCATTCAGCAAGCATATCATCACATGGCACAAGGACTGGAACAAAACCCTCCTTTTTGCCACGCCCACGTTCTTCATTATAAACCTGGTTTACCTCATCTATAGTACATTTTTCACTAAAAACCTTATAATTACAGCCTATTATATCAATAATGCTTTGTATTACTTCACTATAAGGCGCTTCCTTAAATAATCCCATCTAATTCCCCTTTCTTGTCCTATAAAAGTTATTAACTGTATTTATACCAGTATTATAACATATAATGCTATAATAGTTAATAACAATTATAGATATTCCAAATAAGTTTTTTAACCAAATTGCAAAAAACTTATTAAAGACAGTATTAATTATTCTGGGTTTTTGCGCCTTTTTCTAGCAGCATCTGTAATATGCATTATAAAAAATATTATACTTATAACACCTGCTAAAATAAAAAATATTATAAGCTTAATTTTTATCCTTTCCATTATGTATTCTGATTTAGTAGCTGCATTTTTTGAAGAATAAATGCTATCCTCTGTATAAAATATATATCTTTCAATCTGCTTTTTAGAAGAAACTGCCTCAATACCAGCAGAAGCTGAATTTTTACCATATGCACTTGATGTCTTTAGCCAGAATAACCTTTTAGCACCATTTATTTCAACAGTAAACTGCACATAATTAGTTATTGTCTTAGTAGTCCTGTGCCTGTTTTGTCTTGTGCCTGTCTTCTGTTTTATATTAACAGGTGTTAAAGTCTTTTTCCCTGCTGCCTTTATTTTTGGATAATCCATTATTTCACGTATATCCATAGAAGCAGTAAATATAAAAATTACTGCTATAAATACAAATATTGTAAATATATTGCCTTTATTAATTTTTTTCATATCATTCCCCATATCATGCTATACAAACAATAAAACTAATAAATCCCAGAAAAACCACCCTTCATTTGCTATTAACTATAATATAAAAATATACTAGAAAATGCAACAAATATAATTAATAAACCTCTTCTTCTGTAATTTCTGCAATATCTTCTACAGGTTTTTCCAGCCCTTCAATCACAATATTATTCTTTTGTGCATAATCCCATAATGCTGCATGGATTGCTTCTTCTGCAAGCAGGGAACAGTGTACTTTAACTGGCGGCAGCCCGTCTAGTGCTTCCATAACAGCTTTATTTGTAACTTTCAGTGCCTCATTGACAGTTTTTCCTTTAACAAGTTCAGTTGCCATGCTGCTTGTAGCTATTGCTGCACCACAGCCAAATGTTTTAAATTTTACATCTTTTATAACACCCTGTCCGTCAATATCCAGATACATACGCATAATATCACCACATTTTGCATTTCCCACTGTGCCAACGCCACTTGGATTTTCTATTTCACCAACATTCCTTGGATTATTAAAATGTTCCATTACTTTTTCACTATACATAACAATGCCTCTTTTCTGGTTAATATTTATTCCACAATAACTCCAGTTTTTCTTATATTATTTATGGTTTTTTATAAAATCTTCATACAATGGTGACATATTGCGGAGTTTTTCAATAATTTTCTTTAATTCCCTGGCTACAAAACTAATATCCTCCATACTTGTTTCTTCTGATAATGTAAGCCTTAATGAACCATGTGCAATTTCATGTGGAAGCCCTATGGCAAGCAATACATGTGAAGGATCTAATGAGCCAGAGGTACAGGCTGAACCACTAGAAGCACATATTCCAAGCTGGTCTAACAGTATTATCATTGATTCACCTTCAACAAAGCGGAAACAGAAGTTTACATTATTTGGCAGTCTGTCTGTCCTGTGGCCATTTAATCTTGTATATGGAATTTCTTCTAAAACCCTGTTTACCAGGCAGTTCCTTATATGCGTTACCTTTATATTTCTTTCTTCCATTGTATCTTTAGCAATCTGTGCTGCCTTTCCAAACCCGGCAATACCTGGTACATTTAAAGTGCCTGCACGCCTGTTTCTTTCCTGTGCCCCGCCATGGATAAATGAACTGGTTTTAACGCCTTTACGTATATATAAAATCCCTGTCCCTTTTGGCCCATTAAATTTATGCCCGCTTGCTGAAAGCAAATCTATATTCATTTCATCTACATTAATTGGAATATGCCCATATGCCTGCACTGCATCTGTATGGAATAATACTCCGTTTTCATGTGCTATTTTTCCAATTCCAGCAATGGGTTCAATAGTGCCAATCTCATTATTAGCAGCCATAACAGATATTAAAACTGTATCAGGGCGGATTGCAGCTTTTAAATCTTCTAGTGATATTTTGCCATCCTTATCCACATCAAGATAAGTTACTTCACAGCCATGCCCTTCAAGGTATTTGCAAGTATTTAATACAGCATGGTGCTCTATTTTGCTTGTTATAATATGCTTTCCTTTTGATGAATAAGCTTGTATTGTTTCTTTTAATGCCCAGTTGTCAGATTCACTGCCTCCTGCTGTAAAGTAAATTTCCCCAGGCTTTGCACCTATAAGCCCTGCTGCCTGTTCCCTTGCTTTATCAACTGCCGCTTTTGCTTTGCCAGCAAAACTGTAAACCGCAGACGGGTTACTGTATATTTCCTTAAAAAATGGCAGCATCTCATTTAACACTTCTTCATTTATCTTTGTTGTTGCTGCATTATCCAAATAAATAATCTTATCCATTTTCTTATCTTCCTTTTTTATAATTCAAAAACAAATTTTAAAAAATTACACTGGCCAGATATAATTACTATCAGGTACACCAATAGTTACATATATACATAGTAGTATAATATGTAATTATTGTACACTAAGCCTTTTCCTTTGTCAATTAGTATTAATGAAAAACATTTCTTATCTGCTCTCTTTTATTTATCCCTAGTTTAGCAAAAATATTTGACATATGTTTCTTCACTGTTGTTTCAGAAATAAATAATTCTTCTGCAATTTCAGCATTGCTCATACATTTAAGGACAAGCAGGGCTACTTCTGTTTCCCTTTTTGTAAGGCCTGCATCTAAAAGTATCTGCATACAGTCTTCAATATCTTTAATCCTTCTGGCACTGGTTTGTACTTCTTCTGGTTTTTCTTTTTTACTTATAAAACCATCTGTTACCCTGTCTGCTGGAGTTTTTCCTGGCACTTCTTCTGCCTGTTCTTGTTTTTCCCCGGTTATTTCCCATGGACTATTTATACTATCCCCTTTATCTTCGTTATGCAAGGCAGTCCATATACAAAATCCATATAGTAAGGGTCTTGATGCTAATACTGTATCCATATACTGCCCCTTGCTGCCGCTATTATTAAACAATAAACTTAAAAATAATATAAGTGCCTGTATAATGCCTGCCCATAAAGCATTTTGCCCTATAAGTTCTTTATCAAACTTTGGGCCTTCATTATCTTTTATTGCTGGAATATATAAAATAACCATACCAGCAATAACTAAAAACATCTGTTTTAAATCAACCAGTTTTCTTATATCAAATCCTGAAAATACAGCAACTAAAACCAGATATAACAATACTGATATACATTTCTTCATATTAATTCCCCATATTGCAGGTATTGCAGCAAACTGCCTAATCCTGCATAAAATCTGATATCCGGACTTCAAGCTTTGACTTTACAGGCAGCAAAAAAAGATATAATATCAAGCCATAAAACATTGTAATTAAAGATGCCGCAGAACCAGCCACCAGGCTGTTTATATCAGTACCTGTACTAGTTATGCAATTATGGGCATTTATAATAAACCCACAGCATGTTGCCATTGCGCCTGAAGCAAGGCTTGTTTTTCCTGCAAGTTTAACTGCTTCTTTAGCCCGTTTTAACTGCAATATGCTGTCTGCCTTTTTCCTGCCAATAGTTAATTTAAAAGCATTGTTAAAGTCTTTTAAAAGTCCTGATGCCGCCAGTATAGGTATAATTATAATAACAAACTGGAGTATGCTTACAGCATCAAAATAACTGATTGCTGAAGCAAGCCCGTTTTCTGTAATTACTGTATTTAATAAAACTGCTAAAATAACTCCTATAACCGCTAAAATATACATAATAAACCCCTCCTGGCCTATAAAGAAAATCCTGTATAATTATATCACCTTTATTTTTATTAATCAATTTTACTATAAGACTGGATAACATAACTTTAATTCCCCAAGTAAAGTTATACTGCCAGAAGGCTGGTTATATCTGTTTTATTTTAACTCTCTTTTTACAAAAATCCATGCAGAAAGAATTAATGTTAATATAAATGTGCCAATTATAACTGCAAGATATGGTCCTGCCAAAAAACCGTCTTCCCGGAGCCTGTACATTTCAACCTGGTGCAGATATATATATTTTACATAAGGTTCTATAGCAGGTTTTTCATAAAAACGCATGTTCGCTTTAATAACTAATAATATATATGTAAAACCTATACCAACAGCAGTTGCCACAGTCCCGCTTTTTAGGGCAACAGCTAAAAAAATAATAACTGAAAATTGTGCAAGAAGACCTGCCAGTGCATAAAACAAATCTAATAAAATATAATTAATTCCTTCATTGCCAGGATTTATAGCAGTTCCATCAATTAATACTTTAATAAATGGGACTATTGCAGCCATAACTGATAATATAAACATTCCAGCCAGCGATACTATAAACTTTGCAAAAAATACATTTAAACGGGAATTGCCACTTAACAAGGAATTATCATATGTCATTCTTTTAAACCCACTGCATATAAAAGATGCTGCAAACAAACATCCAAATACCATATTAAAAAATGTTACTTCCTGGCATGCAATAACAAAATAAAACCCAGTTACATTCTCATTAACTACATTCAGGAAATTAAATAACACTACCAGACAGCCCGTTATAAATGAACAAAATGCCAGTATTTTAAAACTATAAGATTTAAAAAGTATAAATATTTCTGTTTTTATTAAATTATACATATAATCCCCCTATTTATTATTTATTAAAGACATATAGTACCTTTCAAGGCTTGCACCCTCAGCCTTTACTTCTTTTACATCTGCATCATTTAAAACAAGTTCTTTTATTACTTCCTTTGTACTGCCTGTAAATCCATACAGGTTTACCCTGTTTTCTGAAACAACTTCAAGTTCATTTTCTGGAAACATATGTTTTAAAACTGCTGCCACATTTTGTACCCTGCCAGCACGTATAGACAAGTAAGGTTTACATTTTGCTATAAGTTCATCTGCACTAATCTGTTCCTGCATTTTTCCCTTGTTTATAAATCCATAACATGTTGCAAGCTGGTCAAGTTCACTTAAAATATGGCTTGAAATTAAAATTGTAATTCCCTGTTCTTTATTTAACTTCTTTAGAAGTTTTCTAAGCTGCAAAATTCCTTCTGGGTCAAGCCCGTTTACTGGCTCATCTAGCACTAAAAATTCCGGCCTTCCTATAAGAGCCATTGCAATTCCAAGCCGCTGTTTCATTCCAAGTGAAAAATGGCAGGCTTTTTTAGAACCAGTATCCTCAAGCCCCACACTTTTTAATGCCTCTTTAATACAGCCTTTATCCTTAATTCCATATTGCAGTCTTATAATTTCAAGGTTATCTTTTGCTGTCATTTTAGTATAAAGTGCCGGCCCTTCAATTATTGCCCCAATGCGCCTTAACTGTATATGTAATTTTTTAGGGTCTTTTTCACCAAAAAGGCTTATATTTCCACTTGTCTGTACTGCCCTGCCTGTTAAAATTCGCATAAGCGTTGTTTTACCTGCGCCATTTTTTCCAATAAAACCATAAATACTGCCCCTTTTTATTTCCATATCAAACTGCTTAAGGGCATAAGTTTTATATTTTTTTGTAAGCCTCTCTGCTTCAAATATTTTCTCTGCCATTTCTTTCTCCTTCCTTTCCATAAAGACATATATAAATTTTATACACTACTTATATCCTTTTTATATTAAAAAAGCTATACTTCACAAGTAGTATTATAAGTAGTAAGATAGTAGTAATAATCTTGAAAGGAGGATAATTAAAGATTGTTATATAATAAACTGTTTCTGGCATTATTAGGGGCTTCATCTGCACATGCTTATGCAAGCAGGATGGAATTTGCAAAGCTTGGGCTTACAGAAGCACAACCTAAAATCCTGTACATATTAAACCGTGCAGATGGCATAGTACAAAAAGAACTGGCAGAATTATGTAATATACGCCAGTCAACTTTAACTGTAATTCTGTCTAAAATGGAAAACCAGAATTATATATATAAGGAAACCTGTTATGTATCTGGTAAAAAACGCGCATATAAAGTCTGCCTGACAGAAAAAGGCAAAGAAAAAGCAGAACAGCTTGAACATATTATTGAAAAACTGGAAAATAAGGGATTTGAAGGATTTACAGAAGAAGAAAAACAAACTATACTAAAGCTTCTTGAACGTATAGAAAAAAACATGCAAAGTTACTAAAACTTGACAATTAACAGCCAGGGTGGTATTATAGTTTACTAATTAGTATACTAATTTAATTTAATAAAAAGGAGAAAATTTATATGCACAAAAACATTAAAAAAATCTGTATTACCACAATGGGGATTTTACTTGCCACCACAACAATACATGCAGCAGAAAAAGTTAAGTTAAATAAAACTTCACTAATCCTTGAAGAAGGCAGTTCACAAACCCTTAAAGTAACTGGCAGCAAAAAATCTGTTAAATGGTCATCTTCTAATAAAAAAGTTGCAATAGTTTCTAAAAAAGGAAAAGTAACTGCCAAAAAATCTGGTAATTGTAAAATAACTGCCAAGACCAGTTCCAAAAAATACATATGCAAAGTAAAAGTCACAAAGAAACCTGATAGTACTACACCAGCAGAAACAAATGCAGATAAGGAAGATATTATGGTTAAAGAATTAATAATTAAGGAAAATAACAAAGAAATATATGGTAAAATTTATTATCCCAAAAAAGAAGGAAAATACCCGGCAGTAATACTAAGCCACGGATATAATGGTGCAAATTCAGATTTTGTAAGAGAGTGTACATATTTTGCAGAAAATGGATATGTTGCATATGCCTATGATTTCTGTGGAGGTTCTACAAGATCAAAAAGCAGCGGCAAATCAACAGATATGACTGTATTTACAGAAAAAGAAGACTTATTAACAGTATTTAACTATATACAGGGTCTTGAAAATGTTGACCCTGGACAGATGTTTTTATTTGGGGGAAGCCAGGGAGGATTTGTTACAACACTTGCCGCCGAAGAATTAATAGACAAAACTAAAGGCATGGTATTATATTTTCCTGCACTTAATATTCCTGATGACTGGAGGCGTACTTACCCTGCAGAAGATAAAATTCCTGAAACAAATAACTTCTGGGGATTAACACTTGGCAAAGAATTTTTCTTATCAATACATGATTTTTACACATTTGACAATATTGGCTCATATCCAAATGATGTACTTATAATATATGGCAATAAGGACAATATTGTTCCATATAGTGCAATGCTTGAAGCAGAGAAAGCATATAACAGTGCAGAACTTATAGTCCTTGAAAATGAAGGGCATGGTTTTTCACCATCAGGAGGTAAAAAAGCAATGGAAATGGTACTTAATTTCCTGAAAAAACATTAAACACTTGTCATTTTATGGCATTATTAAAATGGAGATAAGGTATGGAAAAAGCAAGAATTGAATTACAAAATATCAGTAAAAGCTATTATTCCGAATCAGCAGTTACACAGGCTTTACGCAAAACAAGCCTGTCATTTGTACATGGGGAATTTGTGGCAGTTACTGGTGAAAGTGGAAGCGGCAAGTCAACGCTTTTAAATATTATTGGTGGCATTGACAGTTATGATGAAGGGGAAATGATAGTAAATGGCAGGCCTACATTCCAATATACAGAAGAAGACTGGGAAGAATACAGGCGCAGCCAGGCCGGGTATGTATTCCAGGATTATAGTCTTATAGGCCATTATACTGCACTTGACAATATAACAGGCGCTCTCCTTATTATGGGGAAGGATAAGGAGGAAGCCCGTAATATTGCCATTAAATATCTTAAAAAGGTTGGTCTTGAAGGTTATGAAGCACATCCTGCAACAGAACTTTCAAGTGGACAGAAACAAAGGCTGGCTATTGCAAGGGCACTTGCAAAAAATACAGGGATTTATTATTGCAGATGAACCTACAGGAAACCTTGATGAAGAAAATACAATACGTACAATGGCAATATTAAAAAAAATATCAAAAGAATGTCTTGTACTTCTTGTTACACATGAAAAAAGGATTGCCAGGTTCTTTGGTGACAGGATTATTGAAATACGTGATGGCAAAGTAGTAAGTGATAAACGCAGTACATCAGGTACTTATGAACGCAGTGATGATTCAAATATATATCTTAAAGAATTTGAACAAGATAATATTGAAAACAGTTATTCCAAATTTAATATATATTACAAAAAACATGAAGCGACTCCAGTTTTTAACCTTAATATGGTATGGAAGGATAATAAACTTTACATACAAAACCTTATGGATTATGATATTATATTTGAAGGTGAAGAAAACGGAATACAGATTCTTAATACAGAACGTCCTGCACTTGAAATGGAAGAAATAGAAAATTTGTCATATGATTTAGAAAGACTTTCCACTACAGGAAATGCAAAACTTCCATTCCATGAAATATGGCATATCGCAATGTCGAATATACACCTTATGGGGAAAAAGCAGTTATTTATTACAATAATACTAATTGCTGCTGCTGTAATGCTTTCTATTACTACAGCTAAGTTTACAAATATGGTTTCAATAAATGAGGAAAAAATTGTTTCCACAGATTCACATTATACAAAGATAGATTTCAATAATATTTCTGTATTTAACCATGCAGACCATCTTGAAGTACTTAATTTTACCTGGAAACACCTTAGAAATAATAACTATGGATACACATTTTTTACACCATACAGTAATATATATATTGCTGGCAGTGGATTTGAACAAATTAAAAATTTAAAACAAATTATAAATAATGTTTCCTATGTACCACTTGCCTGCCTGGAAAAAAACAGCCTGGTTTATGGAAAAATGCCAGAGAAGCGCAATGAAGCCGTAATAGATATGCAGGTTATTAAAAACCTTATGGCATCAAAAGGTGTTGTAACAACAAACTTTAAAACAGCACAAGATTTTATTGGTGCTATTTTAAAAACATCAAGTTATAAACTTAAATTAAAGATTACAGGAATAAGCAATAACCATGAACCTGCCCTTTATTGTGGATAAAATATATTACTTGGCTTTCCACAGAAAGGCTATAAAATTGCAAGCATTAGCAAACTGCAAAAAGAAAATTCCGGAACATATACAAATACCAGTCTTGCTGATAATGAAATACTTATAAGGGAGGGGCTTTATAATTCTTTAAGGCTGGAAAGTGATAATGGTTACAGGATTGGTGATGATTATAAACATACTTACAATATCAAAGGCACATTCCAGGATGATATTGGTATAGATTATGTGTTATCAGACAAAGGCTGTTTAAATATACGTGACCTTATGATTTTCAATTATAAAACATGTATGGTTTATTCAGATAATCCCAAAGAAACTACTAAAAAGTTAAAAAACATTAAGGATACAAGCCTTAACATATTTAAAATGCAGCTTAAAATACCCCATAATGAAGAAATTAAGGCCTGGCGTAAAGCCAATACAGGTGATACAGATACAAGCAGCCTTATTACTATAGCTATTGTTACAATATCGTTAATTATAGTTTATTTTACAATTAAATTCAATGCCATATCACGAAGTGAAGAACTCACTGTATACAGCCTGCTTGGTATATCTAAAAAAAGCATATTTAAATCATATATAATTGAAATGGCACTGCTTACTTCATATACTTCACTTCCTGCGGTACTAATTACAAGTGGTGTTATTAAATTTATTGGAAATATCCCTTCGCTTGGGATTAATATGTTATTTCCGTGGTGGGCTGTACCTCTGCTTATATTAGTTATATATATTGTACATGCTATAATAAGTATAATCCCTGTTTATAGAATACTTTCAAAACCTCCTGCAACACTTGCTGTTAAGGGATAAGGACAATGGGGTTACTTTACCAGTTCTTGTTTTATAAAAACGCACATGCATATATTATAAATACATGTGCGTTTTTAACCAGATAATATATAATTCCCATCGCAGGCAAACAGACACTCACAGCCCGCCCATTTGCAAAACAGACTGCAAATTAATTACATTTCTGCATACTTATCAACCAGCTTGTCAAATGTATAGCTGTTATCCACAATCCATTTATCATAAGTAGTGTTTTCTGATGAAACCATTTTTCCAAGTTCTATAAAAAATTCTGGTATTTTTTCTACAACTATTGACTTTCCAAAGTCTGAAAGGTTCTCTTTCCCTTGGTAAGGGCAGCCTCCTGTGTATATTGCAAATGCCTTCTTAGGGCCATCTGGTGACTGTTTTATTGCTCCCCTGAAACCTATCTTTGCAGCCTGTTGTGCAGCACATGAAGAAGGACAGCCAGAGATATGGACTTTAGGAAGTACACCATCAGCAAAATTTTCTTTACGTACAGCATCTATACACATATTTAAAAGTTCCTGTGAATCCCCAACTCCCACCTGGCAGATACTGTTTCCAATACATGCAACTGAAGTTTCAAAAAGATTTGAAGCACTATCCTGTGTTACTTCTAAAACCTTCTCTGCTTCTTTACCAGTACAGTTAATTATATAAAGGCTTTCTTCAGGGGTAATACGTAATTCTACGTCCTCCATATCCTTTATGGCATTATAAATTTCCATTAATTTTAAAGGCTGCATCTTTCCGCCTGCCGGCTGGTAAAATACTGCATAAAGCCCATTCTGTTTCTGTGCTGTAATCCTTTTGCCAGAAACCCTTGTCCCATCATCTTTTTTATTAATAATATATGGCTCTGGATTTATATCGAGTTTTTCACTTTCAAAAACCTTTTTAAGTTTTTCAGTAAATGCCTTTTTAAGCCCGTCTTTGCCAAGTGTATCTTGTAAAAACCTTGTTCTTGACTGTGCCCTGTTTGTATAATTACCATATTCCACAAATGTATCTGCCATTGCCTTAGCATAATAAAGCACCTTGCAAGGCTCTATACCTTCAGCAGCTTTTATGCCAAGCTTGTGTTTATTGCCAAGCCCGCCTGCAATATATACATCAAACTTCCCATCAGGACGTGAAACAAAACCCATATCCCTGAAAGTTGCATGTGTTTCATTTAAAACAGAATTAGAAAAACATACTTTAAGTTTTCTTGGAAACTTTACTGCTTTAATAAAATTCATAAGATAGTCTGCCATTTCTTTTGCATATGGAAGTACATCAAAGTTTTCATCTTTTTGTACACCTGAAAGTGGTGAAGCCATTACATTACGTGGAAAATCGCCTCCTCCTCCACGCGAAACCATACCAGCCCTCCATACACTTTCTATCATTTCACATAAATCAGACGCCTCAAGGTTATGAAGCTGTATTGACTGGCATGTCGTAAGTTTAATTAAATCAATATTATACTTCTGGCACAGCTCTGCTATAAACTTTAACTTATCCTTTGTAACCTGCCCTCCTGCAAGGCGCAGCCTTAACATATGTTTTTCACCGCCGCGCTGTGCATAACTTCCAAAACCTCCCGAAAACCCTTTGTATTCAGCCACTGTAATTTCCTTATTATGGAATTTCATTGTTTTTTCTTTAAATTCTTCCAGGTCAGGAATAAACTCTTCTAAAAAATCTTTTACCATATACATTTCTCCTTTATATTTTATATAATTATACAAAGTGGTTACCATTAATTTTATTATATACCATATACATATTTTTTTAAATAGCACCAGTAAAAATAATGGTACCTGTTTACCTGTCTGGTATAAATTATACACATTTTACCCATAATTATATACAATATAGTGAACTGCCCATCACCTAAATGTAATGGGCTTCATAAGAAGACTGGTATTTAAGTTTCCACCTGGAAACCAGACAGCCCTTATTCTTACAGGCGTGTCCACTCCGCCTCTGCTGTATAGAGTATTTAAACTCACAACGCTGCTTTTTACTGTAAGCTGTATGGCTGCACTTTTTATTATAACCTTATAATTTATATATACCTTCTCAATGAAACAGACTGTGCAAGTTTTGATGGCTGTACCTTATATATAGCCCTGCCTGCAATTTCAGATAAAAACATTCCAAAAGCAAAAAATAAAACTGCAATTACAGCCCCCTGCCAAAAATTAAAATTATATGTTTCAAATAAAAAGTATAATAATCCATTAGATAAAATACAGCCCATACAAAACAGTACTAAAGAAACAATAAAAAACTTATACCCAAATGTTGTATATAATAAAAGAATAAAATATTCAAGACCTGCAATTATTAGTTCATTGCCCATACACTGTGTAAATTTTTCAATGGAATCCGCCTGTATAAATCTTATAACAGATAATATAATAATTACACTAAAAAAAGCTGCAATATTTATTATCCTTGGCACTCCAAGGCAGAACTGCCTGTATTTTGGAGAAGATTTTACAATCTTAGAAGACATAAGCGTACTTGCAGTTTGTATAATAAATAAAAAACCACAGTAAAACATCATATATACAGACGGGCTTTTAAAAGTATCTATAAATGTTATAAGTGCCACTCCAAGAATTATAAAAAACACTGAAAAAACCATATTTGACTTAAACTGGTATCCATATTTAAGAAGTTTTAAATTTTTAATCATAATATTCCTCCCTTACAACACTAAACAAAATTTTTATATGAAATAATATTAAAACTGTACCAGATAATAACATCACAATACTTGATTCTATAAAAATATTTTTTATATAGACCAATACACTAAATGCAACATATAATACTAATATAATGCAAGTTATAAACTGGTAAACTGCAAAAAAATCAAAATATCTTAAAATACAAAGTGATATAATTATAAAAAAATTTACTGAAATAATAGCAAAAATAGTTATATTACACTGGGCTTTTAAAACTACTGCTGGCACAAATATTATTAAAAACGAACTTAGCAGCCTTCTTATTACATCTGATAAAACAGCCCTTTTTAATATCCGGGTATAGTATACTGATGTTTTCAAATATCCATTCCTGCTGCTATCTTTACTGCTATAACCTGCAAATACAAAAAAATCTGCTATACACTCCACAATAAAAATAAATACTGGTACAGTTAATAAAACGTAGCTATGATTTATAAACAAACTTTCTATAAATAACAGCCCCCACACTGCCAGGGGATAAACAATATATAATAAAATACCAAATATTTTACTTGGAAAAAACATATGGTAACTTTCTATATATTCTTTCATAAAAATCACCATGCCTTTCTTTATTTTGTATACCTTTTTAAAAATTTAACTTTATTAAACCATCCTTTTAAAATGTGCACTTTTTAAGTAGCAGGCATTATTCTATGCAAGTTTTGTATACTTTTTCATAACGGCAATACTAATCTGTGAAAGGCCAGGTACTTCTTTTGATATATTTAACCCCGCCAGTTTACCAGCATCTTCTGCCAGGCACAGCCCTTCAAATCCATAACTGCTCTTCTGGAAACTGAACAATATATTCTTTGCAATATCTGCATCTTCATTATCACCTTTAACAAGAATATATTTTTCTTTTAAATCTTCAGAAAACCCTTGTTCTACAATTTTTCCTTTTTCCATTATTATTGCATAATCTGTTACATTTTCCATATCTGTAATATTATGTGTTGAAAAAAACACACTGTTTTCACCATCTCCTTTTTCTATGTATTCCCTTATCATCTGGCAAAGCTTATCCCTCATAAGCGGGTCAAGTGGCGAAGCAGGTTCATCAAGAAGTAACATTTTAGTTTCCCTTGCAAATACATTAGCAAGTATTACTTTCATTTTCATTCCATCAGACAGTTTATTAAATCCTTTTTTATTCTTTTTTATTCCAGAAATCTCTATACCAAGCATATTACAGATATCGTAAAATTTATCTTTATCAAATTTTTCAAATAAAAGCCCGCTTGCACTTGCAATCTGCGGTATAGTCCAATGGGGCATAAAATAATTACCTGGTCCTGTATATCCTGTATTCTCACGTATTAACTGTTCATCTTTTTCACCATTAAAATAATCTATTGTACCTTTATAATCAAGCCTTATTCCTGCAAGTATATTTATAAATGTACTTTTACCTGCACCATTCTCACCAATAAGTGCCGTTGCAAACCCCTTTGGAATGTCTAATGAAGGTATATTTAATTCAAAACCTTTAAACTTTTTAGATAAATCCTTAATCTTTATTACACTTTCTTTATACATACTTGGCCTCACTTCCATATAACTTCTTTATGTTACGCATTTTCCTCTGTTTCAATTAACATCTTTAAGATATCTATAAGCTCACTATTTGAAACATTAGCAATCTTTGCTGCTGATATAGCATTTATTAAATATTCTTCCATTTTCCTTATATGTTGTTCCCTTAGCATTTCACTATCCTGTGCATTAACATAATAACCTTTGCCCTGCACCGCTGTTACAAGCCCGTTTTTTTCAAGTTCTTCATATGCCTTCATAGTAGTAATAACACTAATTCTTAAATCCTTTGCCAGCCCCCTGATTGATGGAAGATACTCTCCCTGCTTAAGCTTTCCTGACAATATATCTTCCTGGAACTGCCCGGCTATCTGCTGGTATATAGGTATCCCTGAATTTTGCATTATCCTCAAATATAACCACCTGCCTTAAATTATATGTCCCATAAACTGTTTATATGTTATATATACACTATAAACAACAGATTGTCAATACCCTAAACCAAAAAAAGCAGTTTATAGTATAAAATACTATAAACTGCTTTTTTATCTTATATCTGGACTTCCCTGTGCTCCACAGAAGTCGAAAATACTATAAGTGTTTTTGTACGCCCATACCGCTGTAATTCACCTATAAACTGGTCTAATTCATCTGTACTAGGAAATAATACTTCTAAAAGCATTGAATAATCCCCTGTAACACAATTACATTCAATAACATTTTTGCATTCTTTAATATATGGATAAAACTCCTTTTTGTCAATAGGTGACACTTCAAGATTAATAAATGCCTTAATATGGTAACCAAGCTTTACAGGATCTACATAGGCATGAAAGCCTTGTATATACCCATTATATACAAGATTATCAATTCTTACTGAAACAGCAGGAGATGACAGGAAAACTTTTTCTGCAATTTCCTTTAAAGACATTCTTGCATTTTCCTGAAGCATCATTATAATCTGTTTGTCAATATTATCAAGTTCATTATTTTTCACATTATATCCCTCCCTATAAATACAAAAATATATGTGCAGGCCAGTCACATAGCCGCTTTGCAGCCTGGCCACAAAAAATTTATACTCCTTCTGGCAAAAAAACTGGCAGCCAGTACCCGCCACTTATTTCTTTTATAGCGTGAAACATGCTTTTAAATGGATTTTTTAACGAAATTAAACACTATTTGTATTATAATCTGTTTTTTTATAACAGGCAAGGGATAAAATAACTAATAAGATTTATTATTCTTTTTCTTTTCAACAATTAAACTATAACTTTCTGCAATCATTCTTTTTATATCATTATCTGGTATACTTCCATCAAGTATTATAGTATTCCAATGTTCTTTATTCTGATGGTATCCTGGCTGTACTGCTTTATATGTACTTCTCCAAAAATCCCTCCACCCAGTATCGGTTTTCACATTAACACACATATATCCATTTCTTTTATATGTCCATGCAAAAGCTTTTTTATTTTTTTTATATCTTAATAATACCCAGTTATCATCGTGAAAAGGTGTATCTACATATACATCATCAAATGACAATCCATATTTTAGTACTTCTTCTCTTTCTTGCATAATACTTTTAATCTCCTTGCCATAATTCCTATTATTTATGTAATTTTAAGAAACAAAAAAATCCAGTAAATTTTATTACTGGATTAAAGTGAGACACGGGGGAGTCGAACCCCCGACAACTTGATTAAAAGTCAAGTGCTCTAC
>CAJUJY010000011.1:0-74679 GCA_910586555.1 uncultured Lachnospiraceae bacterium
CTATATATAGTGTTAGCAGTGCATAAAATCTGAAAAAACCAGATTTAAGCACTGGTGGCGCTATAGTGCCTTTTACAGAAAATATATAAAACTGTCTGCATGTTACTACGTTCCATTGGGAATTAAAAGTTTTCCTGCTTGTATTTTAACTTTTTGATAAAATTTTATATTTGTCTGGAAGACAAAGAACCAGGATATACAACGCTCCCTGGTTATTATCTGTAAACTGTATTTTCCAGTAAACCTTAAACCTGAGCCATGTGGAAGGCTTTTATGTCCCATGTAAAAGGTACTTTTGCACCGTTATTAAGCACTGTTACATGTGCAAGTGCAGCACAATGCCATTAAACCAGGGAAATCCACAGGAAATATTTTTATAAACTGCCAGGGCATAATATTTTAACCCCCTTTAAAACAAACCACAGATAACTATAAATTATCCCTTGTTTATATAAAATTAAAAATTTATGAAACGGACATGTTTTTTCAAAAAATATACTTGCAAAATGGTTTATATCATGTTATATATATGGTTACTTGTAAAAAATGTAAATAATATTAAAAGGAACAGCTTTTAGGATTATCTGTATTGCAGATTGTAAATATCTGTATGGCTGGGGGATTTATGGCAAAGATTGTAAGACGTGGTTATGTGCCATCTGATGAGAAAGAATTTGGCACACAGGCTATGGAGAAAATACAGGCAGCAGCAAGTGATATTTATTATCTTTTAAACCGTGGTTATAATATGAAAAGTGCATCTGTATTTACAGGAAACCACTATATGTTATCAGAACGGCAGCGGCTGGCACTTGCGCGTATGGTATCACCAGAGAAACAGTTAAAGGTACGTACTGCTAAATGCAGGACAGCCCTGGAGAATGGTGAAACTGTATATATTGATGGATTTAACACAATTATTACATTAGAAATAGCACTTTCCAGAACAACATTGTTAAAATGTATGGACCAGACTTTACGTGACCTTGCAGGCTTAAGAGGGACTTACAGCCTTATAGACAAGACACCGGAAGCAGTACATCTTATAGGGGCAGCATTAGAAGAAATGGCAGTATCAGAGGCAGTATTTTATATGGATGCACCTGTATCAAATACAGGACGGCTTGCCGCATGTATACATACAGAACTTGGACTATACAGCTTTGAAACAGAAACAGAAGTTATTAATAATGTTGATTCTGTATTATCAGGGCTTGGTAATGTAATAACAGGAGATGCTATAATACTAGATAAATGCAAAAGCTGGATAAATCTTGCAAGAAAAATAATTGACAAAGAATTTCCAGGATATCCATATGTAGAACTGCAAAATGGATTATATAATATAAAATAATATATAGTGGCTGGTTTTTATGATTTATAATGCAAAAGAACATATATTAAAAATTAAAGATATACAGATGAACTATATTACTTTTGGAAATGGCAGGAAGCCTTTGGTTATGATTCAGGGTCTTAGTACCCGGGGTATTAAAGGTGCAGCGGTTTCTCTTGCTTATATGTACCGGATTTTTACGAGGGATTATAAAGTTTATATGTTTGACCGTAGGGAAAATATCAGTGAAATCATAACAGTAAGAGAGTTAGCATCAGACATAACGGCGGCAATGGATATGTTGGGAATTACAAGTGCTGATGTATTTGGTGTGTCCCAAGGAGGCATGATTGCCCAATATCTTGCGGTTGACAGGCCAGATTTGGTAAATAAGCTGGTTCTTGCTGTGACACTTTCAAAAAATAATGAAACTGTTAAGGCTGTAATTAATGATTGGATTAAAATGACAGAACAAAATAATATAAAACATCTTATTATGGATATGGCCGTAAAAATGTATTCTGGCTCTTATGTAAAACGGTATCTGCCTTTTATGCCATTATTGGCTGTTTTGCAAAAACCAAGAAATGTACCCCGGTTTACCGCATTAGCAAAAGCTTGTCTTACCTGTAATGCATATGATGAATTAGACAAAATCCAATGTCCTGTATTTGTAATTGGTGGTATGCAAGATAAAGTAGTGAGTGGAAGAGCTTCTATGGAAATTGCAGAAAAGCTTGGGTGTAAAATTTTTATGTATAGTGATTTGGGACACGCTGCATATGAAGAAGCAAAGGACTTCAATCAAAGAATATATGATTTTTTAAAATATAAATAAAAGTTTTAATTTACCACAATTATCAAACATAAATATTATATCTTCTACACTATTTGTATTAAAATTATTTAAGCCAAGACTTGTTAAAAATGAACAATTACGAAAAATCTCCAAACTCCTAAATTTCTTATTCCATTTTCGTCCAAAATGGTATATAATGGACTTGATTTATATATTATGGCTTCACAGGTGTGGGGCTTATTAAAAAATGGAGGTTATAATATTATGTTAGTATCAGCTAAAGAAATGCTTACCAAAGCTAAAGCTGGCAAGTATGCAGTAGGCCAGTTTAATATCAACAACTTAGAGTGGACAAAGGCAATTTTACAGACAGCGCAGGAACTTAATTCCCCTGTTATCTTAGGTGTATCTGAGGGGGCCGGCAAGTATATGTGCGGTTATAAGACAGTAGTAGGAATGGTTAATGGCATGTTAGAGGAATTAAATATAACTGTTCCTGTAGCGCTCCACCTTGACCACGGTTCATTTGAAGGCGCAAAGGCTTGCATTAATGCAGGTTTTTCATCAATTATGTTTGATGGTTCACATTATCCTATTGAAGAAAACATTGAAAAGACTAAACAGTTAGTAAATGCCTGTGATATACTTGGACTTTCAATCGAAGCAGAAGTTGGCTCAATAGGCGGTGAAGAAGATGGTGTAGTTGGTGCTGGTGAGTGTGCAGATCCTGAAGAATGTAAGATGATTGCAGACCTTGGTGTTACAATGCTTGCAGCAGGCATTGGCAATATCCACGGCAAATATCCTGAAAACTGGCAGGGGCTTAGTTTTGAAACACTTGATGCAGTACAGGCTAAGACAGGGGACATGCCTCTTGTGCTTCATGGCGGCACAGGTATTCCTGCTGATATGATTAAAAAGGCTATTTCACTTGGTGTTGCTAAGATTAATGTTAATACAGAGTGCCAGCTTTCATTCCAGGAAGCTACACGCAAGTATATTGAAGAAGGCAAAGACCAGCAGGGCAAAGGATTTGACCCACGTAAGCTTTTAGCTCCTGGTGCAGAAGCTATTAAAGCTACAGTTAAGGAAAAGATGGAACTCTTTGGTTCAGTTGGCAAGGCTTAAGTAATACAGGTTTAATTAAAAATGAAGAAGGGGTCTTATATCCCTCTGGTATAAGCGCAAGCCGTACTGACTTGCGCTTTTAGCTTATATAGTTATTATAACTTAAAAAATATATGATGGAGGTTACATGGTTAAAAAAGAATTTTTAGATATTCTTAGGGAAAGTCTTGCAGGCAATGTGCCAATATCTGAAATAGAAGAAAATATCCGTTATTATAAAGATTATATTGAAAACGGGGCAGGTTCAGAAGAGGAAGCATTAGACCAGCTTGGTGACCCGCATCTTATTGCAAGGACTATAATAGACAGTTTTAAGGCTTCAAAAGGGCCTATGGCAGATTTTTATACAGAACAGGCAAGAAATGAATACAGCAATAGTACATTTGATGAAGATGGAAGCAGTGTAACTGGCGGGGATAGTGATTATACAGATTATAATTATAAGGCAGGATCCTGGCATAAATTTAAATGGTATGAAAAACTGGCATTAACAGCCCTTATTATTGGAGTGCTTTCCTTGGTACTTTTCATTGGAGGGCTTGCATTAACTATAATTCTACGTATTGTCCTTCCTGTGCTTCTGCTGCTTTTAGCTATAAAGTTTATAACAGATTATTTCAGGAGAGGTTGACAGGATATGGCATATAATGGTATTATCCTTAAGTGACGTGCTCCCACCACTTAAGAAGTGGGGGCTTCCCGCTCAAGGATACTAATGTATCCAGTATCAACGGGCTAACCCCGTCTGTCCGACGGTTCTCACGAATGATGTCCGGTTTGTACCTTGGATATTTTACGCACAGAAGGAAGCTTGGTTTTCGCATATTCATTTTCTCTGTGCAACCTGGTATATCCAGTTGTCAATTTACTAATCATTGTGCTTAGTATAACAGAAATTTAGGAAAATTGCAAGAGGGACGCAATTCATCTTTCCACCTTAGAGGTGGGAAACTTCTTGCTGAAAAAGGTTAAAGCAAAGAAAATAAGGAAAGACTTATAAAAAATGTATAAAATATTATATAAAGATGGAAATGCAAAGAGGGGGCAGTTAGAAACAGTGCATGGCACTATACAGACACCAGTATTTATGAATGTTGGTACAGATGGTGCAATGAAAGGGGCTGTTTCCACAAAAGACCTGCAAGGGATTAAAACACAGGTTGTACTTTGTAACACATACCACCTGCATGTAAGACCAGGTGATAATATTGTAAAAGATATGGGCGGCATACGCCAGTTTATGGCATGGGATAAGCCTGTGCTTACTGATTCAGGCGGTTTCCAGGTATTTTCACTGGCAGGTCTTAGAAAGATTAAAGAAGAGGGCGTATATTTTAATTCCCATATTGATGGCAGGAAGATTTTTATGGGGCCTGAAGAAAGTATGCAGATACAGTCAAATATTGCCTCTACAATAGCAATGGCATTTGATGAGTGCCCGCCGCATCCTGCTACAAGGGAATATATGCAAAATTCCACAGACAGGACATACAGATGGCTTTTACGCTGCCAAAAAGAAATGGAAAGGCTTAGAAAGCTTGATAATACTATTAATAAATCACAACTTCTCTTTGGCATTAACCAGGGAGGTACTTTTGAAGATATACGTATAGAACATGCCAAAAAGATAACAAGCCTGGAACTTGACGGATATGCACTTGGAGGTCTTGCAGTTGGTGAAAGCCATGAAGAAATGTATAATATAATAGAAAAAACTGTACCATACCTGCCAGCGGACAAACCTGTTTACCTTATGGGGGTTGGCACGCCTGCCAATATACTTGAAGCAGTAGAACGTGGTGTGGATTTCTTCGACTGTGTTTACCCGGCAAGGAATGGGAGGCATGGACATGCTTATACTAATTATGGCAGGCTTAACCTTTTAAATAAACGGTATGAACTTGATGAAAGGCCGCTTGATGAAACATGCGGCTGTCCTGTATGCAGGATATACAGCCGCGCATATATAAGGCATCTTTTAAAGGCAAAGGAAATGCTTGGCTTAAGGCTTATGGTTACACATAACCTTTATTTTTATAATACACTTATGGAAGAAATACGGGAGGCAATAGAAAAAGGCTGTTATAAGGAATATAAAAATAAAAAACTAGCAGATCTTAAGGAGGATTTAAAATGAATTTAGTATTATTAACTGGCGGTACACAGGGTCTTTTAAGCATAGTTGTTGTATATGCTGTTGTAATTGGTGTATTCTGGTTCTTTGCGATAAGGCCGCAGAAGAAGCAGCAGAAAGAGCATGATGCGCTTATTACAACGCTTGAAGTAGGTGACAGCATACTTACAACAAGCGGTTTTTTTGGTGTAGTAATAGATATAATGGAAGAAGTTGTAATTGTGGAATTTGGCAATAATAAAAACTGCCGTATCCCTATGAAGAAAGAAAATATAGTAGAAATAGATAAACAAAGCAGTGAAAAATGATAACAGCAGTTTATAATGATTTGCGGTATATTCTTGGAGATATGCCGTATTTTTTTTTGAAAAGACGGTTAAAATATGAAAGATTGGCAAAACCTGTTTCACATGATATTTCAAGGACTGGTTTATCTGTAGTAGAAAGGAGCGTGCAGGCAGCAGAAAGCCTGTAATCATTCAGGTATTCTGTAAATGTGCAGCCCATATATTTTTTAAAAAATTTCATAAAATGCGAAGTGCTGAAACCAGCAGCATATGCCACATCAGAAGGGGTAAGCGGCCTGCTGTGGTGTATGGAAATATAGGAAAGTATTTCTTTTAATTTAGCAGCATGGCTGTTTATGGGTTTCTTGGAATTAATGTCAATAAGGTTTGTAAAAAGCAGTGAAAAGAACTGGAACAAATAGCCCTTAATTCCAAGTTCATAGCCTGGTGCTGGTGCAGAACGCAGTATATCTATAGCATCAATACATGAATAAAGTTTATTGTAGATACTAAAGGATTTATTAATATGTACAGGGAATACAAAGTTATTTTCAAAAAAAGGGCGCAAAAGCCTTGAAGTACAGTAATCCTGTCCATTGCCATATAAAAGCCCTGGGAAAAAAAGTATATTTTCATATTCCATGCAGAATTCATTATGCTGGCTTATGGAATGGAGCTGCCCAGGCAGTATAAGCACAATGTCACCCTCAAGTACAATATACTGCTGCAAGTCAACAAATACCCTGCCGCAGCCTTTTTTTATAATTACAAATTCTGCTTCTTTATGCCAGTGTGTGTTTACCTGGGTAAAATCAAGTGGTATTGTACAAATATATGTATTATATGGAAAGTTTGCAGGTACATGGGATTTTTTTTCATGGTAGTATTCATAATCAGGGTGTTTCATGGTTTTATATCCTTTTTCTGGTAATTTGATAGTATTGTACCACTTTTAGGAAGTATTGTGCAAGATAAAAACTATAAAATAAAGTTATAATACAGACAGCTAGAAAACGTGAAACCAATATAAAGAAAAAGTTTATTTTATATTTATTAAGAGGAGGATTATTATGGAGATGCAAAAAAAGATTGAGGATTATCTTGGCAAAGCAGTAAGCACTGCTTCAAATGAAGAAATTTATTATGCACTTTTGAAACTTGTAAAGGATATGTGTAAGGACAAAGAACCAAATAAAGGCCCTAAAAAAGTATATTATATTTCTGCTGAGTTTCTTATTGGCAAACTGCTTTCCAATAATTTAATTAACCTTGGGATTTTTGATGATGTAAAGAAGTGCCTGGCTTTAAATGGCAAGGATTTAACAGAAGTTGAAGAAACAGAGCCAGAACCTTCACTTGGCAATGGCGGGCTTGGAAGGCTTGCAGCATGTTTTATGGACTCAATAGCAACACTTGGGCTTAATGGTGCAGGTATCGGGCTTAATTACCATTTTGGTTTGTTTAAGCAGGTATTTGAGGATAACAAGCAGAAAGAAATTAAAAACCCATGGATTGAAAAAGAAAGCTGGCTTGTAAATACAGGAATACATTTTCCAGTACAGTTTAAAGATTTTACATTAAATTCCACATTATATGATATTGATGTGCCCGGATATGAAAATGGTGTAAACAAACTCCACCTGTTTGATATAGATACACTTGATGAGTCAATCGTAGGTGATGGCATATCTTTTGATAAATCACAGATTTCTAAAAACCTTACACTTTTCCTTTATCCAGATGACAGTGATAAAGCTGGCGAACTTTTAAGGATTTACCAGCAGTATTTTATGGTAAGCAATGGTGCACAGCTTATACTTAAGGAAATGGATGAAAACGGGTATGATATAAAGAAGCTTTATGAACATGCTGTTATCCAGATTAATGATACACACCCATCTATGGTAATACCTGAACTTGTCCGTCTTTTACAGGAACGTGGCATAGAATTTGATGAGGCAGCAGATATTGTAAGCAGGACATGCGCATATACTAACCATACAATTCTTGCAGAAGCACTTGAAAAATGGCCTGTTTCATACCTTGAAGAAGTAGTGCCGCACCTTATGCCTATTATAAGGAAACTTGATGAAAAGGTTAAGGCAAAATATCCTGATGCAAAGGTTACAATTATAGATAATGAAAACCGTGTCCATATGGCACATATGGATATACACTATGGTTTCAGTGTAAACGGTGTTGCTGCCCTCCATACTGATATACTTAAACAGTCAGAATTAAAGGCATTTTATGATATTTATCCAGAGAAATTTAATAATAAGACAAACGGGATTACATTCCGCCGCTGGCTTATGCACTGCAATACAGAACTGTCAGAATATATTACAGAACTTATAGGGAACGGCTGGAAGAAAGATGCCGGGGAACTTGAGAAACTTCTTAATTATAGTGAAGATACAGAAGTTCTTAAAAAGATGCTTGAAATTAAGGAAAATAATAAAAAGCAGCTTAAAAAATACCTTAAAGATACACAGGGCATAGATATTCCAGAAAATTCAATATTTGACATACAGGTAAAACGCTTACATGAATATAAGCGCCAGCAGTTAAATGCACTTTACCTTATTTATAAATATAAAGAAATTAAATCAGGCAAGCTTCCAGAAACACCAATTACAATGATATTTGGCGCAAAGGCAGCACCTGCATATACACTTGCAAAGGATATTATACACCTTATACTTTGTTTAGGGAAAATTATTGAAAATGACCCACAGGTTAGTCCTTATTTAAAGGTTGTTATGGTTGAAAACTATAATGTAACAAAAGCATCAAAACTTATACCTGCATGTGATATTTCAGAACAGATTTCCCTTGCATCAAAAGAAGCAAGCGGCACTGGCAATATGAAGTTTATGCTTAATGGTGCTGTGACACTTGGTACAATGGACGGTGCAAATGTAGAAATAAATGACCTTGTAGGCAAGGAGAATATTTATATATTTGGCAAATCCAGTGATGAAGTTATAGATTTATATAATACTAATGGTTATTCATCAAAGAAAATATATGAAGAAGATGCTGCTGTAAAAGAACTTGTAGATTTTATAATAAGTCCGGAATTAATCCTTGCTGGCGATCCTGCAAGCCTTGGACGCTTATTTAAGGAAATAGTAAATAAAGACTGGTTTATGACACTTCTTGATATAAAAGAATATATTGCTGTAAAAGATAAAATGATTAATGATTATCCAGACAGGTTAGGATGGGCTAAAAAGATGCTAACCAATACAGCAAAAGCAGGCTTCTTCTCATCAGACAGGACAATAGAAGAATATAATAAAGATATCTGGAAACTTTAATATTAAGTGGTTTTATAATAAATGTGCAAAAAGCTGGCATTTTTAGATATGGGATTGATAGCACAATACTAAATGTTTAGCAAAGCCTTTATAATACACATGTAATACCAGGCTGCCAAAAATGTATATTATCTGGCAGGTTTCAAGTGTGCTGTTTATGTAACACTTGGAACCTGCCAGATTTTTATATTTTAACCTTATTAAAATAAGTAAAATGGCAATTAAGTTATTGTTCTAACGGATAATTCCAGGCACTTTAGACTTTGGATATTATTTTTTAGTTATAATGGATAGTTGCACGCTGCGGCAAGCCTTTCCAGGTAACTGTATGGTACTGCAAGGTTTCCACGTCCAGTCCCTATATCTATTGCCGGTTTATTGCTTCCGTGGAAGTCAGAGCCGCCGCTTGGCAGCAGGTTATATTTTTTAGCAAGTTTTTTAGCAGATATTTCATCTTGTTCTGTGTGGTTTGAATATAAAACCTCAATTCCCATAAGACCTGCAAATGAAAGCCGTTTTACAAGTTTTTCAAGTTCTGCTTCTTTTAATTTATAATGCATAGGATGTGCAAGTACAGGGACACCTCCTGCATTTCTTATTAGTTCTATGCCTTCTTCTGGTTCTATGTATTTGCGTGGCACGTAGTAAGGCGTGTCTGTATCAAGATATTTTTTAAAAGCCTCCGCAGGGGTAGCGGCTATCTGGTTATCAACAAGAAACCGGGCAAAATGCGCCCTTGTTACCACTGTGCCAGGGTTTTCTTTTGTAAGTGCTTCCATTGAAATTGGAATACCAGCTTTTTTAAGGTTAGAAACCATCTCCATATTACGGTCATCACGTCTTTTAATTATCATTCTGGCAGCATTTTTAAATGCAGTGTTTTTATGGTTAATAAAAAGCCCTACAATATGTATGTCCCTGTCTTTATATGCAACAGACAATTCTGTCCCTGGTATAAATTTTAATGGTGCTTTTTGTTTTTTTACAGCATTAATGGCATCATCTATTCCTGATACAGTGTCATGGTCTGTAAGCGCAAAAGCAGCAAGCCCTTTTTCTACAGCCTTTGTAATAAGCACAGATGGCGGGCATGTCCCATCTGAATAGTCAGAGTGTGTGTGCAAATCAATATATTTCATAATATTTCCTCCACTTTTATAAAAGTAATAAATATTATACCATAACAGGTATATTTTGTGCCAGAAAGGTATAAATATGAGTAATAAGAATTAATTAGGGGATATTTCCAATATGGGGAAGAAAAATATCTTAAATTATGTTATAATACTAGCAGGAATGTTTATACTTAGTGCAGTGCTGCTTGCGGTAATGTCGGCATTTATATGGAAAACCGGTGCCGGGGCAGGTGCAGTGAGCGGCTGTGTTATTATTGTGTACATACTATCAAATTTTATTGGCGGTTTTGTGGCAGGAAAGCAGGCAGGAAAACATAAATTCCTGTGGGGGATAGCTGTAAGTATTGTATACTTTGCAGTTATATTTGTTGCAGGAATATGGTTTATGGGGAATAAACCAGGAGTAAACCCTGAAGTTATAACAGGAGCCCTGGTCTGCCTGGTTTCAGGAATGTTTGGCGGAATGTTAGCTCCTTGATAAAAGAGTAACAAAATTTGACATAATTGTAATATATTTTTAAAACAAAATTAAAAGATATGTGTTAATATAACTAAGATGTTGCAGGATTTTGGGAATAATAAAAATGCTGATAAAAAATTGGAGGGAACATATAATGGACAATAGGGGAAAGCACTTTAAAGATGAAAGTGGTATTTTTGAAAGGGAGTCGTACAGGGTAAGAAGCATTATGAACCAGAGAAGGAGAAGAAGTGAGCTAAAGACAAGGATAGTGCTTTTTAGCACAGCAATAGTGCTTGTAGCTGTACTGGCTGTGCTTGCATTTAAACTTGCTGGTTTAAATGGCAGAAAAGATAATAATGATAATGTTGCTGCTGCCGGCAACCCGTCCGCAGGAAGTGTGGAAGCAGAAGATAAAAAGCAGAAGAAAAAAGAAGAAGCTGCTAAAGATAAGGAAGAACCTGCTAAGGCGGCATCTGCAACAGGTAAAAAAAGATGGCTGCGTGACGGCCTTGACCCTGACAAGCCAATGGTTGCCCTGACATTTGATGATGGGCCTTATACCCCTGTAACAGAAAAGATTTTAAAAGTTCTCAAAAAGTATGATGCAAAGGCTACATTTTTTGTTGTAGGCAACAGGGTTCCACAGTATGAAGATATGGTAAAACAGGCTTATGAAGATGGGAATGAAATTGCAACACACACATATAACCATGCTAACCTTACAAAGCTTGATAAAAATGGTATAAAATCCGAATTAAATAAAAGTAAAAAGGTTATAAAAGATGTTATAGGGTGCAGTTTTTCTACTTTAAGGCCGCCAGGAGGCAGTATTAATGATACAATGCGTAAAGTTATAAAAGTTCCTATGATTTACTGGAGTGTTGATACTGAAGACTGGAAGAGCAGGAATGCCAAATCTGTCCTTGCTGAATGTAAAGTTATACAGGACGGGGATATTGTACTTATGCATGATTTGTATCCATCAACGGCAGATGCAGTTAAAAAACTTGTGCCAAGGCTTGTAAAAGAAGGTTACCAGCTTGTTACAGTTGATGAACTGTTCCATTATAAGGGGATTAATGCCAAAGGTGGAAAGGTTTATATGAGTGGAAGATAATTGCCATAATTTAAAACGCCTTGTCTGTGTATACAGACAGGGCATTTTAAATTGCCTGTTTTTATTTTTAATCTTATGGAATGACACAAGGTTACCATATTTAAAGCGTATTTTTTAAAAAGTACTCATTTATAATGTTAAAAAATTTATGGAAACTTACAGCAGTGCTTGCAAACTATCTGGCAACTGTGTTATAATGACTTTTAGTGTGGCTTTTTGTACAGCCACAAAAGAAGTTTAGTAAAAAAGGAGATATGTAGCATGAAGAACAAGAAGAAAGGGCTATTGCATTTATTTATTATTCTTGCAGTAACCGGGCTCTGTGTTTATACAACATTGGTTGGTTTTACTGATGCTCATAAGGGCAGTGCCCAGAATATTAAACTTGGCCTGGATTTAGCTGGTGGTGTAAGTATTACATACCAGACTGTTAAAGGCAATCCGACCGATACAGAGATGCGTGACACAATCGCCATGATGCAGGACCGTGCAGAAGTATACAGTACAGAGTCATCTGTAGTCCAGGAAGGTAATGACCGTATTTCTATTGATATACCTGGTGTTGAAAATGCAGATGAGGTTCTTGAGTCTTTAGGCAAAGAAGGATCACTCGACTTTGTTGCAGCAGATGACATGAAGTTTGATGATGCTGGCAATCCCCAGTATACCAAAGTGGTATGCTCAGGAAAGCATGTTAAAAATGCAGAAGCAGGGACACAGCAGGACGAGATGACTAAAAATAAAGAGTATGTAGTAGAACTTACATTTAATGCAAAAGGAACTAAAAAGTTTGCAGAGGCAACAGCAGAAGCAGCACCTACAAGAAAGCAGATATACATTGTATATGATGGGAAAGTACTTTCTGCACCTGCTGTAAATGATGAAATAACAAATGGACATGCTGTTATTTCAGGAAGCTTTAAAACATACTCTGAAGCAGATGAACTTGCTTCTATGATACGTATAGGCGCACTTCCTGTTGAACTTAAGGAAATCCAGTCACAGGTAGTAGGTGCACAGTTAGGGCAGGACGCAATTAATACAAGCCTTTTAGCGGGTGCTATTGGTTTTGGGCTTGTAGTGTTATTTATGGTAATATTTTACAGGCTGCCAGGCCTTGCTTCTTCCCTTGCACTGGTATTCTACCTTGTAGTTATGCTGGTAGCGCTTAATGTGCTTGATATTACCCTTACACTCCCAGGTGTTGCAGGTATTATATTGAATATTGGTATGGCAGTTGATGCCAACGTTATTATATTTACACGTATTAAAGAGGAATTAAGGAAAGGTAAATCAGTACAGGCAAGTATAAAGATTGGTTTTGATAAAGCGCTTTCAGCGATTGTAGATGGCAATGTAACGACACTTATTGCAGCAGCGGTTTTATATGCCAAAGGTTCTGGTACTGTAAAAGGTTTTGCAACTACCCTTGCACTTGGTATTATACTTTCAATGTTTACATCCCTTGTTATTACAAAGCTTATACTTAACGCAATGTATTCATTAGGTGTGGATGACGTTAAATACTTTGGTGTTGAAAAAGAAAGAAAACAGATTAACTTTACTGGGAATAAAACAAAATTCTTTTCAATTTCAGGTGTAATGGCAGCAGCATGTATAGTAATGCTTATAGTAAATAATGCAAGGGACGGCCATATACTGAATTACGGGCTTGACTTTATGGGTGGTACAACTTATGATATCCCGTTTAGTGACAGCCAGAAAATTGATGATAACCTTAAAAAAGAAATAGAAGGCATCTTTATGGAAGAAAGTGGTTCAAATGATGTTGTTATAGCAGAAGTTGCAGGTGCTAATGAACTTACTATAAAAACAGTTGAACTTTCAGAAGAGCAGCGTAAAAATCTGACATCAGTTATTTCTTCAAAGTACAGTATTGAAGAGGACAGTATACAAATACAAAGCATAAGTGCTTCAGTTTCTGATGAAATGAAATCAGACGCTGTTATTGCAGTAATTATTGCAGCAATATGTATGCTTATATATATCTGGTTCAGGTTTAAAGATATTATATTTGCTGGCAGTGCAGTGTTAGCACTTCTGCATGATGTAGTCTGTGTACTTCTTGTATATGCAGCAGCAAGGATTTCTGTAGGTAATACATTTATTGCATGTATGCTTACAATAGTAGGTTACTCAATTAATGCTACAATCGTAATATTTGACCGTATACGTGAAAACCTTGGTACACGTACAAGCAGTGAAGCGCTTGAAGGGATAGTTAATAACAGTATTACACAGACATTGACAAGAAGCATAAATACATCGCTTACAACTTTCTTTATGGTATTTATGCTTGCTATACTTGGTGTGGAGTCAGTAAGGGACTTTGCAATACCACTTCTTGCAGGAATAGTGTGTGGTGCTTATTCTTCTGTATGTATAACAGGTACACTCTGGTATACAATCAAAAAAGCTGCATCAAAGAAAAAAGCTGGAACAAAAAGCAATGCAGTAGAAATGAAAAAAGCATAAAAATAAAACCTGGAATAAAAAACAGCTCCTGGCAACAGGAGTTGTTTTGTGTATATTATAATACGGAAAGGAAAAAGGTATGACACTTAAAGAACTGGAAATTGGCAGAACAGCAGATATACTGTCTGTTGGCGGGGAAGGTGCATTAAGGCAGCATTTCCTTGATATGGGCCTTATTCCTGGGGCTGAAGTTACAATGGTGAAGTTTGCACCTATGGGTGATCCACTGGAGCTTAAAATTCACGGTTATGAGCTGACTTTAAGGGTGGCAGATGCAGATAAAATAGATATAACTAATGTAAGGGAAGCCAAGATAGAAAAAACCATTCCTAAAAAACATAAAACTATGCCGCACCCAGGGCTTGGAGAGGGCGGCAGGTATCATATAAAATCAGAAGAAAACCCTCTTCCTAAGGGGCAGGTTATTACATTTGCACTTGCAGGAAACCAGAATTGTGGTAAAACAACATTATTTAACAGGCTTACTGGTTCAAACCAGCATGTTGGCAATTTCCCGGGAGTAACAGTTGACAGGAAAAGCGGTGTAATAAAAGGACATACAGATACACTTATTACAGATTTGCCAGGGATTTATTCAATGTCCCCGTATAGCAGTGAGGAAATTGTAACAAGGGAGTTTCTTTTAAAGGATAAGCCACAGGGAATTATAAATATTGTAGATGCTTCAAATATTGAAAGAAACCTTTATCTTACAATGCAGCTTCTGGAACTGGGGCTTCCTATGGTTATTGCACTTAATATGATGGACGAAGTAAGGGAAAACGGCGGATCTATATTAATTAATGAAATGGAAGAAATGCTAGGCGTCCCGGTTATTCCTATATCTGCTGCTAAAAATGAAGGTGTAAGTGAACTGTCAGACCATGCAATACATGTTGCCAGATACCAGGAATGTCCAAAGAGGATAGACTTTTGCAGCAGGGATGATGAAGGAAGCGCTGTACATAGATGTATTCATGGGATTATGCACCTTGTTGAAGACCATGCAAAGGCAGCAGGCATTTCAGCAAGGTTTGCTGCAAGCAAGCTTGCAGAGGGTGATAAACTTATACTGGACAGCTTAAATTTAGCCCAGAATGAAAAAGAAATGTTAGAGCATATTATAGTCCAGATGGAGGAAGAGTGTGGTCTTGACAGGGCAGCCGCCATTGCAAATATGAGGTTCTGTTTTATTAAGAAAATCTGTGATACTGCGGTAATAAAGCCTAAAGAGAGCAGGGAACATTTAAGAAGCCAGAAGATTGACCAGGTTCTTACTGGAAAATACACTGCAATACCTATGTTTATACTTATTATGGTAATTATATTCTGGCTTACATTTGACATAATAGGTACATTTTTATCAGATTTGCTTGGTGCAGGCATTGACGGGCTTGCAGGACTTGCAGATAAAGCACTTAAGGCAGCAAATGTAAATGAAGTATTACATTCACTTATTATAGATGGTATTTTTAACGGGGTTGGAAGTGTACTAAGTTTTCTGCCGGTTATTGTAACATTATTCTTCTTCTTGTCAATACTTGAAGACAGCGGGTATATGGCACGTGTAGCGTTTGTATTAGATAAACTTTTAAGGAAAACCGGGCTTTCAGGCAGAAGCGTAGTACCTATGCTTATAGGTTTTGGCTGTACTGTCCCAGGGGTTATGGCAAGCAGGACACTTTCATCTGAAAGGGACAGGAAAATGACAATTCTTCTGACCCCGTTTATGAGCTGTTCTGCCAAGCTGCCAGTCTATGGCTTTTTTACAGCAGCCTTTTTCCCAGGCCACGGTGCAGTTATAATGGCGTCTTTATATTTCTTTGGAATACTTATGGGAATACTTGTGGCACTGGTTATGAAAAGAACTATATTTAAAGGTGAAGCAGTACCATTTGTTATGGAACTTCCTAATTACCGTATGCCAGGCGCTAAAAATGTAGGCCAGCTTTTGTGGGAAAAGGCAAAAGATTTTTTACAAAGGGCGTTTACAGTTATATTTGTAGCAACTATTGTAATCTGGTTCTTACAGACATTTGATATAAGGTTAAACGTTGTAAAAGATGCACATAACAGCCTGCTTGCACTGCTTGCGGGTACTATTGCACCAGTATTTAAACCACTTGGTTTTGGTGACTGGAGAATTTCAACAGCACTGCTTACAGGTTTTATGGCTAAGGAAAGCATAGTTTCAATACTTTCAGTTTTAATAGGTTCTTCAAGTGTCCTTTTAAATACAATTACAACAGCAGGTGCAGCATCACTTCTTGTATTCTGCCTTCTATATACACCATGTGTTGCAGCGGTTGCATCTGTAAAAAGGGAACTTGGGGGCAGATGGGCCTTTATTGTTGTTATAGGGCAGTGTGTAATAGCATGGCTTGCGGCATTTGTTATTTACCGGGTTTTAATGCTGTAAATGATACCCATTCACCAAGTGTATTTTTACTTAAAACCTGGAAATGGTTATTTATAAGTGCTTCTTCTACTTCAGATGCTTTTTCTGAAAGTATGCCAGAAGATATAAAAAGCCCGCCATCTTTTATATAACTTCCAATATGGCCTGCAAGAAGTACAATTACATCTGCAAGTATATTTGCTACAGCAATATCAAAAAGCCCTTTATGGTTTTTAGTTATAATGCTTTTATCTTCAAGTATATTTGCTTTAAATGCTTTTATCCTGCCAGGGTTTATATTGTTAATCCTGGCATTTTCCAGTGTAGCACTTACTGCTGCCGGGTCAATATCTAAGCAGAATGCAGACCTTGCACCACATAAAAGTGCACTTATTGCAAGAATACCACTTCCACAGCCTGCATCAAGAATATCAGACTGTTGTGTTATATATTCTTTAAGTGAAAGCAGGCATAACTTTGTTGTTTCATGTGTGCCTGTCCCAAATGCAGAGCCAGGATCTATCTGTAATATAATATCATCTTTAGAAGCATCAGCGGGAATATCTTCCCATGTAGGTTTTACTATAATATTATCTGCAATGCGGAATGGTTTAAAATTTTCTTTCCATTTATCTTTCCAGTCTGCATCATCTTCTATTGAATATGTGATTAAAGGGGCAGGCACAGGAATAAATTCTTGCATTGCAGTAATATGCGACTGGATTTTTTCTATAATTTCACCAGGTGTATATATTTTTCCTGTATCTTGTGCCTTTCCATCACGCAGGGAAGAACCAGTACTGAAAAATGTACTGTCTTTATTGCCTGGTGCTTCTGTGTAAAATGTAAGTACCGAAGAACCATCATCAAATCCCATATCCGCAGGAATATCTGTATACATCTGTTTTTCCTCTTTGGCGTTTAGTGGTACATGGTCTGTAATCTCATAACCATTAATCCCTATATCACAAAGTATGCTGCCAATAACATTTGCATATTTTGTAGTAGTGTGTAACTGGTACTTTATCCAGTCCATATAAATAAATCCTCCTTTAAAGCCCTGTAAACCAGGCCCGCTGTTACGAAACGTAAATTTTAAAAGGTTTGCTAAATAAGGTTAAAATGTGTTGTTAATACGCCAGCCCCTATAAATTCTAAAAATTCTTTACAGGTACAATAAGACAGCATATTGGTAAATTCCAGCGTGTCCTGCTTTATATAAGAATATGCATTATCATCAGTAAGTCCTTGTGGAAGAAACCACCTTACCATAATGCTGTTATCAAATCCTAGTAAAACAGTATCCCCTGCTATATTTAATGCTTCTCTTCTGGCAAAATAACTTTTATCTTTATGCAGTGCTATAGCAAAGGCTTCTTCGTTTTCCTGTAGCTGTAGTACGACATCACTTGACAGCCAGCTCATTAAATCTAAAAAACAGCCCCTGTTTATTTTTTCTATTGGACATGGAATAACAGTCCAGCCGTTATGTATATAATATTCACTAATCTTTGGGCCGTCAGAATATATTTTGCTGTATTCCTCCAGCATATATGGTACAAAATCCTTATTGCTAAAATTTCCAATAATGTAACGTTTATATTCCTTTTCAGAAAAGAACAAGCTTTTTTTAGGTTTATTGTCTGTGAAACACATAGTTTTTCTCTTTTCTTCCAGATTTAGGATATTCTCTGTGTATCTGTTATAACACATATTTTACCGCTTGTTAATATTTTTATTAAAAAACGGCAGAATAAGATAAAAATTTACATAATTTAAGACATATATAGCTATATAGTGCTATAATATAAAAAAGGCAGGTGTTATATAAATATGGATGGAACAGAACAAACAAGGGAATTAATCTTTAACCTTGATAAACCTCTTATTTTTAACTGGGCAGGTGAATTTAAAGCCCCCTCTGCTAACTGGCTTCACCTTACACGCACTCTTTATGATTATGAATTTATGTTTGTTACTGACGGGACGCTTTATATAAAAGCTGGTGAGGAAGAATATATAATTTCTGAAGGCAGTTATATTATTATTCCTCCGCTTTTAGTACAGCAAGGGTATAAACCATCACGCTGTACATTTTACTGGCTTCATTTTGCGCAAAATGAAGGTGAAGTAATGTTTTATGGTAGTGAATGTGCAGACAAAGAATACCGCACCTGTGCCAATGGACAACTCCGGACAGAGTATCTTGTGCTTCCAATGTATGGCACAGTGCCATCACCTGGAAGGATAACAGTAATGTTTAGACAGCTTTTAGATGCTGAAAAACGTTACCAGAATAAAAGTTATGATGACTTTTATGTAACCTCCCTGCTTCTTGAACTAAAAAGCCAGCTTATGGAGTTAAACCAAAGGCCTGTACTGCCAGAAACGCATAACAGGTTATGTAATAATATAAAAGATTATATAAACTGGCATATCTGCGAACCTGTCACAGTTGCAGAAATTGCCAGTTACTATGGATATAATGCACGTTATCTTTCAGCACTTTTTAAAGAATATACAGGGTTTACAATTAAAGATTATATTATAAATGCTAAAATTATCCAGGCCAAAAAGCTGCTTTCTGGCACTGGCAGTACAATTACACAGATTGCGTACAGTATGGGATTCCAGGATAACCACAACTTTTCCAAATTCTTTAAAAAGGCAACAGGACTGGCACCATCAGAATACAGGAACAAATAAATAGCATTTATTTATAAATAATATTTATTTTTCCATGTAATGCCTTTAGTTACCGGCAGTCCAGTATTTTAAACTGTATATTGCCATACATTTCATTTATGCCAGGCACATATAATATATCTATTTCCTGCCCACATATACCGTTTTTCATGGCTTCCCATATATCTTTGCCATAACGGTTTATTACTGCACTGCCTGTACAATTTTTTGCATTAAAATCAACTGCATCAAATACCTTTCCGTTATCTTCAAGTTTAAGCCGTGCAATCTGTTTTTCCCTGCCGCACATATATACAGCCTTTATTATAACACCACGCTTTGCAAAAACAGCCCTTTCATTTGCTTCGCCAAAAGGTTCAAGCCATTTAAGCTGTGTAACCAGTTCCTTGCTTATATCTGCAAGACCTGCCTCTTTATCAAATATTACTTTTTCTATAAGTTCATCTGGTTTAAGACAGCACTGTTTATTCAAAGTAGTGCGGAACTTTCCAAGGTTTTCTTTTGGAAGTGAAAAACCTGCTGCCATTGCATGTCCTCCAAATTCAGTTAAAAGATCCTGGCATTTTACCAGTTCTGACTGCATATGGTAACCAGGGATAGAACGTCCTGAACCCTTCAGCCCGTTTTCTGCCTTTGTAAGGATATATACAGGACGGTAATATTTCTCACGTATCCTCCCTGCTACAATGCCTGCAACACTTTCATGGCAGTTTTCAAGATAAATTACAAGCACTGGATCTTTTTCAATGTCAAAATCCTTAACCTGGATATCTGCATCTGCTTCTGCCTTGGCTGTCAGGTCTTTTCTTTCTTCATTAAAATTTACAAGTTCCTGTGCATATATTGTAGCATCTTCCATATTATCCGAAAGCAGAAGCTTCATTCCCTTTGCTGCATCTGAAAGCCTTCCTGCTGCATTAATGCATGGACCTATACGGAAGCCAAGGTCTGAGGCACGGATATTTTTATCAAGCTGTAATTCATTTAAAAGCGTGGTAAGCCCCTTATTCTTTAAAATACTCCTGTCTGAAAGCATTTTAAGCCCCTGGCTTACAATAATCCTGTTTTCATCTGATAAAGGGACTACATCACATACCGTTGCTATTGCTGCAAAAGGCAGCAGTTCTTCAATATAGCTTTTATTATTTTCCCGTTCAAATATATAACTTAAAATCTTATAAACCACCCCTGCACCACATAGCTGTTTAAACGGATAACTACATTCTGGCTGTTTAGGGTTTACAACAGCATCTGCTACAGGTATAACAGGAATATTATTTTCTGACGGAACTTCATGGTGGTCTGTAAGAATGTATGTAATCCCAAGTTCCTTAGCACGCAATGCAGCATCAGTTGCAGAAATCCCGTTATCACATGTAATTATTACCCCTGCGCCTTCAGAATATGCTTCATCAACCATATAGTCCCTTATTCCATAACCATCTTTTACACGGTGGGGTATACGGTAGCTGGCATTGCCGCCAAGCATGGAAATTCCCTTAACCAGTATATATGTAGACATTATCCCGTCAACATCATAATCACCAATAACCTTTATCTTAGTGCCTGGTTTTATAGCTTCTGTTAATAATCCTGCTGCATTAACAAGGCCTTTCATAAGTTCCGGTTTATACATAAGCTCTAAATCTGGAAAAAGATACTTGTCCATAGCCTCCCATGTATAAAGCCCCCTTTTTACAAGAACCTCTGCAAATATTTCTGTTATATTATAACGTGCGGCAATCTTTTTAATATCTGCACCACATCTTTTGCTTACCCATCTTTTCAAAATATTACTCTCCTTTATTACCAGGTTAGAATCTATTATACCATATTAATATTTTGTTTCAATAATTTTGGAGTTATATTAATACATAATAGTGAAAATTAATGGGAAGGTTTCAGCCAGTGGCCTGCTTATACTTAGATATAATGTCATTAAGTCCAGGGAGATAAAAATAAAATATTATGTCCTGGCAATTCCAAAGTGTTCCATGTACAGCCCGTTTCCACTTGGACGTCACACGCAATGGTGCATAAAGTCCCTATGCTTCAAAGAAAAAACTTCTTTGAAGCATTTAATACGGAACTTAAGCACCAGCGGTTCCGTACAGCTGTACATTGGAAGCACATTTGGAATTTGCCAGGTAATTTACACTATTCAGTATGATTTTCCATTTTTTAAAAGCAAATGTCATTATGCCCTGTTTTTAACAGATTTAAATTCAAACGAAAGACAAAAGAATTTAAAAAACCTCTGTTACAGATTTATAGTAAAATCTAAAAAAGTATACTTTTCCAGATTAAATAAAAAGGTAAGGGGGAGGAAGAAACAAATAAATTTACATATGTTATTTAAAATAATTAAAACGAAAGGGTCAAATGATATTGAAGAAAAAAATATGGAATCAGATAACAGCCATTATTATGGCATGTACATTGGTAACAAGTACAGCAGGCAGTAATACAGCACTTGCGGCAGGTAATAAGAAAAATATAACTGCCACCAGCAAACCTGTAAAAGTAAATGGCGAAACCACTAAAGAAAACAGCATTGCAGAAAACATAAAACCAGAAGAGAGAACGCCAGAACTTGACAGGATATTAAATGAATGTGAAGAAATTAAAACTGATGGAACTTCAAAAGGAATCCGAAAAGGACAGATAATGTCAGTAGAAAGTATTTCAAGTGATAGTTGGTGTGAAGCTGCAATAACAGAAGATGGAGATTTGTATTGTTGGGGATATAATGGTAATGGTCAGGTAGGAAATGGTACAACTGAAGATCAATTAAATCCAATAAAAGTGTTAAGTAATGTAGAATCGGTTTTATTTTCAAACTATTTTTCAGTATCAGCGATAACGGAAAATGGGGATTTGTATTGTTGGGGATATAATTTGCATGGCCAAGTGGGAAATGGTACAACTGAAGTACAGACAAAACCAATAAAAGTATTAAGTGATGTAAAAACTATTTTTTATTCCTATGGAAATTGCAATTCAGTGTTAGCAATAGTAGAAAATGGGGATTTATATTGTTGGGGATATAATTTTTCCGGTGAGGTGGGAAATGGAACTATAGAAGACCAGATAATACCAGTAAAAGTGTTAAGTAGTGTTAAAACTGTTTCAATTTCTTCTTATCGTTCTTTTCATCGTTCTTCTTCTTTTTCAGTATCAGCAATAACAGAAAATGGAGATTTATATTGTTGGGGAGGTAATAAGCATGGTCAGATAGGGAATGGAACTACAAAGGATAGACTCACCCCCGTTAAAATATTATTATTAGATAATTCAAATAACGACAATACTACAAAGTTTTCTATTACCAGTTCTGTTTCTGGAGAATTAGATGATACAATTACATTTTCTGGTTCGTTAGTATTGCCAGATAATAAAGAAGCATCTTCTGATATCCTTGATGAAGAGATAAGTAATATTACTTGGACAAGTGGTGACACTGGTATTGCAGAGGGTACAAAGTGCGAGGGTACACATTCATCAGATAACCGTTCAGCTACATTACGTGTTTCTGTTACACCACATAAGGAGGGGTCAGTTGTAATTACAGGAAGAACGTCAGATGGTGTGACAGCAAGTTGTATGGTTACAGTTGAAAATGTAAAAACAGAACAATCTTTCATTATTAATGCTGTTAATAAATATTCTACTGATAATGAAACTTTAAAAAAGATGCTTTTTTATATTAATGAAAAGGATTTACCATATGATGTAAAAATGCAATTGATGAATGATGTATGTATGCGTTATGGATATACAGATATAAAAGAAGGAATAGAATATTTAAATGATGCTAATTCTGCACAAATAGCATATAATGCACTTGTAAATAATGAGCAATATTGTTGTTGGAATTTTGGCTATTATCTGAATAGTACCACAAAGGGCAGGATTGCAAAGGGACTTTTATATACAAATGGGTTGATTTTTAATAATGAATTAGGTGCATGGATTGAACCAGGAACATATATAGAAAATGATTATCCGGGAATAAAGAAGTATAAAACGTTACTGGCTAAATTTATAGAAGACCGTTCAACTGAATTTGAAATTTATACCCGTGCAAACCAAGTGGTTAGTACAATACAAGATATACTTAAGCTAAAAAAGCTGGATAATAGGCTGGAATTAGAAAAGAAACTTGAAGATTTATTTAAAGCTTCTAGTTTAACAGAACAAGATAAAATAATAGATTATCTTTTTCAAAATTATGAATTAAAAATAGAAGATGGAAAGCATGTTAAAGTTAAAAGTGAGGTTTGGGGAAAGGCATTTGGAATAGCATCTGCAACATTAAAATTAGCAACAGATAGCACTAATGATATTTTAGCATTTTTTGATGTTTCTACCCGTATGAAGTTATATCAGGAATATGATGTATTTTTTAATGAAATAATCCATGCACAAGATTTACCTTTTGAACTACGGGCAGCCGCATATTTTTTACAAGATGAAGTTAAAAGTGGCTATTTTACTCTAATTAAAAATTTATTATTACATAGTTTAAAAAATGCAGCTAAACTGCAAAGTTCAATTCAATAGGGGAAAAAGCTTTTAATAACTGTACTTCTTTAACAATAATTACCATTCCTTCTAAAGTTAAAAAGATAGGGAAAAAAGCTTTTTACCAGTGTAAGAATTTACAATATATACTTGTTAAAACAAAGAAACTTAAACCAGGTAATATTGGTGCTGGTGTCTTTGGCAATGGTTATAGCAATCCAAGGGTAAAGTTAGATAAAAGTGTATGGAAACAGTACCAGAATGTTTTTATATCTAAAGGGTTATCAAGTAAAGCATTATTTTTAATTAATCCTGCCAAACTGGTAGTCTAGTTATTATAATTCTGATAAATTTTATATAATTGTTGTAAATTTATAATTAACCAATTAACCAGCCTTGCATTTTTAATATTAATTCCAGAAAATGTAAGGCTGGTAATTTAAATTGCTGCATATTTCTATACCGTTCGGACTCGGCGTGTTTTTTGTTCGCCTTAACTATTTTTGTTTAATTTTTGTGCAAATACACGCCTATTTTTACATCAATTACATCATTTATTATGGCTTATTGATTTTCTGTTACCAAAATGTTACCATCTTTTCAATTTCATACTGTCGTTTTTATTTTGAATAAACAGCATCATTTCTTGAAAGAAGATAAACACAATACTGATTCATACTGACGCCTTCCCTTTTTGAGTGCTCTGCCAATAAGCGATGCAAGCTACGGGGTAATCTCAGTTTAAACTGACCAGAATAATCTTCCAAGCTGTCTGGTTCATTAATCCTAATTCCCTCTTCAAGCGCAGCTTCAATCCATTCCCTCTTAGCATCCAATGCATTTGCTGCCGCTTTTTCTACTGTTTCACCACAGGTAATACATCCCGGCAGATCAGGGTAAGAAACCACAAAACCACCTTCATCCTTATCCTCCACAATCTCCATTCGGTAAGACATTGTCATGTAGTCACTCAGCGTTTTCATCGTTTCTTTCCTCACTTTCTACAATCTGTTTCACCATCTCAACATAAACTTTCTTAATTGGCTCATGCTTTGGTATTGTTATTGGCTTACACCCTTTTTTTCTAAGTGTATAATGACTGCTTCCACTTCTTGGGGCATTCATCTCATATCCGCAACTCTCTAACACCTTCCGCACTTCATCAAACCGAATATCTTTTGATAAAGTGCAAATACGTGCTAATAGTTTATCCCACTTTGACATTCTGAATACCTCCTATCTATATTATACGTGGTGTCGTATTTGGTGTCAATCATTTTATATAATTTTCCGGCAACAGAAATTTTACAAATAAGCCTAATTGAAATAATATCAAATATGGCAGACAATCTAAAGACTGCCTGCCATATAAAATAATCTGTGTATAATTTTTCATCACCCGGACTCAGTTCATATAACTATTCTCTTGTCCATTATTACGTATTTATCTGTTATATTTGTAACTTATTTTCACAATAATTTACCTTATACAAATGGTTCTTTTACTTTTTATTACCAAAGCATTACCAGCCATTAATAACATTACCACTAAAATTTCTTAACCAGAACTGCTTTGTCATCATCTGGAATTTTTAATACCTCCATTGCCTGTTCTGCGGTCATTTTCATAGCTTCCATAAGATTATTAATAAGTTCAAATGAATTGTTAATCCTCTCCTCTTTTCTTTCCCTGTTTACTCTTTCTTCCATTGCTTTACACATACGCTCCATGCCTCCTTCTGTTTCCTTAAAATGTTTAACATGTTTTGCAAGTTCTGCATAAAACATATCATCTGCATCTGTACACCTGAAATCATGCATTAACTTTCCAACAGCCTCACTGTCATTCTTATAACTGCCGTTTACATATATAATATGTGAACCATCACCAAACAAACCTCCTGTTTCCTGGACAGTCCTTTCTATATGGTATAATGGTTTCCCAAGCCCCATATAATCATTTTCTGTAATAAATATTACATATGAATCATGGATTTCATTAAATCTCTGCTTTTCTTTAAGCATCTTTGTATCCAGCATACTGCTATGGAATCTTGCCTTGTGCACATCTGCACCACTGTCCGCACGCTGGACTTCAATATCATAAACTTTCCCATCTGAATCTTTTGCATAAATATCTAGCTTTATGGAACGTCCCCCTGTTACTGGGTTTTTATATTCCCTTTGTGCAACTACTTCTATGACTTCCATATCATCCCTGCCAAGAATAATATTTAATACAAGCCCTGCTGCCTTTGTATTCCTGTCAAACACCATTGTCATAAAATCATCATCAAGAAGCCTTAACCCTGCCAGGAGTTTTAAATCCTCTTCCTTGTATTTTAACTTTACCATACCATCCAAAATACCACCTGCTTTCCCATAACCTGGTTACTTTTATTATAACCTTTTTCCTTCCTTTTCACAACCAGGATTCCAGCTGTATTTTTAAACTGTTATATGCTGCCATACTGTATCTGCTTTGCTATTTCTTTCATTGTATACTGCATTTCCTGTAGTTTGTCCACAATGCATCTTATACTTGCCTGGTTTCCCATGACTACAATATTAGAATAAATACAGCTTCTTAATAACTAAAAATTTATAAAACAGCCGTGTTTTCCACATTTTAAAAGCTTTACACAGCTATATAAAAAGTGTTATAATAGTGGGCAATAGTTATCTGTGGCAAAGCCCGGAGGTATTTATATTTATGAATGAAAAAGTAGATGAAATTGCAAACGGAATATTTAAAAACGGCCCGGCAGATCTTATACTGGAGCCGCCTGTTTTAAGGCTTGAAACTGATTCAGGCAGTTCTTGTAATGGAAGTTTTATTGCCAAAAACAGTAAAAACAGGATAATGAAAGGCCTTGTAATTACAAGCTGCCATTATATAAGTATTGTACAGCCGTCTTTCCAGAGCATTGAATCTGTAATAGAGTTTAATTTTGATGGGAAAAACCTGATGCCAGGTGAAGTTATAAAAGGATCAGTGCTTGTTATTACAGACTGTGGGAGTGCCCATGTACAGTTCAGTGTTAATGTAAATGTTCCGTCATGTACAGTTTCTTCAGGCAAGATAAAGGATTTATTCCATTTTACCAATCTTGCTAAGGAAAACAGTACAGAAGCAGTGCAGCTTTTTAGGAATAAGCATTTTGAAGAGGTATTTTTATACAGGGATAATTCAAATATTGCGCTTTACAGGGGGCTTATTGCAGGTACAAGCAAAGGGCTTGCTATGGAAGAGTTTTTAATTGCAATACATAAGAAACTCCCTATAATGCTTACAGTAAACCAGACCTCATTTGAATATAGCAACTGCTATGAAAAGTTTACAGATGAAATTATAATAACAAAAGATAACTGGGGGTTTGGGGAGTTTCATATAAAATCAGATGCGGAGTTTATACAGCCTGAACATAAAATTATCTGGGCTGATAATTTTATAGGCAGGACATACAGGCTGTCATTTATGGCAGATCCTTCTAAGATGACAGCAGGAAATAATTATGCAAGGATAAAGATAACTTCCGTCCGCCAGACTATTGAAATAGAGATAACTGCCATAAAACCAGGGGTAAAACATGAAGTTGTTATAAACAGCCTGGCTTTGCATAAGAAGCATTATGAACTTACAAAACTGTATCTTGCTTTTTCAATGAACAGGATGGAAACAGATGAATATATTTCTTCTGTTTTTAATATAGTCCAGGGTAAACCAAGCATGGATTTACATATAGAAGAGGAACTGTATAAGGTACACCTTGGAATAATTGGCATGCAGAAAGATGCTGTACAGGAAGGGCTTTTACGGCTTTCAAAGGCGGTAAAGGATATATATAAAAAAGACATTAAACTTTATTGTGCATATTTATATTTAAAAGGACTGTGGGCAAGTGATTCACATGAAAGGGATGACTGCATTAAAAGGATAAGGAAGTGCTATGAAGAAAAGGAACATAGCTGGCAGGTTTTATGGTTTTTATTTTATCTTGATGGCTCATATACAGAAAGGGCAAAGCTTGAAAGCATTTTTAGCCATTTAAGGGAAGGCTGCCACAGTCCTGTATTTTATCTTGAGGTATGTAATATATTTAATGATTCACCGGAGAAACTTAATGAATTAAATATGGAAATTGTTGCGTGCCTGCACTGGGGCTGTACTAATGATTATCTTGAGAAAGAACTTGTACTGCGCTATACATATCTTGCCAGCAGGCTGAAAAGTTATTCAAAACTGGTATTATCTGATTTATGTATATTATATGGGCGGTATAATGATGACGGGATTTTAACTGCAATATGCAGTACATACATGAAAGGCCAGATGACTTCTGCTGAAGCTTTTAAATGGTATGCGCTTGGAATAGATAAAAACCTTAAACTTACAGATTTATATGAGTATTATATGTATTCTTTAGATGAAACACAGGAAATACATCTTAAACAGTCAGTGCTTTTGTATTTCTTATATGATAACCACCTTACAGCAGCTAAGAAAGCAATGCTTTATGCATATATTATTAAAAATAAAAAACAGATACCTGATACATATAATTCATATATGGACAGTATAGAAGAATTTTGTTTTGCACAGCTTAAACAGGGGCGTATAAGTAAAAACCTTGCAATAATATATGAAGAGTGTATTAATGAGGATACTATTACAGATAATGTAGCACAAGAACTTCCTAAAGTTATGTTCAGCCATGAGGTTATATGTAATAATTCTGATATAACAGGTGTTTATGTAAGACACCGGGAACTGAAAGAAGAAGAATTTGTGCCGCTTGTACATGGCAGGGCTGTAGTACATATATTTACAGAGCAGTCACATATATTTCTTGCAGACGGGCTGGACAACCGTTATATAATGTCTATAGATTACACTGCTAATAAACTTTTAAACCTTGACCACCTTGCTGCAAAGTGTTTTGAGAAGAATAAAACAGATACAAAGCTTCTGCTTTACCTTTATGACAGGGCAGACCATTTGCAGCAGACAGGCACATCTGCAATGGAGGTACACAGGGCAGTTATAAGTATACAAGGGTTAAGTGCTTACCAGCACAGAAAAGTATTTTCTGCACTTGTAAAATATTACTTCGATAATTTTGAAGGACAGCTTCTTGATGAGGCACTTGTTTCAATGGACTGGGATAATGTAAGCAGTTCAGACAGGGCACAGTTTATAGAATACTGTGCAGTGCGCCATTGTTACGATAAAGCAATGGAGGGAATTTTAAAGTTCGGATATGGCAAAATACCTGGCAAACGCCTGTTACAGATTGCTTCACAGACATTTGAAAGCAGTGCAGATACTGAAAATATATATCTTGTAAGGCTTGCATGGCATATTTTTAATACTGGCAAGTTTGATGAAAATGTGTTAAAATACCTCTGCCGTTATTTTATGGACGGAATATATGAAGAAACAAAAGTATGGCAGGCAGCACGTGGGTTTGGAATAGAGTGTAAAGACTTTGAAGAACGCATAATTACACAAATGGTATTTACAGAAGAAATATCACCAGAAGCATATAATATATTTTATAATTACTATGAAAACGGTGATAATAAACGCCTTATTAAAGCATTTCTTAAAATAATTGCTTATAAATACCTTATTAAAAACTGGCTTGTACCTAATAGTATGTTTAAATACTTTTATGATGAAGTACGCACACAGGAAAATATGATCTGCCTTGTTGCATCATTAAAATATTTAAGCCAGAAAAAAAAGCTTACAGAGGAAGAAACCAGTTTTGCAGATTATAATGTAAATATGCTTTATGATAAAAATATTGTATTTTCATTTTTTAAGGATTTTAGTGGAAAGTTTTCACTTCCTATACATATAATGGATGCACAATATATTGAATACATTGCAGAACCAGACTGCGAAGTAAAAATACACTATCTTATTTCACCAGGGGCAGGAGGCCAGAATAAAGATAGTAAAGGATTTATTACTGAAACAATGAAAAATATATTTGAGGGCATAAGGATTAAAGAGTTTGTACTGTTCCAGGACGAGCTTCTCCAGTATTATATATCAGAAACAAACGGAAAAGGGGAGAAGATTACGCGCAGTGCAAGTGTACATTTTGATGAATCTATGGATAATGCAAGGGAAGGAAGCAGGTACCATACACTTAATACAATGATGATTGCCAAGGAAATGCATGATGATACAACACTTATTGACCTGATGGAAGAATATGCGAAAGAACGTGAAAATGTAAAACAGTTGTTTAAACCAATATTAGATTAGCAGGCTGGCAACTGGTTTGCTTTAAGAGGACGGTGGAATATACATGAGTGAAGACAGGCAGCTTTTGGTGGGAATTGATTTAGGAAGGACAATTTCACAGATTTCATGCTTTGATAACAAAATATATGAACCGGTTCCGGTTGGCAAGATGCATGGGACTGAACGGGAATATGAAATACCTGTTGTATTTGCAATAAACAGAAAGACTAATGAATGGCTCTGGGGAAAAGATGCACTTGAAGCAGATGGGGATTTTATACATCTTGACAATATTCTTGAACGTATTACATCAGCAGATAAATTTGAAATAACAGGATATACTTTCCATAGCAAAGAGGTATTAAAGCGTTTTTTACTGAAAGAATTAAGCCTTTTAAAAGAATATTATCCAAATGATACAATTAAAAAACTTGTTATAAGCATAGATGACAGGGATAATAAATTAATGCCAGTTATTAAAGATGCATGTGAAGAACTTGGAATAATGGCGGACAGGCTTGTTATACAGAGCCATAAGCAAAGTTATATGTATTATGCAGTAAGCCAGCCAAAAGAACTATGGATTAATAATGTTGGCATGTTTGAGTATAATACAGGGGGGCTTTCTTATTCACAGATATCAATAGACAGGAAAAATATACCATATATTGTAGGTGTGGAAAAAAAAGATTTGTCAGACATTATGCCATATGAACTTTTGCTGGAAAATGACGGCCTGCGTATTAAATATGCTTTTACAACAGTTGCCAATACAGTTTTACATAAGCAGATGGTTACTACAATATATGTAACAGGAAGCGGTTTTGAAGGAAGATGGGCACAGGAAGCTCTTAAGGAACTTTGTGTTGGAAGAAGGGTATTCCGTGGCCAGAACCTTTTTACAAAGGGGGCATGTTATGCTGCAAGGGAATTTGCCGGCAATGGGAAGCTTGAAGGGTTTATTTTTCTTGATGAAGACATGATTACAAGTGATATTCTGATAAGGACATACCACAATGCTGAATTTGGGGAAGTAGTGCTTGCAAAAGCTGGTTCCAGGTGGAAAGAAGTGGATTCAAGCATTGATGTTATACCAGATGATGAAGAAGAAATACAGATAATTACAAGAAATGTACTGCTGCATGAAGCCAAGGCGCATATATTGTCACTTAGCGGGTTTACAGGAAGGGAAAATAAAATGACAAGGTTTACTGTAAGAATACGTTTTGCCAGTAAAGATACATGCATTGTAACGCTTAAAGATAATGGTTTTGGTGAATTTTGCCCTTCAACCAACAGGATATGGGAACGCTATATAGATATATAAAATTATGGAGGATGATTATGGGAAAGTTAATCCAGTGCAGCAGCAGGCTTGCAAAAACCCCATACTATTTCAGGGTTACAGACACAAATGTATATTCAATAGAAGAAGTATGTTATTTTATCCACCAGAATATTTATATGCTGCAAAGTGATTTTTTTACTTATGGTTTTGCAGCATGGCTAAGGAAAGAGCTTGGAATGGAAGATACCGCAGCCAAAATGGAAAATATGCTGCATTATAATAATAACCTGAAAGATATTGTAGTTACATTGTGCTGTAGCTGTGATTATTATGATGAGAAAGAAATAAACTGGCTTATAAGGGTAATGGACGAAACCCAGAGCCTGCCGCCGCGTAAAAGACAGAAAATAAAGGCAGATAATTTCCTTAGATGTAATTTATTTGAAAAGGCACTTGAAGAGTACGGACATATATTAAAAAGTGATAATATGCTGGCAGCAGATATAAAAGAATATGGTGCAATTTACCATAATATAGGTGTAGCATATGCAAGCCTTGGGGATTATGGCAAAGCTGGCAGTTATTTTTCACAGGCATATGAAAAAGCCAAAAATAAAGAATCATTAAGGGAGTATATATACTGCCTTATACTGTCAGAGAACAGCAACGGGTTTGAACTTGTATGCAGGCAGTATAATATTACAGAAGAAGAAAGGGATAATATTAAAAAAGATTTTAAAGAAACAGACAGGAAAAGTTCTGTTTCAAAGCAAGCCGGAAGAATATCACGTCTGCGGGAAATATTAAAGTCTGGTTATTTAGAAGAGTATTATGAAAAAGTAGATATGTATATTAAGCGGTGGAAAGATGAATACCGTGATGAAATTAGTGTTTGAAAGGATTTAATATGGCTTTTTGGAGCAGGAAGAAAAAGAAAAAAGAAATTGCAGATGATATTAACATTAACAGTACAGAAAATATCCTGGTGCAGGAGGATAGCGGGATTTCTGGCAATTCACTGGAAGTAATAGAAGAAATTGCAAACAGCGGGCAGGAGAAATTTTCTTCTGTAGACAGGAAAGACCAGAAAAGGCTTGTACGTGAGTGCTGTGAATCTGCAATGGAAAATGATAAGCAGATAGCAGAGGCCAAAAAAGAATATGAAAAGATTACTTCACACCTGTCTGATATACAAAAGATTGACAGGATAAGCGGCAGCGAAAGGAAGGAACTTGTTGATATATGTAAAAATATAGTGAACCTGGTTAATGAACGCAACCGTTATAAGAACAGGACACTTACTATTACTGAACCGCAGATGCGCAGGTTTGAACCATATGAAGAAGAACTTGTAGATGAGATTAAAAAAATGTATAGTGCAGAGGCATACCAGAAAGCTATAGAAAGTGATATATCTAACTTAAAAAAAGAAAAACAGCTTCTATATAATGAACAGCAGGAAATACTTGGAAAGCAAAATTCATTAAAATCTATGGCAAAAGTACTGTCAGCACTTATAGTTTCATTATTTGTGCTATTTATAGTAATTTATTATGCGCTGGAAGTTGATATGACATTCCCATATCTTGGAACAGTACTGCTTGCAGCAATTTCTGCAACAGTAATTTTTCTTGAAGCTAATAAGAATAAACATGATATGCTTCTTAATGACAGAAAGGTTAATAAAGCAACCGGGCTTATGAACCGTGTTAAAATAAAATATGTAAATAATGTTAATATGCTTAGCTATAATTGTGAAAAATACAGTGTGAAAAATGCCAAAGATTTTGAAGAAAAGTGGAATGAATATTGTAAAATGAAAGAATATGAACGCCGTTTCAGGGAAAATACAGAGAAACTTAACTTTAATAATGAGTGCCTTGCAAGCCTTCTGCGTGAACATGGCATTACAGACAGTGATATATGGGCAAGCCAGGCACTTGCAATAATTGATGAAAGGGAAATGGTAGAAATACGCCATATACTTAACCAGGGCAGGCAGAGATTACGTGAAAGGATAGAATATAATGAGAAAATAAAAGCTGGTACAGTACAGCAGATAGATGAGCTGATAACAAAATACCCGGATATGCAGGATGAACTTCTTGGAATAGTAAAAGAATACAGCGCGTTAAGTGTCTGAGTGCGTTTTGCCAGACTGCCGCAAAGCGGCAATGAGGCTGTTTTGCAAGGGCAAGTTGTGGGTGTCTAAATGCGGATTGCTGATATCCGCCTGGTATACAAAAAAATTTATAGAATATATGTAAATTTTTCTAAAAAATACTTGACTAAACAGGAAGCTTATGGTAGTATACTAGTCGTACGCTCTCATAGTTAAATGGATATAACAGCCCCCTCCTAAGGGGCAGTTGTAGGTTCGATTCCTACTGAGAGTGTTTTTTATTTATCCATACATAGAATTAAGAGTTTACATAATTATATATTTCAGACAGGACGGTATATTATGAAATTAAGACGTATAGTTTCTGTTTTACTAGCTGGTATAATTATTATGGCAAATACTGCATGGACAGGCTCTAGTGCTGCTGTGCAGGATAATAGTATTTTAATGCCAGCACCAGCAGAAAAACAGACAAAAAAAAGCCAGGACAGTAAAGATGTTAAATGGCCTGCCGGACCAAAGCCAAAAAGCCTGTCCTGTGATTCTGCCATAGTCATGGAAATCTCCACTGGTTCAATATTATATAAAAAAAATATCCATAAAAAACATTATCCTGCAAGCATTACCAAAATACTTACTACCCTGCTTCTGCTTGAAAACAGTTCTTTAAGTGATATTGTGACATTTTCCAGCAATGCAGTATTTGGGATAGAAAGCGGAAGTTCCACTATATATTCAGATGTAGGGGAGAAAATGACAATGGAGCAGTGCCTTTATGCCATTATGCTTGAATCTGCCAATGAAGTGTGTCTTGCAGGGGGTGAACATGTAGCAGGGAGTGTAAAGGCATTTGTAGGCATGATGAATGACAAGGTTGCGGAATTAGGTCTTAAAAATACGCATTTTAATAACCCGAACGGGCTTCCTGATACTAAACATTATACTACAGCGTATGATATGGCAGTAATTGCAAGGCAGGCAATGCAGAATACAACTTTCCGTAAAATAGCAGGCACAAGGACGTATACATGCAGTAAAACAAATACCCATAAAACAACGCGTGTATGGCGTAACCACCACCAGATGTTAAATGGCTATGACCACCCAAAGTATGAATATAAATACTGTATTGGTGGCAAAACAGGTTTTACACAGGCATCACAGTACACATTAGTTACATTTGCCGAAAAGAATGGTATGCAGCTTTTATCTGTTATTATGAAAGCAGGCAGCCCTAAACTTGGAGAACCAAATGAGTATACAGATACAACAGCACTTCTTAATTTTGGGTTTGGAAATTACAGGAAGCATAATATCAATGAAGAAAAAATAGATGTTAATGCAACCCTTTTTAATAATTATAATAACTTTTTTAATACAGAAAGTTCACCTGTACACCTTTCAAATGAATCCGCCGCAGTTCTTCCTAAAGGAGTGAAGCTGTCTGCCGCAAAGCAGAAAATAACATATAATAATGATGTTGTTATTAAAGATGGCAAAAATATAATTGGAAAGGTAACATACACCTATGGCGGACGGGTAATGGGCTCTACAGATATAATATATGAAAAAGCATCTTATAACCACCTTGATGAAGCATCAAGAAAAATTATAGATACTGAAATTGAAGATATTGAAACCAATAGTGCAAAAAATGCCAGTAAAAACAAGCGTATTGCAAAAATAAAAAGTGCGGTTGCAAGTGTATTTTCACCAGTAATTAATTTTATTAAAAAGCATATGTTTATTCCAGCTATTATAGCAGGGGCTGCATTAGCCTTATTGCTGTTAGTATTTTTAATTAAAAAGCTGCACCGGAAAAGCAGCAGGAAGACATACAAAAGCAGTGGCGGTTATAGAAGCAAAGCAGGCCGCAGAAGGCATGCAAGGATGCAAAGGCGTGAAAGGCGCAGGAATACACCAGAAAAAAATAAGAGGCGCAACCATAGCAGCCATTACAGGAGGGCTGTGCCTGTAAAAAATACAGAGAATAAACGTAAAAAGAGTACAAACTATAGCAAGCGTAAAAAGAACACACGTGAAAGCTTTGGCAAGAATTATTTTGATTTTTAGCTGGTATTATTAAAACAGCATAAAATTGGGCTGCCATATTAAGAAATTTTTATTCTTAATATAGCAGCCCTGTTTAAAAGTATAATCGCAAGTTTCTATATAATTCCCAATGGTTTTTATATTATAATTATAATATATACTGGCTGGAAAATCTTTACTTTTTTCTTAATTTTTTAAGAATTAAAAGATTTTTATTATTTTAAAAGCTTATATAAATTTTTATCCCCTGCAAAATTATTTATTTCATAAAGTATAAGTATATGGTCATAACTGCCAGAAGATATAATGCCAGATATCCCACTGTCATAATACCTTGCATCAATCATTGTTATTTGTGAATAATCTTTAAGCAAAAATGGGACAAAACTATTGGCAAATGAGTCTTTTAATACAAGAAGTTTTAATTCTGTGTTACTTCCTGTTACAATATCCGTCCTGCCATAATTTCCACCAAAAAAATAAGAATATTTATCTTTTTTATTAAGGTATTCCTTATTATATATGCCTGTACGTTTTTTTCCGTCACATATTAGTACTGCATTTTCTGCCTGGTCTGTATTTATTGCATAAATGCTGTCTGGTTTTGCTGTAAAATCAAGGACTTTTGAATAGGTAGTCCCATAAAAATTATTTGTAACTTCTACAGGATTAAATGAATTATAAGGCTGTGGTTTTATGCCAGCAGTTTTGCAGTATTCATTATATGCAGCATATGCACCACTAAGTGTCCAGTGGTGGTCTGTCTTAAAATAAAACCCGTCCTGGCTGCTGGTTTTATTGCTGTTTCCAGGACTTTTAAGGACTTTACGCAAATCTATAATTCCTTTTTTCCCAAGTACAGTATATACAGTATTATAAACAGAACCTGCATTATAGAAAGGTGCAAAAGCTGGAAGTTTATATTCCATTGATGTCCCAGGTGAGGGCACAAGCATTGTATATACATCTGCTTCCTGGTTTGTGGCAAAATAGCTTAAATACATTAAATTCTTTACAAGCTGGTCTTTAGAAATATCATTGTCCGTTATTTTTTCAATATAATAATTATCTTTGGCAAGATATGCGCCTCCAATATCTTTAAAGCCTAGTGATTTTTTAAAAGATGTTGACAGCCCTGTCATAAAACCACGTGCAAAAAACTGGTCATTAAAAGCATCTGAAACCTTTTCCTGGAAGCTTCCTGAAAGTATCTCATCTGGTTTTATTCCAGGAAGCTTGTTAAGGTATCTGTTTTCATTAGAAGAAAAGTTATGCTGTGGCAATATAAATATAAAAAGCCCAGGTAAAGAAAGCATTAAAAATATTATAACAGAATATATTTTGTATGTTTTTTGCATAAATCACTCCTGACTAAAAACCGCAAAGCGGATTGCGAATATCCGCTTGACTGAGGTTAAATAATTATTTAAAAGAGATTGCTGGTAATTTTAAAACCGGAAATATAAAAATGGGTTATAACTTCCATTTATAATAAGTGCCATACTGGTTATTAATAAAATAATTGTAAAAGCTGCTTTAGTCCAGAATATTATTATTTCATTTAGTTTAAATTTTATGGAAAGCCTGTTAATTATATTTACGGGAAGCTTTGTTGAACATATTGCCATTAATAACAGCAGTAAAATATTTGTATACAGCTTGTACACAGCATAATTATTAAAAAGCGGCACGCCTGCCCCTGCCATGGTTTTTAAATAATTAAAAAGCTTATTTAAATCTTCACATGCAAATATTATCCAGCCGGCAGTAATAAAAAACAGTGCATAAATATGACGTGTTATTTTAGGTATTTTATTTAAAAGTTTTAGAAGAAAGCATTTTTCCATAAATAAAAGCACAAAGAAATATATGCCCCATATTATAAAGTTCCATGATGCCCCGTGCCATAAACCTGTAAGTGTCCATACTATAAATAAATTGCAGGCCTGGCGGGGAAATCCTTTATGGCTTCCGCCAAGTGGTATATATACATATTCTTTAAACCATGTGCCAAGTGAAATATGCCATCTTCTCCAAAATTCTGTAATGCTTTCTGACTGGTATGGGTAATTGAAATTCTCTGGAAATTTAAATCCAAGCATCTGTCCCATTCCAGAAGCCATATCTGAATATCCAGAAAAGTCAAAATATATCTGGAATGTATATGCTATTGCCCCCAGCCATGCAATTAAAACACTGCTGCCAGAAGCTGTAATATTAGATATTTCTTCCCATAGTTCCCCTGCCTGGTTAGCAAATATAACTTTTTTGCCAAGCCCTGTTATAAACTTCTGGAGGCCTTCTGCTGTATCCCTGCCTGAAATTTTTCTTGTATGTATTTCGTTACTAATCTGGTTATACCTTACTACAGGCCCTGCAATAAGCTGTGGGAACATACATATATACATTGCAAAGTTTATTATATTTTTCTGTGCCTTTGCATTGCCCATATATACATCAGCTATATATGATATAGCCTGGAAAGTATAGAAAGAAATGCCTATTGGAAGTACAATATGTAAAACTGGCATTTCCTTAAACCCTGTATTATTTATAATTTCTATAAAAAAATTTGTATATTTAAAAAATAAAAGTATGCTAACATCTGCAATTATTGAAATTATAAATGAAATTTCTGCCTTAACTGGCATAGAGGCTTCTTTAAATATAAAAACCAGCCTGCCAGCAAAATAGTTAAAAACTATACAAAAAACCATTACAATTATATATACTGGTTCACCCCATGCATAGAAAACAAGGCTTGCTATAAGCAGAAGAAGGTTTCTTGCCTTTGCAGGGCATAAATAATATACAGCAAAAGTTACTGGCATAAATACACATAAAAAAATTATACTGCTAAATACCATTTTAATCCTCCGCTAATAAAGCCATTTTACCAACCTGGTAAGAATTTCTTGTCATTGAAATATTATTAATGGTAATTACATCATTAACCTGTTTTTCTTCTGCAAGTTTTATAATATTTCCTTCCCAGTACCTGTAATCAATAACATAAATTTTCTGGTAGTGGTTTACAAGAAACGGGATTAATGCATTGCCAAAGGACTCCTTTACTACAATGCATGAGGAATTGTCTTCTATGGAATTATTTGTAATAACTGTATAGGGGTTATCACCATCTATAAATGCTGAATATTTCAGGCTTTCACCATAATTTGAAGCATCTTCTATTAAACTGCCATTAACTTGTATGCCATCTTTATTTGTGTATTTAAGTGTAATGCTGCCATCTTCATAACCTTCAGGATAATATACATAAAATGTATCTTTTTTAAGTGCAGCATTTTTATTTGTATCTTTATAAAAAGAGCCAGTAAAATCCCCATAGGAACCCTTTTTAAAATTACTAAGTTTTACTGGCATAGTTTTTTTTGCTTTGCAGAAAGCATCATATGCGTAATAAGCACCCTTTGCTGTCCAGTGGTGGTCAGTCCTGAAATAAATATATTCTTTCCTGTGGTTCATCATTGTGTTGTATAATGGTACAGACTTAACATTGCCAGACATTTTAGAAGAAATCTTTTTAAGGGATTTTTTCTGGTCTGATGAACCTGCTTTTTCTTTTTTATTATCTGGAAATGTTATTCCAATGCTTGTTGGTATAATAATATTATAGACATCTGCCTTTCCTTTAAGGCTTTTAGCTATATTATTTATTGTATCTGCATATTTTACGGCAATATCTTCTATATAAGTATACTGTTCATATGCAGCATTGCCCGTAATTACAATTCCTGATGGGAATGAAGCTGTTTCCCCGTCTGAGTATATTTCTTCAAAATCAGTGTTTTCTTTAAATTCCCCGTTTTCCTCTGGAAGAGTGGCTATATTTATATTATTCCCGTAATTATTATTATTGTTACTATTATAATTATTATTATCTTGCAGGGCGTTGCCATCTTTAAGTTCATCTGATATTATAATCTGGCCTTTTGAAGGCTGTGCCTGTTTTCCGTTTAAAGCACAGCCTGTTATAGTACATGGGAAGAAAAATATTAATAGTACTAACCCGGTTTTATATATGGTCTTCATATGCACCTCTATTCAAAAGCCGCCAGGATAATTTCTTTAGCAGTATCAATATCGCTTGTTACACATACAACTACATAACATCCGCTTCTCATATTAAATGCATCAGAAATTTTTTTGGCCTGTTCTGGTATATATGCACTAAATGATTTTCTTATGTCTTTAAGGTACTGTGTAACAGCCTCCTGGTCTGCTTCAGCATTTTCTTTGTTTGAAGCAGTAATAAGTATTAATTCATCAGAATAATTTCCATTACCCATATATAACTGGAGTTTTGAACCACCAGAAATTTCAATAAGCCCTTCTGCAACAGTTTTATCTAATTCTTTTAATTCCGTTTCAAATTGTACTTTTGATAAAATTTCCTTGCCAAGTTTGTCCATATCAACCTGTCCAGGGGTTTTAGTGGCAGCATCTGTACTTAAAGGTGTGCTTACAGGTGCAGTGCCAGTATTGTTTATGTTATCTGTAACAGGCATGCCAGTAGTATTATTATTTATGCCAGATACAGATTTTATAGCTGCCCATGCTGTTATAGCTGTTATAATAAGCAGCATTATAATTAAAATAATAAAACGCCCGTTAGTTTTATTTGATGCTTTACTAGTTTTATCCATATGTAATTACTCCTGTCTTTTATTTTGTATACATCCTGCATACAACTTTATATTATAAGGTTCTTGATTTTATAAATCAATATCTATATTGTATCATTTTGTATTTCTTCTATCCATTTGCCAAGGTAATCTTCAATAACAGAAAATGGTGCTGCTCCTGTTGATAAAAAAAACTGGTGGAAATCTTTTAAGTTAAATTTACTGCCAAGCTTGTTCTGTGCTTCTTTTTTTAATTCTTCTATTTCAAGATACCCTAGTGTATATTTCAGGTAATTGGCAGGTTCTGCTACCATTGAATCAAATACTGTCCGTCCCTGGCTTTTGCTGAAACCATAATCTGACAAGAACTCCTGTAGTTTTTTAAAGTCCCATCCCATATAGTTAATACCTATATCTGCTTTGCCATATACACATAATGTTGCTATTGTATTCTGGACCATAAGTTTTGCAACATCTTTGTCTATACCTGCAATGCTGTAACTATACAATTCTGCATATGTAGCCCATCCTTCGGAATACCCTCCGCAGTTAATTACACTTCTTACAGGTGCAGGGTTTAATGACTGGAAATAGCAGTTCTGGTATAAATGTCCTGGGTAGCTTTCATGTGCTATTGTAGAAAAAGCATCACTTAAATCATATTTTTCATTTTTATTAAGATATACAACATTTTCCTTATATGCATCAATCGCAGGTGTAAGGTAAAATGCAGGGCTTAAACTTTCTTCAAGTGATTTATCAACGTATTTTACCTCACAGGTAATATCATCTCCAAGTGCAGGAAAATCTTTTTTAATTGCTTCTTTTAAATAATTTATTGCCTTTTCAGGTTCTTTATATGGATATTCAAATTCCTGGGCTTTATAATATACATCTGGGTAATCAGTCATTATCTTTGCCATTTCCTGCTGTGAGCTTGAAAGGGCATTAGAAAGCAGCCTGTCTATTTCAGATATGCTTCTGTATGAACCTGTTGTTGACTTTACAAGATATTCATAGTATTCTTTTCCTTTTTTAAAACCACACAGGCCATTATCATTTTTGCCAGTGCCTTTAAGTTCTACAAGTGTGTTTATAAGATTTTTATAAGCAGGGATTACACAATCATTAACTGCTTTTTTATTGCTGTTTATATAAGAAGTAATTTCATTTTTTGTTAGTCCTTGGAAATTTTGTATTTTACTGTTAAATACTGTTATAAGGTAATTTTCCTCTTCGGTTTCTATAAATTCATTGCACTGGTTTATAATTGCCTGTGCTGTTGTATCACTCATAAAAAGCCCTTTTTCAGATTTTTCTTTTTCAAACTGGATTATGCTGTCAAAATATGAAGGAACAAGTTTTAATAGTTCAATATATGTACCAATATCATCCTTTTCATAAAAGTTAAATTCTGCAAGAAGGACTGGGAGCTGTGCCTGTATGCCAGAAACTGGGCCAAGACATTCGGAATACTCCAGTATGCCAGAAGATTCCAGGTTCTGTTTTAACATATTATATATTATATCATAGATAATTTGTTGTTCATCTGTAAGATTATCATAGTTAAAAGTTTCCATTGAGGCAAGACGGTTTTCTGAGATAAAAAGACTGTCCTGCATACTTTTAATACTGGCATCACCAAGCGATGGCGAAATACCTGCAAGACCATACTGTTGTTTATTTTTAACTGAATAGTTTAGTGTAATGCTGTCATCTGATACTTCTTCAATAAAGACAGAATTAATAAATTCATCAAAGTCTTTTTGTGTTTCTTCTGGGGAACGTTTATCATCTGTATGCTTTATTACCGGCAGGGACTTAAACAGGGTGAAATTATCCGGTTTAAAAATAAATATGCCAAGAAATATTATACATAATAAAACAATAACAGCCCTGGCTTTTGTAATAAACTTATTCATAAATAATCTCCCAGATACAATTTAGTTTAACCTTATTAAGCTAATACCTGTTTGGTTTTTATATATTTATGCACCAGTTTAGTTATATATACTTACTGTTTCATATTTGTATTCCCCGCCCATATTTATCTTCATAATAAATTTATCCCTGTCATAACCACCATATTTATTCATTGAACTGTAATCAATTATTATGCTGCGCCCGTCATGTACAATATTATTAATGGAAAGGGAAGCAGGATAGCGGAGTGTGTCTTTTAATGCATCCATTGCAAGTTCTTTCATTAATTCATAATTAGTAACCCGGATATTTATTTTATATTTTTTACCATTAAGATTTGTATTAATGGAAAATTTACCACATTTTAAAGGTTTTATATCCCCTTCTTTGGATATCTGCAGACTTCCAGGTTCTGAAACTGTCCATACAGCATCCTGGTAATTTTTAATATGTTTAATATATTTATTAATATTAATTGTTTCATTATCATTTAAGTAAAGATGGCGTTTTTTAACATTCATTGTATATTTGGCAGTATTGCCATTTTTTGCCTTAACAGTTATAAGTGCTTTACCAAGTGCAAGGACTTTAAGACTGCCGTCACTGTTGGCTTTAACCACTTTTTTATTACCTGATTTTACAGTTATTTTAACCTGTTCAGTAGCCGTGTACCAGTCTGTGCATTTATCGCCAACAAGCCTGTCTTTTAATTCCTCTTTTTTAATAGATACTTCTGGCTTTACAACTTCCAGGCGGCATGAAGCAATATTTCCATTATATACAACAGTAATAACAGTCTGGCCAGCCCCTGTTATAAAAATAGTCCCATATTTAACAGTAGCAACAGACTCATCACTTGAACGCCATTCTGCATCACCAGGGTCAATAGTTACACCATTTGCATCAAATGCTTCAATATCTGTTAAATATGTGCATGAACCATAAATAATTTTACGTTTGGAATAATTAAGTGATAATTCAACACTCTGGCTTCCATCTAAATCATCAAAGCCCGTAACAGAACTGCCAGTAGCAGGGCTTACTGTATTTTTATAGCTGCTGCCATAGCTGGAAGCCGTAATAACAAAAGGTTTGCAAAAGCTTGCACAGGTGGTAAAAATAACAGCAGAAACAGCAAGTTTTAAATATATATGCCAGGTATTTTTCTTTTTCATGGTTTTATTCTCCTTTATATTATGGTTTTACTAATAATAGCTATTATAATACAGTATAGCTAAATTTTTTTGTATCTGCAATACTAGTTTTATTAAGAATAGTTTAATAAATTTTGAAATTATCCAAAGTTTTCTATTTGTCCTTATGAATAGTAATTTTAAAAAACAGGGAACATAATTATAAATGGTAAATTAACAATTAGTAAATTAGTAATTGGTAAGACTGAATTTATATCTGGAGGAAATTATGGCAGAGAATAAACAATTAGGGAAACAAAGCATAAGGTTTGCCCACCCGCCATTTATACGTGGTACAGCATCTATTGCAGGCACAAAGGAAGGAGAAGGGCCATATGGCAAATATTTTGATGAGATAGAACAAGATCCAACAGCGGGCAGTGGAAGCTGGGAAGAAGCAGAAGGAAAATTGCAGGAAAAAGCAGCAGGGCTTGCAATAGAAAAAGCAGGCTGCAAAATAGAAGATATAAGATATATTGTTGCAGGCGACCTGCTTGGGCAGCTTATGGCTTCTTCTTTTGGGCTTATGAAACTTGACAGGCCTTTATTTGGTGTGTATGGGGCATGTTCTACAATGGGTGAGTCACTGGCTGTTGCATCTATAATAACAGAAGGCGGGTTTGCAAATAATGTCCTTGCTGTCACTTCAAGCCATTTTGCAAGTGCAGAAAAACAGTTCAGGTTTCCGCTTGGTTATGCAAACCAGCGCAACAAATCTGCTACATGGACAGTTACAGGCAGTGGGGCTGTGGTTGTATCAGCATCAGAAAACAGCCAGCAAGAAAACGGGCAGGTCTTTGTTACAGGTATTACAACAGGCAAGATTGTTGACTACGGGGTAAAAGACAGCATGAACATGGGGGCATGTATGGCACCAGCAGCAGCAGATGCTATAGTACAGCACTTTATTGACTTTGGACAAACTCCTGGGCAGTATGATAAAATTATTACAGGTGACTTAGGGCTTGTTGGCAAGGATATATTAATTGATATAATAAGGGCAAAGGGATATGATATATCAGAAAACTATATGGACTGTGGTATTGAAATATATAGTGACGGGCAAAATGTACAATCTGGCGGAAGTGGCTGTGGCTGTAGTGCAATTATGCTTTGTGGATATATTTTAAAAATGCTTAAAAGCGGGGAATGGAAAAGGGTTCTTTTTGTCCCTACAGGTGCACTTTTATCGCAGGTAAGTTTTAATGAGGGAAACAGTGTACCAGGAATTGCACATGCAGTATTGCTTGAAAGGAGGGACTAATATAAAATGAATTACTTATTATCTTTTTTAGTAGGTGGTGCAATATGTGTTATTGTACAAATTTTAATGGATAATACAAAACTGCTGCCAGGCAGGATAATGGTAATACTTGTGTGTACAGGTGCTGTACTAGGGGCAGCAGGTTTGTATGAACCATTTGAGAAATGGGCTGCAAGTGGTGCAACTGTACCTTTACTTGGTTTTGGCAATACTCTTTTTAAAGGCGTAAAAGATGCCATAGACAGTGAAGGTTTTATCGGCCTTTATAAGGGAGGGTTTACAGCAAGTGCTGTAGGGATTTCAACTGCACTTTTATGGGGCTATATTGCATCACTGGTATTTAAGCCAAAAATGAAGTCATAAAATTATATATTTAAATATGTAAAAATCTAAAAGCAGGAAATAACAGACAGAATCTGGATTAAAAAAATTACTAAATAAATTTATATATTTAAATTAGTATATAAAAATTTGTTTGGTAAATGGTATAAAATGTTTTTCCAGGTTCTGTTTTTATTGTGTAATATTATAAACTTCTGGAAAATTTGAAAAAAATTGATAAAAATAGAAAAAAATTGAAAAAATTACTTGCAAGTTTCATAAAAAAGATATAGAATTTTTTATATAAAAAAATTGGTTACCAAAAAACATTTGGACTATTAATTTTAAAAGTCCAGATACAAAGAAAGGAATGGCAGGAAAATGGCTAACACTAAAAAGAAAACAGTAAAAGCAGACAAAGAAAAAAGTACAGTAAAAGAACCAGAAATAATTAAAACAGAAGAATCAGAAGTTAAAGAACCAGAAGAAATTACTGTACCAGAAGAAGTATCTGAAGATAAAGAACCAGAAGCTGTTGTTTCTGAAGAAGCACAAATTAAAGAAGATTCTGTTGTAGAAGAAGAGCCTGTACGCAAAAAGAGAAAATATACAAAAAGGGCAGCAAAGGAAACCAAAACAGATAAGGCAGCATCAAAGAAGGGTAAAAAGGAAACTAAGGAAGCAGAAAATATCCAAGAAACATATTTGGAATTTGGTGACAATAAAATACTTATAGAAGAAGAAGTTACTGAGAAGATTAAACAGGCTTATAAAAATGAGGGCCACAGGATTTCTTCTATTAAAAAGCTCCAGGTATATATGAATATTGACGAGAGAAAAGCTTATTATGTAATTAATGATAAGGCAGAAGGCAAGTATGTAGAGTTTTAATTTTTACCCATAGGTTTTCTTAAATTGGAGGCAGTACTGCCTCCAATAATTTTTGTATTATATTTTAGTATGTCCTGGCAGATGGAAGAAGTTTTTTGAACATGTAACGGAAAGGGTGGTCTAAGGTCTTCTTAATATCATTAATAACTACATCACGTTCTTCAATCATTTGCATAGTACATAAAGTTGACATGCATGAAAAACGTATTATATCATCTGCCATATAAATATTGTTCTTTTTCCATTTTTCTTTATGCTTTCTTTCTATATTAAAAAGAGGCAGGCCATCTTTTATATACCGTTTTACTATTTTATGATTAGAGAGTTCATAAAGCTGCATAAAGCTTTCCGCTTCTTCATCTGACATCATGCTGCAAGGATAGCTTTTTTCCGAAACAGGTGAAAATTCACGTAAAATCCATTCAAACCTTCGTATTTCTTTAATTGACATTTCAGTTGTACCATTTATTATACGTTTGATTTCACATGCATTTTCTGACATTCTTTTATTAAAGTTTGAATTATCCTCTTCTATATGGAAACTGTCATCTAATTCTATTCCAAATATATTTAAAAAATCGGGAATAATTGAGCGTCCCTTCAAGTATTTTTTATCAAAACGCCTTACAATAATATTTTCCCTTCCAAATAGCTTTTCCAGTTTCTTTAAACAGCTATAATAGTCAAGTTTTAAATACGTATCATAATTACTAAAATATTCTTCCCAGGATAAAGTGTTTTTAACTGTGATACTGTGTTTTATAAGCTGGTTATACCATGATAACAAGAAATCGTCCTGGCGTCTTAAATATACAATGATTTTTACAGTGTAGCCAGCATCCTGGGCTTCAGCCTGTAGCTTACGCATAAGAGGCATACCACGTTTCCTGTTAAAACATGCAGTCCAGATACCTTCATCTGACAATATAATATTATTATGTATATCAAACAGCTTTCTTAATTCTGCCATTCCTGAATAGAAATTCTGTGTTTCCTGTTCTTTCTGCCTTATGCCACAAGCATCAAAGCAAGTAGCTTCCAGAAACAGACCATTACGTGCAAGGCCTTTGTTTGGGTATTTAAAATTAAATTCTGGATAATGGTATCCTTTTTTTGTTAATATATCACTGTTATCATAGCAGAAATGCTGTAATGAGGTAGTTCCAGTTTTTGGGGTTCCTATGTGTAAATATAAGGTTTTGTCCATATTGTCCTCCTTGTGCGTTATTAAATTAAAGCTGGATTATAAAATCTTAATGTAATCTTAATGTACTAGGTTTTTATTGCATAAATATGGCATTTTGTAAAAAAACAGGGTATATATTATGTCAAAAAGATATAATATATACCCCGGAGCTTTTTATAATGTTACTTTAAAGCTTTAAAAAATTATTATTACTGCCTGCCTGACATTTCTTCTTCCTGGCGCTTAATCATCTGGCGGACCATTTCACCACCAACAGAACCATTCTGTGCAGATGTTAAGTCCCCATTATAACCACCATTTTTAAGAGGCACACCGATTTCGTTAGCTACCTCCATTTTAAATTTGTTCATTGCTTCTTTTGCCTGTGGCACTTCCATTCTTGAATTGTTATTATTTGCCATAGTTTCATACCTCCTTTTATTTTTATAAGGGCTGTTTTATAACCATTATTAAACAGGTAATTTATAATATACCCTGTTGCTTATACCGCCATACAAGTTTTATATAATATGGTTATTATATATTTTTTAAAACTTATCTGGCAGGCTGGTTAATGGTTTTTTGCCCGCTTTAAGATAAGCTGTTGCTTATCTTGATATTATTATAGACAACAAAAAATAAATTATGTTGGTAGTTTTTAGGAAATAGGTTGTAATTTTTTTTATTTATGATATAATCTAAATATTTGTATTAATATTTATAATTAAAAGGAGGTTCTGATATGAAACATATTAAAACAATTAACAGGGCTAACCTTGGTGCTACAGCAAAAAAGGGCGGCTGTGGCAAATGCCAGGCTTCATGCCAGTCTGCTTGTAAGACATCATGTACAGTTGGAAACCAGAAATGCGCCAATGAAGATAACAAGTAAGACAAAATGTTTTATAAGTATCCTTGCAGCATAAGGCTGCAAAACAGGCATGGGGCTGTTTTGTAATCTGTATGGCTATGCAAGGCTTAGTTATTGCCAGGCAATGGCTGTTGCAGGTATTCTGTAACAGCCATTAAAATTTTATTAAAAGAAGAAAGGCAGCGGATAATATGATACATAAGTATAAGGCAAAGGATATAAATATATTATTAGATGTAAATAGCGGGGGTGTACATGTAATTGATGATATTACATATGAACTCCTTGATTATATAGAACCACCATTTATGGAGGAGTGTCCAGAAGAAATAATTAAAAAATTAAATAACAGGTATAATAATGAAGATATAAAAGAAGCATATAGTGAAATTTTATCATTATATAATGAAAACCTTTTATTTAGCCAGGATATTTATGGCGGTTATGCGGATACAGCAGTTGAATCACCAGTTAAAGCTTTGTGCCTGCATATTGCACATGACTGTAATTTAAGGTGTAAATACTGTTTTGCGTCCACAGGTGATTTTGGTACAGGAAGAAAACTTATGCCACTTGAAACTGGCAAAGCCGCGGTTGATTTCCTATTGGCAAAATCTGCTGGCCGCGAAAACCTGGAAGTAGATTTTTTTGGCGGTGAGCCTCTTATGAATTTTGAAGTGGTAAAAGAAATTGTAAATTATGCCAGAAGCAAAGAAGATGAATATGGAAAGAAATTCAGGTTTACAATTACTACAAATGGAATGTTGCTTACAGATGATAAAATTGAATTTATCAATAAAGAAATGTCAAATGTTGTGCTTTCAATAGACGGACGGCCAGAAGTTAATGACAGGATGAGGGTGCGTGCAGATGGAAGCGGTTCTTATAATAAAATTACAGAAGGGTATAAGCGTCTTGTAGAAAAGCGTGGTGATAAGGAATATTATGTGCGTGGGACATATACAAAATATAACCTTGATTTTTCTGAAGATGTAATGCATCTTTATAATATTGGTTTTAACCAGATTTCAGTTGAACCTGTTATACAAGATGATAGTGTTAAATATGCAATTACTGAAAGCGATTTAGAACAGATTTATAAGGAATATGATAAACTTGTGGACAAAATTGCAGAAATAAAGAAAAATAATGGTACAATAAATTTCTTCCATTTTATGATAGATCTTGACCAGGGGCCTTGTGTTATAAAAAGACTAAGGGGCTGTGGCAGCGGCAATGAATATGTAGCAATTACCCCGGATGGTGATATTTATCCATGCCACCAGTTTGTTGGTCACGAAGAATATAAAATGGGAAATCTTTATGATAATACATTTAATGAAGATATAAAAAAGGAGTTTGCAGGATGCCATGTATATTCCAAAACTTCATGCAGTAGCTGCTGGGCTAAGTTTTATTGTAGCGGGGGCTGCAATGCTAATAATTATATTTATAATGATGATATCCACAAGCCTTATGAGCTGTCATGTAAAATTATGAAAAAACGCCTGGAATGTGCAATACTTTCAAAAGTATGTGAACAGATGGAAGCGGAAGAATAGATACTATTGTGCCCCATGTATTGCACTTTAAAGGGATATTATGGAAATTTGCAGGGAAAGGTAAAAGTATGGTTTCATTGCTTAGCAGGCTTTTTATTAAGGACTATACAAATTATAATGATATCCAGGTAAGAAGAAAATATGGAATACTTGGAAGCATTACAGGAATATTTTTAAATGTGCTTTTATTTGTATTTAAATATTTTGCAGGACTGGCCAGTGGTTCAGTTGCAATAATGGCAGATGCGTTTAATAATTTATCTGATGCAGGATCATCAATAGTAACATTTGCAGGATTTAAAGTTACAGGAATAAACCCTGATGATGAACACCCTTTTGGACATGGAAGGGTTGAATATATATCGGGTTTTATTGTATCTATTGCTATTATTTTAATGGGATTTGAACTTTTAAAAACATCTGCTGGCAAAATACTGCACCCGTCAGATATTAGTACAAGCACTATTTCATTTGTTATCCTGGCTATATCTGTTGCTGTAAAGCTTTATATGGCATTTTACAATTCAAGTATTGGTAAAAAAATTAATTCTGCTGCCATGAAAGCTACGGCAACAGACAGTTTAAGCGATTCTGCTGCCACTTTAGTAGTATTTCTGTCGATGCTTGTAATGAAATATACAGGTATTAATATAGATGGGTATACAGGTGCAATAGTTGCAGTATTTATACTTTTTGCTGGTTATAATGCCGCAAAGGATACAATATCGCCGCTTCTTGGAACTAAGCCATCTAAAGAAATAGTAGAAACAATAGATAATATTATTATGTCACATGAAGGAATACTTGGTGTACATGATTTAATAGTACATGATTACGGGCCAGGAAGAATGATGGTTTCACTGCATGCAGAAGTGCCAGGTGACAGAAATATTTATGAACTGCATAATTTAATTGACCATATTGAAAATGATTTAAACGACAGGTTTAACTGTGAATGTGTAATCCATATGGATCCAGTTGATATAAATGACAGCAGGGTTAAAGAAATGCGCATTGAAACCGGGAAATTAGTAAAATCAATAGATGAAAAGCTTTCAGTGCATGATTTAAGGATAGTACCATGCAAGGATTACGATAATATAATATTTGATATGATAGTACCGCCTGGGCATTATAAAAAAGATGAGGAAATAAAAGAACAGGTCTGCAAAAAAATAGAAGAAAAATATCCAGGGTGCAAAGCGGTTATAAAAATAGACAGATCTTATATATAGTAAAAAAAGGTCTTTTCAAATGCAGGTATTTGTGTTATAGTATAGTGCAGATAAAGCAAAGAAAAGGAATATTAGCTATGGAACGGAATAAAGAAAGCTGTTGGCTGATGTGAAACAGCAGAAGTGAAATAGTGAACTCGCCTTGGAGCTGCCGGTTGAAATATAAGTAGATCTGGACGGAGTCCCACCGTTACAGGGGAAGGGTTTTGAAGCGTAAGCAGATGCACCTGTGAGAGCATGGTTTTCCATGAATAAGAGTGGTACCGCGTGAGTATATTCTCCCGTCTCTGTAATTTTATACAGAAGGCGGGTTTTTTAATGTACTTTGTAAATGTTAATAAGGTCTTGTGCATAAGGCCTGGTATTTATAGAAAGGAAATGGTTATTGGTTATGAAAGGTTTTGAAAAGTATAAGAAAAGTTATTTTATGCCCCCGGCAGAGTGTTATGACTGGGTTAAGAAAGATGCTATTGATAAGGCACCTGTATGGTGCAGCGTTGATTTGCGTGATGGCAACCAGGCATTAATTGAACCTATGGGGCTTGAACAAAAAATTGCTTTTTTTAAGATGCTTGTTAAAATCGGGTTTAAGGAAATTGAAGTAGGATTTCCAGCAGCATCAGAAACAGAGTACAACTTTTTACGTACACTTATAGAAAGAAACCTTATACCTGGTGATGTAACTGTACAGGTACTGACACAGGCAAGGGAACACATTATAAGGAAAACATTTGAAGCAGTTGATGGTGCACCTAATGCTATTGTACATGTTTATAATTCTACATCTGTAGCGCAAAGGGAGCAGGTATTTTGTAAATCCAAGGAAGAAGTTAAACAAATTGCAGTTGATGGTGCAAAATTATTAAAAGAACTTGCAGAAGAAGTTAAAGGTAATATACGTTTTGAATACAGCCCTGAAAGTTTCCACGGTACAGAAGTGGAATATGCGGTTGATGTATGTAATGCTGTTCTTGATGTATGGAAACCACAAAAAGATGCAAAGGCAGTGGTTAATATCCCTTCAACTGTTGAAAATGCAATGCCACATGTATTTGCAAGCCAGATTGAATATGTGCATAAGAATTTAAAATACCGTGATAATGTTGTATTGTCACTCCATCCGCATAATGACAGGGGTACAGGTGTTGCAACGGCAGAACTTGGGGTACTTGCCGGTGCTGACAGGCTTGAGGGGACTTTGTTTGGCAATGGTGAGAGAACAGGAAACCTTGATATAGTAACTACAGCGATGAACCTTCACTCACATGGTGTTGATTCAGAACTTGATTTTACTAATATGCAGGAAATTGCTGATATGTATGAAGAATTAACTGATATGAAAGTATCTATGCGCCAGCCGTATGCAGGTGAGCTTGTATTTACTGCATTTTCAGGATCACACCAGGATGCAATCTCTAAAGGAATGGTATATCATGATGAAGGCAAAAGCAAATACTGGACAGTACCATATCTGCCAATCGACCCAAAAGATGTCGGAAGGACTTATGATTCTGATGTAATCCGCATTAACAGCCAGTCAGGTAAAGGCGGTGTTGCATATGTACTTAAACAGAACTTTGGTATTGTGCTTCCGGATAAAATGCGTGAAGAAGTCGGCTATCTTATGAAAGGTGTATCTGACCATAAACATGCAGAACTTTCACCAGATGACATGTTACAAATATTCCGTAAAAATTATTCAATGGTTAAACATAAATTTGATGTTACAGAGTGCCATTTTAAACAGGAAAATGGAATTATTGCTTCTGTTTCAATTAAAGAAGGTGATAAAATTACAATAGCAGAGGCAAAAGGAAACGGACGCCTTAATGCTGTTAATAATGCAATACGTAAACATTTTGGAAGTGTATACCATCTTGCGGAATATGAGGAACATTCATTATCAAGAAATTCAAATGCTGTTGCAATCTGTTATGTTGGAATTACAATGGATAATGATGAAAAACTTATATGGGGTGTTGGTACAGATGAAGATATTATAACAGCTTCCATACATGCACTTGTAAATGCAGTAAATAAAGCTATGAAATAAGTTTTGTACAATAATGTGGAATATAGCCAGTATCTGGCACAGGGCAGGTATGTCCGTTTCATAAATTTCTAACTGTGTATAAACAGAAGATAATTTATAGTTATCCAAGGTTTGTTTTAAAGGATTTGTATATATGAAAATTTTTATGCCCTGGCAGCTTATATAAATATTTCCTGTGGATTTCCCTGTTTTAATGGCATTGTGATGTACCTGCGTACATAACAATACTTAATGACAGCGCAAAAGTATCTTTTATATGTATATGGGACATAAAATTTTATCAAAAAGTTAAAATACAAACAGGAAAACTTTCAATTCCCACGAAACGTAGTAGCATGCAGACAGTTTTATATATTTTTTGTAAAAGGCACTATAGCGCCACCAGTGCTTAGGCCTGGTTTTTTACAGGCCTTATGCACTGCTAACACTATATATAGTGTTGTGCGCCTATCGTAGCGCAATGTCATTTAGTTAAGGAAATCTACAAAAAATATTTTTATAAACTGCCAGGGCATAGTATTTTAATTTTTTCTTAACTTAATGACATTGATTGTAGTGGGAACGTGCCTGCTACAGAAAATATATAAAACTGCTGCATGTACATAACCTTTAGTATATACAAAACCCCAATGCAGGATAACGATAAATTATCCGTTATTTGCACTATAAATTTATGAAACAGCCGTGACATGGCAGGTATTAAGGCTTGCCCTATTTGCCATAATATAGTAAAATAAAAAGGACAGAATAAAATTAAACAGTATTTTTTAAAAATGAGGAGGATTGTTATGGGTGATATAAACAAATTAACCAGGCAGCTTGTTAATTACGGGCTTAGTAAAGGCCTGGTTGCAAAAGATGATGAGATGTATACAATAAACCGTATACTTGGGGTACTTAAACTTGATGAATATACAGAACCGCAGGAAGTCCCAGAAAATAAAGAACTGGAAACAATACTTGCTGGCATGCTTGATTTTGCATATGAAAATGGTGTTATGGAAGAGAACAGCATAGCATACAGGGATTTAATGGATACAAAAATTATGGGATGCCTTGTGCCGCCTCCAAGTGTTGTTATTAATAAATTTAATGAATTATATAAAAAATCACCACAGGAAGCAACAGATTTTTATTATAATTTTAGCTGTGATACAGATTATATACGCAGATACCGTATTGTTAAGGATATGAAGTGGACAGCAGACACAGAGTATGGGACACTGGACGTTACAATTAATCTTTCAAAGCCTGAAAAAGATCCTAAAGCTATCGCTGCTGCAAGAAACGCTAAACAGAGCGCATATCCTAAATGCCAGCTTTGTGTTGAAAATGAAGGATATGAAGGACGGCTTGACCATCCGGCAAGGGAAACACACCGCATTATTCCAATTACAATAGATGGGGGCAGATGGGGATTCCAGTATTCACCATATGTATATTATAATGAACACTGTATTGTACTTAATTCAGAGCATACCCCGATGAAAATTGATGAATCTGCTTTCAGGAAACTTTTTGACTTTATAAAGCTGTTTCCACATTACTTTATTGGTTCTAATGCAGATCTTCCGATAGTAGGTGGTTCAATTCTTACACATGAACATTTCCAGGGAGGCCATTATGAATTTGCAATGGAAAGGGCAAAGATACGCCAGGAAATTACTATTAAAGGATATGAAGATGTTAAAGCAGGAATAGTAAACTGGCCAATGTCTGTAATAAGAATAAACCATAGTGACAGCGAAAGGCTTGTAAAACTTGCTGCGCATATCCTTGATACATGGCGTGCATATACAGATGAAGATGTGTTTATATTTGCAGAAACAGATGGTGAACCACACAATACAATTACACCTATAGCACGTATGCGTGGCGGCCAGTATGAACTTGATCTTGTACTGCGTAATAATATTACGACAGAAGAACAGCCATTAGGTGTTTACCATCCACATAAAGAGCTTCACCATATTAAAAAAGAAAATATCGGGCTTATAGAAGTTATGGGACTTGCAGTACTTCCGGCACGCCTTAAAAATGAAATGAAAAAGCTTGGTGAATATATTGCAGGGGGCAAAGATATAAGGTCTGATGCAGAACTTGAAAAACATGCAGACTGGGTAGAAGAATTTAAACCTGGTTATGATAAAATTGATGAAAATAATGTAGAAGAAATACTTAAAAAAGAAATAGGGATAGTATTTAAAAAAGTGCTTGAACATGCAGGTGTGTTTAAAAATGATGATAAAGGGACAAAAGCGTTTCTAAAATTTATAGAAACATTATAAATCCAAAGTATATTACAATTAAAGATATTAGCAACATTAAAGGCTGCCAGCAGGGATTTTTGCTGGCAGCATAATATTGTGTGGAATAAACTTCTGGGCAGATGGGCATTTAATACCAACTTTAGAATAACAGGGTTATACTTGTAAAAATATTATAAGTAATGGAGTTTTAGGACTTGACAGGATATATGTTTATAAGCTGGTTTTAACATAATATTAAAAGAAAGGGGTGCAGTTGTATATGAAGATATCAATTATAGTTCCCTGTTATAATGAACAAGAAGCACTTCCAATATTTTATAATGAAATTATGGCAGTTCTTTCAAATATAGATTGCAGTTATGAAATAGTTTTTATTAATGATGGGTCTTGTGATAAGACACTTGAAGTTATGCAGGAATTATCACAGAATAATAATAATATCTTTTATATTTCTTTTTCAAGGAATTTTGGAAAAGAAGCAGCAATGTATGCTGGTTTTTGCAATACAGACGGGGATTATGTGGCTGTAATGGATGCAGATATGCAGGATCCGCCTTCGCTTCTGCCACAAATGTTAGATATTTTAATTCCAGGGGATTATGATAGTGTGGCAGCAAGACGGGAAGACAGAAAAGGTGAACCTCCTGTAAGGTCGTGGTTTGCATGTAAATTCTATAAAGTTATTAATAAAATTTCAGATGCAGATATTGTTGATGGTGCCAGGGATTTCCGTCTGATGAAAAGGGATATGGCAGATGCAATAGTGCAGATGGGGGAATATAACAGGTTTTCAAAAGGGATTTTTGGCTGGATTGGTTTTAATACATACTGGCTTCCTTATAATAATGTAGACAGGGTTGCTGGTAAAACAAAATGGAGCTTTTGGAAATTATTTAAGTATGCAATAGACGGAATAATTAATTTTTCACAAGCACTGCTTAGCATTGCTTCATGGTTTGGTACTGGAATGACCTTTGTATCATTTATTATGCTGCTTGTAATTATAATACGTAAAATCCTGTTAGACGACCCAGTTGCAGGCTGGACATCTACAATATGTGTTATTATCTTTATAGGCGGAATCCAGTTATTTTTTATGGGGGTAATGGGGCAGTATATTGCAGTATATTGCCAAAACTTATATGGAAACAAAAAACAGGCCTCATTATATTATATCTGAAACGAATAAAGAAGAAGTTAATAAAATAAAATAGATGAAATCCCCCAACAAACGGGAATTAGTATATATTATTACAGGAAAACAAGCATCACAATTCCCCCAATACCTGCTAGCAAGCAGAGAACACCGCCAAGCCGTGTGCAAAAAAGGTATAAGTTGGACGGGTCACTGCTGGCGTAATTTTTCCAGATTTCTGTAATATCAAAAAAGAGCTTCGGTTTTAGAATCATAACAGCTCCCACGATTACAAGAATAGTTGACAAAAATATATACACTGCTGTTCACTCCTCCGGATTTTATACAATTATACTATCAGTAACTCCGGGTTTGCCGGATTGGTGTAAGTTCAATATACCATTATAGCAGGCGGATTTCAAGTGGATATAGAAAATAGTCTTGACATTTAAATCTTACTGTTGTAAGATTAGCATATCTCAAAATATTACATTTGTAGGAAATAAGTATTTTTAATCCCAATATTATTGAAAGGATATGCTAAGATTATGAAAAATATTAAAATTCCAAGAACTTTTATAATCCAGATAGTTTTTGTTGTTTTGTTTTCTGTTCTGGTCTATTATATGTTTAAACTCCAGATTATAAACGGGCAGGGCTATGCAGAAGAAACAGACAATAGTTTTACAAAAACAATTAAGACAAAAAGTGCAAGAGGGAATATATATGACTGTAATGGAAAAGTACTTGCATATAATAAACTTATGTATACAGTTATAATGTCGGATTCTTTAAAATATGCATCAGCCAGGGAAAAACAGTTAAGCCTTAACAGTATTATTTACCATGTTGTAAAAAGGCTTGAAGCAAATAATGAAAAAATAAATAATGAACTTAAAATAGAAATTGGAAAGAATAAAAAGTATAAATATACTGCCCAAGGAAAACTGCTAAACAGGTTTAAAGCGGATATATTTGGACTGGCAGACCCTGCTGGTATGACAGAAGAGCAGCAAAATATTAATGCTGGCAAAATGATGGAATTTCTGTCAGGGAACAGCAAATTTGCCCTTTTTGGAGAGGGAGGCCGTGGCTATACAAAAGATGAACTTGGGCAATACGGGCTTCCAGCAGAATTTACACAGGAAGAAATATTAACAATTACTGGTATAAGGTATATGTTATCTTTAAATACATACCGTAAATACGTGCCAGTTGTTATTGCAAAAGATGTATCGGAAAAGACAATGGTTTATATAAAAGAAAATGCTGCGGATTTAACAGGGGTTGACATTGCCTGTGAATGGAAACGTGTATATAATGGAGGGAAAGCATTTTCACATATTACCGGATATACAGGGAAAATATCTGCGGAGGAACTTGGAGAGTATAAAAAACAAGGTAAAGACTATATAGAAGATATGATAGTTGGCAAAACAGGGATAGAGAAATACCTGGATAGTAAATTACAAGGAACTGATGGTGAAAATGAAATTAAAGTAGATAGTATGGGAAGAAAGACAGGGGAAGAAAAAGTTATAAAAGAAGTAAAATGTGGAAAGGATGTGTATCTTTCTGTTGATAAAGATTTGCAGGAAGATGTATATAATATTCTGGAACAGAATCTTGCAGGAATTATATCAAGCAACTTAATAAATGTTAAAAAATTTGACAGGGCAAATATATCTGATGCTTCAGATATAAGAATTACAACATATGATATTTATATTGCTTTAGTAGAAAATAATATAATAGAAACAGAGGATTTGTATAAAGAAAATGCAGGCAGGTTTGAAAAATATATTGCAAAAATACTTGATAAAAAATTTAAAGATGTAATAAAACGCATAAAAAAGGATTTATCTGGCGGCAAAATTTATTTAAAAGATTTATCTGGCCAGTTACAGGAATATCAACGCTTTATTGTAGATAAAAGTGGCCTGCTTGATGAAAGTTTAATAGATAAAAGTGATAAAATTTATATAAAATGGAATAGCGGTGGTAAAATTAGTTTAAAGGATTTTTTAAGGCATGTAATACAAAAAAAGTGGATTACAGAAGGTATTACAGATACCAGCCAGCAGTATGTTACAACAGATGAAGTATATAAAGCGTTAATACAAAATATTGAAGAAACACTAAAAAATAATAAGGAATTTACCAGGATTTTATTTAAATATTTAATTCTTGAAGATAAAGTTACAGGAACAGATATATGTAAGCTTCTAAACAAGCAGAAGATTCTGCCAGCAGATAGTGATTATAAAAGCCTTCTTACAAACCAGATAAGTACATTCCAGTATATAAAGAAAAAAATAGAAAAATTACAGATTACACCAGCGCAGCTTGCATTAGATCCCTGTTCAGCATCAGCAGTTGTAGTACAGAAAGACAGCGGTAAGGTATTGGCATGTGTATCTTATCCTGGGTATAATAATAATCTTCTTGCAAACCAGATGGATACAGATTATTATAATAAACTTTTAAATGATAAATCCCTGCCATTATATAACAGGGCATCAATGCAGCTTACAGCACCAGGTTCAACATTTAAGCCTGTAACTATTATTGCAGGTTTAAATGAGGGGGTTATTTTGCCAGGAACTAATATACTTTGCGATGGTATATTTGACAGGTTAAAGCCTGGTTTAAGGTGCTGGAAACACTCAGGGCACGGAAATGTCCAAAATGCTGCTACAGCAATACAATTTTCATGTAATGATTATTTGTGTGAAATATCATACAGGCTTGGGACAAAAAATGGTACAAAATATAATGATAAAAAGGCATTATCAAAGCTTGGGAAATATATAAAACTTTTCCAGATGGATAAAAAATCTGGAATTGAAATTTCTGAAGCAGAACCGCATATAACAGATTTATACGGGATTCCCTCTGCAATCGGACAGGGTACACATAATTATTCAACTGTACAGATTGCAAGATATATTAATATAATTGCTTCAAAGGGAAAAGCTTATTCACTTTCCCTTGTAAATGGGGTAACAGGGAAAAATAAAAAACTTAAAAGGAAAAAGCCTGTAATAATTAGCCAGGTAAAATTACCAGATTATATATGGAATACTGTCCAGTCTGGAATGGAGCAGTTTGCAAAGAATAATGCAGTTTTAAAAAATATGGAAATAAATATTGCAGGTAAAACAGGTACTGCACAAGAGGTACAAAACAGGCCTGACCATTCATTATTTACTGGTTATGCACCAGCAGAAGCACCAGAAATAACAATAGCTGTAAGAATTGCAAATGGATATAGTTCATCAAATGCTACAGCTATTGGAAAGGATATATTTAACTATTATTTTAAGCCAGGCACTAGAAAGAAAATAATTACAGGAAAAGCTTCACACGCATATAATACAAGTACAGATTAGTATAAAACTTATAAATAAATCCCTGCCATAAATCCATTGGAAGTATGGCAGGGCCAATTATTACCTGTTCCAGATTTTTAAATCTGATAATATAGAAAATGTGAGTTCTGTTGCAACAGGGCCTGTTATATCATGTTCACCCTGTATATTTGTTGCGAAAAAATAAGTATTGCCAGGTTTCTCAATAAAACCAGTGAACCAGCCAGAAATATTTTGCTGTTTTGATTCTTCTGTACCAGTTTTTCCATAAAAAGAACCTTCCGTGCCTGAATACAGATGTATTGCATTTTTTACAGTTTCAATATTTTCTTCTGAAAAGTTAAATTCGTTATTGTATAATTTCCTTAACATTATAACCTGTTCAACAGGTGAAATTTTAAGGGAGGAATTAAGCCAGTATGAAGAAGTATCTCCTGTTACATACTGGTTGCCATATCCTGTTTTTTGTATAAACTTCCTGATAGAAGATAAACCAGCTTTTTTATCAAGTTCCTGGAAATACCATGTAACAGAATTTTGCATGGCTGTTTTTAAAGTCTGGTCTTTATTCCATGTATTATAATAGTGGTGCCTGCCATCCCATGAAATTTGTGTCTGTCCTGGATTAATAATTCCTGTTTCAAGGGCATTAAGTGCAGAGTAAATCTTGTAAGTAGATGCAGGAGGTGTGCGCTTTGTGGCATTTTCCATATTGTATATTTTCCATATGCCAGAATTTATATCATACAATACAAAACTGCCATTATACCCATTAAACTGGCTGTCCAGGTTAATATATGAAATATTTCTTTCACTAAAATTATAATAATCCGTTCCCGAAGCTTTTATTGACAGAACAGGGACAGAGGCTAAAATAATAATTGCAGTTAAAATATATGTGGCAATGCTATATATTTTTTTCCTTAAAGGCAGTGGTTTGTAATTAGCTATATTAATTATTCTCTTCTGGGTCTGTTCCATATTTCCGCTAATTCCAGTAGTAAATGGAAAAGGTCCCAGGGAAATTTTTTCAGCCAGGTTTATTAATGTATGTCCATAATGAATATATTCATCTTTATCTAACATTTGTAAAACAGAAGTATCACATGCAATTTCCCTGTCCGTCCTTATTTCCTTTAGTACAAACCAGACAAGCGGGTTAAACCAGTATATTATACATATAACATTTATAATAAAATTCATTAATGCATCTTTATGCCTGTAGTGCTGTAATTCATGTAACAGCATAAAGCGCATGTCCTTGGCATTATATTCTGATATTAAATGTATTGGCAGGTAAATCTGTGGATTTATAAAGCCAGACAGTACAGGCGATTTTAAAAAAGCTGTGCTAAATACAGGGATTTTTCTCTTAATTCCCATTTCATTTAAACACATCTGGTATAAGTTATATACTTTTTTATTCTGTAAAGGCATGGCGGACTGTTTTAGTTTGCAAAGGTGTATGGCTGCCCTTGCAAAAAGAAGAAGCATTACAAATATGCCAGCAAACCATATACATGACAGTACAGCATTTAAAACAGGTATAATATTATTTGCTTCTGACATGTTAAAATCATTTATCCAGCCAGGGCTGCCAGAAAGAAGCATATCTTTGGCTGTCTGTGCATTTTTACCTGTACTATGGTTAAACTGGTTTTTAATATTGTTAAATTTTTCAAGAAAATATAAAAAACTATCTGTTTTTAATTTAAGAAAAGGTGCAGCAAACAATATTGTTAATATAAACCATAAATTATACTTTAACCTGGCAGGCCATTTTTTATAGAATATACGCCTGGCAAACAGTATAATACAAATAATAATAGAAATAAAAATATTGCAGATAAAAAAGTGTATAGTAAAACCTGCCATATTAATTCTCCCCTTTGTTATTAGATAAAAGTGAACGCAAGGTATCTATTTCATTTGCTGTCAGCTTGTCATTTTCAATATAGGCAGAAAGCATTTTGGAAATATTGCCATCATAAAAACGGTTTAAGAAGGAACTGCTTTCCTGGCCTATATATTCATTCTTGCCTACAAGCGGGGTATATACAAAGACACGGCCCTGCTTTTCATAAGAAAGAGCCCCTTTATTTACAAGGCGTTTTACCAGGGTCTGTATTGTCTTAGGACTCCATGATGTTGTCCTTGTTAAATGTTCTGTTATTTCATTAGTATTAACAGGGGCGTATTTCCATACAATTTTCATAACTTCAAATTCAGCTTCAGAAATCTGTGGTAAAGCTGCCATAAAAAATACCTCCTAAAGTCTTACATATGTAATATATTTATTATAACTTTGGCGGCCAGGCTTGTCAAGAAAATTGTTAAAATACCTGTTGACATTAACGGGACGTAATAGTTTATATTAATTACATGCCAGGTAAAAAGCCGGCTTTTATCTGGCATTATATTAAAAAGGGCAGAGGAGGCAATATAGCATGATGACTGTAAAAGAAGTATCAGGTATTACAGGTATTAGTAAAAGGACACTTCATTATTATGATGAGATTGGATTATTAAAGCCAGCAGATAAAAGTGAAGCAGGTTACAGGCTGTATGATAATAAAGCATTAGAAAAATTACAGCAAATATTGTTTTTCCGTGAGCTTGGTATTCCATTAAAAATAATTAAAACTGTTATAGAAAACCCTGCCCTGGACAGAAACCATATATTGCAGACACAGCGTAAAATGCTAATATCAGAGAAAGAACGTTTAGAACGTCTGGTAAAAAGCATTGATAAGATTTTGGAAGGAGATAATAATATGGATTTTGAAGTATTTAGTATGGAAGAAACAGAAGAAATATTTAATTCAATGGTATCTAAAATGGATAAAGAAGAGAAAGACCTGTTTTTAGAAAATTATGGCGGGATTGAAGAGTTTAAAAAGCACTTTATGGAAAACGCCTCAAGTGCCAAAACCCAGGAAAACTGGAAAAAAATGGTGGAATGGTATGGCAGTAAGGAAAATATGGCAGACCACGCACTTAATCCTTATAGTAAAGAAGTGGCAGATTCATTCAGAAAACGTATTAGTATAATTATGGGTAAACTAGCAGATAGAAAAAAGGAAGGGTATACTACAAGTTCATTTGAAGTAAAAGAGTTAATAGGTGAATATGGATTTGTACAAAAACAGTTTTTTGGTATAGAACATGAAAAAGATTTGATGCTTAAAATGGCAGAACTGTACCAGAATAATGTGCAGATAAAAAAGGAATGTGATAAAGAATACGGTGATGGGATTGCAGGTTTCTTTGCAGAAGCAATAGAAGAATTTTATAACATGTAAAGTTTTTATTGACTTTATGTATATATATATGTATAATACTTCTAATAAATAACGGGAGGATTATGTATGTTAATTGTTAATGTAATGGAGAAAATTGCAAAATAGAATATTGCATGGGCGTTTATTTATATGCGTATATTAGTTTTTATATATTATGCTATAAGTCTGCCCGTTTGCTGGTAGTGATATATTGGGATACCAGCGTTTTCGCCTTACATTTGCTTAATATTGTGGTATATATTTTTTTAGGATGGTTTAAGCAGGACTGTAATGGTCCTGCTTTTTCTTTTTATGGTTTTATACTAACTATTCTAGGGTGTTTTAAAGCTAATATATAATAATATTATTATAAAATATATTATATAGCCGCAGTATCTTATGCTTTTTAAGGTACTGCGGCCTTTTTTGCGGGGCATGGCAAAGTAGTTTTTTACCTTTGGCAACATTTCCAGTACAAAGCATTATAAATGAAATGGGCTAGTTAAAAGGAATTTATGGAATATTTATAGCTATGATAATTTCTTTTATTACAGGTACAATATGGAAACAGGGATTAAAGCATAACAGTGTAAGCTTATAGAAAAGGAGATTTAAGAAATGGATATAGAAAAACAGATAGAATTTGATAAAATAAAAGAAAAATGGGCAAGCCTTGCTGTTACAAAGCAGGCAAAGGAAATAATTAACAGCCAGTCATTTTATTTGTCTGAAAGTGAATTAAGAAGAAATCTAAAAGACACAACAGATGGCAGGGATTTAATTGAAAAATTTGGAACACCGCCATTGCCAGAAACAGAAGAAATAAAGGAAACTATTATGGCAGCACAAAAGGGTTGTTGTCTTACACCATACCAGTTAGAACGTTTGGAGAGGGTTCTGGCTGCAATAAACCGTTTAAAGGATTATCTTAAGCGTGGGAGGATATATGGAAATAATATTGCTTATTATGAAGAAAACTTGTATCCTGAAAATGATTTGCGGGAAGAGATTTCAAGGCAGATAAGAAACGGGGCGGTAGATGATTATGCGTCTAAAGGCCTTTTACAGGTTAGAAGGCAGATTACAAAAACTGAAGAACAAATAAAAGAAAAAGCTGCACAGATAATGCGTTCTAATAAGGAATATATGGCAGACAGTTGTTATGTAATGCGCAATGAAAGGGTTTGTGTACCAGTGAAAAAAGAATATAAATCCAGGATACCAGGGATAGTTGCCTGCAAATCATCAACAGGAAATACATTTTTTATTGAACCATCTGGTATTGCAAAGTATTATGAAGAATTACAACTTCTAAAAATTACTGAGGAAAATGAAGTTGGCCAGGTTCTATATACTTTAACTTCAATGGCCGCTTTAAAGGCAGATATTATAAATGGAAATATTGAGATAATTGAGAAACTGGATTATATATTTTCTAAAGGAAAGCTTAGTATAGATTTAGATGCCACAGAACCAGAAATTAATACAGAAAGAAGGATTGTATTAAAAGATGCAAGACACCCGTTAATGGATAAAAATATAAATGTGCCATTACAGTTTGAAATAGGGGAGGGCATACAGGGCATAGTTATTACAGGGCCGAATACAGGCGGTAAAACAGTAGCAATTAAAACAGTTATGATTAACTGCCTGATGGCACAGTGCGGCCTGCATGTTACATGCAGAAAAGCTTCCATATGTATGAATAGTTTATATCTTTGTGATATTGGTGACGGGCAGGATCTTGCACAAAATTTATCTACATTTTCTGCACATATTAAAAATATTCTGGGAATTTTAAAAGCAGCAGATAATGAAAGTTTTGTAATAATGGATGAACTTGGTTCTGGTACAGATCCGGCAGAGGGAATGGGAATTGCAGTTGCTGTACTTGAAGAACTTAGGAAAAAGGGATGCCTGTTTCTGGTTACAACACATTATCCAGAGGTAAAGGAGTATGCAGACAGGACACAGGGTATTATTAATGCAAGAATGGCCTTTGACAAAGAAACATTATGCCCAGTGTATGAAATGGTAATAGGTGAGGCTGGTGAAAGCTGTGCATTTTATATTGCAGAAAGGCTTGGCATGCCAGCAGGAATTTTAAGGATGGCCGCCAGTTATGCTTATGGGCAGAATGTAGTAAAAGATTATGGAACTGGAAATAAAGAAAATAATATAAAACAGCAGGGTGGCAGCAGGATTAAAAAAGCCAGGACTGGAAAATCCCAGAAAGAACTTAGGAATAAGTACCAAAGAGGTGACAGTGTTATAGTTTTTCCAGATAAAAAAACTGGCATTGTGTGTGAACCTGTTAATGAAAAGGGTATTTTAAAGGTACAGCTTAAAGGCAAAAAAATCTGGATTAACCATAAAAGGGTTAAATTGCAGGCAAAGGCAGAAGAGCTGTACCCGGAAGATTATGATTTTTCAATTATTTTTGATACCGTAGAAAACAGAAAAACCAGACATGAAATGGAACGCAAATATACAGATAAAATAATAAAATATTAAGATTAAAATATTTTTTATAATCTGCAAAATTACACTTGATTTTTGATAAATTTTCTGTAGAATTATTTGTAAATAATGGATTAATAAAGGATGGTGTTTTATTTGAAGAAATTTGATGTTGTGGCACTGGGAGAACTTTTAATTGATTTTACAGAAAATAGTACCAGCCCGCAGGGTAACACTTTGTTTGAGGCAAATCCAGGAGGTGCACCTTGTAATGTTTTAGCAATGTTGCAAAACCTTGGAAAGAAAACTGCTTTTATAGGGAAAGTGGGAGATGATTCTTTTGGAAATATGCTTAGAGATGTAGTAGCAGGACAGGGAATTGACACCAGTAATATTGTCTTTGATAAAAAAGTTCCTACAACACTTGCATTTGTGCATACTGCACCAGATGGTGACAGAAGTTTTTCATTCTGCCGTAATCCTGGGGCAGATATGATGCTTAAGAAAGAAGAGATTATATTTTCTTTAATACAGGATACAAAACTTTTCCATTTTGGCAGCCTTTCTATGACAAGCCATTTAGCAGAGGAAGCAACAAAAGAAGCAGTAAAGGCTGCTAAAGAAGCCGGGGCACTTGTTTCTTTTGATCCTAACTTAAGGCCGCCATTATGGGAAAGTCTTGATATAGCAAAAGAGAAAATTTCATATGGTATCAGCCAGTGTGACATTCTTAAAATTTCTGATGATGAAATTGCGTTTTTTACTGGGACAGAAGATATTGACCAGGGAATAGCCTGTATACAGGAAAAGTATGATACACCATTTATATGTGCTACAATGGGAAGAAGGGGGAGCAGGGCTTATTGTAATGGCCTAAGAGTGGAATGTGCACCATTTTTAAATAAAAATACTATTGAAACTACAGGGGCAGGAGATACATTTATGGCATGTGTGTTAAGCTGGATTCTGGATTATGGGCTTGAGGGCATGGATGCACACAGAATACATGATATGTTAGGATTTGCAAATGCTGCTTCTTCTATTATAACTACCAGAAAAGGGGCATTAAAAGTAATGCCAGCAGAAAGTGAAATATGGGGGCTTATAAATGAAAGAAGAAAAGGAGAATAGTATTTATGGTACGTGGGTTTAATACTCATAAAATAAGAAAACAAAAGGAGCTTACAAGCTGTATCTGGGATTTTTCACCATGCCAGGGGGAAAATGCAGGAAAAGTATATAAAGTAGTTACACCTTGCTGCTTTGAAAGCCACCCTGTTTTTGCAGGTTACAGGGGTAATTTAACTGTTATATAAAAATTGGAAAATATTACGGTTTTTTTCTAATTTTTTCTAATATTGTGTTTGAAAATATCCGGTATATTTTGTATAATAAAAATAATCGGAGGTGGGTTATCTATGTATCAAGTATCTGATTTTACTAAAAACATGTATAGAGTACACGAAGTAGCCGGAATACTTGGAGTTACAACTAAAACAATAAGAAATTATGATAAAGATGGTAAATTAAAGACTTGTCGCACAGAAGGCAATCATAGAATGATAAAACGGGAAGATTTAATAGCATTTTTAGACAGTAAAGGTCTTATTGTAAATGATATAAGTGAAAATAAAAGAGATGTTATATATGCAAGAGTGTCAAGCCATGAACAAAAGAAAAATGGGGATTTAGACAGGCAGGCAATGTTTCTTATAGATAAAATTGATAATTTAATCAACCCAATTATATTAAGAGAAGCAGGTTCAGGACTAAATGATAAAAGAACACAGCTACAAAAGTTATTAAAAATGGCAGCCAGTAATGAGGCAAGAAATGTATATGTAACATATAAAGACAGATTAACGAGATTTGGATATCATTATTTAGAAACAATGTTTTTAGCACATAATGTAAATATTATAGTTGTTAAAGATGAAAATGCAGATAAATCTGTACAAGAAGAACTAGTAGAAGATATGATGTCTTTAATTGCAAGTTTTAGTGGCAAGTTGTATGGTATGCGTTCAAGAAAGAATAAAATTAAGGAGAAATAAAACATTGAAGAAAGTTAGTAATTTGAATGAATTGGTTGATGTGGCAGGAAAAGACACAGTAAATAAGTGTTTTACAGAATATATGATGTTAATGATAGCAAGAAATAATAAGCTGGAAGAATTAGAAAATGGTTTAGAAGGCATGAATGATACAGATATGATAACAGTAGCAGACCTTAAAGGCAGATTGGAATAAAATGATAATTTTTGTAAAGGGATAAAACTATGCAAATTGCAAAGAAAAATTGTAATTGAGGACTTAAATGTAAAAGGAATGATGAAGAACAGACACCTGTCTAAAGCAGTATCTAATCAATGTTTTAATAAGTTTAGGCAATATTTAACTTATAAATGTCAGTTGTATGGCATTGGGTTGGATGTTGCTGATAGGTTTTATCCCTCAAGTAAAATGTGTAGTAGTTGTGGCAATGTAAGAAAACAATTATCCTTGTCAGAAAGAGTTTATAAATGCAAAGAATGTGGCATAGAGATAGACCGGGACTACAATGCAAGTATAAACCTTTCAAGATATAATAAAGATTGGAAGAAAATTGTATATACTCACTAAAACGGGTAATGCAATATGTAGGTGTCCGTTACACCGAATTTACGCCTTTGGAGTATTATGTCAAATGCAAGTAGCATAATCTACGGATTTGCAAAAGCAGATACGAAGAAAAAGGAAGTTCCAACTTTTTATAAGTTTGAACAAACGGTTTTAGGGATGATGGGAACAATATTATGGAAGCTATAGAAAACGGGTTAACGGGGGAAAGCTTTAACTGTAAGTCTGAACCAAAAGAAGTATTTGAACTTGTACGTGTGGAGGATATAGAAGAACTAAATAAAGACTGCGGGCTTGACAGGGTGAAATTAATTGGAACTGATATGTTTACACATTACATAAAAGACAGAATAGATAAATGGACAGATAAAGTATATAAAACATATTTGGAATACCATTTTGCTATTTGTGAAAGGGCAGATATAATAGGTGTATCAAACCATACAATGGATATATTAAGAAAAAAGAAATAAAGATTTACCAGGCAAAAGGAGGGGGTATATATGGATGCAGGAGGAATAATAGGATTTGTTATATGGTGCATTGTAAGTTTAATATTTCTTGTAATTGGTATTTCATACTTTTTTGCTAAAGAACCAAAAGGGTTCTGGGCAAATGTAAAAATGTGTGAAGTTAATGATACTAAAAAGTATAACAACGCAGTGGGAAAACTGTTCTGCTGTTTTAGCGTAATCCTTATGTTACTAGGGCTGCCTTTACTGGCAGGACAAAATTCCCCGCTGGTATTTTTGTCAATAGCTGGCTGTATGGTTCTTGTTGTAACAACAATGTTAATATATGAACTGGTAATTATGAAAAAATACCGCAAAAATTAGGTTTTTATTTCTTTGCAATTATAAATATACGCCTGAATGGAAATAAAATTATACCATTTTGTTGTAGAGGGTATGCCTGTTTTACATAATAAAGAACCGTTTTTTTAAATGATTTATGGTATTCTTTATTTAACCTCATCAAGTAAGTCCCCCGCTTCTATGTTGCGAAAACATAAGCGGTGGGTAGGGACTTACTTGTTTCAGTGGGAGTACAAGCTCCCACTGAAAAGCTGCGATAGCAGCTATGAGGTTGATTTGTAAGTGGGCAAGTAGCGAAGCGGATTGCGAATATCCGCTTGACGATATCCAGGTAAGGCGCAAGGGCAGTTGTACTTATAAAATTTAAAATATCCATATGGCTTTTCATCTGGTGGAAGTAATGGGTTTCCCACATTTCTATATAAGAATAATATAAAGCATATATATTATAATAATCTGCCAGGTCATATGTAAAACATATATTTTCTGGCTGCATGGAAGTTTTATTTTTATAACTGCCACAACCAGGCTGGTATAACTTAAAATATTTTTTAAACATGGCTGCTGCTTTTTGTACATCTTTTAAAAGGCAACAAGTTGAAGTGTTATTTGATGACAAAATTACTGGAATAAATTTTAGTTTGTCTGCTTGGTTAGCGCCTTTAGGTAATATAAGAAATGATTCTATTGAATGGATTGGAACCAGTAGTAAGGAATATGATTTATATGATATAGTTTCTTTCCGTATTGAGGAAGAAGCAGATATATTAACATTAATGGAACCTAATATAAATATGCAGGGGCATGTAGTTTTGTTTATAGGTGTCAGAATTAAGGAAACAAATGATATTATTTATTTTCAGAAAGTTTTAGATAATGAATCGGGTTTTTTAAAAGAACTTTATAGTGAAATTGGTGGAATTAGTTCTAATAATGAAACATTATTAGACTTACGAAATAAATATTATGATTTAAAATCTGCTAATGATGACAATGGACAAATTATTGACACTAATTTATATTCTGCTTACAAAAACGAAGAAATAAACAAAGAGGAAATACAGCTTTTTTATAAAGACGGACAATCCAATAAAGAAAAAGTACAGTCTTTTTATGAGAAAGGACAAGAAGATAGTAGATATGACAATTTTAATGGCTTTGAAGAAGATTATGATATCATTGAAGAATTAGAAGCAATACCAGATTATGGAGAAAAAACTGCTGTTTGTAATGTTTTACCTCCTGTTAGCGATTCTATATTTAAAACTAATCCTTTACAAAAGTGGTTTCATAAAGAAATGAAAAAAGATGGTAAAACATATGTATATAGTTATATTTCGTATCAAATGGCAGGTACTAAAAATAGGGAAACACATATTATTATATCAAGATGGATAAAAACATTTGTAGATAATTTTCTTACAAATCAGTTTAAAATTGAAGAAAATGCGTGTGTGTTATATGTAAATAATACAAGAAAATTAGGAAAAAGCCTTATCTGTAGAAATCCAATAAAATACGATTCTATAACATTAACAAATAAAATTAAAAACACAAAAGGATATTGTACTTTTAGAGAACAATATGCTTCAATTAATTCATCAACTTCTTCTAATATAATAAAATGTGTTATATCATGGTTTAAATACCCTAATAAAGTTGCGACAATGGTACGAACATTGACAGGAAAGGCAGCCAATGATAGTTGTGCATATGAAGAAGCAGATAAGGTTAGTTGTGAAGAGGCAACATCTAAATCTATGTTTAAGGTAGAAGATTATGTATATTTAAGGATGCAATGTGCAAATACAAAACAATATGAATTTGATTATTTTTTTGAAATGTCAGAGAGATAGTAAATGAATTTTAAAAGTATTTATTTAATTTTAATGTTAATTATACCAAGTATTTTATTAAGTGGCTGTGCAAATACTGGTGAAATATATAACCGTAGCAGTAATGCCAGAGTATCATATGAGATAGATAAGAAAAACCATGTAATAGTTATTAATAATAATATAAAATATTATTATAAGGTACAGAATAATAATGTGGTTTTTACTTATCCAGATAATAAGACAGCAACGGTATCTGGAGATAAAGAGCACTGCTTTGTGTCATCACAGGATTTGGCTGATAGTTCTTATATGTTACCAGAGGATTTATTTAAAATATATCTTAAATCAAATACAGATATATCATTTATTAACTTTATTCCAGTTATTGCAGGCTTATTAATAATATTATTTCCTAAATTATTCTGGTATATGGAATATGGCTGGGCTCTTAATTCTGATGCAGGCCCGTTTGTTTTTAAAATAATCCGTATAGGTGGTATTTTAATAGTTATTGCAGGTGTATTATATTTGTGTAATCTTTTTTATAGTAATTATATGTTTGGTTTACTGCCATCAGCTTCAGGTTCTTTCTATAGCAGTTAATGGCATTAAAACCACCAGAGTAAATATTTTAAAAGGCAAAGAGCAATATGTTCTTTGTCTTTTTTGTAATATAGAAATAATAAAACCAGTAATTTGACAAAAGTAATTATTATTTATAAAATATAAGTGGTATTTTATAGATATTATAATAGAAATTTACTTCTGGTTAATTTTTCCAGGTTAAAGTTTACTTTTCCTCAGTTGTATAATATATCTTCCTCTGTTAATATAAAAATTAGAAATATATCTGGCGGCGTTAAATAAATGCATGGGAAATTCTAAATAAAGAAAGGGGTATATAAATTGAAAATGGAAATTGGAGAAATAATCCGCAAGTACAGAAAAGAAAAAAGTATGACCCAGGAAGAAATGGCAAAGTGCCTTGGCATAACTGCACCAGCAGTAAATAAATGGGAAAAAGGCAAGGGCCAGCCTGATATTTCGCTTTTAGTACCAGTTGCCAGGCTTCTTGGAATTACATTAGAAACCCTTTTATCATTTAACAAGGATTTAAAAGAAGAAGAAATTGCAGTAATAGTTAAGGAAATTGACCAGAAGTTTGAAACAGAAAGTTATAATGATGTATTTATATATGCAGAAGATATTATAAATAAATATCCTGGCTGCTACCAGTTAATATGGCAGTTAGCATTAATTCTTGACGCACGTTTGCTGGTTTCTAAAACTTATAGAAAGGAAACTATAGATAAAAATATTTATGAAGACAAGATTTTAAACTGGTATAAACGGGCAATGGAAAGTGATGATACTAGTATACAAAAAGAAGCTGCGGGTTCATTATTTACTTATTATCTCAGAAAAGAAAATTATAATGAAGCAGAAAAATATCTAAAATATTTTCCAGAAGACAGTACAAGAAGAAAAAGAATGGAAGCAAGAATTTATGAAAGGACAAACCGTATAAAAGAAGCTTATAAAACTTATGAAGAATTATTGTTTTCAGAATATAATATATTAAGCCAGGTATTTAGCAGTTTATGTATGCTTTCAATAAAAGAAAATGATAAAGGGCAGGCAGAAAAGTGGACTAATAAATTAAGCAGCCTTGCAGCTCTTTTTGATATGGGAGATTATAACCAGGAATCATGTAAACTTGATTTAGCCATTTATAAAAAAGATATTAAAGCAACTTTATCCATTGCAAAAGTAATGTTAAATTCATTCAGGCAGATGGCTTGTTATAATAAATCATTTATGTACAGTTATATGGAATTTAAGGATATAGACCCGTCTTTTTATGATAAAATAAAAGAAATATTACTAAACAATTTCCGTGATAAAGATACTTTTGGTTATATGGAAGGAAATGTTGAATGGAAAAATCTTATAAAGATTTAAAAGTTTCAATAATAAGTTTTACAAAATATGGTGCAGCTCTTTCATTGGAACTTAGAAATATATTAGTGGAACATGGCTGTAATATAACAGTATATACAGCAAAAAGTAGTATACAGTATAAGGATATAAAAAACATTAACTGCACTTTAAGGGAATGGACAGGTTTACATTTTAAAACAGATGATATTATAATATTTACGGGTGCATGTGGAATAGCAGTAAGAAGCATTGCACCATTTATAAAGGATAAACGCAGTGACCCGGCAGTTATAGTTATTGATGATATGGGGATTAATGTAATCCCTCTTTTGTCAGGCCATATTGGAGGGGCAAATAAATGGGCAAGGCTTATTGCTTTAAAGCTTAATGCAAACCCTGTTATTACTACATCTTCAGATATACATAATAAAATTGCAATAGATTTACTGGCAGAAAATAATAACTTATATATTGGAAATATGGAAGCTGCCAGGAAAATACAGGCAGCAGTTATTGAAGGTCTGCCTGTGGCAGTTTTTTGCAACGCAGGGATAAAAGGCAATATACCAGATAATTTTTATATTAAAAAAATTCCTGTTAATAATAACAATATAATTAAAAATATATATAACAATATTAATTGTGGCAATACTAGTTACAACAATATTAATAGCAATAATAATTGTAATAATACTAACCACAGCAATACTAGTTACAGAAGTAATAATTTTAACAATACTAATTACAATGTTAATGGTTATAACAATTATTCCTGTTATAATTATAATATAGTAATTTCACCTTTTAATAGTTTTAAAAATTCCGGTGTATTTAATGATGAAAGAAGTATAACGCTTCACCTTATACCAAAGGTAATTACTGTTGGCGTAGGCTGCCGCAGGTCTAAAACATATAGTGAGATTAATTCTTTTGCAAGTAAGGTTTTAGAGGCTGCGGATATTTCTTTACATGCAGTGTCGGAGATAGCAACAATAGATATTAAAAAAGATGAAGCTGGTATTCTGGAATTTGCAGATAGAAATAAATGGCCTGTTTTATTTTACAATGCCACACAGCTTGAAAGTGTAACAGAAGATATTAGTTTTTCTGGATTTGTTAAGGAAGTAACTGGTACTGGCAATGTGTGTGAACGGGCAGCGTTGTTTCCACAGGGAGAGAAAAAACTTGTACTGGAAAAACAGGCAGGAAATGGAATTACAGTTGCTGCTGCAATTAAAAAATGGAGTGTGGATTTTGGGTAAAATATATATTACTGGTATTGGGCCAGGGGACTTTGAAAATATGACATTAAAGGCATTTGAGGTTCTTTCATTTTGTGATACAATTATTGGATATAATGTATATATAGAACTTGTAAAACCCTATTTTAAAAATAAGGAGTTTCTTTCAACTGGAATGACAAAAGAGGCCAAAAGATGCCAGTTATGTTTTAAAAAAGCTATGGAAGGGAAGAGAGTTGCCCTTATATGTAGTGGTGATGCAGGAATATATGGAATGGCAGGGCTTATGTATAAAACAGGGAAGGATTATCCTGGCATTGAAATTGAAGTTGTGCCTGGTGTTACAGCCGCAAGTTCAGGTGCAGCACTGCTTGGTGCACCTTTAATACAGGATTTTGCAGTTATAAGTTTAAGCGATCTGCTTACGCCGTGGGAGAAAATAGAGAAACGTATACTTGCTGCTGCATATTCTGACCTGGTTATATGCCTTTATAACCCTTCCAGCAAAAAACGTGCCGGATATCTTAAAAAAGCATGTAAGCTTATATTAAAATATGCATCACCAGAAACGGTGTGCGGAATAACAGAAAATATTGGCAGAAAAGGGGAGTCTATGGCACTTTATAAATTAAAGGAACTTGCAGAAGTTAATGTAAATATGTTTACTACTGTATTTATCGGAAATTCCCAGACAGAAATTATTAATGGAAGAATGGTTACACCAAGGGGCTATAAAATGGGAGGGGCAGATATTGGATAAACCAGTTTTAATATTTGGTGGTACAAGTGAAGGAAGAAAACTTGCAGAAATACTAGACAGCAATAATATAAAATGTACAATATGTGTTGCAACAGAATACGGGGAAAAACTTCTTCCTAAATCAGAAAATACTAGTGTTATCTGTGGACGCATGGATTGTAATGAAATTACCAGGCTGCTTAAAGAGAATGTATATTCTAAAGAGAATGTATATTCTAAAGAGAATGTATATTCT
>CAJUJY010000011.1:74779-84780 GCA_910586555.1 uncultured Lachnospiraceae bacterium
TAAAGAGAATGTATATTCTAAAGAGAATGTATATTCTAAAGAGAATGTATATTCTCTTGTAATAGATGCCACGCACCCTTATGCTTATGAAATATCTGCTAATGTTAAAACTTCATGTATTAATACAAATACTAAATATTTGCGGCTTTTACGCAGCAAAACAGATGACAGCCTGTATAATGGCAGAGCCAGAGTATTTGAAAATACCAGGCAGGCAGCAGTATACCTTAGTAAAATGGAAGGAAGGATTTTACTAACAACAGGAAGTAAAGACCTGGCTGTATTTTGCCAGGAGATAGAAGATAAAAGCCGGATTACTGCCAGGGTGCTGCCATCTGCTGCTGCTATAGAGGCATGTAATAATGCAGGGCTTTTAGGCAAACAGATAATAGCAATGCATGGGCCGTTTTCTAAAAAGTTAAATATTGCAATAATAAAACAGGCAGGTGTAAAGTTTCTTGTCACAAAAGAAAGCGGCAGTGCTGGAGGTTTCCTTGAAAAGATATATGCAGCAGAGGAAACAGGCACAGAGGTAATATTAGTTAAAAGGCCTGTAGAAGAAGAGGGTTATACTCTAAGGGAAATCCTTAATATACTTGGCATTGGAAATATAAATAATAATATTAAACCTGGAATAATATCATTAATTGGAATGGGAATGGGAAACAGGGGGACTATTACTATAGATGGAATTGAAGCATTAGAAAAATCCAGGCTTGTAATTGGTTCTTCAAGGCTTATTGAAACAGCAGAGACTGTTATTAATATGTCTGGCAGGGAAGTTTATAATGCCTATGATGCAGATATAATATATAATTATATTAAAGAGCACAGGCAGTATACAAATATTGCAATTTTGCTTTCAGGTGATACAGGTTTTTACAGTGGTGCAAAACGTCTTAATGGAATATTACAGAAATTGGCAGGGTATAGTATAAAAATTATACCAGGAATATCTTCTGTAGCATATTTTTCGGCGAAGTTAAAAACTAACTGGCAGGATATAAAGCTTGTAAGCCTTCATGGAAGGGAACAAAATATAATTGCTGCAATTAAAAATAATGAAAAAACATTTGTGCTTCTAGGGGCAGGAAACAGTGTTGCATGGCTTGCTTTGCTTTGTATACAGTATGGGCTTAACCATGTTTTATTACATATTGGACAAAACCTTGGCTATAGCAGTGAAGAAATTATTTCTGGCACACCTGCTTCTTTTGCGGAATTTATTAATAAAGGTTCTTTATATTGTGCAATTATAGAAAACCCTGGTGCCAGTAAAAATATTATAACATATGGTATACCAGACAGCCAGTTTATACGTGGGAGTGTACCTATGACTAAGGAGGAAATACGTGAAATATCTGTTTCAAAACTCCATCTGATAAGAGATTCCATAGTTTATGATATAGGTGCAGGAACAGGTTCAGTTGCAGTTGAATGTGCCCGGATTGCATATAATGGTAAAGTTTATGCTATTGAAAAAAATAAAGAAGCGGCAGGGCTTATAGAACAGAATAAATTATTACATGGAGTACCTAATATTAATATAATAACTGGTACAGCGCCAGATGCCATTAATGGGCTTGAACCGCCAACACATGTATTTATAGGGGGAAGTTCAGGAAAACTTAAACAAATTATTGATATTATATTTGCTAAAAATAGTAATGTAAGAATAGTAATTAATGCCATTACCCTTGAAACAATAGCAGAAGTGGAAAGGATTATAAAAGAAAAAGGATTTAATGGGACAGATATTACTTGCATAACAGCCAGCAAAGCAAGAGAAGCAGGAGATTACCATATAATGACGGGGTTAAATCCTGTCTGGATAGTTGTACTAGAAAATGCTTGAAATTCCAGGTGTCAAAAGGATAGCAAAGACTGGACATGAAAAATCCAGGCCATATGAAAAACACCACAGTACAATAAAAGATATATGTTCTATGGCAGAAAAATTAAATATCAAAAAACTTATGTTCATGCATACAGAAGATAGCCATATTCAAAATAGAAAAATCTATATTTAAACAGGAGAAAATATTGTATTAGGAAGGTAAATGTAACATGAATACGCCTGTATTAGAAACGGGACGCTTGATTTTAAGAAAATTTACAGAAAGAGATATGGAAGCTCTTTTCCTTATTTTGAAAGATAAAGAGGTTAATAGGTTTTTGCCTTGGTATCCTGTAAAAAACATGGAAGAAACAAAGAAATTCTATGAAGAAAAATATGTTTCAAAATATGCACAGCCACAAGGATATGCGTATGCTATCTGTTTGAAAGAAGATAATTTCCCTATAGGTTATATAAAAGTTGATATGGAAGAACACCATGATTTTGGTTATGGGCTTCGTAAGGAATTCTGGCATAAGGGCATTGTTACGGAAGCAGGAAAGGCTGTTGCAGGACAAGTAAAGAAAGACGGTTTACCATATATTACAGCAACATATGACAGAAACAATCCAAGAAGTGGCAATGTTATGCAAAAAATAGGTATGATATACCGTTATTCATATGAAGAATACTGGCAGCCGAAAAATTTTTTGGTTGTATTTAGAATGTACCAGCTAAATTTTAGCAGAAATAATGATTTTGTATATAAAAAGTATTGGAATGAGTCTGGTAATCACTTTATTGAGCGGTTGTAATTCCGGTTAAAAAATATTAGTTTGTTTAAGTAATTATTACCACAATCAAAACTGGATAAATAACACAGTATCAAAGCGTATAGAAAAAAGCCTATAAGCTTTATTTTTAAAATGGCAGATTTATGAAAGGAAATAAGAACAACAAATGCATGGCATAGTGGATAATGGCGGGACAGAAACATGGGATTTGTACCATCGGGTACTGGAAAGGAATAATAATTAATATGGAAATTCCAAGAATTATGATAGCAGCAGGTTCAAGTGGCAGTGGCAAGACTACTATTACATGTGGTCTTTTGCAGGCATTTAAAAACCGTGGATTAAAAACAGTTTCATTTAAATGCGGGCCTGATTATATAGATCCCATGTTCCATAAAACAATACTTGGTACACCGTCAAAAAACCTTGATACATTTTTTACAGACCCTGGCACTGTAAAAAGCCTTATGGCAGAGGCGGCAGCCAGAGCAGATATTTCAGTTATAGAGGGTGTAATGGGATATTATGATGGCGCAGGAATTACAACATATACAGCATCTTCATATGAACTTGCAAGTGTAACTGGCACACCTGTTATCCTTGTTGTAAATACAAAGGGCATGGGGCTTTCAGTTATTCCATATATTAAGGGGTTTATAGAATATAAAGCAAATTCTTTTATTAAAGCAGTTATATTAAATAATACTTCTTTTATGGTATATAGAAGGTTAAAACCATTAATAGAAAATAAGCTTAAAATAACTGTAGCAGGCTATCTGCCTAAAATGCCAGAGTTACAGATAGAAAGCAGGCATCTTGGACTTGTAACTCCTGTGGAAGTTTCTGGCATTAAAGAGAAAATTAAAAAACTTGCTTTTAAAATAGAGGAATGTATAAATATAGATAAAATATTATATATTGCAAAGGCTGCATCTTATATTAAAGCAAAACATTTAGAAACCATGCCAGTATGCAATGTGGGCAAAGCACACAAATTACGTATAGGAGTTGCAAAAGATGAAGCTTTTTGTTTTTATTATGAAGATAATTTAAAACTGCTTGAAAGGCTTGGAGCAGAACTGGTATATTTTTCACCATTGCATGACAGTAAATTACCTGGTGGCATACATGGCTGTATAATTGGAGGGGGATATCCTGAACTTTACCTTGAAAAACTAAGCAGTAATACTACAATGTTAAATTCAGTAAAAAGTGCATTTACAGATAAAAATATGCCATATATAGCAGAATGCGGGGGCTTTTTGTACCTGCATGAAAATATGGGGGATATGGAGGGACGCCATAGTTACAAACTTGCGGGTGTAATACCAGCTAGTGCGGAATATAAAGGAAAGTTGCAGCACTTTGGATATATTACATTATCCCCGGCAAAACATGGCTGTATTAAAAATTATTATGGAACAGGCAATGAAATGAAAGCACATGAGTTCCATTATTATAACAGTACAAATAATGGAAACAGCTATATTGCAAAAAAGCCATTCCAGAATATGGAATGGCAGTGTATACATATGGAAAGACAAGGCTTCGCGGGCTTCCCACATCTGTATTTTTATTCAAATCCAGATTTTGCTAAGGATTTTGTAAAGAAATGTCTTTATTATTCTTTATTGTGATTTTTAAGTGATTCCTGGTGTTTTCTTTCAACAAGCCTTCCCATGCAGAAAGCAATAATACTTGTGCCAATTCCTGTCTGTATGCAGAAAAGCAGGCTTTCTATTTCACTAGGGAGTTCACCATTAAGTGCCTGTTCAAGTACAGGTGTAAACCACGGTTCATATTTGCCCGTAATTTCTTTGGCGGCTACACTTCCAGCATCATCTGAACCGCCAAATTCTGCGCCTTTAAGTGCAAAAAGCGGGACAAATATTATAAGTGCTGTAGCTATAAGCAGTATTATTACTGTTTTTTTATTTTTACCCATTATTTTAAAGCCTCCTTTTTAATAAAACCAATTTCTGCAAGTTCCTGTGTACCATAAGTTTCAAGTGCTATAATTATAAGGACAGTCAGTATTCCTTCAAGTATTGAAAGTGGTAATTGCGTAGGCGCAAAAACTCCCAGGAATTTAACTGTTGCTGCAAATACGCCGTCTGCCTGGTTATGGGCAAGTGCAAGCTGTATGCTTGTAATGCAATATGTAAATAAATCACCTGCACTAGCTGCAAGAAATACACTTACAAGCTTGTTTGCTTTAAACTTCTGGCATAATTTATAAATACCAAAACTTATAAAAGGCCCTGCTATTGCCATTGAAAATGTATTAGCCCCAAGTGTTGTAATACCACCATGTGCAAGAAGTATTGCCTGGAATATAAGTACTATAATTCCAAGGATACTTACAGATGAAGGGCCAAAAAGTATTGCGCCAAGCCCTGTTCCTGTCATATGCGAACAGCTTCCTGTAAGTGACGGGATTTTCAGCGAGGATATAACAAATATAAATGCACCTGACATAGCAATTAATGTTATATTCCTTCTGTTGCTTGTGAGGTATTTTTTAATATTTATAAAACCTGCCACAAGAAATGGAATACATATAATCCCCCAGGCAATACAATATCCAGGTGGAAGGTATCCTTCCATAATATGCATTGCCAGGGCATTTGTACCAGTACCCATTGCCGCGGCAAAAACAGCAGCAGCGAAAACTACTTTTTTTCTTTTTTTGTCATAATTTCCTCCTTTTAGTTGATAGGTTAAAGTAAATATTACAAATGGTTAAACCATTCTGTAAACTCATTAATGCACCTGGGGGCTTTATTATAGTTATATCCGCCACCAGGGTATTTTTCTTTAATAATTTCATATATCTGTAAAAACACTGGTTTTCTAAGATTTGCTGTTTTTAATATTTTATCTGATGTGAATATTTTTATTGGTGTATCATCTGCTATAATACTTCCGCTATTAAGGACAATAATTCTTTCTGCCCATTTATACGCAAAGTCTGCATTATGTGTTGATATAATAATAGTTTTTCCCTCTGCTTCAAGCCAGGACAGTATATTTTCAAATATAGCAAGGTTTCCAGGGTCTAATGATGCCATAGGTTCATCAAATAAAATAATGTCTGGCTGCATTACTACAACACCTGCGGTTGCAACCCTTTTTTTCTCACCTCCGCTAAGATAATGCGGAGGCCTGTCTTTATAATGGTAAAGCCCCATTTTTTTTAAAACATTAGTGGTCTTTTCCTTAATCTCATTGGCAGGAAGTTTTAAATTAGAAAGCCCAAAAGAAACTTCACTAAAAACTGTAGAGCCCACAATCTGGCTGTCGGGTTCCTGGAAAACATAACCAGTACATTTCCTAAGTTGGTTTAAAGTTTTTTTTGTTATTTTATTACCATAAAGATAAATATCACCACTGCCTTTGTATACCCCGTTTATATTTAAAAATAAAGTGGATTTGCCAGCACCATTAGAACCAAGCACAGCAATTTTTTCACTTTTATTAATTTTAAGGTTTATATTATTTAAAACATTATTTTTGTTGTCATAGGAGTAATTTAAATCTTTAATTTCAAGTATAGGGCTGTTTTCTTCTGCCATTTAGTTTCCTCCGTTTTAATATTATAAAATTCTTTTATATAATAAAAGCCTTTCTTGTGCCAGAAAAAATATAATAAAATCATGCAGCCAGTACATGTTTATGGACTATGGATATTTATTATTAAGAAACGTTTAAAGACAAACTTTAATAATTATAAAAAATATAAAATATATTAAAGTTAATATTGCCTGTGGTCTGGTTAAAGCCTTCTTTTCTGTGTAAAATTCCAGTTGTCCGTTATAGCAGCGTGCTTCCATTGCATTATAATAATTGCGTGAATTTTTTAGTGATATTATTAAAAGGTTGCCCAGCATCATGGAAAAACTTCTGCATGAAGCTTTAAAACTAGTATATCCAAGCCTTGACTTGCCTGAATCCTGCATTTTATGCACTGCATCAAACAGAATAAATATGTATCTGTAAATAAGGTACATAAGCTCAATAAAAATACCAGGAATATGCAGTTTCTTTAATTCTGCAATAATTTCACAGACAGGGGTTGAAAGTGTCACAACATACATTGCACTAACTGCACCAAATGCTTTTAATATAATACTAAACATCTGGCTGGTATTTTCTTTGGTAAGACATAGATATGTAAATCCAATATCCAGGCTGAAAATACCTTTTGGTGTACTGGAAAAGCAAATGCCTATAGCAATGCTTCCAAGCAGGATAAAAGCAGCAGGTATTTTCATTACTTTTAAATATTCTTTTGGGGAAAGCCTGGCAATAAAAATATTTATAAATCCCATAAAAACTAATGTATAAACTGAAACCAAAACATTGTCTGCTATAATAACAGTTATTATTGAAGCTGCCATAAACAAAAGTTTATATCCAGCATTCCAGTTTCTTATATGGGAGTTATAAGCAATATAATCTATTTGGAAGTGGTTATGCATATTTTTAAAAGTCCTTATTTTTGTAAATTTTAAAACTGTTTTGTACTATCCTTTTTTCTGTCCGTTTACAGGTCTAAAAAAACCTTCTGGCAGTGGTAAGCCAGAAGGTTTAAGGGTACACTTAATAAAGGTACAAGGCCATTAATTTTTAAAATGCCTGTACCATACTTATAAAACCAGCTATCCGTGGCTTATGTTTCTTCATCTAAGGCAGGTTTCCTGGCTTTATATCCATTACAATAATTATTGTAAAATGTTTATATGCATACCTTCCCAGAGTACCAGTGGCAAACTGCATATAACCTCAATATCACAGTGGCGGGCCCGCACAGGTTTCTCACCTGTTTCCCTTTTAACCAGCAGTTCCACGCTATCCCAAGCGTATAGATGCTGGCACCTTAAACGTATTCAGTTTTATATAAGTATACACTTTTCCAGGTTATTGTCAATAATTTATGGTGTGAACAGATATAATTAGTGGAAGGTTTACTATATAGGTAAATATCATATAAAATTTTAAATAATTTTAGTAATTAAAGAGATTAATATTTATCTTAATAAAAATTAAAAATTAATTAGATATATTTTAACCTTATCAAGTAATTCCTTTAAAATGCACGCTTCTATGTTAAAGAAACATACGCGGCGGGCTATAATAAATAATTGTATAAGTACAGAATTTTATGGTTACATTGGCATAATATGGGTCAGAAAAAGTACTAAAATAGTATAAAATAATACATATTGATGACCGTTGGTTAGGAAATATGACCGTTGGTTGGGAAAGGGGTTGAAATAATATAAAATTAATATATAATAAAAACAGATTGATTTTAAGCTTAAAATCTTTAAAATATTAACTGAATAATGCATTACAGGTTATGAGCAAGTAGCAAAGCGGATTGCGAATATCCGCTTGACTATGGAAGGGAGATGAAAATATACTTTATAGTTAAACAATTTACAGATATATAGTTTATAAATACTAATTAATGAATTGGAGGAAAATAAAATGATAAAAAGCATTTGTAAAAAGATAATAAGAAGAATTTAAAACCAGGTGTGAAAAGGGGCAGGAATATGAAGTTTATAAAGAAAAAACCGGTATTGGTTTTTATAGTTTCTTGTTTTATGCTGTTTTTTACCGGATGCCAGGAAACGCCAGAAGAAGTACAACAGTTTATTGATAACAAGCAAAAACTAACCAGCAATAAAGAAACAAAAGATAATAAAGAAGAAAACAAAGTAAAAGAGAATAAAAACCTGGAGTATGATACTGTAAGTAATGTTTTTGATAAAGCCAGTGAAGCATTTAAGGGAAAATACAATAATCTGCTATTAAAGGAAGATTATACTTTATATAAACCTTCTAGTTGTGGTGAGTGGAGGTTTGAAGTAACAGGAGGTTTTGATAAAAAGGGTGAAGAGTTTTTACATTATTATATAGGGGAAGGATATAATGAAAAGTATTATTCTGATGGAAAAAAATTAAGCCCTCCTGGACCAGAATATAAAGATGAAGAAAATGGAATTTATGCAGGTGCAGGTGAAAATGGTTTTTTTACATATGATAAAGATAATATTAATCATGCTTATGACAAGATAAAAGACCAGTTTTTGCTTGTAAATGGGTATGAAGATGCAGAATACCAGCTTGCAGATGGAAAAATGAAGGTTAGTGAAGCTGTAAGGCTGGCGCAAAAGTATGCAGATGAATGGTCAGAATTATCAGGCGATTTTAAATATCTTCCTTACAGGCTGGAAGTATTAGAAAGTGATACAAAAGGTGAGTTCCTGTATTATGTAGAAATGCAGAAAACATATGAAAACAGTATTTTTTTCCAGATTGCAGATAATATAAAAAATAGTGCGCCATTAGGTTGTACAAATTTTTATATAACATCAGCAAATGGAAAAATGAGTTTTACTAACCAGGTAATATTAGAATGTGAAGCAGAAGTAAAAGATATAGAACAGATAGTATCTTTAAAATCTGCATTAGGGTTAATTAGTGATACACTTTCTTCCTACTATATTTATGAAGTAAAAAATATATCATTTGAAAATGTTTTATTTCCAGAGGAAGGTGCGTATTTTCATAAGTCTGGCAGCAGGTTTGTTTCAAAGCCGTACTGGATTATTTATTTTAAGACTGAAAATAATAATGAGAATTATGCCGCAGTAAATGCTGTTACAGGTGAAGTATCTTATGTATTAACAACTGATGAGTAAGGGCAGGGGTATATATGAAGAAAATATTTTATGGACTTTGCCAGGAACTAAGGACAGTAATTTTTAACTGGAATTTTATATTTTGTGTAATAGCTGCATTTTTACTTTATTTTTCCTGTGGCATATACAATGATATTAATACTGGCAGGGTTTATTCTGTTTTTGAATGTCTGCAAAAGCTGCCAGAGGATTTTTTAAAAAGTAATGTTATGTTCTCGTCTTACCGGATTGTTACTAGTTCAACTGGCGGACATTCCCAGTATTTTGCGGCAGTTATAACAGCATTCCCGTTTATTGCAAGATTTTGTGAAGAACGGACTAGTGGAAATATCAGAATGGTAATTTCAAGGACTGGCAGGCGTAATTATTATATAATAAAATTTTTAACAGCAGTAATTTCAGGTGGTTTTATAATTTTTTCTGCGTGGGCATTTTTTGTATTAGCCATTTATATATTTTTTCCATCTTCATCATATTATGGACAGCAACAGCCAGATGAATATATAATTATAATAAAAACAATGGCAGGGAGCTTCTTTTTTGGAAGTGTGTCTGTATTGCCAGTAGTTTTCTTTTCATCATTTTTTAAAAACAGGTATATGGCACGGAAATCAATTTTCAAAAAGTTAAAGATAAGATATAATGAAGGCATGGATA
>CAJUJY010000012.1 GCA_910586555.1 uncultured Lachnospiraceae bacterium
ATTACTACGACTGGGCAGTTACAAGCCCATTACCTTTAGGTGATGGGTAGTTGACTAGAAGAAATAGCTGGTATTATGGGCAAGGAAATTAATGAAATAAAAACAATAATTAAAGTGTAAAAACTTGCCAGGTAATGGATAATCCACAAAAATATAAAACCTGTTTTACACCATATAAAATCTTTAATACAGAAGCCATAGGATACTGCCATATTCTATGGTTTTTGTATTAAGGGTGAAGAATAAAAAAACCATTTACTATACAAAACCATTAATTTTGTGATATTATAAAATAAATGTGTGGTTATTTGTAATGTTTTAGGATAAAAAGTATGATATAATACTGCCAGCAAGGGGGCCGCCCAAATGAAAAACCAGTATAATAAAACAATTACAGCCTGTTTCACAGGATATATTGTACAAGCAATCATAAATAATTTTGTACCATTGCTGTTTTTGTTTTTCCAGAAAAATTATAACATTCCAATTTCAAAGATTACACTGCTGGTAACTTTTAATTTTGGAATACAGCTTATGGTTGATTTTCTTTCGGCCAGGTTTTTGGATAAAACAGGTTACCACATGCCAATGGTTATGGCGCATATTCTATCAGCGGCTGGTCTGGTTCTGCTTACAATACTGCCAGATATACTGCCATCTCCTTTTATTGGTATTCTGGTTTCTGTAATGGTATATGCTGTTGGCGGAGGGCTTTTAGAAGTCCTTGTCAGCCCGGTTGTAGAGGCATGTCCTTCTGGCAACAAGGAAAAAGCAATGAGCATGCTCCATTCTTTTTACTGTTGGGGGCATGCAGGGGTTGTGCTGGTTTCAACATTGTTTTTTTATGTGGCTGGCATAGGCAGATGGAAAATACTGGCCCTTGTATGGGCGCTGGTTCCACTTGTTAATGCTTTTGTGTTTACAAAAGTCCCTATTGCAACATTGGCAGAAGAAGGGGAAACAGGGCTTAAATTAAGGGAACTGTTTAGTTCCAGTATATTCTGGGTACTGATGTTAATGATGTTATGTGCAGGTGCAAGTGAACAGGCAGTAAGCCAGTGGGCTTCCTGCCTTTCCCTAAGCTTAGCCTGGCAGCCTGCGCTGTATGCGGACTGTCAGCAGGGATTATGTGGCCAGGGACATTCAGCAGGGCATCAGAAGCTTTGCCAAAAGGCGGGACAGCCATGTTTGCAATGCTTGCTTTAGGCGGTGACATAGGATGCATGGCAGGGCCTACATTAGCTGGAATGGTGTCAGGTATACCAGGGGGAAGCCTTAAGACAGGGATTTTAATATGTGTTATTTTTCCTGTGCTGCTGTTATTAGGAATTATTCTTTGCAGGAAAACGGATTAAAACAATTTACAAAATACAGGCGGGTGTTTTCCAGGGTTTTATAATGGCATATTTTTAATATTTGCCAATATCCAGATAAAAATACTGTTTTATGTTGCAAAATACCTCAAAAAAAAGTATAGTAATAATATACAAAAAGTAAAGGCGGGCATTAAACCATGCCTGCGGAAAGGAAGGCGGCTATGCCAGGCATGAATGATAGTGGCACACAGGAGCCAGGATTATTAAGGAAAGCCTTTGGAAGATGGCTTGGGCTGTTCCTTGTACTGGTAACAGCATTGTTATTTTATCTGTTTATAGTTAATTTAGACATTATATTTGGATATATTTCTTATGTGGCAGGAATAATCAAGCCTGTTATTTATGGCGCTGTAATAGCGTATATACTAAACCCGCTTATGAAAATATACCAGAGGCTTGTTACGGCAGCATATGCAAGAAAAGGCAGGCAGGTACCAGAGAAAAAGAAAGGCATGTTTAATGGCATTTCAATTACACTGGCGCTTGTTACAGGGATTTTTATAATTGTAATATTATTTATAATGATTATACCACAGATTATTACAACTATGGTCACACTTGTAAATAACCTTCCAGGACAGGTAGATGCTTATTACAAGGAACTTGTGGAAAAAATAGAAAACAACCGTTTTATTGCAGATACAATGCAGGAAGTAGTCTTACAGGGAACTAAGTTCTTAGATGAAAAGATGACTACAGAGGTAATACCGTGGATGCGTACAGAGCTGCTGCCTAACCTGAATACATACGCCAAACAGTTTGCAAGCGGGATAGCGGCATTCCTTAGTGTGCTTTATAACCTTTTTATAGGCCTTATAGTTGCAATATACCTTTTAGGCAGCAAAAGGGTTTTTGCAGCCCAGGCTAAAAAAATAATGTATGGCCTGCTTAAAAAGCACAATGCGGACATGGTTATATATTATTTACGTGTTTCCAATAATATGTTCAGCGGCTTTATATCAGGTAAAATTGTTGATTCAGCTATAATAGGTTTAATATGTTTTGTTGCAATGACAGTGTTAAACCTTCCGTACACAATGCTTGTAAGTGTAATAGTGGGTGTAACAAATATTATACCTGTATTCGGGCCTTACATTGGTGCAGTACCAAGTGCATTGTTAATACTTTTAGTTGATCCAAAACAGGCATTGTATTTCCTTGTGCTTATTATAATAATACAGCAGCTTGACGGGAATATAATAGGGCCTGCAATCCTTGGTGAATCAACAGGGCTGTCTGCATTCTGGGTACTTTTTTCAATACTTCTTTTCGGCGGTTTCTGGGGAATAATGGGAATGTTAGTGGGATGTCCGCTCTTTGCCGTTATTTACCGTGTTATTAAGGACTTTATTTCTATGAAACTGCGCAAAAAAGAACTTTCAGATAACACACAGGAATACATGGATTTAAAAAGCATAGAAATATCTGCAAGCGGGCTGGAATATGTAAAATATACAAGTGAAGAACTGAACAGCAAAAAGAAAAAGAGCAGCAATAAATTAAAAAAGGCAGTTGTAAATATAAAGAAACCAGGCAGTAAAAATGACAACAGGAACAATAAAAAAAATAAAGGCGGAAAACTTGACTAATTGGAAGCTTTACCTTATAATTAACCAGTTGTATTAGATATGGCTTTTCTGGAGGAAATTATGGTTAAGAGTATGACAGGCTTTGGCCGTTATGAAGCGGCATGCCGTGATTATAAAGTAAGTGTTGAAATAAAGTCAGTAAACCACAGGTATTGTGATATAAACATTAAACAGCCTAAAAAATTCCTGGCATTTGAAAATGATATCAGGAATATTGTAAAACAGTATGCAGCACGTGGGAAGATAGATATATTTATAAGTTATGATGATTATTCTGACAGTGCATTTGCTGTAAGGTATAACCCTGCTGTTGCAAAAGGCTATATGGAAGCAATAAAGGAAGCATCAGAAGAGTTTGGCATAGAGCCCTGCATAACTTCAGCAATGCTTGTAAGATTCCCGGATGTAATTACCCTTGAAGAGGGCGGAAGTGATGCAGGGAACGGGTTTGGCAGGATACAGGAAGCTGTACATAAAGCATGTGTACAGTTTATGGAAACACGCACCAGGGAAGGAAAAGATCTGTATAATGATATAAAAGCCAAACTTGCAGGCATTACAGGTCTTACAAAGCAGGTAGAAGAGCGTTCACCACAGATAATAGCGGGGTACAGGCAGAAACTTACAGATAAAATCCTGGAAGCTGCAAATGGCATAAAAATTGATGAAGGAGTACTTGCTACAGAAATAATTGTTTTTGCAGATAAAGTGTGTGTTGATGAAGAAACTGTACGTTTAAGAAGCCATATTGCTAATATGGAAGCTACACTGTCATGCGGCGGGCCGGCGGGCCGCAAGCTTGATTTTATTGCCCAGGAGATGAACAGGGAGGCCAACACTATACTTTCCAAAGCAAATGATGCCATGCTTTCCAGGATAGCGATTGAATTGAAGACTGAAATAGAGAAAATACGTGAACAGATACAAAATATTGAATAAGAAAGAGAAGGTATATGTTAGTAAATATTGGATATGGCAATGTAGTGAACATGGATAAAGTAGTAAGCATTATAAAGGCTGATGCAGCGCCTATAAAACGCATGGTACAGGCAGCAAAGGATAATAATCTTGCAGTTGATGCTACATGCGGGCGCAAGACTAAATGTGTGCTTGTTATGGAAAGCGGTCATATAGTGCTTTCTGCGCTGCTTTCTGAAACAATAGAAAACAGGGCAGAAGGGGTACAGGCGGCAGAAAGGGGTAATGAAGATGCCTAAAAAGGGAATAATTACAGTTATTTCAGGATTTTCAGGTGCAGGCAAAGGGACTGTAATAAATGAACTTGTCAAAAAATATGGTTACGCTGTTTCAATATCTGCAACAACAAGGCAGCCAAGAGAGGGAGAAAAAGAAGGGAAAGACTACTTTTTTAAAACAAAAGAAGAATTTATACAAATGGTTAATAATGGAAAATTCATAGAATATGCAAAATATGTAGATAATTATTATGGTACACCTAAAGATTATGTATACAGCCAGATAAATAACGGCAAAGATGTACTTCTTGAAATAGAAATGCAGGGTGCAATGCAGGTTAAAGAAAATTTTCCTGGTGTTTCCCTGGTATTTATCACACCCCCGGATATTAAAGAACTTAAAAGGCGCCTTTTAAAACGTGGTACTGAAACAGAAGAAGTTATCAAAAAAAGGATTGCCAGGGCTTCTGAAGAATGTGGTTATATGGAAAAATATGATTATATTATTGTAAATGACGGACTTGAAGAGTGTGTTGAACAGGTGCATGCCCTTATACAGTCACTGCACTTTACAAGTAATAACCAGAAAGAGCTTATTGAAGGGATAAGCAGTAATTTTAATTTAAAATAGACAGCAATCCCTGCCTCTGGTGTGGCGGGCTAAAACAAGCTGAAAGGAGAATTTTTATGTTACATCCATCATACACAGATTTAATGAAATTAGTAAACAGTGAGGTTGAATCAGGTGAAGCCCCTGTTGTAAACAGCAGGTATTCCATAGTGCTTGCTACTTCAAAGAGGGCACGCCAGATTATAGATGGTGCAGAAACATATGTAATACCAAAATGTCCTAAGCCTCTTTCAGTTGCTATTGATGAACTTAATAATTCTAAAATACGCATCTTAAGTGAAGAAGAGGCAGCAGAAGTGGAGGCAAGGAAAGCAGCAGAAGCAGCAATAGCCTTTAAAGAACAAGAAGAAGCCATTGGAACAGAGAAAACAGACGGGGTACCAGATTCCCTGGATGAAGAGGATGGGGGGAATGAAGCAGGTTTTGTATGTACAGTCTGTGGATATGTATATAAAGGCAGTACACTTCCAGAAGACTTTATATGCCCTGTATGCAGGAACGGGGAAGAAACATACCCTGGTACTGGCGGGGAAGAAATGGCAGATACAGTTACAGCAACATCTGAAACCAGGATGCCAGAAGATACACTGAAAAACCCTGTAGAAGATTAATTGTTATTATAGGTGGTATTTATAATGGAAAATGGATTTAATAGCATGGAAAATACACAAAATGTTAAACAGGATACACAAGAGGGCAGCAAACCCCATACAGATGGGGAAGAGGGCAGGCAGGAGGAAATCCCGGCAGGCAGGAAACTTTGCAACAGTATAATTGAACTTTGTGTTTATGTTGCAATAATTGTTGTATGTGTTGCTTTTGTACCTAAATATGTGTTACAGAGGACTATTGTTGATGGTAAATCAATGATGGATACATTAAAAAATGGTGAAAACCTTCTTGTAGAGAAGGTTTCATACCATTTTACTGATCCTGGAAGGTTTGACGTAATAGTTTTCTACCCGCATGGGCGTGACAGCAGTGATTATTATATTAAAAGAGTAATAGGGCTTCCTGGTGAAACTGTACAGATTAAGGGTGAAGACATATACATAAATGACAAAAAGCTGGAAGAAAATTTTGGCAAAGACCCTATTATGGATCCAGGCATAGCAGAAGAACCAATAAAGCTTGGTGATGACGAATTTTTTGTGCTTGGTGATAACCGTACTGTAAGTGAAGATAGCCGGTATGAAGAAGTAGGGCCTGTTAAACGTGAGAATATAGAAGGCAGGGCAATTCTTAGGATATATCCCCTGTCAGAATTTGGAACGTTTGAATAAATGTCTGGCAAGACACAACAGGGGGCTTAATTATTATGAAAGATTTAAAACGTGAAATAACTCTTATGGCAGGGATTATAGTTATGGCTGTTATAGTTGTTACTGCACTAGGCATAAATAAAATCAGTAACAGCCTTAATGTTTCCAATGCTGCTGAAACAGAAAAACAAACAGAAAAATTTGAATTTTTACAGACAACAGGTTCAGTTAAAGCTGGAAGCCAATTCCAGTTTGGCGTAACAGGAGGGGATACAGGGAAAACTACCGTCTGGTCTGTATCTGGCAAAAAGTATGCCATAATAAGCCAGGAAGGTGTGCTTCATGCAAAAAGGGCTGGAAAAGTTACTGTTTATGCAAAAAATGCAGGCAATATACTTTCATGTGATGTTGATATAAAAGGTAAGAAAAAAGTGGCAATAGATGCAGGCCACCAGTTACATTCTGACAGCAGCACAGAACCGGTTGGCCCTGGTTCTTCTACTAAGAAGGCTAAAATATCAGGAGGTGCAACAGGTGTTTCTACAGGTGTACCTGAATACAAGCTTACATTAAGCGTTGCCAAAAAGCTTGAAAAAGAACTGGTTAGCAGGGGATATGACGTTTATATGGTACGTACAAAGAATAATGTAAATATAAGTAATAAAAAGAGGGCGTTAAAAGCTAACAAAAGCGGTTCTGACATTTATATAAGGCTTCATGGTGACAGTGCTTCTTCATCTTCGGCAAAAGGTGCAAGTGCGCTTTACCCGTCAAAATCTAATCCATATGTTAAAAAACTTAGTAAAAAATCGCTTAAACTTTCAAAAGCTGTATTAGACAGTTACTGTGATGTTACAGGGATAAATAACAGGGGCTGTGTTGTACGGGATGACCTTACAGGGACTAACTGGAGCCAGATACCTGTTACCCTTATTGAAATGGGCTTTATGAGCAATGGTGCAGAAGACAGGAAAATGCAGAAAAAGGCATTCCAGAATAAAATGGCAAAGGGAATTGCAGATGGAATAGATGCATATTTTGGCTTCTGATTTCCCAGGTTTTACCCCTGTCTTTTATGGTTTGTCTGGCAGGATTTGTAATTTTATCTTGAATTGCTATGTAATTGGGAGTAATATATAGCATAGGCAGTAGTTACATCTAAAAACAGGATTTGGGCGTATACGTCAGATAGGAGTAGCAAATGGAAGGTTTAACAAATATGATGGAGGAAACCGTTTTAACAAAAATAGACCAGTTGTGGCAGACAACTGATTATTGTAAATGTGACCAGTGTAAAATTGACATTGCTGCATATGCACTTAACAGGCTTCCCCCAAGGTATGTACATTCATTGGCAGGGGCGCTTATACATAAATTTGATGCATCTACAATACAAATGGATGCAGAAATTACAGCATGTGTGTATAATGCAATCGTCCGTATTGGTGAAGACCCGAACCATGATTCCCAGAAAACAGGTTATTAATAATTTTTTCTGTAATATATCTGTATTACAGGTGTTTTTTGCTTATAATGTTAAAAATGTGCTAGGAAACCAGATGTTTCCTGGCACAAAATATAATTCAAAACGGGAAGTTGCTTATCTCTTTATTTGTTTTGATAAATGGAGTTCATTATCATCAATATATCCTAATTTACCATATACAGACTGGGCAACGGTGTTTTTCTTTCCTGTAAGAAGTCTGCCTCCACAAATTATAATTTTTCTGCAATCCCATATATAAGCTGCTCTGATTCTTCCCATCCAAGACATGCATCTGTAATGGATTTGCCATATATATGCCCATGTACAGACTGGTTTCCAGGTTCTATATAGCTTTCAACCATTACACCTTTAACCAGTTTTTTAATGCCGGCAGATACACTGCGGCTGTGCAGTACTTCATATACTATGCGTGGCTGTTCATAATAACATTTGTTTGAATTAGCATGGTTGGCATCTATTATGCATGCCGGGTTCTTTAAACCAAGCTTATGGTACATTTCATCTAACAGCATTAAATCTTCATAGTGGTAATTAGGGAGTGACTGCCCGTGTTTATTTACAGCGCCGCGCAGTATTGTATGCGCAAGGGGGTTGCCGTCTGTTTTTACTTCCCATTCACGGTACATAAATGTATGCCCTGACTGTGCCGCAATACATGAATTAAGCATAATGCCAAGAGTACCGCTTGTAGGGTTTTTCATGCCACATGGTATGTCCAGCCCGCTTACAACAAGCCTGTGCTGCTGGTTTTCAACAGAACGTGCACCTATTGCAACATAAGAAAGTATATCTGATACATAAGACCAGTTTTCAGGATAAAGCATTTCATCTGCTGCAAAGAGATGGGTTTCTTCTATAGAACGCAGATGCATTTTTCTCATGGCAATAATCCCTTCAAGCAGGTCAGGTGCTTTTTCAGGATCAGGCTGGTGCACAATGCCTTTATAGCCTTCCCCGGTGGTACGCGGCTTATTGGTATATATCCTTGGAACCAGCAGTATTTTATCTGCCACTTTTTCCTGTACCCTTGCAAGGCGGCTTGTATAATCACATACGGCATCTTCATTGTCTGCTGAACATGGCCCTATAATTACAAGGAATTTATCTGATTTTCCAGTAATTATGTCTGCAATTTCTGCATCCCTTTCTGCTTTCAGGCCTGCCAGGTCTTTTCTTAAGGAATATTCTGATTTAAGTACATCAGGTGGTTTAACCTGTGTTATATAATTAATGCCCATTGTTGCCTCCAATCTGGATTATATGGTTAATATTTCTTCTTGAAATTATCCGGAAATGTATTATTATATAAACAGTACTTGTTAAACATCACGCCAGCAGCAAAGATTTCTGCATGGCATCATATAACAACAAATATTTATTCTATTCAATATTAAACGCAAAGTCAAGCTTAGTTATTAATTTATAAAAATTTAATAATTATACACTACCAATCCCAATTTTTTTTAATTAAATATAGTAAAAATGCATATAGTTTTCTTTACTTTTCAGGAACTAAGTGATAAAATGTTAGAAAGAACTTTATTAAGGAGGAAAAAATTAAGATGGCTAGAGCTAAACAATCAATGGATGGAAACACCGCAGCAGCACATGTAGCATATGCTTACACAGAAGTTGCAGGTATCTATCCTATCACACCTTCAAGCCCTATGGCTGACTCTGTAGATATGTGGTCAGCAGCAGGACAGAAGAACATTTTTGGAAACACAGTTAAAGTAGTAGAAATGGAGTCTGAAGCAGGCGCTGCCGGCACAGTACATGGTTCACTTGCAGCAGGTGCACTTACTACTACATTTACAGCATCACAGGGTCTTCTTCTTATGATACCTAATATGTATAAGATTGCTGGTGAGCAGTTACCTAGTGTATTCCATGTATCAGCACGTACAGTATCAACACATTCATTAAATATCTTTGGTGACCATAGTGACGTTTATGCATGCCGCCAGACAGGTTTTGCAATGCTTGCAGAAACAAACCCACAGGAAGTTATGGATTTAAGCCCTGTTGCACATCTTGCAGCATTAGAAGGCAAAGTTCCTTTTATTAACTTCTTTGATGGTTTCCGTACTTCCCATGAAATCCAGAAGATTGAAAAATGGGATTATGAAGACCTTAAAGAAATGTGCCCTATGGATTCAGTTGATGAATTCCGTAAGCATGCACTTAACCCTGAGCATCCGGCTTCACGTGGTTCACATGAAAACGGTGATGTATTTTTCCAGCACCGTGAGGCATGTAACAAGGCTTATGATGCACTCCCGGCAGTTGTTGAAAAATATATGGACAAGGTAAACCAGAAGTTAGGTACAGATTATGGTTTATTTAATTATTATGGTGCACCTGATGCTGAACGTGTAATTGTTGCTATGGGTTCTATCTGTGATGTTGCAGAAGAAGTTATTGATTACCTTATGGCAGCAGGTGAAAAAGTTGGCCTTATAAAAGTACGTTTATACCGTCCTTGGTCTTCAGAAGCTATTCTTAAAGTGCTTCCTAAGACAGCTAAAAAGATTGCGGTACTTGACCGTACAAAAGAGCCTGGTTCATTAGGTGACCCTCTTTTCCTTGATGTGGCTGCTACACTCCGTGAAGCAGGGCTTAATGACATTGTCCTTACAGGCGGGCGCTATGGCCTTGGTTCAAAGGATACACCTCCTTCATCTGTATTTGCAGTATTTAAAGAATTAGAAAAAGATGATCCTAAGCCACGCTTTACAATAGGCATTGTAGATGATGTTACTAACTTAAGCCTTCCAGAAGTTAAGCCAGCACCTATTACATCAGCACCAGGCACAAAAGAGTGCAAGTTCTGGGGTCTTGGCGGTGATGGTACAGTTGGTGCTAACAAGAACTCTACAAAGATTATCGGTGACCATACAGACAAGTATATACAGGCATACTTCCAGTATGACTCCAAGAAGACAGGTGGTGTAACTATTTCACACCTCCGTTTTGGTGACAATCCTATTAAGAGCCCTTACTATATTAACCAAGCTGATTTTGTTGCATGCCACAACCCTTCTTATGTAGTAAATGGCTTTAAAATGGTACAGGATGTTAAGCCAGGCGGCGTATTTATGATTAACTGCCAGTGGTCTGATGAAGAGCTTGAAACAAAATTAGATGCTGGTGCTAAGAAATATATTGCTGATAATAATATACAGCTTTATACAATTAATGCTATTGACAAAGCTATTGAAATAGGAATGGGCAAGCGTACTAATACAATCCTCCAGTCTGCGTTCTTTAAGCTTGCTGATGTAATGCCTATTGATGAAGCTGTTGATTATATGAAACAGGCTGCTAAGAAATCATACAGCAAAAAGGGTGATGCAGTAGTTGAGATGAACTACAAGGCAATCGATGCTGGTGTAGATGCTGTCCATAAGGTAGAAGTCCCTGGTTCATGGAAGAACCCTGCTCCTGATGCTCCTGCTAAAGAACTTTCAGGACGTCCAGAAGTTGTTAAGATGGTTAAAGACCTTATGGAGCCAATCTCTAAGATGGATGGTGACAGCCTCCCTGTATCTGCATTTATTGATAACCCTGATGGACAGTTTGAAACAGGTGCTTCTGCATATGAGAAGCGTGGTACTGCTGTAACAGTCCCTACATGGGATCCAGAGAAGTGTGTACAGTGTAATAACTGCGCATTTGTATGTTCACATGCTACAATACGTCCGTTCCTTCTTACAGAAGAAGAAGTTAATGCTGCACCTTCTAATATTAAGACAGCAGATGATAAGTCTAAAAAGACAAATTATAAGTTTACAATGAGTGTATCACCTCTTGACTGTATGGGCTGTGGTGAATGTATAACAGTATGTCCTGCTGAAGGTGCTATTAAGATGGTTCCACAGGCAGAAGAAGCTGATGAACAGCCAGTATTTGATTACCTTGTTGCCAATGTTGGCAAGAAAGACAGCGGTTTTGCTGATACAACACCTAAGGGAAGCCAGTATAACCAGCCGCTCCTTGAGTTCTCTGGAAGTTGCGCAGGCTGTGCAGAAACATCTTATGCACGTCTTGTAACACAGCTTTTTGGTGAGCAGATGTATATTTCAAATGCAACAGGCTGTTCTTCAATCTGGGGCAACCCTGCTGCAACATCACCATATACAGTAAATAAAGATTCCAAGAAAGGGCCTGCATGGTCTAACTCACTGTTTGAGGATAATGCTGAACATGGCCTTGGTATGCATATAGGCCAGAAATACCTGCGTGACCAGGCTATTGAGTCTGTAAAGGCATGTGCTGCTTCAGATAAGGCTTCTGCAGAGTTAAAGGCAGCAGCAGATAAATTCATTGAAACAAAAGACGATACAAAAGCTAATACACCTGCAACAGAAGCACTTATACCTGAACTTGAAAAGGCAGCAGAAGCTGGCTGTCCTGACGCAAAAGCAGCACTTGATAAGAAAGATTACCTTGCTAAGAAGTCTGTATGGATCTTCGGTGGTGACGGATGGGCATATGATATCGGGTTTGGCGGTCTTGACCATGTGCTTGCATCAGGTGAAAATGTAAATGTTATGGTATTTGATACAGAAATGTATTCTAATACAGGCGGACAGGCTTCAAAGGCTTCAAATATAGGTGAAGTATGCCAGTTTGCAGCAGCAGGCAAGGAAATCGGCAAGAAGAGCCTTGCTGAAATTGCAATGAGTTATGGCTACGTATATGTAGCACAAATTGCCCTTGGTGCAAACCCTGCACAGGCAGTTAAAGCTATAGCAGAAGCAGAAGCTTACAATGGCCCTTCACTTATAATTGGATATGCTCCTTGTGAACTCCATGGTATTGCAAAAGGTGGCATGAACCACTGCCAGGATGAGATGAAGAAAGCTGTTAAGGCTGGATACTGGAACTTATTCTCATTCAACCCGGCACTTAAAGCAGAAGGCAAAAACCCATTTACCCTTACATCTAAAGAGGGTGATGGTTCATACCAGGAATTCCTTAATAATGAGTCACGTTATACACGTCTTATTAAGCCATTCCCAGAGCGTGCTGAAAAACTCTTTAAAGAGTCAGAAGAAGCAGCAAAAGCACGTTATGAACATTTACAGAGATTAGTGGAACTCTATAAATAATTAATATTTATATAAATTAACCAGGGTATGGACGCTGCCATGTTTAATGACATGGCAGCGTTTTTTAACATAAGGATGACTGGCGGAGCCTGGCATCCGTTGTTTGTGCACAGCCCCATGCAGAGGAAGCATGCCGCTAAGGCGGCGCATGGGGCGCAGCGGGCAGGGAAAGTATCCCCTGCTTTATAAAATAAAAAGGAGGAACTACTATTGCAGGTAATTACCCGTTATAGATATTATTACCAGTAATCCAGGAAAAATACATTAATATAAAATTTTCAGGAAAGTATATATGAACTGCCTTATAAAGTTAAAAATATGAATCTATAGGCTGTCTGTCACCAAGTATTTCACGTGAAGCATATAATTCCATATCCTTTTTAGTATTTACAGACCATTTAACAAGTGTAACTGCCCGTTTTTCTATTTCTAATGCGGTTATCCCGGCAGGGTGTACACAGCTTCCTGTATTGCAGTATGGCGAAGTTTTAGATCCTGTCATAGGATGGTGTGTATGTCCTGTAATAAGTATATGCTTATTTTTAAGTGCCCAGTCTGCCAATATTTTTTCTGATTTCTTTTTTCTTGTATTATTTTTGGCAGCACTTGTTGGGTCAGGCACGCCAAGGCTTTCAAGCGGACGCCAGATATAGCGTACCATAAAACGCGACAGCCGCCAGAATGTGCTGTTAAATATATCTGCCTGGTGGCCATGTGCCATATAAATATCACAGCCATTAAGTTTGTCATGCAGGATAATTCCTGGATAAAATGTTATATCAGGAAAAAGCGGCCTGTTACAAAATGTTTTATCACAATAAAATGATAGAAAATGCTTTTTAGGAAAGCTGGTGCTTTTTTTAATTATGTCATGGTTGCCATAAACTGCAAAAAAACGGTTCTGCCTGTAAAATCCAGAAAGCATTTCAAAGCTTTGCATATGGTTTTCTTTAATACACTGCATGGAACGGTTTTCCCATAGTTCGTCTGCGTCCCCAAGTTCAATATAGGTAAATCCTTTCTGGAAATAGTAGCGCAGGGCGGCAAGGTAAAGAAATTCATTGTGCAGGAAATTATCATTTGCCCTGCCAGTACCACGGTGGCAGTCGCTAAATACAACATATTTTGAACCTGGATAGAGCGGGAGGTGCAGGGCATTGTCAAAAGTTTTCCTTATGCGGCTTTCAAATCCCATTTCTTTTTCTTTCCTTCCTTGGCGGTTTGTGGAATTTCTGCTTCCTGTTTCTCTTCATGCATAACATATGCCTGAATACAAAAGGCAGGAAATAATATAAATATAAAATCTTGTCAAGGGTACATTTAAAGGGCCTTGTAACCCACATATATAATTTACAGAAGAACCTGTTTTTAAATTGTGCCCATCTTGCGGCAAAACACCTTTTGCAGCATGGCTGTGCAGTAAAAGGCCTTGCAAATACAAAAGATACTGTCAGGTCACATACACAAATACCGCATTTTATATAACCGGTTTGTACCAGGCTGTTTAAAAAGCAGTACATCATGCTTTCACTTTTAAATGTAATTGAAACATGCAGCACAAGATCTTCAGGTTTTACACACCTGCCAGGACAGAACCCCGTAAGCCACCAGTGCGGCTGGCATATATTAAACAGGCAGCTTCCTTTATAATATGCTGCCATTGTGACAGGCAGAAGTTCCTTGTCACTGACACTATGGAAAAGTGTTTTGTCATATTCCCACGGGCTTAAAACCCTGTCAGCACAATATATGCCAATTTCAGCACCAGCACTTATTCCATACTGGCCTTTCCAGAACTCAAAAAGCCATGTGCGGTTATTATAATTAAAATAAATTGGTTCACAGTCAAATACCATTGAAAAATGGACTGCTGTTTCGTCATACAAAGAACAGTATCCAAATTTCCTCTGCCATGCGTCTGTCCTTGATGTAATAATATCCTGTGAAGGAGAGTAACAGAAACCAAAAGGTTCCATAATCTGGTTTAGCAGGCAGATTTTTTGTTCAAGCTGCATTTCGCAAAGCTTGCATATTATCCTCTTTTTCCTCAGATGGAAAATAAAAGAGAAAATTATACATATAAAAATAAGTATTCCAAATAAAAGGTACATAATAAAAATCCTCCATAAAGTATCTGGTATATTATATGAAGGAAAAAATTTTGTGGCACAGACAACTATATCTGTTTTATATTTTTTAATTTCATTATCCAGACAGCAGTAGTATAATATTTATGTGGCAAAAAACACTATTGCCATTTTGGAAGCCCTGTTAAAGCAAATCTGCCTTAAAGTGTAAATTTTAAAGGGCCTGCTATAAGGTTAAGCAGAAAGGGGAGGAATGTAATAATGGAAGGCAGATATACTAAAAAAATATGGTATGAATTTTTAATGTGGGAAAGCCCGTTTGATCCATCTGACTGCAATTCAGATGTAATTTTTGAACTAGACGATGGAAGCAGATGGGCAGTTACGTTTTTTACATATAAGAATATAGAAACAATAAGAAATACAAACAGGTGTACTGGTGAGTGCCTGTATGGTACATATTTTTGTGCAACAGATATGGTTTTAATTTCTGAAATATCCGTAGAAACAATAAAAGCTGTCCTCCAGGAAATGTTGTCATCTGGCAGCATTGAAATATATTGCAGCAAACTGTCCTGATACCAGTAAGCATAAAAATTTTATAAAACAGATATGAAATGTTCCCCGGAAAGTATTGACACTTATTAATACCAATAGTAGAATATATTTATTAATTAGAGGACGGGCAGTTATATTTAAGTAACTATTAGGCACTAAATATGGCTGTTTTAATTTGTGCTTTCTTTTACTTTACTATTGTAATGATACAGTCAAAATACTGTTGTTCCAGGAGGTATGTTTAAATGGGGGAAATACGGTTACATGAAGGCGAACTAAATGTAATGGAGCTTTTATGGTCTAATAAAGCGCTGGCAGCAAGGGACATTGCCAAAATTATTAAGGAATACATTGGATGGGAGAAAAATACTACATATACAGTGATTAAAAGGCTTATTGATAAGGGCGCAGTTACAAGGGAAGATCCAGGCTTTATATGCAGGGCAAATATTTCTAAAAAGAAAATCCAGGATATAGAAACAAAGGCTTTATTAAACCAGTTATATAATGGCTCAGTTTCCAACTTTATATCTATATACCTTGCAGGCCAGCAGTTATCTGGCACAGATATTGAAGAACTTAAAAGAATTATAGCAGAGCAGACGCCATCTTATTAAACCTGATACCAGCATTGGAAAGAATATAAACTTGGTATAAATATAAAAATTAAAATATAACTGGTTAAGATTTATTTACTTTTATAAGAAGTTGTGCTAATATAATAACCAGCTTTATAGATAGAAAACCGGGGAGTAATGATGGATAAGAACATAATAGAGATAATTTTAATTATATTTGGATTTGCCTGGATTGCGTTGTTTTTTTTATGGCTGGTACTGGGACGCAGGGCCAGGTCTAAAACTGGAACAATAGTTATTGATACTGTTTTAATTGTGTTAAGCCTCGCCACTATGTTTCTGGCAATGCTTCTACGGCAGGAATATACCAGGGGTTTATAATATTCTGGTGCATGTAAAACAGTAATGGAAGGGGGCAGAAGATGAGGAGAATTATAAGGACAGCATACTGTTTAATTATTTTAGTTTTATTCTGGATTATTGGATTTCCAGCTAATACAGTATCTGCTACAGATAAAAAAACAACTGGCAATATGAATGTAGTATTTGTAGTGGATGGCAGTGGTTCTATGGCAACAACTGACAGATATAAACTGCGGTTTGAAGCTATGGATTTGTTTTTAGGTTTATCTACAGAAACAGGAAACTATATGGGAGCTGTAGTTTTTGATGATGATATACTGCTGGAACAGGATATTGTATATATAGATGGCAAGAAAACGAAGAAAAATTTGTTTAACAAAGTAAAAAAAACTTCCAGCACAGGTGATACAGATATTGGCAAGGCAATATACCAGGCTGTCCAGATAATTGAAAAGCAGGGACGTACGGACCTGCCTTCCGCTATTATCCTGCTTTCAGATGGCAATACAGATTTGCAGGGGAAAGACAGTGTACAGAAACTTACAGAATCTAACAAAAAAAAGACAGAAGCTATTGATACTGCCAGAAAGAAAGGTATAAATATCCATTCTGTATGCCTGAATACCAATGGTATGGCGAAACTTCCAGAACTACAAGAAATTTCAGATTCAACAGGAGGAACTTGTGTAGAAGTTAAAAGTGCCAGTGATTTAAAGGATGTATTTAACCAGTTTTATAATATTATTTATTCAACAAAAACAGTAAACCTTGTAAAAACGTCAATTCCCAAAAGCGGTGAACTTAAAGTTCCTTTTACAATTCCTATGATTGGCGTAAAAGAAGCAAATATAATTATTAGTACTTTGAATCCAAAAACGGAATATAACCTGTTTAATCCGGATGGATATGGCTATACAAATAGTGAACTTAAGCAAATGTCCATTAATGCAAAGACTTTTACTGTTATAAAAGTACAAAAACCACAACCAGGACGCTGGAAGCTGGTTGTCAGGGGCATAAGCCGGGACCAGGTTAAAGTAGATATGGTCTGTAACTCTGATTTAACACTGGAAATTAAAAAAAGTGCGGTTAGTTCCCAGGGTAAAAACTCTGTATGGGAACTGTCTGCAAAAATATATAATGAAGGAGAGGCTGTATCTGAAAAGAAAGTTTACAAAAAATACCCTATAAATGTTACTATTACTAAAAAACCTAATGGCAAGAAAAAAAAGGCAGGCAAAATGAAGCCAGATGGCACAGAAAGCCGGATGGAGATTAACCTTAAGGACTATGGCAAATATGAAGTACAAGCATTTTGTGAAATTGATGATATGCCAGTAAAATCAAATGTTTTATCCATAAATATAAAAAATTCAAAACCTGTATGGAAGGAAAGCCATATTGTTATTGACCAGAAAATACACCTGTTTTCAAAGAAAAACTATAACCTGGATCTTGAAGGGCTTGCTTCTGATGTGGAAGATCCTTCCCTTAGCTACAGTATTAAAGATTCTGCTTTTAGCGGGGACAGTGTAACTTTAAATGGCCATGTCTTAAATATAAAGATTAAGAAATGTGGCAACGGCAGCCTTACCGTGGCAGCTACAGACAGCCAGGGTGCTTTTGCAGAAGCGGAAATAGAGATAAAAGTCCAGTCTTTTGAAATCTTTGAAGTATTAGGCATAGTTTTAATTTTTGCAGTTTTGGCACTGGTATTCCTAGTACGCTATTTTATAAATGCAAACAGGCCAGTCCGCGGCACAATACAGATTCTGGCATATGGTGATGAAGGGATTGAACCGCCGGAAGCATTTGACGGGGAAAAAGGAAAGATGAAACTGTCAAGGTATATAACCCCAGGCCAGGATATAGGGATAAACCTGGAAAAATGTTATCTTATAGCCGGGGAAAAAGATGACTTTATTTACCTGGTGGCTGGAAATAATGGTTATTATACAGATTCAAAAGCCGGTTTAAAAAGAGAAAAGAAAATCCGTATTGACAAGGAAAGGGATGTAAATATCAGTAATGATAAAGAGATGGAAAAGGGCATGAGAATATTTTATAAGCCTTTTTAAACCCAGGAATACTGCCATAGTGCAGTTTTGCCGGATATACAGGAAGAGGAGGAAAATATGGCTACATATGGACAGTTGTTAATTGATGCTGGCGGCGGCATTGTTGACCGCGGAAAACAGTCTGAAAGACAGGAAGGTGCTTCTGTAATTATTGGCCTTGGGGGAACTGGTTCCGATGCTGTTATGCAGTTAAAACGGGAAGTTTACAGGCAGCTTAAGCCTGATAACACAGATGCAGTGCTGCCAAAATACGAATCAATCAGGTATCTGGTGGTTGATGCTGATGATTCCCAGATTGTACAATCTGGCAGTATAACTGATATTGATAAAAGTACAGAGTTTTTTCCACTTTCAAATGGTGCTATTAAAAGCACATTTGAGGCAAAAAAAATATTGCAGAACAGGCCAGAACTTTACTGGCTTGATTATGAGCATATTTCTATAGATGAGGCAAGCAATGGGGCAGGAGGCATCAGGCAGGTCGGAAGGTTCCTGCTTATAGATAAGGGTGCTGCCCTTTATGATAAAATTAAATCAGTTATGGTCAGTGCCCTGACCGCAGCAGACACTGGCGGGCTGGATATCCATATCTGTTCTGGCATTTCAGGTGGTACAGGCAGTGGTATATTTTTAGATATCTGTTACCTGGTGAGGAAAGCTTTAAAAGAAATAGGCAAAGACGGGGCAAGGGTAAGCGGATACTTTTTCCTTCCAGATGTAAACCTTTCAGTTCCCTCTATCCAGGAAAACCCTCTGATTTCAGAGTATATCAAGGTAAACGGATATGCAGCATTGCAGGAATTAGACTATTGCATGAATTTTAGCAGGAATAAAGACAGCTTTAAGATGAATTATGGCTTTACAGAAGTAGATTTTGCTACAAGCCCTGTAGATTTATGTTATCTTATATCTACAACAGATTCTTCTGGCAACCATGTTAAAAATGGTTACCAGTATGCTATGGGCGTGGTAACTGATTATATTATCAGCTTTTTAGCTAAGGAAGACAGCGGCTTTACATTGGACAGCCATATTGCAAATTTAAAATCTATTAAAAATGGAATTAAATTACAGCATGGGGCCAGTGTGGATTACAATATATTAGGCGCTTCAGTTGCAGAAATGCCATTATCAGAGATTGCTACATATCTTGGATGCGGGCTGTTTGAAAGTTACAACAGTATATATAAAAAAATACCATCTGAAAAAGAAAGGGATTTGTTCCTTTCTAAAATGCAAATCCAGTATGAAGATATTAAAAAGGAATTATCACATGGATGCAGTGCAAATGTAACATTTAGTAAAGCATTTGATGCAAAAATGTATGAACAAAGCGGCAACCATCCTTTTGTAGACAGGGCATCGGAATTTCTGGCTGAAAATACTGGAATACTGGAAAAAAATTCAAAAACTATGATGGAAGATATTATGGAGTATTCCATACCTAAGAACAGTACTTCCCTGGTGAACAGGACTTATAAGGGGCTGTTTGATTCTTTTGCTACTAACCTGGATTATGGGCCGTTTTATGCTGGCAGGATGCTTGCTGGAGGGGATAACCAGAACTTAATACATGCAGTAGACGGGTTTATAAAGAAAAATGAAGAGAACCTGGAACATGAACTTAGACAGGCAAACCTCAGGCTAAGTGACTATAAAGATGCAGAGGCAAAGATGGATAATGCTAATTTCCTGAATAGAAATACCCGTCTTGAAAATTACCTGGATGCATTAAATAATTTATATGTGCATAATTACCTTGTGGAACTTTACCATAGTATGGATACAGTACTACAGGAATATAAAAGGCAGCTCCAGAAGCTGAACCAGAATATGTTCAGGATACTTATGAACGTTATGGAAACCCTGCAAAAGACTTTTGAAGTTAATAAGTCTGTCCTGCTGCACAAAGGAAAGAATAATAATATATATAAATGGCAGATACTGGATATACCAGATATAAAAGAAGGGCTTGACGCAGAAATTAAAAATATTGACCTGGGTATTACTTTGTATGATTTTATGAATACATTATTTGAACAGTGCAATGTATGGATAAACCAGGATGAGAATGAAATAAGGAAACTTGTATCAGATTTTATCTTACAGGAATTTGGCAATGCAACAAAGAAAACTATGACAGATTACCTTAAGGAAAAATTTAATGTAGATAATCCAGGGCTTTTAGCAGAAGCAATAGAAAAAGAAATTATCCAGAATAAACTTGAAAAAGATTCTACACCTCTTTTCTGGAAAAATTCCATGTACCATAAAAGCATGGGGATGCATAGTTACCTTACAATACCTTATGATGCAGCAGAGATAAAAATAGCTGCAAATTCATTTGCAGGCAAACAAAAAGAATTTACTGTACGTGAGTCACATATTACTGATAAAATATCAATGATGCGCTTTTACAGCGGGCTTCCTATGTTTGCTTACCAGGGGATTATGGAGTTACAGCGGGCTTATGAAGCAGATAAAAAAGCTGGCAGGCATATTTTTGAGCGTGGGGACGAAGACTGGAATAAGAAGCTGCCATCACCTGTCCCGGCAAGCTTTGAAACTGACATACCAGTGCAGCGTATTGTACAACGTAACAATACACTGGTTAGTGAATTTGAAAAGGCTGAAGCAGCAGGAGTAGTTGTAAGGGATGAAACCGGCTACTGGAATATTATTAAAACAGAAGATATAGATTTACCACAGTGGATAGAACAGTCTGGGGGTATTAAGACTAATGGTGCATATAATCCAAACAAAATTAAGGAAATGATTGCCAGGTTAAAGGAATTAAAGGAATCTGTACAAAAAAATGCGTCTGGAATACGTATAGAATCTTTAAACACAGTTTCAGGCAGTGAAAGACAGGTTATGCTTGATTTTTATCTGCTCTCCCCAGTATTAAATAAAATACTCCAGAAAGAGCTTCAGAAAAGTATAGAATTTGACCAGAAAACTAAGGAACTTGAACAGCTTTTTAATGGCACACTTGGCGAAAAAAAGGATAAAAACGACTTTTTTAATGCAATATTTACAGGCGTGCTGCATTATGGTAAAAAGATAACTTTTACATATAATGAATTTGGTATGGAGAAAAGCACAGAACTCCAGAACAGCAGTATGCAGTATGGGCAGTCTGGCGCATACCAGGCGTTTCTGACTTACCAGGGGCTTAGTAAGGATATACGTAAAAAAATACAGGATTTAACAATGGGACGTATGGATGATGAAGATTCCAAAGAAGTCCAGGAAACAGTTATGGAACTTGAAGCAGTTATGCCAAAAAAAATTATGGGGTATCTGGGTATCTATGATGAACTTGACCCAATACATGAGGAATTAGAAGCTTTTTATAATGATTTTATGAAAATGTTACATAACTTTAAACTTAATATGTAACCTGGCATATGCCGTAAAGCCAGGGCTTTCATATAGCAGCAAGCCAGGGGATAAATTTATGGAACAGAAACAAAATATAAAAGAAAACCTTTGTAATGGAAAAGAATTATTAGAATGCTGTATAAACAAACTTAATGAAAACCAGCAGAGGGAAACTGGCGGCAATGTAGCGCTTTATCCAACTGTTATTATTATGATGGGGAATAAATGCAGGGATTTTGTGCAATACATTAAAAATACATTAGATGAAAACTGGAATAACGCTTGTTTTTTGCAATATCTATGTGTTGTAAAGGAAGATGGACAATGGAAAGTCTTTTTTCTTAAGGATGGGGATAATGTAAATACATATATCTGGGAATATAGCAGTATCAACTTGGAAATATCTTTAGACGATGCTATTGTAAAAATGCTTGAAACTGAAGAAAAAATATTTTCCAGCCGTACATCTGTTAAACTTGAATATGTACTGGATGCCACAGAAGATAACAGCGTGGAGTATTTTAAGTTATTCCAGCAGACAAACAATACTATGTGCCCTAATGAATTAAAGACATTATATTTAATGCTTGACCAGAGGCCAGGTGACAGCCATGCCGGGGCATCACACAGGCTGCTGCGCAGCATAGTTAAAGATAGTGTTTTAACAGGTTCACAGACTGTGTATCTTTTAAGTAATTACCTTAGTTCCGGCCAGATGCTTAGTGATAATAATATATGGCAGAATTACAGGCTTTCTGCCAATCTTATTTTGCTAGGGGGAAATAAAAAGGGCAGTGGCAGTGTTATACAAAACTTGTTCCGTGGTTTTAAAACTGTTTCTTATGCATTTGTTACTAAACCTACAGATGAAATTGCAGCAGTTTCAATCCGGGCACTGTTTCATGGATTATATACATCAGAAGAAAGTAAACTTTTCCATGAAATGCCAGCAAATGAGATTAAAGAAAAGCTGCAAATGGACGAGTATAATGGTTTTTTGTATCTTGAAGAATTATTTAATAAAAAAATAAAGGCAAAATTTCCAAGGGAAACTGACTGGAAATATCTTCCATTCAGTTCCTGGCAGGACTATAAGAAAGTCCAGGGATATACAGCTATAACATTAGAAATGGCAGACAATGCTACCTTTGGTGCGGCAACTGCGTTTATGCAAAAGCATTATATAGAGCCTGTTAAGAATTTTTTTGAAGATAATAATGAAATTATGCAGTGCAAGGAAAAAATCTCTGGAATACTTAAGAAAAATTTTAATTATTTTGAAATTTTGTATTTATCAGAACACCAGGAAAGTTTAAAAGAAATGGTTGCTTCTTTATACCATTTTGCAGGTTCACCAGAAAAAGACAGTTTTTATAAAAGGCTTCATGATTTAGGTGTATATGAAAGCAAATGCATATTCTATAATTATGCGAAAAAATTAATTAAAAGTGAACTGGAACTGCTTTTAGAAAGTGCACAGAATTTTAAAGAAATATATATAAAATGTGAAAAAGAAATTGAACAGCAATGTTTTATAACAGGCGGTGAATCAAAGTCCGTAGAAAAGTTTTACAGTGAAACCGTAAGGGAATATATAGAGCAGAAACAGCATTTTAACCACAGTCCTGCGTTTCCAGAAGTTTTTCGTGTGTCAAACATTAAGGAAGAATTGTTACAGGCAGTATGGAATGAATATCTTGGATTAATAAAAAATAATATATATAACTGTAATTTTGAACAGGAATTAGATAACCGGATGAATAAGTTAAATGAGAATGGCAGGCATAAATTTGTATCTGAAGAATTAAAGAAGAGGCTTAAGGGCAGTGTACGCATTAAAAATACTATAGAAATACCTATGGCTAAAGCAGGATGTTATTATCTGGTTAATGCAAATGCAGAATATGCAAAGACTTTAGAAGCGGCAGAAAGTAAAGAGTACGTTTTATTTGATTTGAACAGGACAGACTGCATTGAACAGCTTGAAATTTACAATATTACCAGTCCGGGATTGCTGCATCTGGCTGGAACAGGAGATAAAAATTATGATAATACAAAAAGCAGACCAGACTTACCAAATAAGGGAACTGGAATATAAAAAAAATATGGGCATGGTTACCTTTAACTGGAGGTTTAAAGAAGCTACAGATTTTTTGGTATTTATTTATGACAGCAGGCATGAATTTAATTTAATAACTGCAAAAGAAATAATAGAAGAAGCAGGGTTTAGTGACCATGATATTATTAACAGTACAAAAAAGATAATCCCATTAAGAAAAAATGGAACTTTAAAGATGATGCATATAAGCAGGCGCGAATTTCTGAATAATAACAGGCGCTTGCAGCTTCCGGTAAATGAATTTAAAAAAAATATCCCATATGGAATTAGTGTATATGCCTGCAACTATATGGAAGATAAAAAAAAGATTTATATTTACCAGGCAGTTTTAGAAGACAATACTTGTTTTCTTCCAGTTTTAATTAATGCAGATATACAATATAAGAAAATGCCCTTTTCAAAGGATAAGCTTTGTATATTATATCTGCCAGTAATTGACGGGTATAAAGATGGTGCTATAATGTACCATGTAAGTGGGATAGTTCCAGATTTCCCCCTGCCACAGCAATGCCTTGGCAGGGAACTTACAATAACTATTCCAAGGCAGTCAGAAGTTAGTATCCGTATACAGGAAAAATATAAAAAATACTATAAGGACAGGTGATTGATAATGGCAGGTTTGCAGGAAGCCCTAATGAACTGTAAATGTCCGTTTTGTTTTAAAACTTTTACCCATGACAAAGTAGCATTCAGGGCTATGACAGCTTTTGAACAACAGGATTTGTCTGATGAAATGGAAGAGCAGGAAAAAGAAATTATGGAAAAATACCAGAAAGAAGATGATGAATTATATAAAAATTTCTGGAATAACTTTCCAGGAAGTGAAATTAATAATAAATATAGCAGATATCCAGTTATTGACAATAATAACCCAAAGGCTTTAAATGGAGCTTATAAACATGATGCAAGCGGGTTTGTAAATGAAGTAACTGATGAATTTGGCAGGACATCAGATATAAGGATATGTCCATATTGCCATAATAACCTGCCTTTTGAATTTGGGAAATATCCAGTTAAATATATTTCAGTAGTAGGAATTACAAGTTCAGGAAAGACAATATATCTTTCGCAGCTTCTTAAACATCTGGGCAGTTTTTTTACTAAAGCTGGTTTAACAGTGTTTGGCACTTGTGATGAGATAGATGCATTCCTGGCTGGCCATAAAATATCTAAAGATAAGCCGCTCCCACAAGGTACAGTGCCAGACGGGCTGACTCCCCCTATGGTTGCCAATGTAAAAGATAATAGTACACAACAGATGTATACACTGGTTTTTTATGATATAGCAGGTGAAAATTGTGTAAAGCCGCATAAAATGAAAAAATTCGGGCCATTTATAAAAAATTCAAATGGTATAATTTTAATAATTGACCCTGGGCAGTTTATGGGGGAAATCCAGGATGCTGAAGGGGAAGAGCAGGAGTTATACCAGCCAGACAGGGTAATAGCTGCAATGTGCGATGCATTTGTAACATCCAGTAATAAAAATGGCCAAAGTGGTATACCTTTAGCTGTCACACTGTCTAAAGGTGATACTATGAAAAATATATTAAGCTATAGTTCTAATATCTTTAATAATATTGATTATTCATTATACGAAAATAACCGTTTTCCATATGATGAGTTTAGAAGCACAGATATAGAAGTATGGCATCTGGTACAGGAATTAGACAAAGATAAAGCTTTAATATTAAAGAATATATTGGAACAGAGTTTTCCTGGCCATTTATTTTTTATAGTTTCTTCATTAAATACTGAGCCATATAAAGTTAAAGATGAAGATGACAAAGAGCATTATAAAATAGATGAAGAACCTGAAACTGTCAGGGTTGAAGAGCCTTTATTCTGGATTTTAGATAAAATAGGAATTGGAACAAATACAGGGAAAACCAATAGAAAAAAACCAGGTAAAGACAATGATACAAAACCAGGTGGTATATTTGGAGGATGGTTCCATATAATTTAACTGTTTAAGGAGGTTTTTGCATGGACTTATACCAGGCAGGGTATTTCAGGTTTGGCAAACAGGAAATAGGGTCAGGATGGGATATTGTAGCGCCTTCTGATGGAATGTCAAACTTTGCAATAGATGGGTTTAAGGGCATTGCATCAAGCCTGATAAATTTACAGAAAACAGTGGAAATGCCTGTGGAAACTGAAGGTTTATTCCAATATGAATATGATAAACGTAAATTTATATATTTTATACATGTAAATTATGCTGCCCATGGCAAAGACGGCAGAGGTGTAGCTTATATACATGCGTATTGTTTTAGTTTAAAGGAATACTATGAGTTGTGTATACAGCCAGAAATGTTATTTGGTATTAAGCCAGGTACATTTGATATGGAATACAGGTCTGGAATTAAGGCATATCCAGTAGAACATTCATTTCCATATGAGAAAATTGATTATAACAGGCTTATGGATAAATACAACATTTCAAATGTGCAGTACAAAAACCTGGTTCTTGGGGCAATCTGTGCAATAGAGAAATATAGTAATCCTATGTGTATAAAGTGCAGTACATCTTTAGACCATTATTTAGAAATATACAAAGATATTATGTATCTGGTTATGTCAGGGCTGCCTTACCATTTAAGGCAAAAGGCACTTTCATTTTCATATAAAGGAATAAAAGGAACAGACACAAACATTTACTTTTCTGATGTTATTGAAGGAAATAATTACTTTGACTTAGACAGCGGCGAAGCTTTTTGTGATTTCTCAATGCTTGGAAAGTATTATTTTACCCGGATTTATAATACTCCTATATATTATAATAATGAAAACAGAAACAGGGCATTCCAGAATATAGCAGATTTTATAAATGCTTCATATAAAAATCCTTTAAAAAATGCAGATTGTGAAATGATTGAAGCAGGCTTCCAGGAAAAAATAAAAAAAAATGAAGATGGCGGTATACCGCCAGAAATAGTTCCTGGCCTTTTTGATACTTTATTAAAATATGATATTACAAATAGTGATGAAGTTGCAGAATATATAGCAGACCTTTTAGAAACGGCTTATAATAATAACCTTGGAATTACTAAAAAAGTACCAATAGAAAAAATAAAGGGGCTTTATGGGAAATTTACCCTGGAAAGGCTTCATAAGCAGATTGCATATGTTTTTATACATGTTGTGCTTGGATGTAAAAAGAATGGCAGGACAGAAAAAGGATTTGATATTCTCTGGAACCTGAAAAAAGAGAACCTTCCACTGTATAACTTAGTATGTGCATATTTAAAAGAGATTAATTATGAGTTTTATAATAATTATTTTATAAATAAGGTTCTGCCTTCTGAAATTATTAATTTAGATAAAGCAGAAGAATATTTAACCAATAATATAAAAAATATTTCTGTAGATATTTGCCAGGCATTTTTAAAACAGGTTAAAAATATTATTGATAAAGAAATAAAGGAAGCCACAAGTTTTACACAAATGTCTGGTGTGGTAAAAAATGTAAACAGGGTTGCAGACAAATTTAGCAGGTTTGATGGTTTAAAAGATATTTTTTATTATTCATGTTATGTATTATGGAGTAATTTTAATATAGAATGGTTTAAAATAAAGGACTTAGATAGTTATAAGTCCTGCCAGGTACAAAAGATTGCTGGCGGATTTGAAGGAAAACCAGTTCCAAATGCAGAGAAAGTAAACTGGCTTATGTCTATGGCTGAAGATGTTTTACAGTTTTCACAAATAACAAAACTTAGTAAATTTATATTTACAAATGACAGGTTTGATAATAAAGAATTTAAAAACAGGGTTTTACAGGAACTTAAGAAAAGATTTAATACTGGAATAAAAAGAAAAACAGAATACAGGGACATGGAAATTTCCTTGTTATTAAATTATAATATAAAAAAGAAACAGTTTGCATTGGCAGACTGGATAAACGGAATAGGAGAGGACAGGGAAATTTATGAAAATTTAATGGAAGAGTTTGTACAAGCTTCCCATTTATTGCAAAAAGATGAAATCAAGAGAATTGTAATACAATCCGCAGAAAATACGGTTAAAAATAAAAGAGAAGCCAAATACTACAGTCTTGGCAGTAATGGCAGGAAAGCTTTAAGCAGATTACAAAGCTGCCTGTCTGGCAATGCCAATGCCAGCAGGGATACAGGGCAGTTATTTTATTATACACTGCACAGGGGGATTATTGGCCTTTTTGCAATTTTTACTTTTATTATTTGCAATTTATCATTATGGCGTTATGGCAGCAGGGAAAGCTATATGCCGCTGGTGCTTGCAGCCGTTTTTATTGTTCCTTTGTTTATTTTGGTTTCCTATACATTGTACAAAGCTGGCAATAATAAAACTGCTGTATTATTTAAAAGTCTAGGTATAAAAACTGGTAATAATATACTGGCTTATATATGTGTTGTGGTTATATTTTTATTAATGGCCATTATTATCTGCAATACTAGTGTTTTCCTGGTAAAAGCAATATGCAGCATGGTATTTTTAGATATGGCAGCAGCTTCAGTGTTTTTATATGGGATTACCTTAAAAGAATAGGTGGTAGTGTATAAATGTGGAAAAAGCGTTTTTCAATAAAAATGATTACTGGCAGTATTTTGGCAGGGCTTATATATGGGTTAGCAGGTGAATTAATATATAAAAATATAGAACTTTTAGTGCCTCATATTATAGTTGCAATGTTGTATTTTACAGGAATGTTCCTGTTTTTTGGAATTGCAGTCTATCTTATAGGAAAATCAGGTAATTACCAGTCTTATGCACCAGTGAATAAAAAACAATGGGTGGTTGCTTTTGTTTTAATGTTAGTTTTTTCATTATTATTTGAATTTTTGTATAGCAATATATCATTAAAGGCAAAAGGACAGAACTTTTCATCTTATTTGTTTGTTATAGACAGTTCAGGTTCTATGAATGAAACAGATCCCGAAGGAATGTGTTACCAGGCAATTAATAAATTACTTAGTAACAAAGATGCAGGATTTGAATATGCAATTTACAAGTTTTCAGATTCAGCAGAACTAATAAGGGAAATGGCTCCAATAGATAATGGTTTTGCAAAACCAGAAATTTTAAATTCAGGTGGTACACAGATAGCTAATGCTTTGCAAACAGTATTAAATGATATCCAAAGCAAAAAAATGGTTTTAGGCAATGACTCCAGGGTAATTTTATTAAGTGATGGGCAGGCCACAGATGTAGACAGTTTAAATATGAATGGATATAACATGATACTGGAACAGTTTAAGGAACAGGAGATTACAATTAGTACAGTGGGAATGACCCATAAAGCTGATACAAGCCTTCTGATGCACACAGCAGAAAGTACTGGTGGCATGTTTGCCAGTGTGGATAATGTGGAACAGTTAGAACATGAAATGAAACAGATGGTAGAAGAAGTAAAAGAGGACAGAGGCCTTTTAAAAGCCCGCACTGAAAGTAACATAAACTGGCTTCTTGCAGTTTTACGTATTTTATTTATTATATGTTTAGGAATTATAATAGCTGTAGAAAAAACAATTCTGTGTGAAAGGTTCCTTAATACTAATACTGTATTATCCAGTTCAGTTGCAGGAAGTGTACTGGCAGGGATATTTATGGAAGCAGGAATGGATTTTTGCAGCCTGCCGCCTGGCATTGTCCGTATAACTGCCTGTGTGCTGGTAGCGTTTACATTACTCCATGAAGATATGGGGAAGGAATAAATATTATGAAAAAAGGTATAAATATTATAATTTACAGTGTACTGGCACTGGCTGTTATATTTGGCAATATTTCCATAATTAATTTTATTATAAATGATAAAGAAATTATGTCTATGGCTGAAGCTACAAAAGAGCCTGTAATTATGCCAACAGAAGCACCAGAAATTTCATACCATGTACTTGTAAAAGAACTTCCTGTTTTTAAGTATAATACAATACTGGAAAATAAAACAAAAGATGCAATAATGGGAAAGTATCTTTATGGGGATAAAATTAAGGTAAAAGAAGAAAAAGACGGACAGGTTTATACACAAACTGATGATGGCTGTTATGTATGGAGCAGTTGTATAGGCAAACTGCCTGGAAATGCCAGCTTAAATTCTCCTTGTCCAAAAGTTGTAGTTATAGATGCAGGAAAACAGGATATTTTAACGGAACAGGCATCTTTAGCAGAAACAGTGACAAACAGCAGTGTGCAGGAAATAAGCCTTGAATTTAAAATTGCACAGAAGGTTAAAGAAAAACTTGAAGAAAACGGGTATATAGCAGTAATAAATACTGGTACTAATATAAACAGTGAAGACATGGCCGGACTTGCAAACCAGATAAAAGCAGATGCTATGGTAAGTATCTTATGTGGCAGTACTGCTAATAAAAAAAAGAATGGCACTACAGTATATTGCAGTACAAAGGATAGCAAGCAAATTAAAAAGAAAAAATATTTAAAAAACAGGCTGCTTGCAAAAAGCATACTTAAAGCATATACAAGGGAAACAGGTTTTAATAGCAGGGGTGTTAAAGAGAGTGATAATTACCAAAGCATAAACTGCTGTAAAATCCCTATGGCAATAATAGAAATGGGGTATATTACTAATAGGAGAGATTATAACAAAATGAATAAAAGTAATTTCCAGGACAGAATGGCAGATGGAATTGTAAATGGCATCAGGGAGTATTTTCTATCTCTTTGATAAATTCCAGTTTATCAAAGAGATAGGGCAAAAAAGTACAAAATGCTTTATAACAAATTTAAACATTGCAGTTTCCAGGTTTTATAAGGCTAAAAATATATTTAAGGAGGATTTTATATATGGCTTCACTAACTAATGGTACATACCACCAGCAAAGCCAGCAACAGAATACCCAGAAGTTAAGGGAACTTTTAAATGAACTGCCAAAGTTCTGTAAGTATTTTTTCCGTGGAATTGAACCATCAACATCTGTAAAGACACGTATAGGTTATGCATATGACCTCCGTACATTTTTCAGGTTTCTTATACATGCAGGGCTTCCTGTTGCTGGCATTAAAAATATATCTGATATAACACTTGAACAGCTTGATATACTTGAACCTGTAGATATTGAGGAATATATGGAATATCTTAAGTTATACTCTTACAATGGTAAAACATATACAAATGATGAGCGCGGGCTTCACCGTAAAATGGCTTCCCTGCGCAGTTTTTATATGTATTATAAAAAAAGGGAACTTATTAAAAACAATCCTGTTTCTGTTATAGACATGCCCAAAATACATGACCATGAAATAATACGCCTTGATTCAGATGAAGTCAGTGAACTTCTTGAACTTGTTGAAAACGGGGGCAAAGGCCTTAAAGGCATTAAAAAAACATATTATGAAAAGAATAAATTAAGGAACATTGCAATATTCACACTATTCCTTGGTACTGGAATACGTGTTTCCGAATGTGTAGGCCTTAATATTGAAGATGTTGATTTCAAAGAAAACCGTATAAGGATTATACGTAAAGGCGGCAAGGAGGAATATGTTTATTTCGGTGATGAAGTTGCAAATGCCCTTAATGATTATATAGAAATTTCAAGGTGCGCGGTTAAGCCAAAAGACGGACATGAACATGCCCTGTTCTACTCCATACAAAAACGCCGCATAACAATACAGGCTGTTGAAAACCTTGTAAAAGAATATGCCAGCCAGGTTACTACATTTAAACATATAACACCACACAAATTAAGAAGTACATATGGCACAGCCCTTTACCACCAGACAGGTGATATATACCTTGTAGCTGACGTGCTTGGACATAATGATGTAAATACCACCAAAAAACATTATGCCGCAATTAATGATGATAAAAAGCGCAGCGCTGCCAGTGCTGTAACCCTCCGGCGGAATTTATAACATAAAGGCCAGGCAGCGCTGCTTTAAACAGGACTTTTAAAAAATTCAGAATCTTCTGGACGTTCCATATAATTTAACCATTGTTGTGGAAACTCATCTGCAAAAAGAGAAACTATTCCGCCTACAATAGCACATATGGTATCCCTGTCACCCAAAGCTGAAACTGCCGTCCATAATGCTTCCTCTGTTGAAGTATAAAAATATGCCGCACACCAGAGGCAAAATGGAACTGTGTCCTGTGCCGTAAGCTTTGTTCCATTTCCAAGCACGGAAACTACAAAATCTATACTGCTTTCTTTTTTAATAGAAACTGAAGACAATATTTTATATTTGGTATCACTTTCTGGCAATTTATCTGCAGTATCATATAAAAAATCTTTGCCATCTTTAGAATAATGTTCCAGTTTTTTATTGAGCATCAAAGCCGATGCTGCCGCCACCGCCATTGCACCTGCAATTCCTTCAATATGTGCATGTGTAACTTCTGCGGACATTCTGGCATAGTATAAAACTTTGTCCAGGTCATCTGCAAAATAAGCGCCTATAAGTGCAGCACGCATTGCTGCCCCATTTCCCATAGAACCCATTCCATCAAATGCCTCTGAAGCAGCTTTACGCCAGTCTTGTCCTTCCCCTATGCTGCGTAAAATAGAATGTGCCGTCCCTCCATATCCCCGGTGCCAGTCTAACGCATAATTCCAGGCAAAGACCTTGGCTAATTTGTCCTGGTTTATTTCGCCATACTTTTCCAGTATACGGTAAATTCCTATTGCCATTACAGTATCATCAGTAAAATACCACGGCTGTGCTAAAATCTCCCTGTTTTTTATCCTCTGGCGTGCTGTTTCGCCAGGGACAAAAAAAGTCTGCCCGAAACAATCGCCTAATGCAATTCCATCTAATGAACGTTTTGCGTATTTTATCCTGTCTTCCAGTTCCATTTACAATCCCTTCTTTTCTTACAGTTATTCCAAATCTGTATGTTTAATTATAAAATATTTACCTGATGTTTACAATATATAATATTACCTGCCGCCCTCTGCCGGGTATATAACAGGCACAATTATATGCCTTCCAGCATAGATATTATCTGATTCCAGTGAGTTGCATCTCTTTATTTCTTTAACATAATCTTTTAATGTACCGAATCCAGCAGAATAATATCTGCCTGCTATATCCCACAGTGTATCATCAGGTATAACCAATACTGATATATAACTTATCCTGCCAGTATCTGTCCTGGTTGCCGCTTTCTGCCTGGTTCCAGGCAAAGCATTGCAGGCAATTAAAACAATGGAAATAATTATTATTAATGCAAGTATTATTATCCTTGCCTTTAATATAACAGTGCCATTCTCTCCTGCTGCCTTGATATGTACACCTTGTTTAATATTTTTATTTACCATATAGATTTCCTCTGTCCTGATTGTACTAAACATAAGTTCTGTTATAAGAATACTATACAAACTAATATTTGTCAAGAGAAAATCCGAAAGTTTGTTCGTTATTTTATTATAACATATCCTGCTAAAAATTACCAGGATTAATTGCTAAAATCCATAGAAAACATGCCTGCTGCCCGTATTAAACGGAAAATTTGTTCTGCTGTATCTTCTATATTTTTCCTTGCCCTCTCTTTATCCATTGCTTCTTCTAATGTGCAGACTGACCTTAACACAGGGAAAAAGGCATCTATGCCTGCATTATTACATAATACAGCTTTATCTGTAACACTCCCCGCAAATGCAATTACAGGTTTATTATATTTTTTTGCAATAGCTGCTGCCCCTGCTGGTGCTTTGCCCATTATAGTCTGTCCGTCAAGGCACCCCTCACCTGTTATTACAAGATCCGCTGTTTTAACGTATTCTGTAAAACCAGTTTCATTTAATATAAGTCCTGCACCTGGCTCTAAACTTGCATTTAAAAATGCCAGAAATGCAAAACCTATGCCACCGCCAGCACCTGATCCTGGAATACTGCCATCTGCCGCAGGATTTACATTCTTTGCAATTACTGAATAATTCCTAAGCCATGTATCCATCTGCACTGCCATATCCTGTGAAGCCCCTTTCTGTGGGCCAAATACCATACTACACCCGTTAGTGCCGCATAATGGGTTTGTTACATCACAAGCCACCTTAAAAATACACTCCTTTAATTCTGGCATAGCTGCTTCATTTGTAATAACAGCAAGGTCTTTTAAACCTGCTGCCCCATATCCTATCTGTTTTCCATCACTTTTTTCAAGCCTGAAGCCAAGAGCCTGTAACATTCCAGCCCCTCCGTCATTAGTTGCACTTCCGCCAATGCCAATTATAAACTTGCGCAGCCCTGCATTTACTGCATGTTTTATAACTTCACCAACACCATATGTAGTTGTATAAAGCGGGTTCTGTTCCTTTTTATCTAAAAGTGTTATGCCAGCAGCCCCTGCCATTTCAATTACTGCTGTATTCCCGTTAATAACTGCATATTCGCATAATACTTTTCCTCCAAGCGGCCCAGTAACATTAACCTTGCATATCCTTCCATTATACCCGGAAGCAGCCGCTTCTACTGTACCCTCACCACCATCTGCTAATGGCAGTACAAGTACCCTTGCATCTTTATACACCCTTTTAATTCCTCTTTCTATGCTTCTGCCTGCTTCCATTGAAGAAAGACTGCCCTTAAAAGAATCTGCCGCAACCAAAATCATTATATATACCACCATGCCCTTCCATTGCCTGTAGCTTTACTACAGGCATAAATCTATAAACATATTGTTTTCATATTGCAATACCCCTGTACTTTACAGCACAACAAAAATATTATAGCATAAATGCCCAACAAGGACATTGCTTTCTAATGGGTAGTTCACGAAAGCAGATTATCAAAACAGGCTGTCTTGTAAATAAAGCAGCCTGTCCAATACCATTTGTCTTCCAGGTAATACAATATAATAATTATAATGGTTTAAAGGCTTCTGTACCATGTTTGCATACAGGGCATATAAAGCCCTCTGGCAATGTGCTGCCTTCATATATATAGCCACATACTGTACATATAAACCCTGTCTGGCTAGTTGTTTTTGCAGGTGGGACAGGTTTTATATTATCCTGGTAATAATCATAAGTTACAGAAGTTTCTTCTGTAAGAACCCTGGCATCTGTTACGTCTGCTGTAAAAAGTGTATGTGTGCCTAAATCTTTCTCTTCTATTACCTTGCCAGATAAATATGCATTGCTGTACCTGTTAAGGTATAAAATCCCGTTTTTTGAACGTGATACATCATTAAAACCATCAAACTTTGAAGTATCACGCCCGCTTGCATAACCAAACCTTTTATATATATCCATTTGTGCGCTTTCTGCAAGTACTGATACATTAAAAATGCCTGTCTGCTTTACCATGTTATGTGTATAATTATTTTTATTGACAACAATTATTATACGTACAGGTGATGCCGTAACCTGTAGCACAGTATTTATAATACAGCCATTATCCTTATCCGTCCTGGCAGTAAGAAGAAACAGCCCGCATGTTAATTTAAATAACGCATTACTATCCATAAATATCCTCTTTCCTGTGCCCATCCTGCACAAATAATATAATTTAATCTCCCATCTGGTATACAATTTTGCCATCTATAATTGTATATAATGTATGTGTAAAAGTTTTCATTGGATTATCTGTAAATATAGCAATATCTGCATCTTTTCCAGTTTCAAGCGAACCTGTCACATCCTGCACACCACAGATTTCTGCTGCATTTACCGTAATGGCACGAAGGCCCTCTTCCATAGAAAGCCCCTGTTTTACACAAAGCCCTGCATAAAGCGGCAGGTAACGTATAAGTGAAACAGGGTGGTCACTCATTATGGCAACTTTAATTCCAGCGCTTTCCAATATGCCAGCAGTTTTAAAACTCATATTTTCAACTTCAATTTTTGAACGTGCAGCAAATCCAGGCCCTGAAATAACAGGAAATCCAGATTTTTTTATTTCATCTGCTACCAGATGCCCTTCTGTACAATGGTCTAATGTAAGCTTTACATTAAATTCCCTGGCAACCCTGATTGCTGTTAATATATCATATGCCCTGTGCAAATGGGCTTTTAAAGGAATTTTGCCATTAAGTACAGGAATAAAACTTTCCAGCCTGAAATCCTTTTCTTCTTCTGGTATATCCCCCTTTTCCTTTTTCTCTTTGTAACAACATGCTTTCCATAACTCCTCACGCAACATTCCTGCTACAGCCATCCGGCTGCATGGCATCATTCCCTTGCTTCCGTAATTTGTTTTTGGGTTTTCACCAAAAGATATTTTTAACGCAGCAGGCGCTTTTAATACCATGTTATCTACAGAACGCCCCTGCACTTTCATAAATACAGACTGGCCTCCTATTACATTAGAACTTCCAGGACCAGTCATTACAGAAGTAATACCGCCAATAATTGCATCATGGAATGCCGGATCCATAGGGTTAATGGCATCTATTGCACGCAAATGCGGTGTAACAGGCGCAGAAGTTTCATTACAGTCATCTCCTGCCTGTCCCCATTTTTCTTCAGTAATACCTACATGGCAGTGCGCATCAATTAATCCTGGCATAACCCATGCCCCGTTTACATCAAGCACAGGATCCATTGTACTTTCCTGTATACCAGAAAGCCTGCCATGCAGTTCTTTCATATCACCTATGGCAGAAATTTTTCCATCTTTAACATAAATAAAACCATTTTCATATGTTTTACCTGCCATAGTGTGTATATTTCCATTTAAAACCAGCATAATAAAACCCTTCCTTATGAAAATAATACTAAATGTTTATTAGTATTGTATGCAAAAAGAAAGGGTTTCAAACAAGGTATATTAATAATTATTTTTTTATGTAAATTTACATATAAATATAACTATTCTACAGAAGCCGGTTTAATAATGCTAAATTCTGGTATAAAAATATTATTTATAATATAGTAAAGCAAATCAAATAGTTAAAATATATATTTATTATAACAATATTAATAAAATATGTCATTTATTATAATATTTCTTGAAATATTTAATTTTATTAACTAAATATATTTTAAATACAGTTTTATATGGATTTACAAGGCTATATAATTTTCAGAACAAACGTTTTAACTTATTCTATATTTAGCGTTAAGAACAAATGTTTATCACATTACTGGAATTTTAGATAGTATGCTGGTATATATTTTAAAATAAATCATTTTAAAACTAACGTAACAAAACCCTTCTATATGGAAAATATACTAAATATTTATTAGTACTATTCCCATTAAAGAAGGGTTTTTAACTATTCAAGCGGATATTCGCAATCCGCATTTCAAGCAATCTTTGATTGCCTGCAAGCAGGCATTGGCTACTTGCCCACTTGCAAAACAACCTCATTGCCGCTTTGCGGCAGTCTGGCAGGAGCTTGAACCCCTGCCAGACTAAGTAAGCCCTGGTAAATCAAACCCACCGCTTAAGAAGCGTGTATTGTAAAGGGCTTACTTAATGAGGTTAAATTGTTTCATACTCCATCATTGGAATTAATTCCCCGTTTTCCCCTGCATACATTTCAAGCCTGTGTACCTGGTAATCAAATTCATTATAAATAATGCCTGCATGCCTGCAGAATTTCTCTATTACAAGCAATGGTTTTATATTGGTGGCACTGCCTGACATAAGCCTTAAAAAGAGTACGGGTGTATGTCCCATAACAGTGCAGAAACTAATATCTTTTGTATAATTCCTGCCCGTAATGCCGCTAAATTCTTCAAGGCTTTCTGCCATATAATAAATTCCAGGCTTTATATCAACTGTTTTCTCTGATTTTTTCGTTTTTTTAAGAATTTCAATTTTATCCTGGAGAAGAAAACTTCTAATCTGCTGCCTGGTAAATTCCCTGTCTGACAGCTTATTGTCCTTTCCAGGCTTTAATGCAATAAGGTAATCACATGCAGCAAGTGCTGCCATTGAAGGTTTTGCAGTATCTTTTATATATGTAAAACCTTCAACCCTTATTTCATCATTCATTACAGCATTTATCCTGTCTGCCATTACCTGCGGGGCATCTGTTTCTTCCAGTGTAATATCAAGGTATTCTGCACTGCTGCTTAACCCTGTGCCAAGTGGTGATGTAAATGACATAAGCTGGTGTGGCGAAAAGCCTTTACTGTAACTTACATTTATCCCTGCCCTGCGCATTGCTTTCTGGAAGTACCTCATAACATCAAGATGGCCAATAAAACGCATTGAACCTGTTTTAGAAAATTTTATCCTTGCTTTCATATTAATCCCCCGTTCTCTGCGGACTGCCCTGCCTGCCTTCAACACATACGCCGCACTGGAATTTTGCTGCCCCACAGCCCTGGCATGCTTTACGGCAGTTTGGTGTTGTAATTTCTTTCTGGGAATTATGGTATTCATTAAGAAGAAACTGTTTAGTAACACCTATATCTATAAAATCCCAAGGGAACAGCTCATCTTCTGCCCTTTCCCTGCGCAAATAAAATTCTGTGCCAAGCCCGTTGTCTTTAAACGCCTTGTCCCATTTGGCAGGATCAAAATATTCTGTCCAGGCATCATAAATACAGCCGCTTTCATAAGCTTGTCTTATAACGCTGCAAAGCCTTCTGTCACCTCTTGCAAATACACCCTCAAGTTCTGAAACATCTGCATCATGGCAGTTATATTTTATACTTTTAGCATTTAGCTGTTCCCTTACCCTGGAAAGCAGGAAATCCCGCTTTTTACCTGCTTCTTCCCTGGTATCCATTTTTGCCCACTGGAATGGTGTAAAAGGTTTTGGCACAAATATTGATGTGCTTGTAACAATATTAACTTTCCCGTTTCTTTCCTCTTTTGGTATTGTATAATACTGCCTTGCTATTTTATCAGAAAGAATGGCAATCCCTTCTATATCATTATATGTTTCACCAGGCAGGCCAAGCATAAAATAAAGTTTCACCCTGTTCCATCCGCCCTGGAACGCTTCCATTGCACCATTTAATATATCATCTTCCGTCAAACCTTTATTAATTACATTGCGCAGGCGCTGTGTACCTGCTTCTGGTGCAAATGTAAGGCTGCTTTTATGGACGTCCTGTACTTTTGACATTACATCAAGTGCAAATGCATCAATACGCAATGAAGGAAGTGAAATGTTTATGCCCTGTCCTTTAAATTCATCTATAAGCCAGTATACAAGTTCCTTAAGTTCTTTATAATCACTTGAACTTAAAGAACTTAAGGTAATCTCCTCATGGCCTGTTGACTTAAGCATTTTTCTGGCACGCTGCTTAAGGAATGAAAGGCTTCTTGGCCTGATTGGACGGTAAAGCATCCCTGCCTGGCAGAAACGGCAGCCCCTTATGCAGCCTCTTTGTATTTCAAGGACTACCCTGTCTTGTGTAACTTTAATATAAGGCACTAAAGGTTTCTCTGGGTAATATGTTTCTGATAAACTGCATTCTACCTGTTTTACTATCTTAGCAGGTGCTTCAGGCACTAAAGGCCTAAACTCTGCCAGTGTGCCATCTTTGTTATAAGCAGGCTGGTAAAACTGGGGAACATATATACCTGGAAGCTTTGCAGCAATTTTTAAAAAACTTGTCCTGTCCTGCCCTGATGCTTTCCACTCTTTATATTTGTCCATAAGTTCATAATAAACAGTTTCTCCTTCACCTATATAAAACATGTCAAAAAAATCTGCAATAGGTTCAGGGTTATATGCACACGGCCCGCCTCCTATGACAAATGGTTCATTTTCTGTCCTGTCTGCCGCATTAAGGGTAATTTTTGACAGATCAAGGATCTGTAATATATTTGTATAGCACATTTCATACTGGAGTGTAATCCCAAGGAAATCAAAATCTTTTACAGGCTGCTGGCTTTCCAGCGCGAAAAGCGGTATGTTTTCACGCCGGAGTATTTTATCAAGGTCAGTCCAGGGTGAATAAACCCTTTCACAATATATATCATTACGGAGGTTAAGCATATCATAAATAATCTGTATCCCAAGATGTGACATTCCTATTTCATATACATCAGGAAAACACATACAGAAACGTATATCCACATCTTCTGGATTTTTAACTGCCATATTTATTTCACCGCCAATATACCTGGCCGGTTTCTCAACTGATAAAAGTATCTCATCACTTAATGCAAGCTTTCTCATATATAACCTCCAATGCTTTTAATGCTGTCCGGAAAACCAGCCTGTAATTTTATCTGTTATATCTCCTGCACCTTTTACAATGGTATTCCAGCCATCACTCCTGTTAAGGCACTCTAACACATAGTCCTTGTCAAAACCATTATAAGAAAAATTATTGTAAAAGGCAATTCCCAGTATTAAAAAAAGCATTCCTGCCACCATAAGCCTGGCTAAACCAGATGAATGCTTTTTTTCATTAGTTACAAGATATTCATCTTTTCCATAGTTATTATAGCTGCTGTTATTAAAACTATGGCTTACACTGCCAGCAGAAAATGCCCTTTTTGCTTCAATAATCTTTTCTGAACGTGATTTGGCGGGAAGCTCCTCCCTGCCTGTGTTATAATTATTCCTTAAATCTTCCCTGTACATAGCATATATCCCTTCCATTATTATTTTCCGGCTGCCAGTAATTACAGCCGGAATACCTGTCTTGTATAGGATATGCACTATATAATATTTTAATTCTTAATCCATCCAAGGTCTGGATATTCATTGCATCTGTCCCTTGTAAGAAGATTTTTTATTGCCTCTGTTGCTGGTACATTTTCAAAAAGGACTTTATTTACCTGTTCAACAATAGGCATTGACACGTTGTATTTCTTTGCAAGGCCATATGCAGCTTTTGCTGAATAAACACCTTCAACTACCTGGTTTACTTCCGCCATTGCCTCTTCCATAGTCTTTCCTTTGCCAATAAGGTAACCGGCATTATGGTTACGGCTGTGGCTGCTTGTACATGTTACAATTAAGTCCCCTATTCCTGAAAGCCCTGCAAATGTTTCAAGCTTGCCTCCTATTGCCATGCCAAGCCGTGCAATTTCTGCAATCCCCCTTGTTATAAGGGCTGCTTTTGTGTTATCTCCAAAACCTAGCCCGTCACATACCCCTGCTGCAAGGGCAATAACGTTTTTAATAGAGCCTCCAAGTTCAATGCCTGTAATATCAGGGCTTATATAAACACGGAATGTATCATTCATAAATATTTCCTGTATAAGTGCTGCTGATTTTTCATTTAAAGAACCTACAACAACTGTAGTAGGCATATCCACAGATACTTCTTCTGCATGGCTTGGGCCTGAAAGCACGCTTACATCTGCATCTGGTATTTCTTCACATATTATATCCCTTAATGTTTTAAATGTGTCATTTTCAATACCTTTTGCAACATTTACAATGCGTTGTCCCTTTGGCATAAACACTGCCGCTTTTTTTGCAGTTTCCCTTACATATGGTGAAGCTACAGAAAATACTACCAGGTCATGCCCTTTACATGCCTTTTCCAGATCATCTGTAACAATAACTGTGCCAGGAAGCTTTACCCCAGGAAGCCTGTCCTTATGCTCCCTGTGTTTTGAAAGCATTTTTACTTCTGCACTGATGGCTGACCATAAAACCACGCTGTGCCCGTTCTTTGCCAGCATAACTGCTAATGCAGTACCCCAGCTTCCAGCACCTAGAAAACTTACTTTACTCATCTTATTCCTCCCATATAATTATAAATTTATTTATTGCCCCATAATTTGTTTTCATTGCCATGTATAAGCCTTAATATGTTCTGCCTGTGCTGGAAATATGCAAGTGCAGTAAAAATAAGGCTTACTATCATCATATGGACAAATAACCGGTGTCCGCGGTATAAAGCAAGCGTATTGGCAGGAATATACCATGCAACAAAAAGTGAACCAAGTGAAACATACCTTGTAACTGCAACTACTGCAACAAATATCAGAAGTCCTAAAGGTATTAACAGCGGATGTGATGTTGACATTACAACGGCAGCAGTAACAGCTATCCCCTTCCCGCCTTTGAATTTAAGGTAAAACGGGTAATTGTGCCCAAGTACAACACCAAGCCCCATATAAAGGCATAAAAGATACCAGTTGCCAGGTGTCCCAAGCACAAAGCGCACTATAAGGACTGGTATGGCCCCTTTTAAAAAGTCACCTGCAAATGTAAGAAGTGCTGGAAGTTTCCCAAGTGTACGCAGTACATTAGTAGTGCCGGCATTGCCGCTTCCTTTATCCCTTATATCTATATGGTATATCTTTCCAACAATATACCCACTTGAAATACAGCCACAAAAGTACCCTATTATTAAACAAATAAAATTCCAAGCCATAAGCTGCCTCCCATAGATTATAGTCAAGCGGATATTCGCAATCCGCTTTGCTACTTGCTCATAACCTCATTAAGTAAGTCCCAGACCCGCCGCTTAAGAAGCGTGCCCTTTAAAGGGCTTACTTAATGAGGTTACCTTTTTTCTTTTCTCTCCCTGATTATAAACTTTAATGGCGTGCCTGTAAAGCCAAATGCTTCACGTATTTTATTTTCAATATACCTTGTATAAGAAAAATGCATAAGTTTTTTATCGTTTACAAATATAACAAATGCTGGTGGTTTTACACTGGCCTGCGTAATATAGAAAAGTTTAAGCCTGCGGCCCTTGTCAGAAGGCGGCTGCTGTAGTGCTACTGCCTCTGCCATTATTTCATTAAGTACGCCTGTTGCTATACGGAGTGAATGGTTCTGTATAACAGCTTCAAGCATGTCAAAAAGTTTGGGTATGCGCTGTCCTGTCTGTGCAGAGATAAAAATAATCTCTGCATATGGCATAAAGGATAGTATTTCACGTATCTTTGCAGTATATTTTTTAACAGAATTATTATCCTTTTTAACAGCGTCCCATTTATTTACGGCAATAACCATTCCACGTCCCCTGTCATGTGCAATTCCTGCGATTTTAGCGTCCTGCTCTGTAATGCCTTCCACGGCATCTATAACAAGCACTACTACATCTGCACGCTCAACAGCCGATACAGTACGGAGTATGCTGTACCTTTCAATCTCTTCTTTTATTTTGTTTTTACGCCTTAGCCCTGCTGTATCTATAAATACATATTCCTTATCTTTCCATGTAACAGAAGTATCTACGGCATCCCTTGTAGTGCCTGCAATATCTGATACTATAACCCTGTTTTCACCAAGTATTTTGTTAATAATGGAAGACTTTCCAACATTTGGTTTGCCAACAATGGCAATACGTGGCCTTTCGTCTTCCTCTTCTTCTGTTATACATGGGAAAAGTGATGTGACTTCATCAAGCATATCACCAAGCCCCAGTTTGCCTATAGAAGAAACAGGGACAGGATCACCAATGCCAAGGTTATAAAATTCATATACATCAGGCATATACTTCTCAAAATTATCTACTTTATTAACAACAAGCACAATTTTCTTATCTGCCCTTCTTAACATGTCTGCAACTTTAAAATCAGAATCTGTAACACCTTGCCGTACATCCACAACAAACATTACAACATCTGCCATTTCTATTGCCATAAGTGCCTGTTCACGCATATCCTTAAGCATCTGGTTTTTGGTTACAGGCTCAATCCCACCTGTGTCCATTATTGTAAATGAATAATTAAGCCATGATACATCAGCATAAATGCGGTCCCTTGTAACACCTGGCGTATCTTTTACAATAGATATGCGCTCACCCGCAATCATATTAAAAAGCGTTGATTTGCCAACATTAGGACGCCCTACAATAGCAACAACCGGTTTGCCCATTTTAACTGCCCTGCCTTTCCACAAAGCCTGGAAAACCAGTTTCTCAGGCTGTTTCCTTTACCTTTCCTACAAGAAATTCATTAACACTTGTATAAAGTATTTCATTATTAATAATATCTTCTGACTTAGTACCAAAATATTCATCAAAAAGCTTGTCCAGCTCTTCCTGGTTTTCAACAGCATATTCCTTAAGGTAATTGTCTAAAACCTCTTTATATGCATTTTCATCAAGCCCTATGCCCTCTTTTTGTGCTATTGCATTAAAAAGCAGCCTTTTGCCAAGATCACTTTTAGCACTTGTTTCTACATTCTTTTCAAAATCTTCTTCACTCATTGACTGCGCTTCAAGATAATCTTTAAGTTCCATGCCATTTTGCTTAAGGTAATAGACAATAGGTGCCTTATATTGCGTTTTAACCCTTTCAAGAAGGTCTTCCGGATAATCCTTTATTTCAGATTTAGTATAAACATATTCCCATGCCATGTCCTGTACTACATTTTTACGGATAAACTCTGTATAATCCTTAGCTGTATTTTTATATTCTTTATCAAAATCTTTAAAATTGTTTTTAACAAATTTATCTGTAAATTCTGACCATCTTTTTATATAATTAACTGTTACTGTAAATACTGCCGGTTTGCCTGCATAATCAGGATTTGGCGGGTAACTTTCAGGGAATGTCACATCTATATCAAAAGTCTTGCCTGCCTTCTTGCCAATTAATGCGTCTTCAAACCCGTCAATAAAATTGCCAGAACCAATCTTAAGGTTATAACCGTCAGGACTTGTATCCTTTGTGCATGACCCGCCGTTAAATGCTTCCCCGTCCATCTTTCCTACATAATAAATATTAACAGTGTCACCTTTCTTAATAGTGCCTTTTTTATCCTTCTTAAAATCATCAGTCTTTTCAATATTTGTTGTAATCATTTTATCTGTTGTATCCTCAATATCCTTCTTTGCAAGCGGTATTGATGAATAATCACCTACACTGACAAGGCCCGTATAATCCAGTTCTTTATATATATCAGCCTCCCTGGCATACTCCTTTTCTGTATCCTTATCATTCTTATCCGTCTTTTCAGAACTTGTGCTTTTATTATCCGTATCTTCCTTCGCAGAACTACAGCCAGTAAACGGAAGGGCCATAGAAGCACATAACACCAGTGCCAGAAACTTATTATACTTTCTCAAAATAATTCCTCCAATTTATAAAATTAAAAATTTACAACTACTACATACTAACATATTAAAAGGGAAGATTCAAGGAAAAAAGAAAAATGAGGAAACAGGGAAATATCTGTTTCCATAAAAAAAGAATTTATAAATTTAGATAATCCAAAATACATTTCCAGTCTGGGTATGTCACCCTCTTACTTCTAAAAACTGTGCCCTGCCATAAATATTAATTATTACTGAATTTGCTGGTACAAATATACAACGTCCTTTTTCAAAATCTAATATTTCATTTTCAAATTGTATACTTCCGCGCCCCTCCAGGCAAAGCAGTACCCTGAATGATATTTCATCTGTCTTGTAATATACAGGATGTTTTCCTGTATTTAAAATTATACGGCGGGCTTCAAAATATTTGCATCTGCAAAGTAATTCTGAAGCTTCACCATTACGGTATTTTAATACTCTTTGTGGTTGTCCTGGGTCTGCCATCCTTTCCAGGTTTGCAACATCCAGTGCTTTATCTATATGCAGCCTGCGCTTCCTGCCATCCTTGCCTGTACGTCCATAATCATAAAGGCGGTAGGTAAGATTGCTGTTTTCCTGTATTTCTGCCAGAAGTGTCCCTGCACCGATTGCATGGATAGTTCCAGCTTCAATAAAAAATAAATCATTTTTTTTTACTGGTACTTTTTGCAGATAGTCCATTATACTTCCATCTTCAACCGCATTTTTTATAGTCTGCCTGTCACATTCATGTATTAAACCATACACCAGTTTTGCATCTTTTTCTGCATCTAAAACATACCACATCTCGCTTTTTCCAGACTGTCCATTTTCATGTTCCATAGCATAATTGTCATCTGGATGTACCTGTACAGATAAATCTTCCTTTGCATCAATAAATTTAATTAGTATTGGCAGTTCCCCATTTGTACATGGATGTGTTCCAAGATATTCAGGATGCATTTTTAAAACCATAGACAGGGTTTGTCCACTAAACCTGCCACTATCCACAAATGAAGGCCCGTCAGGATGTGTACTGCACTCCCATGTTTCTGCAAGAGGAGTTAAATCTATATTTTTTGCAAAATCATCTTTTAACCTGTTGCCTCCCCATAAATAATCTTTTCCCGAAGGTCTTAATAAAAAAGGATATGCTGCCATTAGTGCCACTCCAGTTCAAATTTTTGTTTATCCTGCACAGAAATCCCTGTACCAGTCTGGACTTCTACTAGTTTTAATTCCGTTTCTGCAATAATTGTATGTTTGCATCCTGCACTCATAGCTACCACATCCCCTGCCTTAACATTTTGTTCCATACCATCAACAACCGTCCTGCCTGTACCGCTTATAACAACCCATACTTCATCCCTGTACTTATGGTTATGGTAATTCATGCTATGTCCTTTATTTAATGTAACTTTAATAGTCATGCTTCTATCTTCAACATCCAGTACCCTGAAGCTTCCCCATGACTTTTCTGCAAACATAACTTGTTGTACAATCCCGTCAACATATGGCTTTATATACGAACTCTGTTCTTTATCAGATACCAGTATTCCCTCAGGGCTTGCAGAAATAATTACATCCCTTAATCCCATTGCAAGAACAGGTACATCCATCTCATTCACAATATTTACACCAGAACATGTATCATCCATTATCCCCTTGCCAATAATATTTTCACACATTGACTCAGATAAGGTATTCCAAGTACCAATATCTTTCCAGCTTCCAGAAAACTTCATAACCTGTATTTTCTCTTCTTTTTCAACTACAGCATAATCAAAGGAAATCTTTTCCAGTGTGCCATACCTTGAATACAAATCCTGGTAACTCTTATATCCTGCCAGTTCACGTGCCTTATCCAGCACATACTTTAATTTATATGCAAATACCCCTCCATTCCATAACGCACCCTGTGCAATATAACTGCGGGCAGTCCTGGCGTCTGGTTTTTCCTTAAATGTCTTAACATATGCAATATTTTTACTTTCTGCCTGTTCATTAATTTCTGGAATAATATAACCATATTTTTCGCTTGGGTAAGAAGGTTCAATTCCCATAAGTACCAGATTTGCTTCACCTTTGGCAGCCTGGTATGAAAGTTCCTTTAATGCTTCAAAATATCCATCTTCTACATATGGATCAACAGGACATACCACTACAGGTTCTTCCAGGCCTGCTTTCATAACATCTGCAAGGTATGATGTAGCAAGTGCAATAGCAGGAAAGGTATCCCTTCTGCATGGTTCAGCAGATATGCCCACGCTGTCCCCAAGCTGGTTATTTATTGCAGATATCTGTGTCTTTGATGTTGCAATAATTATCCTGGCATCTGCATCTGATTTCCTGATCTGCCTGTAAACCCGCTGTAACATAGACTCATATGTCCCATCTTCTTTTTTAAAAATTTTTATAAACTGTTTTGACCTTATATCGTTAGACAGCGGCCATAAACGTCTGCCAGAACCACCAGATAATAAAATAATATTCATATTTACACAATTCCTTTCTCTGTCCTGTATGCTTTAAAAAATTAAAGTTTATCTGGCAGCCCTTAACGGATTATTAAGGAAGTCCTCATAACTAAGCCTTATACCCTCTTCTAATCCTGTTTTATATTTCCAGCCAAGCCTTTCTGCCTTGCTTGTATCAAGCAGTTTTCTTGGTGTGCCATTAGGCCTGCTTGTGTCCCAGGCAATTTTCCCTTTATAACCAGTAACTTTTGCAACTAACAGTGCAAGCTCTTTTATAGAAATTTCTTTGCCGGTACCAGCATTAACAGTTTCATTTCCAGAATAATTATTCATAAGGAAAACGCATAAATCTGCCAGGTCATCAACATACAAAAATTCACGCAGGGGAGAGCCATCCCCCCAGCAGACAACTTCCTCTGCCCCGCTTACTTTAGCTTCATGGAAACGGCGTATAAGGGCTGGCAGTACATGTGAATGTTCCGGATGGTAATTGTCATTAGGCCCATAAAGGTTTGTTGGCATTACGGAAATATAATCTGTACCATACTGCCTGTTTAAATATTCACAGTATTTAAGACCTGAAATTTTAGCAAGTGCATAAGCTTCATTAGTTTCTTCAAGGCTGCTTGTCAATAAACAGCTTTCAGGCATAGGCTGTGGTGCTAATCTTGGATAAATACATGAACTGCCTAGAAATTCCAGTTTCCTGCATCCATTTTTCCATGCAGAATTAATAACATTCATTTCCAGAACCATATTAAACCACATAAAATCCGCAAGAGCCTCCTGGTTAGCTGCAATTCCTCCTACCTTAGCAGCCGCCAGGAAAACATACTCTGGTTTTTCTTTTTCAAAAAAACTTTCCACATCTTCCTGCCTGCAAAGGTCAAGTTCTGCGTGTGTCCTTGTAATAATATTTGTATAGCCCTGTTTCCTTAACTCCCTGGTAATAGCAGAGCCAACCATTCCATTATGCCCCGCCACATAAATTTTCGCATTTTTATCCATCATATATATCTATCTTCCCTTTATCATTAATACTGGAAATTATTTAACCACACCTTTTTCCAGATACTCTTCCAAGTTAAGCCTGATATGCTCCTCTGCCCTTTCAACAGCCACTTTTTGCATATCATATTTAACCATGATTTTTACTAATTCTTCAAAACTTGTTTTTACAGGATTCCAGCCTAGTTCATTTTTAGCTTTGGAAGGATTACCCAGTAAATTCACAACATCCGTAGGACGGTAAAAATCAGGACTCACCTCCACAATTATTTTTCCTGTTGCCTGGTCAATGCCCTTCTCTTCCATTCCCTCACCCTGCCATACAATATCTATTCCAGCATATTTAAAAGCAAGTGTAGCAAACTCCCTGACAGAATGTTGTTCACCTGTAGCAATAACAAAATCATCTGGTTTTTCATTTTGTAAAATAAGCCACATACACTCAACATAATCTTTGGCATATCCCCAGTCACGTAAAGAAGACAGATTGCCAAGATAAAGCTTGTCCTGCTTTCCCTGTGCAATACGTGCAGCAGCAAGTGTAATTTTACGTGTTACAAAAGTTTCACCGCGCCTTTCTGACTCATGGTTAAATAAAATGCCTGAACTACAGAACATATTGTATGCTTCCCTGTATTCTTTCACAATCCAGAAACCATACTGTTTAGCAACTGCATAAGGGCTGTATGGATGAAATGGTGTAGTTTCACTTTGTGGTACTTCTTCAACCTTTCCATAAAGCTCAGATGTTGAAGCCTGGTAAATCCTGCATGTCTTTTCAAGGCTACATACACGTACAGCCTCAAGTACCCGGAGCACACCTGTTGCAACAATATCTGCTGTATACTCAGGCACATCAAACGAAACCTGTACATGGCTTTGTGCTGCAAGATTATAAATCTCATCTGGTTTTATCTCTCCAATTAACTTAACAAGACTGATAGAATCTCCCAGATCCCCAAATTTCAAATGAAAACCAGGAGTCCCTTCTAAATGGGCAATACGTTCCCTGAAATCAACAGAAGACCTGCGTATCATCCCATATACTTCATACCCTTTTTCCAGCAGAAATTCTGAAAGATAAGAACCATCCTGCCCTGTTACACCAGTAATAAGTGCTCTCTTTGCCATAAAAACCCTCCATTCAATCTGGTATACTTTATAAATATTATTTTATCAGCATAAAGCTTTTAAATAAATTCATTATCTTGGGTAATTCTTGCACTATCTTGGGGTTTAACCGCAAATAATAACTGTTTTTTCCAAAAAAATATAATAACCTGTTATTTCAGGTTTTCCTGGCTTTGCCAGTTATTCACCTGGTTAAGCTGGTATTCAAAATCCCTTCTTTTCTGTTCAGTCATATTACTAAGAACCAAACCAGAAAAAAATGACTGTATTGCTGCCAGTGCTGCAAATCCACATACTATAAGTGTTGGAATACGCATCACCAGATGTGTATTTAAAAATTCTAAAAATACTGGTATAAAAAAGCCCAGTGCAAGCAAAATAAGAACCAAGGAGATACTGCCAAAAAACTGTAGTGGCTTGTACTGCTTAAAAAGCCTGAAGATTGTTTTTATAACTTTAAATCCATCTGAAAATGTATTTAATTTTGAAAAGCTTCCATCGGGACGGTCACGGTAGCTGACAACAACATTTTCAATATGCATATTATTAAAAACTGCATGAATTGTCATTTCTGTTTCAATTTCAAATCCCTTTGAAAGAACAGGAAACGTTTTTACAAAACCATAACTAAATGCCCTGTAACCAGTCATAACATCTTTTACATCTGAATGAAATAAATAATTAATACTTTTACGCACAATAGAATTGCCTGAATTATGAAAAAGTCTTTTATTTTCTGAAAAATAAGTTGAAGATAAACGGTCACCAACTACCATATCTGCATTATGTAACAACACTTCATTTGCCATCTGGCTGGCACAGTCCAGTGGATAAGTATCATCACCATCTATCATTATATAACATTCTGCATTAATTTCACGGAACATCTGGCGTATAACATTACCCTTTCCCTGCATAGTTTCATAACGCACAATAGCACCTGCTTTTTCCGCTAGTTCTGCTGTATGGTCTGTAGAATTATTATCATATACATATATAACTGCTTCTGGAAGATAAACTTTCACATCCTTTATTACCTTTTCGATTGTCTTTGCTTCATTATAGCAAGGAATTAAAACTGCAATCCTGTCCATTTAATTACCACCTTTCAGTTTAAAACCATCTCTTAAAGATTTACCACGCATTTCTATTTTTTCCAAGCATGTTTTATATGGTGTAGCTGGAAAATTATGATATCCTGTCTGATCTCCAGAAACAGGATAGTAAAACTCAAAATTTCCAATATCCTGCTTTATACATTCACGTACATTATAATCCTGTGAATATGAAAATGAACCACATTCTGAATTAACCCCGGCAGATATAACAGGCTGCATAAGATATGAACCAGCAGCAACTAAAACAATTATTGAAGACGTGTAAAATTTCCATTTTTCTTGTAAAATTACCACTATATAACCTACAATAAATAATGGCAGCATAATAATATAACACATACCATACCTTAAAAGAGGAGCACCTTTAAACCATAAACATATACTGGCAATCATTGTACAAACAATAACAATAAAATTAATATCCTTTTTTCTGGCTATATTCCATGCACCAGTAATTATTCCAACCATTGCTGCTGGTATATTTAAAAACAGCATTTTCTGTAATGTTTTACTCATATTATTATACCAGCCTGGAAACCATTCATTAAAACCAGCTTCATAGCGGTTAACATCATTTAACCCTCTGCCCCATGCACTAATTTCATGCCTGTCACGTAAAAGGCTTTCTGGTGTCATTTTCCAGTTAAAATTAAATATATCAATTTCTGGATATGGATATAACAGATAACCCGAAATAATAATATTCCGTATTAAAAATGGTATGATAATTATAATGCCTGCAACTGTATATTTAAAAACCTGTTTCCAATTACGTGTTATTATCATCTTGTATGCTGGATATATTGTTAATAATACCATCATTCCAGCCGATAACTTTACAGAAACTGCTAAAAGTGAAAATAAACATAAAACTGCATAATTTTCAATTTCTTCATTTTTTTCTTCCCATAATTCTGTCCATTTTATAAAAATATATATAACCAGACCTAATGCAAAATGGTCTGTTTCTGGAGAGCTTATCACTAATGAATAATTAAAATATGCAATCATTACAATTCTTAAAAAATCTGATACAAAAAATTTCTTATATTTAAAGGCTTTTGCTGTGCAAATAGCATAAGAAATAAAAAAAAGAAATACGAATCCATTAACACAATGTAATGAACGTCCAAGAATAAAGCGCCAGCTAAATAACGCTTGTAAAGAAAAGAATGCACTATTATACGCAAGGCGGTTATGCAAATTCCCAAGACCAGGTGCAATTCCATACTCTTCAATCCACCTTATACTTTGTGCGTGGTACAAATCAGTATCATAATGTGATGCAGGCTGGTTTGCCAGTATAAGTACAGGTATTGCAATTAATATAATAATAACAATTCTTATAGCCATATCTTTAGAAAAAAATTTCTTAATAGAAAATAAAACTTCCTTCTTTAAAAAAAACAAAATAACAAAACAAGCTAATATTACAAAAGAAAAAGCTAATCCGCCCACATTTGTAAATAAGCTAAAAAATTCCGCATATACAGTTAAAATACATAATCCTGAAACTATAGCCAGATCTAGTCCAGCACCACTATTTTCTTCTCCCCCCCCCCTCCTTTTTTTTGTAAAAACAGGCTCTGACACTGGAAATTTTATAATATGTAAAAAGCCTGATCCCATAAGATATGTAGAAATACCCAGACATAAGATATTTAAAATTATTTCAAACATATATTTTTTCCTCCGTTTTTACTTAATTGTATCATTATATATTTAGAACTTGTTTGGCGTCTGCCACATTTTACGGAAACAAACCGAACTTATTCCTTCTGCTTTCTATCTTCAGTAGTTTTCATAATACTCCTAAATACATAAAATTATTTACATTAATATAAATCATCTGTTTTATGCTTTGAAAATGACTTAATGAGCGCTATTACTGCACATAACATAATAAAAGAAAATGGTAATGCTCCTGCTATTGATATTGTTTGCAACATATTCAATCCATTTTCTGTAAATAAAATTAAAGATATAGCCATTAAAGATAAAACTATTCCCCAAATAATTTTATTCCATGCCTTTGGGTTTAAATTTCCATCTGAAGTTAATATTCCTAAAACGAATGTTGCGGAATCTGCAGATGTAATAAAAAATATACACAATAAGATTACTATTAGTAATGAAATAATGCTTCCAAATGGGTAATTCTCTAATACTGCAAATAATGCTGTTGATGTATTTTTTATAGCTTCTTTTGCAATATCAATACCTAAATCCATTCCCAATCTTCCCATGATAGAAAACCAAATAGTTGAAACAAATGTTGGCACCATAACAACACCAATACAAAATTCCTTTATCGTACGTCCCTCTGATATTCTAGCAATAAACACAGATGAAAATGGTGCCCAGGCTATCCACCAGCCCCAATAAAAAACAGTCCATGAACCATACCATTCTGAATTACCAAAAGCCCCTATAGACAAAGTATTCTCAATAATATTTTGTAAATAAATACCTGTACCTTCAATAATAGTATTAATGATATTAATTGTATTGCCTATGTATAAACATATTATTGCTATAATGCAAAATAACCACACATTAATATTCGATAATAATTTTATTCCTTTATCAACGCCTGTTAATGCAGATGTCAAAAAAACCACTGTTACAATAATAATTATTATTGTAACAACTGTATTGTTTTGTGGAATGCCATACAATTTATTTAACCCTGCATTAATCTGCATAGCACCAAGTCCTAAAGATGTTGATACACCTGCAATAGTAGCAATTACTGCTAAAATGTCAACTAATCTTCCTAATTTTCCATTAGCAGTTTCTTCTCCAAAAATAGGAATTAAAATAGGACTTATTAACCCTTTTTTCTTTTTTCTATACCAAAAATATGATAAAGCTAAAGCCAAAACTGCATAATTTGACCAAGGATGTATTCCCCAATGTAAAAATGATTTTTGAATTGCGAATTTCATTGCATCATCTGATCCTGCTTTACATTCCAAAGGATTTGAAAAATAATTTAAAGGTTCCGCAATTCCCCAAAAGACCAATCCTATTCCCATGCCTGCCGAAAACAACATTGCAAACCATGTGCGGAAAGAATATTTAGGGCTTGCATTATCATCCCCCAATCTAATATTTTTATATTTACTAAAGAAACATAACCATAAAATAAAGCCAATGAAAACTGTCATTAATAGAACGTACCACCATCCCATATATATAGTTATTGTATGTTTCATTGCATTCGCTATTTTTTCAAAAGAATCTGGGGCAGCTATTCCCCATACGACAAGCATTAAACATAAAACTATAGATATTGAAAAAACAAAATTTATATGTTTTCTATTATTCATTTTTTTCTAAACCTCCGATAAAGACAAAATAAACATTACTTAATATTAATTTGATTTTTTATGATAAATTTTTTTCTTTATAAAGCGCCTCATTTTACAATACCAATATATAATAGCAGGCTTTATATCCTTAGAGTTCCAGACATAAAGGCAATCAGCATTTAATATACCTTTGAACCATTTTAAAATACTAATTTGCTTTAATCTTCTAACCCTGTGTTCAAAATCGCCAACTTCTGCTAATGCTATATAGTTATCTGGAATTTTTTTTCTTGCATTTATTGGTTTTTTTCCATTTAACATGCCATCAGCCCATAGCAAAGGAAGATTCATTCCTAGTTTTGTTGACGCATAGCTCCAGCCTGAATTTCTTAAATTAATTTCTAAAAACCAGTATTTTCCATCCTTATCAATCATAAATTCTGCCGAAAAAATGCCCTCATATCCGATTTCTTTAAACATTTTATTTAAAATATTCTGGAAATATTTATCATTAAAATTACTCACCACCATTTCCATACTATAATAATCTGGTAAAATATAAGTATACTTTGATGCAATGGATATAAATAAATCATTTCCATGGTTAATTGATATTCCATCTAAACACAATTCATTTACTTTATAGATAAATTGCTGTAATAAAATCCCCCCCCCCTTAATAACTTTAAAAGCAGCCTTTAATTCCTCTTCTGTATAACAGACATAATAATCATCTTTCCATCCTATATATGATGTCAGTGGTTTAGTAATAACAGGATAAACAATATCTTGTGGGATTTCTCCATTTTTAATCCGCCATGAAGCAGCAATATTAAGTCCATTTTTTTTAGCAAGTTCACATATAGTCCACTTATTCATAAAATGCGTAATTCTTCCGCTCTCCCCTGCATTACTCACAAAAAAAATATCTTTTATTTCATCCCATTTCTTATCAAGCAATTCCGTAATATTGTCATCGCATGGAATTATAAAAGGTTTTAATTTATAATGGCTGAATTTTTTAAGTAAAATTTTATACATTTCTTCATAGTTATTAACAATAAAAAGCCTTCTTTTATCTACATATTTACTTACAGAAGCAATTCTCATATCTGATTTAAGCAGCATAACAACTGGACAAATGCCATTCTCTCCCAGACTCCTTATTACACCAAGCGGATTATAATGTTCATATCCCATTACAATAAATAAATGTTTTTTAATTCTATTAATATCCATTTCTTTTCCTTTCATATCTAAAGAAGTATAATTATTATAATTTTATCAACATAAATAATTTAATTAAATTCACTATCTTGGGAAATTTTTATATTATCTTGGGGTTTTATAAGATATATACATCTTCATATTTGTAACCAACATTATATATATATAATCCCTTATTTTATATTAATACTTAATTTTTGTATAATAAATTTTAAATTTTATAATAATACAACAAAAAATATAGTTAACAGCAAAATAGAAGATGACTATATATGTCTTCCTTCATTACTTGACTGTATATGTATAACAAAGAATGTATAAATAATATTAGATACTACTATCCTTTGTTTTCTTTTACACAGTTTAATATTTTTTTCATATTTCCTATTCTTTTGACAACTCATAAATAAACATATATATATTAAATTTATTTCTGTTTTTAATTTAATCAGAATATTTTTATAAAATCTTATTAACTATATGAATTTTCTTAGCTATACCAATTATAACAATTCCTAAAAACATTGTTACTAAAAGCCATATAAAACAAGCAATTAGTGATGGCATAAAACCAGATAACCAGATATATACAAAATTTGTAATAGCTTCTAACATATTTTCAAGCAAATAAATTCCAAACATTGTACCACTGGCAAATTTAATAATTTTATAAATAGTTTTTTTATTTTCCAGTTCATTACTATTAAAAAATTTTTCTGAAAATTGTTTTATAGTAATAAAAATAAAAATTGCTACTGTACTATAAAACATTGTAATATATCTTTCCCCCCAGTTACCTGTCTGGTTAAAATTCCATATAGTAAGCTTGGCTGCTGCTAAAATACCTGTAACTGCTATTATCATTAATAATGGATAAAACCATTTATATTTCTTATATAGCTGTACCCCCCCCCACCAGTTTCTATCAATATAAAAACCAAATAATGGGAATATTGTAGTAAAAGAATTTAAAAAAACGCTAAAATTAATTCTTTCTATATTAAACGCTATACAAATTAAAGGAAATAAATCCATTGTTATAACAGTTATCAAAAATAAATATATAAATTCTTTTTCATTTATATTTACTGCAATTTTTCTAAGAAATGGGAGCATAACTAAAAATGATATATAACTATATAGATACCAATATGTTGTTCTTACTGGTCCGCTTAACATATTTACAAAAATATCTTTTATATTAAATCCATCAAAAGAATCATTTATAATACAATTATATATAGCCTGAATATAAGTAAAAATTACTAAAACTATCAAAAACCTTAAAACACGTTTTTTCCATATTTCTTTTATTGTTTCTTCTTTCCCTAATAAAAGAGCGCCAGAAATCATAAATAAAAGCGGATTATTGATAGTTCTAAAACAGTCAAATATAACATAAATATATCTTAAAAAATTATTATCTGTTACTGTATATAACTTAGATCCACGTATTCCTGTATGAGTAAATAATACTAAAAAAATAGCTGTAATCCTTAATATATCAAGATAAATTTTTCTGTTAAAATTATTCTTTATAGAGTACTTTTCCATTATTCTTCTCCTATTAATTTGCATTATTATATTTTTTTATCTACTTTAATCAAAGCATAAATAAATATCTGAATATACTGTTTTTCTCAAATAGAAACTCTCAGATAATTGCCAAATTTACATATATTTAGATATGTTTTAATTAATATTTTATTTTCTATTTTCATACTGTAAGCAATAGCTTATACTTTAGTTTTTAGTTTTATAAAAATAAAATTACCTGTTAATAAATAAATGTTTTTTATATAAAAAAGTTTTATAATATATTTTTTCCCTTTAGTTATAACATATTTATATAAATAATTACGTTTACCACATTTTCCTAAATTTACTTGGACTTATTCCTTCTACCTTTTTAAAAAGCCTGCTAAAATAAGCAGCACCATTAACTCCTATATTATATGCAATTTCATCTAATGTCTTATCAGTAAAACGCAGCATCTTTTTTGCTTCAGTAATTCTTACGCTTGTCAAATAGTCATTTATTGTAATACCATATTGTTTTTTAAACTGCTCACATAAATAGAATTTATCCATTAAAAAATGATTTGCCAGATTATTAAGGGTGATTTTAGTATTATATTTATTATCTAAAAAAATACGTACTTCCTGGATTTCCCTTTGTCTATCTGTCAATCCTATATTTTCAGGATCCCATGCATCTTCCATAAGATAAACTAATAAATTTGAAAGCAATAAATTAATTTTCATATCCTTTACATACGAAAATGATACTGCTTCATCATAAAGATTGTCCAAAAGAGTAGAATAGCTATTAGAAGAAGCCTGGAATACAGGTTTACCACCACGTTTTTTATATTTATCATAAATGCTTTTCATTTCTGGTCCATTAAAGTGACACCATTTAAGTTTCCACAGTTCTTCAGATGTTGTATGCGAATATGGTTTATTACAATCTATAAATACACAATCATTAGGATACAACTCAAATTCCCTTCCTTCATATGTAAGTATGCCTGCACCAGAAAGCACGATAAAAAATAAATATGATATTAAATTTTCACGTGATGATTTATGTACATCTGTAGCAGACAAAGTACCTGTTTCCTGGAGATACAAAAGAGAAGAACGCGCAAATAAAGAAGGCGTATAAATTATACGGTTAGAAGAAACATTTGGTGAATTTGTAAATAATGATTGAAACATTTAGCATCCTCCTATTAAAAAATATTATTTCTATAAATTTTATTCAATCATTTTGCTACAAAACTGCTCTACTTCATCTGCTGTAAATCCTAAATCATAAAAATAATTCTTGCATTTTTGCCAAAAACTATGCCCTTCATAATTTTTTTCGATGTAATCTATCATTTCTTTAAATGCAACGCCTTCAGTACCTTCTCCATATTCCCGCATACCAAAAATAGAAAATGAGGACAATTCGTAATCCCTCACAATATCCTTTTTTGAAACACCAAGAATGCCTTCCAGCAAAGCTATAACTGTTCCAGTACGGTCACACCCTCCCCAACAGTGAATATAGATTGGCTTATCATTTAACACGCAATCAAATATATATCGATAAACCGTACTATATGCTTCAAAATCTGAAATACCATCAACATATGCCATAACCGGAAGCCTTGAGTAATCTATATATTCTTGAACTGGATATGCGACATTTTCTATTTCTGCATCTGATCTAAGATCAACCTCTGCTTTAATCCCTGTATCTATAAATGCTTGAATCCCCTTTTCTGTTATTTCTATGTTGTGATTGCCATCCAGTTCACTGCCACGATATATCATTCCATATTTGATTGGTCCGTTAGGAGTATCCCATCCTCCTATGTCACGGATATTGTAAACCCCGTCAATCCATAGCATTCTTACTGAGCCGCTAACAAAAAAAGATCCTCTTTTTACAATTTCGTCATTTTCATCAGATTTAACACGATAGTAATAGAGAGTATCCGGTGTCAAATTATAGATGTTATTAGATCCATCTGTGCATACATATTTGATATAGTCTTCAAATCCAAAAGAAGATGAAATTTCCAATATTCCATCTGTAGGAGATTTAACTATAACCGGATTAGGAAGATCATTTTTCTTATACTCTTCATCTGTATAATCTGCTATTGTTTTATCATCTGTATGTTTAAGATATGCTCTTAATGTTTCATTTTCTATAGAACTCTGCTTTGTTGTCCAGTTGAAGTATAGACATAATGCCGCTGGCCCAGAAAAAGCCACGAGTCCAATGATTATTAAAATACATAAGATTTTATGTTTTTTCTTTCTATGCATATCCATGCCTCCTCAAGACCATAGCGTCATAACAAGGGCAGAAGAAATTGCCGGAAAAATCTTTTCTGCTTCAAGTGATTATTTTGCAAATTTTGTTAATAATTATCGCAAACGCAAAAGAACAAATGAAAAATAACACCCATATAATGAAATAATCTTGAAACAAATATGTTGCGTTATAGTGTTTTACGCATTGTATTATATACACATGGACTAGATAAAATTCCAGGGATACCTCCCCCATCTTGTCTAAAAGCTTAACTTTCTTCACTTTGTCCAACAAATAAGATGTGATGGACACAAACAAAAAGCTGCTCCCTAATTTATAAATTCCTGTCAAAGACAATGTTAAAGCAGGTAAAATTCCCCGCAGGACGAGCGCTCCAATTGCTGCACCAACTGCAATAAGTACAGATTCACGCTTAACATTATGTCCTCTGTTGTTCTTTTCACCAAGCAAAATACCAAGAATATATGCCGGAAATGCATGTAAAAAATGTACATACCTTTCATAAAAAAAATGGTTATAAACATCCAGTAACATATTAATTAATACAGCAATCACTATTAGAAAATATAATCTTGGACTTAATTCTTTTTCTTTGTTCCGTTTGCTAAAAGCAAAGGCGGAAATGCAATACATCAGCAATATAAATGATACATACCAGCCCACATCATTATAAGCGAACCAATATTGCAATGTTGATAGGCGGAGCAGCCAGGAATAAACACTCCTGTTTAAGATAGAAGCATTAAATATGATTGCTATAATAATGTATGGAACATAAACACGTTTCAATCTTCTTTTCGCCCATATCATTAAATCATTATTCTTATTAAGGGAAAAATAAATACCAATGCCGGATAACAAGCAGAACACATCAACCCCAAATGTTCCCCATAGCTCAAAAGGCTTATAAAGAATATAGTTGCATACCAACAATTCCTGTTGAACAGAGTGCATCATAAAAATACTTATTGCAGCAATACCCATTAATTCAATTCTAAATTGACTTACCAGGTTCAAATTAGTTTCTATTTTCATTTTACACCCCTTTAGTTTCTTTTTTGAAAAGTTATCCCAGTCAAAGGCATCAATGCAAACAGACAATGTTTTTATCGATTCAGCACCTACTCCGTTATCTGAAAATCCTGCACGACTTTCTTTGCAAAGTTGATTATGCTCTTACAATAATACCGTTTATTTTCTTCTATTTTTTTTTCTACAAGATCATCAGGCAGTCTATCGTCCAAACTATGATCTAACATTAGTTTTGCCAATTCCGATGAATTGTTAGGATTAAAAAAATACACATTATCATATCCAATGATTTCACGATTAACTCTTATATCGGAAATCAAACATGTTATGCCAAGGCATAACGCATTATAAACTGCCCCGCCTCCTGGTCCGCCTTCGCACAAAGTAGGCTGAATCAATCCTGCCGCATTTCTCATAATTGCAATTTGATCTGGTTTTGGTATATATCCAAGGAAATGAATATTCTGTTGACAATTCATCCCTTTCACTCTATTAATTAGCTTTTTTATGTATTCCGGATTTCTAGAATCTTCTATTTTACCCGAACAAACAATATGAATATCATGATAGCCATCATTGTACAATTTTTCCAAAGCATCAAATGCAACTAAATGGTTTTTATGATGCCAAAACTGATTGGAAATCATAAAATATCTATTTGGCAAATTATATAACGACAAATTACTATTATCAAAATATTCAGGTTTTTGAAACGGCGCAAACGGTAACACAAAAATAGTGCTGTCATTCTCTGGATAGAATTTTTTGATATCATTTTTAACATCTTTTGCATTTACGATAATGTATTTAGAATTTTCTAGCCTGACTCCAAGTTCTTCTTTACGTATCTTAATATCATTTTCACTGAACAATTCTGGCAAATATTCATGCTGGAAGTCATACATATATCCAACCCACGGAACCTTTGTGTTTCCAATAAAATAGCCATTATATGGCATCAGGATATCAATAGAATGTTTGTGCAAACAGTCCATTATCTTGCGGTCATCATCGTAATAATTGCCTTTATACCAGAGAATCCTGGTATTAGGAGAACACTCCTGAAAAACACTTATCAGCTTATCATATCTCGAATGATAATTCTTTACTTCGGATCGTATCCTGTTAATTGAGAGTTTATTTTTCAGCACGATTTTCATTATTTTTGCCATCTTTAAAAAGAAGCCATCATCCTTTAATAAGATATACGAACTTGCTGAAACATCGTTTTCAATACCCTGTGCAATAGTAGCAATAAAATCTATACCTCCATCCCAAAGATAAAAGTTTTTTGCTGTAATACCGATACGTATTTGATCCATTATTAAAACACCTCAAAATAAATATATTACATCCTGTCCAATGATATCCACATAGAATAATGTTCATAATAATATTCTTTCCTTAATATGGGAGAAAAGAAATACTTCTAAACGTATCTTTTGATCATCCGTACAGGATTTCCGGCGTAAACACCAGATACATTAATATCATCAACAACAACCGAATTGGCTCCAACTACCACATTGTCACAAATTGAGATTTTATCAATTACTGTAGAGCCAGCTCCAAGAAATACATTCGACCCAATTTTACTGCGGCCGCAAACAGTTGTGTTTACACTAATGTGGTTAAAATCCCCAACCTGGACTTCATGTTCAACAACCGCTGATGTATTAATAATATTGAAATTTCCAATGTTCGCACCAGGCCCTATATATGCCATGTTTCCTATGAAATTTTCGTACCCGATTCTTGAAAATTTACTCACTATTGAACTTATGGAAATTACAGAAATCAGGTTATTCTCATTGCAAAATTTACCCGCATATTCTTTTCTCTCTTGGTTGTCACCTATAGCAATAAAGATAGGAACATCATCATCTTCCTCTTTTATATGATGCAATGCATATGCGCAATACCTCTCCTTACCATAGGAAAATATCGTTTCGCCATCTTTAGCATTAATATCATAAAATTTCAAACCTGCACCGGGAAACCTCCCCAGGAATGCATCAGCCACACTATGCGCATGGCCACCACAACCTATCATACATATCTTTTCCATAAACATCACCACTTTTATTTTATAGCAAAATATTTTTTAATGTTGTCACAAACATACTTAATTTCCTTATCTTTCAAACCTGGATAACTAGGCAGATTCATTCCAGACCAGCTAAGTTTTTCAGCAACAAGTAATCTTTGATATCTCTCTGAATACATAGGCATAGTATGGATTGGATAGAATGCAGGTCTTGTTTCAACTCCTTCATTTCTTAAAAAATCCCTTAGTTTATCCCTGTCTTCTATTTGATCACAAGTTATAGATACCATCCAATAAGTATGTTTTACATCACCAACAGACTCTTGTACTTTTATTGGCAATCCTTCTAGCAATTTTTTATACATATTAGCAATTTCAATCTTCCTGTCAACGAAAGAATCCACCTGTTCCAATTGTGCCAGGCCGATTGCTGCGGCAATATTTGTCATTCTATAATTGTACCCAATGATATCGTGCCAATACTCTCTATGTGCCGCCAAGCCTTGTCCCTTAAGGTGTATGGCTCTTTCATACAAAGTTTTATCATTTGTTAATACCATTCCTCCCTCTCCACAAGTAATCGTTTTGTTTCCAAAAAAGCTAAAAGCGGCAATAACTCCAAATGAGCCAATCTTCTTTCCTTTATACTCTGAGCCGATTGCTTCGGCACAATCTTCAATAACAAACAAACGGTGTTTACTAGCAATCGCCAGTATTGCATCCATGTCACACGGGTGACCATACAAATGAACCGGCATAATAGCTCTGGTTCTTTCTGTAATACGGTGTTCAATATCATCTGGATCTAATTGCCAGCTATTCTCTTTCGAATCAGCAAAGACTACTTTTGCACCAGTATATTTGACTGCATTTGCGGAAGCAATGTATGTAAACGACGGTACAATGACCTCATCTCCTGGCCCAATTCCCAATGCCATTAGTGCAAGGTGCAACGCTAATGTTCCATTAGAAACTGTAGTTCCATATTTCACACCTATATACTCTCCAAATTTTTCGGCAAACAAATCATTGTATTTCCCTTTGGAAGAAATCCATCCAGAATCAATACAATCATCTACATATTTTTTCTCGTTCCCTGTGAGAGAAGGCTGGTAAACCGGAATTTTCATTTATTTATCCTCCTTATTTTTTATCAGCTTTAGCTGATTAATTAACGACTTGCGTTTAATTACTCCAAGAATTACTATTATAGTAATCAATAAATATCTAATTATGAACCACCGATATAGCCACATCGACAATACAGCAAAAGCAACCACGCCAATAGATATAAACATAATAAGCCTTGTATCGTATATCTTTTCAATTTCCTCCTTCTTCTCTTCAAGTATCCTTTTATAAAATGTATAATGCGCAAAAGCGAACAATATGTAGCAGGCTAGAGTTGTAAAACCAGCGGCATAATATCCTAAAACAGGTATCAGCAAATAATTTAATAAAACATTCAAAACTGCACCAACAGTTGATGCAATCATAATGAACTTAGGCTTTTCAAAGTAGAACTCAATTATCGAAAACAATGGATACAAAAACATAAAAAATGTTGATGACACAACTGCCGGCATAATATAAACAGCAGCCATATATTCTTTCGATGCAAACAAATAAAGAATCTCCGGCGAAAACAACATAACCAGACAGCAGCCTAATCCCATTACAATTAAAAGCATAGATGATGTTTTTCTTAATGAATCAAACTTTCGTGTTTTTATAGATTGGTATGTATATGGACCAAGTGAATTTGAAACTGCATTTGTTATAATCTGCATCAGCATTGCGATATTATATGCAACACTGTATATAGCGGCTTCACTCTTTCCTGACATATTCCCAATCATTATTCTATCCGCTTGGCTAAGTACGCTAAAAGACAAATAATGTGGTATCAAAGGAATACAAAATTCCAATGAATATTTCCAAAATTTTTTAGAGAAAAAAGTTCTGCCTTTGCAAAAGCAAATAACATAGAGAATGCTCCCAATAACAACCTGTGTACCTGCATATGCAAAAACCCTGGAATTTCCTTTTTCACTTGAAAACAAAACCAAAAAAACCCCGAAAACTGTTGAACTTATGGCATTTAATAAGGTTAATGCAACTACTCCTTTATATTTAAATTCATATCGTTGCCTTGTCATCCAGAAATATATCGCAGGCTCAAACAGCATTTGTAAAAACATTACGCCAATAAGTTCTGATGAAAGTCTGGTCAAATTCTCCCATATTTGACTTGTTAGCAAAAAAACAATCCCAAGGATAGCAGTAATGCTTGTTGACAATCCCAACATTGAAGATGTCGCTTGCGCACTAGATTCTGGATATTTAGTCAATACATTATTGTAAACGCTGTTATACAATCCTAAAGATGTAAAAATCACAAAAATAGAATACCACGATTGATATATAGTATAGATACCATATTCCGATGTTGACATCAGCCTAGTAAAGATTGGCATGGATAGTAAGACTATCCCCTTTTGCAATACATTACAGACTATATACCATAATGATGCTTTTGCAGCAATGGGCATATTTTTATATTTATTTTTGCCTTGGACAAATATTTCCTTAATTATCATACTAAATCCTTCTACCTATAATACATCGCAAATCATGTATACTTACTTCTTGTAATTCATAGTAATTACCCAGAGAATTTATGAATTCATTATAAAATCTTTTTATTATTCCATCTTTGCCCAAATCTACAAATACTATAGCATATTTCATTCCAAGACGATGAATCGCATAAGTTACCGACTGGATATTGATACCTTGGAATGATGCGCTGTTCAAGCAAGGATTTAAACAAAATACAACATCTGCTCTCAGCTTATTTATCTGTTCTTGTGACTGTAGATATAAATAATTCACAAGCCCAAATGAAACATCAGTACATTCTGAATAATTCCGATAATAAAGGTCAAGCCTTTTCTCTTTGAAATCCAGAAATCTAACAAATTGAAAGCGACAGCCATTTTTGATTACATTGTTTATAATTGGATAGACACCACCTGTATCAACCAATGTGCAACCTTTGATCTCCTCCCAATTAACCATTTTACTGAAGGCATCACAAATATCTGGTTCAATCTCAGGGTGATAGGCACTGTTTTCGTCAAATAGGAGTTTAATATATTCCGGTCTTACATCAAACAAATCGAACATTTTATGCACAATCATAAGTTTTCTAATTCCACCATGTAAGAACATCAGACATTTAAACTTTTTAAGACAATATCTGTATTCTCTTGTATACTGGTTGAAAAACCTTGGGTTGATAAAAATATTGTTGTTATCACCATCATGGCTAGGTAAGCGGTACAGCATACAATTCCCAAGCAGTCCAAATAATAAATGGTACAATCCACCAAAAGATAATTCCTCAACCGCTCCTGTTGGCCTTTTAGGGATTATGGAGCCAATATCCACAAAAATAGGTTTTCCTTTGTTGAATGATACATTATTCAAGTGCCCATCACATAAAGTTATTTCATATTTTTGAAGTACTGTATACAGCAACGAAATCATTACACATGCATCAACAACCATCAAATAACTCCAAAAAATATTCTTTTGCATATATACTTTTTCAACGCTCAGAACGATTGGAAATTCTTCTGTCCGAAAACCAGCTATTCTTGTCTTAGGGATTATATTGCATTCTGCTAACCCTTGAAGAACCCCTTTTCTCCAAATTCTAATGAAGTCCTCTTTTGATTGTTCAAAAATCCCTCTATAAATTTCCCCTTTATAAAGAAATACCTTTCCCATCTGATCACCCATATTGGAAAGCATCTGGATATCTGCCATTGAAATCAACGTTGTTTCATTAGAAATTTTGATTTCAATCTGATGTGTATTCTGGGCATAATTGTCAATTGTTGTGCAAATTTCTTTGACTTTACCTTTAAACTCTTTTTCGAGCTTATTCATTTCCTTATAGGTGATTCTCCTAATCTCTGCATAATGCTTTTGATCCGACTTTACAGCATCCAGTTTTCTCTTTACTTTCCTGATATGTGACCATGCTGCCTCGTGTTCTAACAGGGTTTCTTTTATTGTCCTCATAACTTATAAAACCAGCCCTTATAATATTTTTTGAATAAAATCCAAGTGTCAGAAGCGGAAATAATACTGGCACTACCGTGACAATTATCTCTGATGTTCCTAGAAGAATATAACATGCAATTGTGTATGCCAATACTTTATGTACTGGACTATTACCGTTATCTTTAATTTTTTTAGCAACCACCAGTACAAATCCAATGAATAATACAAAATATATCAGTCCGCCGCTTAAAACTAAATTTAAGAAAAAATTATGACAATGATTCTGCATATAATCTCCTGCTGTCATGTTCCACACTATAACAGGTTGAGCGTGACCATAGCCCCTCAAGGGGTGTTTTCCAATTAATTCTAATGCATATCTCCACATTACTCCTCTGCCTGTCATTCCAACACCCCTTCCCATCAAATTTAATATATCCTGAATAATCTTTGACTTGGAGATTGCAAATATCAGAATATAATTTAGAACAAGTTCTCCAATAAACATATTTGTTAAATTTAAAACATTTAATTTCCCTTTTGTCATCAAAAAGCAAAGCAAAACAATCGTAATAATCGTAAAAGCGCCACTTGTTGACCCTACTACAAACTCTATACCAATACATATAATTGCAATAATTCTTATCTTTTTATCAACTATCTTTTTTCCTGTCAAAATATTACTCATTACTTTAAATCCAATCACAAGAACAAAGAGAAAAGCATGATTATTTTTATGCCCAACAAATCCAAACTCACTATTAGAGTAATTATTCATAATAAGCCGAAGGACTACAGAAATAATATCAATAATCCAGAGTGCCGATAATGCGTTAGATAAATCGGCAATTATTTTTTGAAGTCCTAATTGTGTATTATTTAAAATATATAAAACAAGAAACATTTCTACAATCAGCATGCAGCCATATGAATATGAGAGCCTCTTTTCTATAATTGTCGGTATCAAAACTGCAAGCTCCATAGCCATTATGAACAACATATATTTACTGTGTTTAATCTTTCGGAAGTTTCCTTTGGTAAGATATATTATTGACAAAAGTTCTAAAGGCAGATATATATATGTCAATATTTTGTTTTCATAATGCATAATAAAGGTTGTAGATAGCAATATCATCAAAGAAGAAATTGTAAGTATCTTTTTCAAATTTACAGTTTTTCGATTTCCAATTTTCATCTATCAAATTACCTCATAATATCGTAATTTTTTTTCATCGTTATGATTCCAGAAACATTGTTTTTAAAGCAGAATTTATTCTTAATGCTGCTCTTGCAGCTCCACCAATATCTTTTGATAATATATGGACTACTTTCATAATTGACTCCTGATTTTTTATTAGCTTAATTATAAAATAATTGTCATATTTCTCCTATTTATAAAATCTTCCATTATACTAGTGATTTCATATGTTATTTCCTTATTGATACTAGTTACAATTTTGCCACTTTCAATAGCACGTATAAAAGCAACAAGTTCATAACGTATTCCTTCTCCATCTAATTGATAAAAATACCTTTTATTCTCTAAAGGATTTTCATATCTCAATTCAAAATAATCCATCTTCCACCAGGGCGCTGGAACATATACATAACAATCTGTACCAGAAATAATTAATTCACCTTCTGATTTAACTCCATCTCCAATTTTTATATTAGCAACAGCATTATCAAAGATAAAATCTATCTTGGTAAAACTGTCATATTTTCTATCAATATCATAAAAATGTGATACAATATTATAATTTTTATATTTTGTGCCCAAAATTTGAAATACTGGCAAAAGTGCTGTAGGTCCCCATTCAAATATTCCATTCCATTCTGTACTAAAATTTTTACATTTTCTTAAACTGGTGCATGTTGCATCAACAGAAACAACATGTCCAATTTTTCCACTTTTAATTAAAAGCAATAATCTCGAAAAAGCTGTAGAATATGCAGTCTTAATAGCCTCCATTAATATAAGATTATTTGATTGTGCAATATCAAATAGTTTTTTACACTCCTCTTGTTTTAAAACTATAGGAGATTCACATAAAACATGTTTTCCACTTTCTAATGCTTTTTTTATTTGCAAATAATGTAATTCAGGTAATGATCTTATATATACCGCATCAACTTCATGAATTAAAATATCAAAGTTATCTGTTATTATATCTAATTTTTTTAAAGAATCAGGCATAACATGAATATTTTTTGTATAAATGCCAATTATATTAATGCCATTAACATATTTTGATTCAGCTACTACTTTATTAAGAAATTGTGATTCACCAACAAGTCCAAAACGAATGTTTCTTTCCTGTGTTCTTAATTTAGAACTTGATACTCCTTGTGTACGTTCAAGATATACAACTTTGCAATACTCTTTTAAATAATCAAATTTTCCAGACCAATCAGAACCTATTGTAAAAATATCTATATCATATTTACATATATCATCTATTTTTTGTCCTTCATATTCCTCAACTATTATTTTGTCTGCAAGACCTGTTGACTTGACTGCTTCAATACGTTCAATTAAAGATTGTTTAACATTTATTTTTCCTCTGGCTTTATCAAAATCATCTGCAGTAATGCCAACAATTAGATAATCCCCTAAGTTTTTAGCTCTTTTAAGTAGATTAATATGTCCATAATGCAACATATCATATGTTCCATATGTAATTACTTTTAACATAATTATTTTCTCCTATAATACATTAAAAATAACTCTTTTTTTATTTTAAATTAAACCTCTCGATTTCATATCATTAAATGCCCATATCAATTTATTATTATCATCAACTGTAAGATTTCCTATATGGCCAACCCGGAAAATCTTATCTTTTAGTTCTCCTCCATTTGGACAAATCCATATTTTATATGTTTTTTCTAATTCTAAAAATATGTCATAAGCAGATGCTGTTAATGGATGCAATGGTGTTACAGCATTAGATAAAGATTCTGAAATAATTTTAAATGGAAGATTTTGAATTTTACATCTGAAATCTTTTGCTAAATTTCCAACACGACATATTTCTTGTATAACACCGCCAGCACTATCTATTTCTTTTAACCTTCTATTAATTTGAAGTAAAATTTGTACGGCTGGTGTAAATGGTGTTTGTCCACGTTTAGCATTAATAAGTGCATTTTTTAAATTAAAATACATACATTTAATATTTCTATTTTCAATACGCTTTACGGCTTCACAAGAAAGCACGATTATTGAAACCCCTGGAGGACAAGCAAGCGCTTTCTGTGAACTTGTTATCATCACCCCAACACCAAGTTTTGACATATCAAATTCATCTGCAAGAAAAGAACTAATAGCATCAACAACAAGAAATATATTATTTTTTCTACAGAACTGGCTAATCATATTAATATTATAAAGTACCCCTGTTGATGTTTCATGCATATTTACAAGAAATCCCGTGTAATTCTTTCCGTTATATTTGTCTATCATCTCTTGTTTTAAAGCTTTACCTGTTTCTAAAACAATCTCTGTATATGGTATATTATAGATTTCACATAATTCAACAAAACGTTTACCAAAACTTCCGCCATTTATTATAAGTAACTTATCCTTTTTACTAAAAACATTCATTATAACTGCCTCCATAGAAGCAGTACCAGAACCAGTTATAAAAACAGTCTTAGCATCTTTTTCTGCATGTGCAAATTTTTTTATAAGTTCCTCATTTTCAAACATTATTTTGGAAAAATCTCCAGTCCTAAAATAGGGCACTTGTCCAGAACCAATACACAATACTTCTTCACTAGACATAACTGGACCAACAGTAAAATTAATCATTTTATTTTACCTCACTATATAATTAATCTTATATTTATAAAGAATTATCAATTTATAATTGTATATCTATTATATGATGCCAGTTTCCTCTCTCACTTTTTGGCGGAAATTTCATATAATCCCCATATAATATTTCCAATACCTTATCATACTCTTTTGGACATTGGAACATCTCCCCTTCAAATTCTAAATTGACAAATTCTTTTAAGCTATCAACTGGAATAACCACTTTTCCATATCTTAAATCTGGTTCTTTCAAATAAATACATTTTTTGTTATTATATAATATCAATGTTTTTTCATATCTTTTTACAATCCAGTTACGGTTAAAAAGTTTTGATAAAAAAAAGAATGGAAGATACTCTGTCATTTTAAGGACTAATTTTTTTTTCCTCATTCCTAGCCAAGGATAAATGTTTTCTTTGCATATTAAAACATGTTTATAAAATTCTATTTGTATGCCTTGCCAAATTTGTTCTATTTTTTTGCTTGGATAATTGTCATAAGGAAAAATATCAATAAAAATGCCATTTTGCATTTTACAATTCCGTGAGATTAATTCAGTAAATACCGTTTTCTTTTTTCTTATTTTTGCATATGCATTGGGATAATGATTATCTGTATAAAAATCTTGGAAAAATAAATAATCTGGTAAACATTTTGATGCTATTTTACAAAATTTATCATAATCTTTTCTAGGCATTGCAACATCAAGATCATCGTCCCAAGGAATAAACCCTTTATGCCTTACTGCACCTAAAAGAGTGCCCCCATCAAGAAAATATTGAAGGTTGTATTTATTACAAACTTTAACAAAATCTTTTAAAATTTCTAATTGTATAAGCTGTACTTGTCTAAGCAAATCTTTATTCATATAATTTTCCTTTTATTTGTATTAATAAAAATTAATTTATTACTTTGATATTTATTCTAAACCTTTCTTCTATTTGATTACTTTTGTCTTTTTAATTATTTTATATATAAAAGTATTTTTCAACGAATCTATAATTATACCCCGTATACATTTTAGAAACTCAATTATTTTAACTTTTATAAAAGGTTCTCCATAACTTAATGCCATTTTGCTTCCTTCTTTATATACATTTAATTTATTTCTGTCACTTATTCCACCTGATTTAAATTTAGTCAAAACAAAATCTATATATTTAAATTTAACTCCATTTTTGTAAAATCTGTAAAGCAGCTCTTTATCCATACAATACTTATAATCAATTTTAAATCTTCCATACTTGTTATAAATATCTTTTTTTACAAAAGTAGATGAATGTATAAGAATCATGTTATATAATAATTTATCTAAATTATGGCGGGGTCTTGAAATATAGCTAAAATTTCTTTTTTTATCAATCCAAAGACAATTTCCATAAAAAACTCCTGCATTGCTTTTTTCATAATATTTTTTTAAAATTTTATTTGCATCAGGCATTAACTCGTCATCAGCATTAATTATTCCAATTAAATCTCCTGTGGCTTTTTTGATTCCTTTATTAAAGGCATCACTAATTCCCCTATCTTTATCAGAACTATAAATATATCTAATTCCCTTTTCTTTAAACTTTTTTTCATATGAGCAAATTATATTATATGTTCTATCTTTTGAATTTCCATCAATTATAATATACTCATAAACTGGATCTGTTTGATTTAAAATTGAATTTATTGTTTTATCAATATATTTTTCAGCATTAAGTGATACTGTTATAATGGATAAATTCATTATTTTACCTCCAGATATATTTAAAATACATTTTATATATAAGTTTAAATATTCATAATGTCATCATAAATATTTTTTAACATCTTATAATTAATTGTGGGATTATACTTTTCTTTATACAGCCTGTATGCATTTTCTCCTAAACATTTTGCATCTAATTCCTCAAATTGGTAAATTGCCTTTATTAAAGAATCTACGGAATTATACTTAAATTTCATACCTGTTTCTTTTTCAACAACCATATGTCTAATATTTCCTAAGTTTGTAGAAATTACTGCTTTATGTGCAGCATAGGCTTCAATAACCATCATACCAAAACTTTCATAACATTGTGATGTTACAATTACTGCTTTTGCATTATTTAATTTTTCTAATAACTGTTTTTTATTTAAATAACCCACAAAATCTATATTACTTCCTGCATTTTTTTTATATTTATCCAATTCTTCACCATTTCCTGCAATAACTAATCTTTTTTCAGGAATTTTATTAAATGCATTAATTAATAAATCTATTCCTTTGATTTTTTCAATTCTTCCAATAAACAAATAGTATTCTCCTTTATCTGCTTTATAATTATTTTTAAATAAATCAAATGTAAAGTTAGGCTTAATATAAATTTTAGCAGGAGGTATTATAATGTTTTTTCCATTATTAATTTTTAACATCTTTTTTTTATTAAATTCTGTTAAACAAATATAATTAATTTTACTATAAATACCAGTTAGTCTATGAAACTTCATATTAATAACACATGCTATAGTCTGTATTTTACTGTTTCTATAACAATTATGTTTTATTGAACATCCTAGTCCTTTTTCTACACAATCTTCACAAATATGGCCATTTCTATAAAAAGTTGCATTTGGACATAAGAAACGGAAATTATGTACAGTCTGGACAACTGGAACTTTGCAAGAAATTGCAGCATAGTATACAGATTGACTAATCAAACTAAGTGTATTGTGGACATGTACAATATCTATATGCTTATCTTTAATAATTTTTTTAATATCCTTATAAGTCTTAAAATTAAAAACTATATTAACAGGAAGCATTAATTTCTGAAAAATATTCATATTCTTTAATTCTGAATTACTCTTACTATATAAAATAACCTTATGGCCATTTTTTTCTAATAATTTTTTTTCGTTGGCTACAACTGTATCTTCACCACCAGGAACCTGATAATAATTATGGACAATTAATATTCTTTGTTTTTGCATTATCATCTGCTCCTATCTTCCTTTAATATAAGAATTCCAAATAAATTTCGTATTTGTATACAGGTATCTCCCAAAAAGCCTCCTTGGGTCTTGGAACAATCTGTAGAACCATTCCATATTACTTCTCTGCATCCATTTTGGTGCTCTCTCAATATTTCCTGCAAAATAATCAAATCCAGCCCCTGTACCAACCATAAAACCTTTTACTTTGCCCTGGTGCCCTGCCATCCATATTTCCTGTTTAGGAGCACCTAACCCAACCCATATAAAATCAGGTCTGGCATTATTTATGTGGCATATTATTTCATTATCCTCTTCTTCTGTTACTGGCCTGAATGGCGGACTATACATTCCAGCAATCTGTATTCCTGGGTAATCCTTTTCTAATATCTTTTTTAATTTAACAACTGTTTCCTTAGTACTTCCATAGAAAAAATGCCTGTATCCTTTTTTAACACTTATTTTAAATACTTCTGCCATATAGTCTGGCCCTGTTGTACGGCTCATCTTTTTATATCCACGCCTCTTACCAACAGAAGATAATGGCCCTCCATCGGGAATTGCCATTATACCACCATTCTGTATTGCCTTATATGTTTCATCTTCATATGCTGTAACTGTTGTATGGACATTTGAAACACACATATAATCTCCTGAAAGGCTCTTAATATATTTATTTGTAAACTTTAGAAGCCAGTCCATATTAATGGCAGCAATTTCAACTCCCATAATATTACAGGTAGGAATTTTTGATTTATCAACTTTATGAATAAATTTATATAGTTCATGTTGTCTGCTTATGTCCATTACCCAATTCCTCTTATAAAACTGTCACTTTTTACAAGCCACTGTCCATATCTCTCACATACTGCATTAGTTCCGACCCCAAGTACATATGCAACACTATATAAATCCCCGCCTGCTTGTAAACACATTACTGCAAATGTATCCCTTAATCTTTTAAATGTAAGCTCTGGAATCCATGCCTGTTCGCCAAGTACCTTTAACCGGTTCTGTAATGTCCTGCCATCAGGCTGTTGCTGTTTTATTTCCTGTATAGCAGTTTTTTTATAAATTGCAGCCACATACTTTTCTTTTTCTGGTTTCCTTTTTTTAGCTGTCTTCTCTAGAAACCTGGCTAGTTTTTCTGGTATAATAAATTCACGGCATTCACTTTCTGGAAGTTCAAATTCTTTTAAAATTGTTGCTGTTTTTTTATTGCCATTCTTTTTTGTATCACCACTTATATTTTCTATGTCTTCTTCCTTTGTTATTTTTTTCTGTTGTACACGCATTAAATTTCTATGAATATGGATTTTTCCATTTTCCAGGTCTATATCTTCCCATTTAAGCCCACAAAGTTCTGATAAACTTGCACCTGTATAAAGAGGGAGCATTACCTGTATCTGTATATCCATTTCCTGTTGCCTGGCTATGTCTATTAATTGTTGTACTTCCAGTTCTGATAATGGCAAAGCATCTTTTTTATTTTTAATCATATAGCCAGCCTTTCCAAATTCAATTTCTGGAACAAGCTTCTTTTCTACAGCATAATGGAACATTGCACGTACAATACTTTCTACAACATATACTGTATATTGTGAAAGAGGGGCTGTTTTCCTGCTTCCTGCCTGTAAAAATCCAAGCAGGGCAGACAAATCTTCCTTGTTAAAAACACCAGACTGCAATTCTCCTATATATGGAAGAATATATTTGCTTGTATATGCCTGGTAACGGGCATAAGAAGAAGGCCTTAAAACATCTTGTATATTTGTAAGCCACAATTCTGCCAGTTCTTTTATAGGAAGCTGGCAATTAATTTCTTTGTTCCCATTTTTTGCAGAATGTGAAAATGGATATTCCATATATATTTCCTTATGTCCATTAGCAGTATAAAAGTCATCTCTTTGTTGCATAATATAGGTATTTTTCACTTTCCGTGGCATATATGGCATCCTTCTTTCTTACAAAATACACTTTAGTTTTGTTATCATAAATTACTATACAATACTACAACATTATAAAAATTATGTTGTAACTTAAGCATAACTGTATAAAATATGGCACTTGTAAAAATATAATAATACTGTGTGTTTGCTTACATATATCAAATATATCATTTAATTAGATATATATAGATATTTGTAATATAAAAATATTATTTCTATAGTACTTTTGGAAATTAAAACCACACAAAACATAAAAGTTTTTTCGCAAAAGACCTTGAAAAACAAAAATAAATATGCTATTATTCCATAGTGTCAGTTACAACATAATTTTTATTATGTTGTATTTTTTTAACTCTGTATTTTTTTGTCTATACCAGGAATGCCCCAGTTTCCAATTACAAGTTCCATTCCGTCTAATTGTTTCTGGTATTCGCTGCTTGTTGTCATTATATAAATCCTTGTTGTTTCAATACTGCTATGTCCAAGTATGTCTGCAAGCCTTGCTATATCTTTACAGGAGTTGTAAAATGTTTTGGCAAAGAGGTGTCTTAAGTTATGTGGAAATACTTTTTCCTGTTCTACTCCTGCTTTTTTACAAATTGATTTCATTTCACGCCATATATTGCTGCGGTCTACTGGATTGCCGTTCCTGGTACAGAATACTATTCCTTGTTTTGTACCATTTTTGTGTATGTAATATAAAAGCCTTGTTTGTAATGCTTTAGGAATAAGAATCTGTCTTTCCTTCCCTTTACAGTACACTACAACAATACCTTCGTTTACGCTTTTAACGGTTATAAATGAAAGTTCGCTTACACGAAGGCCTATTGCACATAGTGTCTGTATAATCATGGCAAGCCGTATTTTACCTGATTTTTCAGCCGCATTTATAAGTTTTTTATATTCCTCTTTTGACAAGTCTTTATTGTTTGGCATAAATACCTTTTTTTGTACTTTAATAGTTTTTACTTTTAAATCATTCCAGTCCATAAACTGGAAAAAGCAATTAGCGGCTGCAAGAAAGGAATTTATACTGCCTGATTTATAACAGCCTTTGCTTTGTAAATATTCTTTATAGCCTACTATAAGTTTTTTATTTAATTCACGTCCATCTGCATATTTTATTAATTTGCCCAGATCGCAGATATATTTGTTTACTGTTGCTGTGCTCTTTTCCTCTTCATAAAGATATTCCCTGAATTTTTCTAAAAGTTTTCCTGTTATTTTCCTCATAATTTCCTCCATTGTTATACTAGTTTTATGCAAAAAAATAAAACTCTTATACTTTCATAAGGGTTTTAATAATATTATAACAGCCTGGAAGTTTTTTTGCAGTATGCTTGTTAATTTTTAAACAGGTCTGAATGTGTACCTGTACCAGCCAACATAAGTACTAATATATTTTTTCTATAAGGTAAATTAGTAACCAGTCTGGTTGTATATGGCGTTTCCTGAAGCCTTTAGATTACCTTTTAAGGTACCACTTGAAACGCCTGTCTGTGTTCTGTTCTGCGCCTTCTAATACGGAAAATGTGACTTAAGGAAAATTTGATAAACGCTATTGATTGAGGAAGCAAAAAAGGGTATTATATATAAAGAAGCTATGTAAAAAAATTATGGAGGATTTATTCGGAAATTAAAGGTATATTTAGATACATCGGTTATTAGCCATTTATTAAAAGAGGATGTACCTGGGAAAATGGGTGACACACAACAATTATGGGAAATGTTCAAAGCTGGAAAATATAATGTATATTTATCTACTGTAACACTAAGGGAACTAGAAAAATGTCCAGAACCAAAGAAGACACAGCTTATTGACTGTCTGAATGAGATACAGTTTACAACATTGGATATTACAGAAGATGTTACTGGAATAGCAAATAAAATTATTGAAATGGGAATACTGACACAAAAGAGTTTTGACGACTTAATTGGAAAGTGAGGGATAATTATGATTACAGAACCAGTTATCAGTACTGGTTTTACGATTGAAGATATTCATAAGATCAGGGAATACCACTATGAACTTACAAAAGATATGACAGTGCAAGAAAAAAACAATTTCTATAATGAAGGTGGAAGAGCCTTTTTAGCGGAGATGGAAAAGAGAAAGTTACAGAAAGTACAAGGTTAAAAGAAATAAAAAAAGCCCCCATATTTTTAAGGTTTCTTCTTTCAATATACAAAATGGCGCAAAACCTGGACTTCTGTGGTCTGGTTCTGCGCCTTCTACTGCGGAAGATGGGACTTGAACCCACACGCCGTTGCCGGCACATGAACCTGAATCATGCCTGTCTGCCAATTCCAGCACTTCCGCTTACAGTACTTAAACAGTACCTAACTATAATATCAGATGTAATTATAAATGTCAATCAAAACTTTTATAATTAAACCAGGTTTTTAAAGATACTTTTCTAGAAAAGAAAACATATCAAGACTCCATCTCCATGCTGTATTTCCATAAGCAAGACCACAGCCATGCCCGCCTGACGGGTAATAATGACATTCATGCCCAATACCCATTTCTTTTAACCTGGCTTCAAGCCTTTTTGTATTTTCACATGGAACTGTATCATCATCTTTGCAGGCCCATGCAAATGTTGGAGGAAAACCAGGTTTAATTAGGTTTTCAATGGAAAGAGTATGGCGCAGTGTTTCATCATCTTTACCAGTTAATGCCAGGACACTTCCTTCATGTGCTATATTTTTTTCAAAGCTTATAACCGGGTACCCTAAAACAACTGCATCGGGTCTTGCTTCTGGCAGCAGTGTTTTATATAATGCCGCTGCTGATGCACATAAATGGCCTCCTGCTGAAAAACCTATAATGCCTGTACGGTCTGGGTCAGCCTGGTATTTTGCAGCATTATCCTTGACATATTTAATGGTTTCCAGTAAATCCATCTGTGGTTCTGGATAACGGGAGGGAGCTACCCTGTAGCGTAGTATAAATGGTACATATCCTTTCTTTTCAGCTATAATCTGGATAGGTGTACCTTCATTTTGAAAGCTGGCAAATTCATATCCTCCCCCTGGACATATAATTAATGCTGGTTTTAATGGAGCTTTGCCTGTTTTTACTGTAGGTGTAATAATAAATGTCTGGCCTGGGTCTTGCAGGTCTGCCCCTTTGTCTGGTTCCCAGGCATTCCAGTCATGCAAATGTAAGCACTGCCTTTTTCCTGCCTGTATTTCCAGTACCAGGTTTGCTGTATCAACAATTTGCTCTGCCAGCCCCTGCAAATTACTTCCCCACGGTGTTTGTCCCCTGAAAGCTGCAAGACGTAATGGCTCGTCCCATAATTCTTCCGGGAACCAGCCAAGCTGGTCTTCTAAGAAAAGAAAGTGGAACCACTTTTTCATTCCTGGAGCAGATAAAATACCATTTAATGTATCAAAAGATGAAAACATATATAACCCCTCCGTTAAATAATATACCTTGCTACTTTGTTTCTGCCTGTTATATTATATCACAATAGCTTTACAAATTGAACAGGTTTTGTAAAAATTTAATTTAAAATAATAAAATTAATCCCTGTAACAGCTTTTTTTAAAGATATACTGTTACAGGGATTTTATTAAGGGAGTGTTATTTTAATTATTCCAGGTTTTCTAATTACAATGTCCTTTGCACCTGCTACAGTCACCGCCACAATGTGATTTGCCGCTTTTTTTGTCTTTTACCATACTGCGTATTGCCAGGAATACACATATGGCAACTGCTAAACCTACTATAAATGTTCCCATAATCTGCTCCGTTTCTGCCATATGGCATTACATAATACTGTTCTGGCTGGCTGCTTTTTTAAGGTTTATATTTAACTGGCTGCTTTCTTTATATGGCCTGGATAAAAGGAAAATAAAGGCAGCTACAAGAATAAAAGCAGCTATTGTGCCAATACCAGTCCCTGCGCCCGTAAATAACATTCCAAGCTGGTATATGCAAAGTGATACTATATATGCAAGTACTGTCTGGTAGCCTATTGCTGTAAAAAACCATTTTATATTGTTCATTTCACGTTTTATAGCACCCATTGCTGCAAAACAAGGTGCGCATAAAAGGTTAAATACAAGAAATGAATATGCAGAAAGCGCTGTCATGCTGGTTCCTATTGCTGCCAGAAGATCTGGTGTGTCTTCTGCTGCATCTGCACCAGCACCAAAAAGTATTCCAAATGTTGTTACTACATTTTCTTTGGCAATAAGGCCTGTAACTGCTGCCACTGCCATTTTCCAGTTACCCCATCCAAGTGGTGCAAATACTGGGGCTATTATTCCGCCAAGCACTGCAAGTATGCTTTTGTCCAGCTCTTCTTCACCAAGCATTGTAAATTTTCCATCTGAAAATCCAAATCCTTGTAAAAACCAGAGGATAATTGCTGAAAGCAGTATTATTGTACCTGCTTTTTTAATAAATGACCAGCCTCTTTCCCACATGCTTCTTAATATATTAGAAACTGTTGGCATATGGTAAGCCGGAAGTTCCATAACAAATGGTGCAGGATCCCCTGCAAAAAGTTTTGTCTTTTTTAATATAATGCCTGAACATATAATTGCCAAAATTCCTACAAGCCATGCACTATATGAAACCCACCATGCATTGTTAAACAATGCGCCTGCAACCAGTGCAATAATTGGAAGTTTAGCACCACATGGTATAAATGTTGTAGTCATTATTGTCATTTTACGGTCCCTGTCATTTTCAATAGTCCTTGAAGCCATAATTCCAGGAACACCACAGCCACTGCCAATTAACATTGGAATAAATGATTTCCCCGAAAGCCCGAATTTGCGGAAAATCCTGTCCATAATAAATGCTACCCTTGCCATATACCCACATGATTCTAAAAATGCAAGAAACATAAATAATATAAGCATCTGTGGCACAAAACCAAGTACTGCACCAACACCGCCTATAATACCATCTATTACAAGCCCTGAAAGCCATTCTGCACAGCCAATGGAATCAAGCAGGTTTCCTACAGCATCTGGTATTCCAGGTACATGGAGTGCACTTATGCCAAGTAGATTCCAGCCCTCCCCAAATACCCCGTCATTTGCCCAGTCTGTTGCCCATGTGCCAACAGTTGTAACAGATACATAATATACAATAAACATTACTGCTGCAAATATTGGAAGTGCAAGCACCCTGTTTGTCACAATCTGGTCAATTTTATCTGAAATGGAAAGTTTTCCTTTATTATTACTGGTACAGCACTCTTTCACTACCTGTGATATATATAAATACCGTTCATTAGTAATAATGCTTTCTGTATCATCATCAAACTTTTCTTCCATTTCTGCAATTTCAACAGATACATCTGGCAGATTTTCTGCCTGTTGGGATATTTTATCATCCCTTTCAAGTAATTTTATTGCAAAGAACCTTTTTTTCTCCTCTGGTATTGTGGAGTTTAATTTATCCTCTGCCTGTTGTATTATTTCCTCAACATCATCTGAAAACTTATGTATTACAGGCGTCTTTTTCTTTCCTGCAAGTGCGGCTGCTTTCTCTACTGCCTCCATAATGCCTGTTCCCTTAAGTGCTGAAATAACTGTTACTTCACAGCCAAGCTGCGTACTTAATTTACTAATATTTATCTTTTTACCAGATTTTTCAAGAAGATCAGCCATATTCACAGCCATAACAACAGGAATACCAAGTTCAAGTAACTGTGTTGACAAATACAGGTTTCTTTCGATATTTGTCCCGTCTACAATATTAATAATAACATCTGGCTTTTCATTAATAAGATAATTCCTTGCTACCACCTCTTCAAGTGTATATGGTGACAGGGAATAAATACCTGGCAAATCCATAATAGTTATATCTTTATGTCCCTTTAATTTACCTTCTTTTTTCTCTACTGTAACACCAGGCCAGTTACCAACAAACTGGTTTGAGCCTGTAAGCGCATTAAATAACGTTGTTTTACCACAGTTAGGATTACCAGCTAATGCAATTTTAACTGCCATAATTAATGCTTCCTTTCTTTATAAATTATTTAAAATATCCATAGTTTCATAACCCTTGTTAATGTATGTGTTTTCTACCTTTTATTAGTATGCACTAACCTATATGCAAAAAATATAGCTTATTCAACTATAATTATTTCTGTATCTGCCTTACGTAAAGACAGTTCATACCCTCTTACAGTTACTTCTACAGGATCACCTAAAGGTGCAACCTTTCTTACAAATATGTCAACACCTTTTGTAATGCCCATATCCATTATTCTTCTTTTCACTGCGCCTCCGCCATTAAGTTTTACAACCCTGGCAGTGCTGCCATTAGGTACTTCCCTTAAAGTTTTCATTTCCAACCTCCTAAAATTGTATATTTATGCTGGCATATATTAAACTATAATCCTGTTTGCCATGTCTTTTCCTATGGCAACCCTGGAATCTTTAATATTTACTATAAGGCTGCCGCCTGTACTTGAAATCACAGTAACAATCCCGCCAGCAGTAAAACCAAGCTTTTCAAGGAACTTCCTGGTGTCTTCCCTTCCGCCAATTCTTTTAATTTCACATTGTTCACCAATATTCATCATGGCCAGTGGCATAATAACCCCTCCATTCAAAATAAATTATATTTTATTTTCCTTAAACAAGCTGTTTATTTAAGGAATTACTTACATAAGTTAGTATACTCTAATGTTTATTAGTTGTCAATAAGTATTTTAAATTTTTTCAGCCAGCATTGATAAAATATATTGTTTCACTTATAATATTTTTATCAGGAGAAATTAAATTTATATAAGAAATGGGGAAAAATATGATTAAAAAAGCACTTAAACCTGCTTTGTATTTTACTGTATTCCTTGCAGCTATCCAGTTTTCTGTTACAGGCTGCACAAATACAAATAAAGATGCTGGCAGCGGGGATTTAAAGAACCAGGAAAATGTGGGGAATGAAGAACCATTATTTACAATTAAAGACGGGGAAGCTTTCATTATGAAAAGCGTAAATAATAACCCTGTATATGGCAGTAATGGCACAGGGGGTTATACATATGGCGGGGATCCGTCTGTACTGGCTGATGATGGTACTGTATACCTTTATACAGGACATGACATGTCAACAGATAATGAAGTTTCAAAGGCAATTTACAATATCCCGGAATATATCTGCTATTCTACTACCAATATGTCAGACTGGAAAGAGGAAGGCACTGTATTCAGACTTGATACAGAAAATGTAACATGGGCAAGAAACTCTTCATCAGCATGGGCAAGCCAGGTAACTAAATATAATGGAAAGTATTACCTGTATTTTTGCACCTGGGATAAAACTTCACTTGGCAAACAGTCAATCGGTGTTGCAGTATCAGACAGCCTCACAGGGGGTTTTAAAGATATTGGCAGGCCGCTGGTACAAGGAACACTTACATCACCTGAAAACAGTGCGTGGGACGATATTGATCCTACAGTATGGACATGCACAGACGGGAATGGTACCATACACCACTATCTTGCCTGGGGAAACAGCAAATTTTATATTTGTGAATTAAATGAAGACATGGTATCTGTAAAAGATTTAAACGGGGATGGCAAAATTACATGTGGTTCAAAAGAAGACAATGCAGATATTATAAACAACCAGGAAGGCCTTGATTATTTTACAGAAGCCCCGTGGCTTTACCAGAGGCAGGATAAAGACCAGAAATATTATGGAAAATACTACCTGTTCTATGCTTATGGCTGGCGTGAACGCATGGCATATGCTGTTACTGATGACCCTCTGCATGGCAAATGGGATTTTGGCAAGATACTTATGTTTCCTACAGCTACATCAAATACAAACCATATGGCAGTTTTTGATTTTAAAGGAAAGACTTATTTTGTATACCATAATGGTTCACTTCCTGGAGGCAATGGCTACCGCCGCAGCCCTTGCATTACAGAACTGCATTTTAATGATGATGGCAGCATTAACCCAGTTAGGGAAACGGCAGCAGGCATTAATGGCACTGTGTATAAAATTGCATTAAAAGATGGCAGTGAAATATCACATGAATTTTTTATAAATTCATCTGGTGACAATGAGTATCCTTATTCTGGTATTAAGACTGGAACAGGCATTGGCATGGAAGGTGACAATGAATGGGTAATTACTGCTGGCAAATCAGATACAGACAATGAAGCATATATTTCAATACAGTCTGAAAATAAGCCAGGACTGTATCTTACTGCTGAAGAAGAAGGCAGCATAACACTTGCACAAGATGCAGATGCCACAGAAGAAACTGCAAAAAAACAGACGTTCCACAGCATAACAGGTTTAGACGGGAATAATGGTGTTTCATTTGAAAGTGTTGCACAGCCAGGAATGTATATTTCTGTTAAAGACGGCCTTTTGTGCCTGTCTGATGGAAGTGATGCCACTGGTGCAACATTTTATATTTCAAGACAATAAAAGCCTTGACGCACTTTTATCTATATATATAAGTCAAGCGGATATTCGCAATCCGCATTGCCTGCAAGCAGGCATTGGCTACT